>NZ_JBHEEE010000001.1:0-990968 GCF_041929865.1 Pseudochrobactrum lubricantis
GATGGCATGTCGGATCATCAGAAAATCCCCAAAAACTTTTTGCGCTTCTTCTGTGTTGGCACCTTGCCCTTTTCGGAACCCCAGAACACTTCCCATTCTTCAACCGTGGCCGCATCCTTGTAAAAGGTGTCGTTCGGATCGCGCAGCATCTGTGAGGCATGGCTTCGCGTCTCAGTATTGGAGCGGGTAAATTCCTGTGTGTGACTGGCACAGGTCATAGTGACTGCACCATCCTCATTCTCAGACGGTGTTTTCAGTTCAATCTTATCGACAAAGCCAACAAACCGGCACTCAGCCGGAGCGACCATCAAACGTGTTTCCGGATTGAACAGGCCACGATAGACTTCTACCCGCGCCTGACGGCAATCATAATCACGGACAATCCGTTCAACTTCCTCATGCACCTGCGACATGCGGATTGTGACGTTCTGCACGGAGAGATTGGCAACGAGCGGAATATCGTCAATAGCAACCAGAGTACCGGCACCATACCAAATCCGCGTCTCTGCTAGCCCATTGTCAGGATTGACCACATCTGCCGTGATATTCCCCACGTCAGACCACAGACCTTCCGTCACCGGAGCACCGGTCTGCCGGTCACGCGCAACAAGCCAGAGAAAGTCACGCGCTACCAACATCCGCTGTTCAAGCGCATGTTGATTTGCTGCTGATACATAACGCATATTTATCTGCTCTCAATCGCCTGAAACGAGATTGTGCCGCGCCCTGTGTTCAGCTCAGCCGATGTGGTCAGCGACCCCGGTATAATGATCATTGGCACAGATGGCTTTACCACTACGACCACATTGCCGACCGCTGTGCCGGGCGCCAGATGCGGGCGGACTTCAATATCCTGCCCGTCAACATCAACAACCTGATAGAGCTTGTTGCCGATCTGCTGATAATCGCCCACACTGGTTTTATAGCCAGCAGGCAAACCGGACAGCCGATATGCCTTATTGTTTTCGTTGATGCTGGCAATCTTAACATTGCTAACATCACCCATACCGGTACCGTTTGGATAAGCTATAGGATAACACCGGCTAAATGGCCGCCCCATAAATTGCTGTAAGCTCCCTTCGAGAGCTTTCAGTTTAGCCCGCCAAGCATCTAATTCATTTGGCTTGAGAGAGTGGGTCGAGACGCTGGCCTTCCACAAGGGTGCACCAAAATCCTTGCCAATAGTGGTGCCACCCGCTGTCCGGCTATATTCCTGCCGGTAAAACAGATCGAATTCCGTTGACCATCCGGGGAAGCTATCCAGTAGATTAAAAGGATAAGAGACTGCCATCACGTCAACTCAACTTCACAAATTTGCTTGGCGACTCTCTGACTGTCTGAATGACAATTGCAGGTAGTTCCTGCCTCATCTTTGCCAACTGTCCTTCAACCCGTGCCAAACCTTCTTTATCCGCATTCGGTGCATTGATTACCGGTGCGAAATTGAAAACTGTCGAGCCGTTATTCCCTGCCTGTGCCTTTAGTATTGGTATACGGGGCGCAGTTAGGGCAGGCATTGCACCTACCCCGCCCCCATCCTTCAAGGCTGGCATACGTCCTTTATTCATTGCCTCAAGGATGGGACGGAATTGCTTTGTGGCTTTGGCATTCATCATGAATTCGCCATTAGAACCCCACATAAGAACTTTGTCATCGCGTGGGCCGCCGGGGCCGCGTACGGCTCCACCATTCGCGAGTGCTGGTATCGGCCCGCCATCCTTGCGTCCGAGCAGTCCACCCAATAAGCCACCAAGCAACCCGCCACCGCCAGACTTACTGTCAAACAGCCCATCAAAGGCCAAATCCAGTAGCCTGTTGCCAATGTTAGACAGCGCATCTGCAAAAATATCAGCAGCCTTCTTGCCCTGAATGAAGCCATCAACAATGCCGCGTGTCAGGTCTTTCTGGAAGTTGACCATATCTTCGGCATTCTGGCGGATTTTATCCTGTGCCTCTGCAAGCTTACCAGCCTCTTGCGTGGCTATCGCAAACTGCTCAGCAGTGGCAGCAATCTGCGCCCGTAGCTCTGGTGTGATTGCTACACCAGCCTTTTGCGCAGCATTAAGCAAATCCTGCTCAGCACGGGCTTTTTCAATGGCGTAACCGTAGTCATCAATAAGCGGATTAATCTGTCGCTGCGCTTCAGTCTCAGCAATCAGGGCAGCAGTACGATCCGTGATGGATTGCAAATCTTCCGAGAAGTCCTGCTCCGGTGTTTTACGCTCTTTACGAGGCTTTTTACCTTCCGCAGAACGCCTTGCATCTGCGGCAAGATTAGCCTGTGCCAGCGCAGAAATCTCACTTTCAGATAGATGCCCGCCTGTTTTTGCGAGTTCATTTCCGACATCTAAAATGGCCTTCTCAAGAGAAAGCTGATCTTTCGTTAAAGCATTACGGCGCTTTGCCTCCTCCGAAAATACCTGTCCCGCACGCAATGCAGCGTCATCCGCCTTGCGCCTGTTTTGGAATTGCAAATAGGCATTTTTTGAGTTTTCCGATATCCCGCCATCACTCATACCAGCCAGCAACCGCTGTGCAGCGGAGGCCTGCATATACAGGGTGGACACCTTACCTACCAGTGCATCAAGACCGTTCAGCGTAGTGCTGAAGCCAAGACTTCCCAATGAAGACAATATTGCACGTACATCATCAGCCCCCTCACCTGTATCACGCAGTTTTTTTAAAGCATCTTCAAGGCTTTTACGCTGCGTAGCAGTGATAAGCTCCATACGTTCAAGCTGGGCTAAACGTCCAAGTACATCGTCTATCTCTGCTTTCGCATCATCCAGCCCTGGCATAACCCCAAGAGACAGTGACTGCGCCTGCAAGGCAGTGATTTTCTTCGCACTTCTATCCAGTTCATCAGCAAAGCCTTTGACAGCATCACTAATTGGCATTGTTCTGATCACATCCAGCTGAGCCTTCACCTGCGCTGAGGATAGCTGCATTTGTTGCAAACCGTATGCTAACTCTGCAATCTTCTCCCGTGCTGTTCTATCTGCCTCATCATCAAACAGACGAAACAGTGCGCCACCCTTTGCAGAGTCTGCTATAGAACTCAGCTCGTCGCCGACGCTCCCGAACTTCCCACCTGACTGTAACCGCTCTAACTCATCGGCAATTGATCTGATTTTCTGAGCGGCTTTGGCATCCCCCATTTTAATGATGGACTCGGCCGCTTTATCAATCCCATCCGCCACCTTCGGGGCAAGCAGACCAAGATTTATTAATTCTTTTTCAAAACTCTGTGACTGTGCAGATGCAGCAGAGGCATTAGACGCATATAGTGCCAAAGCGCCAACAACTGTACCCCCGATAATCATGCCCAATGGGCCTGCCGCCGCACCGATCCCACCGAAAGCCGTAACCAAACCGGAGAGGCTTGATGCTGTACGCAATGCGGATATCAAAGACAAAGTTGCACTTGTCGCCAATCCAAGACCACGCACCATAGCGACAACGGAACGCCCAACCAATGCGCCGGCAATCACCGCTGCCAACTTCAAAACAATATCAGCGGTGCTATCAAAATTATCTGCAAGCGTATTCAAACCGGCAATTAAACGCTGAGACGCACCCAGCCCCTTGTCGGTTTCACCGACATACTGGGTCATCGCATTGTTGACCTTGGTCAAACCATCTGAAATTGTTGAGTTAGTTTTATTAAACGCAGCTTCAATCTGAGGTTGGGCGGCAAGGATGGCCTTAAAAACTTTATCCGAGGTCAGCTTACCCTCGGCACCAAGGTCTTTCAGCCCAGCGATACTGACTTTAAAATAATCCGCAATCGCCTGTGCGAGCATTGGCGCATTCTCACGCACCGACCGCAATTCATCCCCTTGCAGCATGCCGGAACCAAGCCCCTGCCCCAACTGCAAGATACCTGCCGCCTGCTCAGATGCTGCCGCGCCACCGGCCTTGAAGGCCTTGTTCACAATCTCAGTGGCTCTGGCTACTTCCATCTCAGATTGTGCGACGCCCTTTGTCGAACGCATAAGCTTGGCATAAAGATCAGCCGTTTCAGAGATACCGCTTCGGGTATTATTGGCAATTTTGTTGAGGTCTTCGAGTGATCTGGCCTGCATACCCGCTACTTGACCAGCAGCTGCAAGCTTATTACCGGCTACTATCCAAGCATCTGCATAACGAGCGACTTCCTGTACAGAGAGCGCAGCACCGATACCGGCCAAAGGAGCCATAAGACCGTTAACAGAGCGCGAAAAAATAGCATCAAGATTTTTGTTCATCTGACGTGCACGATTTTCAACCGCACGGAATTGACGGTTAGCGATACCGTTAATTTTTGCAACTTCTCGATCAAATTTTCTGATGTCAGCTGAAAGCTGAACCACGAGTTTTTCAAGGTCAGTTGCCATATGATGCTATGTCCTGATAAGAAAAACGCCAGCACAAGGCGGCGCAGGGGGATATTATGAAGAAATTAGTGATCGTTGCTGCGATACTGGTATCGGCGCCTAGTTATGTTCAAGCAGCCGTGGTGAGTGAGTCACGTTCGATAGACTTTGATTCATGCTTATCCGTAATAAGGCAAACAGCGTCTGAGCTAGGTATTGCCCCAATCAACATAGCCGAGACTAACATTTTAAGAATCGTTCGGTTCCCATTGTCGGATGGATCAATACTGATTACCTGCTCCAAACCTGATAGAAAAATGGTTGTCACAAAAAGCAATTAACCTTGCGAATATCCAAACTATTCGCCCAGCCAATCAAACAAATCGGCCTTTTCTTTTTCGGTCAGGCCTTTTTCATTTTCCGGAGTATTGGCAGCAATATACCCCTCCAATGAGGCCATAAACTGCCACATAGACATGCACCGCACTTGCTGCGGTGTATATCCTAATACAGCGCCGTTTCCATAGATGGCGGCAAATCTGATTTTTCCATTTGGGAGAGTGTCGAGCTGCTCCCCTCCTGATCTGCCGCCTGCCGCTCCCCCACAGGTTCATCCGGTGAACCGTGCAAACCAACCTGCAGAATACTCATCGCATGCAGCATATTTTCAGATGGAGGGCGTTTTTCAACATAGCGCTGAACAAGTTTGGTTGCCTCAGTCGGCACCATTCCGCCGCCAATCAACCCCTGCCGAATTACGTGAGAAATATCACCAATCATACAGGTTTTGTTTGCCAGACGCTCGAGAATGACCCACGGCCCTGCATCGCAAGCTTCCTGCAGGGCTTCGATCTCCCCCCATCCAAGGCGGAAGGTATAAGTACCATCCGCCCATGTTAATTCAACAGATGCGTCCCTGCTCATGCCGGTGTTACCACACGTTTCATTTCGCCATCGGACTGCATTGACACATTGAGCGTGGCACGTTGACCATTGGTAGCGCCAGCTTCAAGACTTTCGATATGCATAGCGCCTGTCCATGTGACAGTTTTGGCTGGGAACTCCCATTCAATTTTCACTGGCACTGAGTCCAGACTTTCAAATGCATCCAACCATGTCTCGACACTTTCAGCAGCCAGCACCCCTTCACCATTTACGCTCATGGAAAGGCTGGTTGCATCACGCCCCATCCAGTCCACCTTATCAGGGTCTTCACAATCAGGCACCTGAACTTCCTCAAGCCCTTTGTTCAACGTAATGGAGCGCTGAGTAAAACCGCAAGGCGCAGTATAGACGACCGGCGACGCGTCATTTCCGATGAGCACACGGAATTTGCCGCCCTTAATTGTGGTAGCTTGTGCCATAATATTCTCCTGAGAGTTTAATATTGTTCCGCAACCGCTTCGAAGATGACGGCGGCGTGTGATGTAAGACCATCCGGATCGCGGAAAATCCGTGTCTGTCTGTGCTCAAAAAATACCAATGCATTAATTGGTAAACTGAGGTCAGCCTTTAATGCCTGTCGGACTGCATCGGCTATTTTCCGAACTTCCTGATACCCAACAGCCCGAGACCAACAATCCAGCTGGAAGGTGATTTCAAACGCATTGATGCAATCCGCGTCGGCGCCGGTTTCATCTGATGGACCATAGGAAATATATGGAAACACAGCCGTTTCCGGTACGCGATCATAAATCCGATCACCAACCAATCCGGATAAAATAGCATCACTTTTCAATCGCGATGTAAGGGCGATTTGCAATTCAAATGTTGGAGAAGTCATTGAGCAGAAACCTTTTTTGCGGCCTGATTTATTGCCCGTGAAAGACGCTGCCTGCTCTGCCTTTTATTGGCGCGATATGATGGGAAAAAGTAAGGTTGCGCACCCATCTTTTGTGTGCCGAATTCAACCCAACGTGCATAATATGCATCACTGTTACCGGCATAAATTGTAATGGTTAAATCAGTAGCAATTTGGGACGCAGCAACTTTTCCCAAAGTGATTGCACCTTTTGGCGGCCTGCCCCATGTCCAGCCGATGCTATCTCGCAACTCACCTTTATCTACCGGCACAAGACTTTTAGCCATCGTGACAATATCATTTGCAGATTGTTCAAGCGCCTGCTTGATCGCGTCCTTTGCCACCAAGGGCAAGCGCCTCAGCTTTTTCTGAAGTTTCTGCAAGCCTATTATTTTTGCGTAAATTGCCACGGAGTAACACCGCTTTCCCAAGGGCTATTGCACGAGCTGAGCATACCCTTGTTACATTGACCTCATCGCCTGCACGGTAAGCAATTGTCACCTGCTGTTTCGGCTTAAAATCATAATCTTGTGTAAACTTCACCCAAACCATTGGATCATCCCGAAGCAACTCCACTTTCACACGTGAATGCGATAAAGCGTCGATTAACTTCCCATTCGACATCACGGATATTGAAAACGATATTTCTCCGCAGATCGCGAACCCGCCATGTAGCTGTAACAAGCACGGAATGCTCTGATACCGGCACCCGAATTACCTGCGTATGACGCCCCTGCAAACGCCCGGCCATAACCGCTTCAGATCCACGCAAATGAATGAATGCTGCACGACCACGAAATTGCTCAACAAAAGCACTTTCGTGATTACCTGCCCCATCATCCGAAATTATTTCGCGCTTTTCAAAAGCGACCTCGTAAAAAAGAAGCGGAGCAGCAGCATTTGCCATGGCTATACTCTTGGCTTTCTGAAAGAAAATATCAGCTTTTCGCAGGCTGGAATATTATCGATGGCCTGCAAATCAGGTTGCCCGCGATGGCCATACAGATAACCAACATAGATCAGGATCGCGGCACGTAACGAAGGATGACACATGCCATCGCTGTAGCCACATTGATACGTAATCGAGATTGCATCTCTACGGATCGCGGTAACTGGAAGATCAGCGGATAGAAATTCAAGAAATGAACCTAACGCGTCTACATACAATGCGTATTCACTCTTTGGCAGCGTCACCACTGAGCCGTTTTCATCCAGATAAGTTACTGCGGTAATCTCTTTGACCGGATTTGGGTATAGATAATGACTGCCTGAGAAACAGGAAATATCCTGCCTCCAGTGCTGCAATGAGAACGCCATATTCAGGGTACGTTCCAGATCAGAGGTCGCAGCAGCTATGAAGTGCTTAATTTCATCATCATCGGATGTGAAGCCAATTGCACCAACATGCTGCTTGGCCTCATCCAATGTTACCGGATAGATTTGCTCAGTATCAGTACGAACAGGAGCCAGCATATTACTTGCTCTTGTTATTTGTAGCGGCACCGAGTGACTTATTCAGATCAGCAGACTTATCTGCCTTTTCACTGTCGGTATCATTCGCAGAAACATCGCCGGGCTCACTGCCTTCGACCGGCAGATCCGAACCCGCTTTGTCAGCAATAGCACTATCCATCCGACCGGCATCCTGCTGGTTGGCTAGAATAACAGGATCCGCGCTGGAGATGCCCTGCAGTTCAAAATCCGCATCAGCATGATTTTGTGTCGTGCTATCCGCAACAGGGCGCAGAACGCCATTACGGACAAGATGCGCGACCGTCATCGGCTCAGCATCCCGCACATCGCCGGATTTGTAAAATTTATCACCTATATGTTCACGCAAAACATCATACTTCATGATTATCTCCTTCGGTTCAAGAAACGGGCGACATTGCCGCCCGTCGATTTGAGCCGGCCAGATTAACCGCCAGATGCAGCAGGCTTTACATCGCCATAGATAAACGCTTCAGGACGATAAAGAGCGAGAGCCAAACGCTCTTCACCAAGAATGGTCACTTTGTTGCGAACAAAATCATCATTCTGAAAACCAACTTCGATGCGGCTGCTCCACTGGTCAAAGATTTGCGCCCCAAGCTTAAATGCACCGGTCAGGAACTTCCCTACTGAAATTGCCTGAGTTTCAACCACTGGCAGGTTCCAAAGTGTAGGATTGAGAGAACCCTGAGGATTACCGATGATATAACGGCCTTCACCATCTTTAAGCAGCTCGATACCTGCCCAATCAATCGGATGAAGGATGTGGCCGGTCGCCGGATATTCTGCTAATGCGGCCTGTAGCATCGCAATGCGAAGCACATCGATCCCGGAAGCTGGATTTGGAACGGCAAGACCGACTGGTGGTGCATATGCGGTAGCTTGCGGGATAATCCCTTCAAGATTTTCGCCGGTGCCATCACCGTTCAAAATCTGATTTTCTTCAACAAGCTTCAAACCGTAAATCAGTCGTTCATCGATAAGTGAGCGGATTTGAGAGAAATCACCCAGCACCTGTTTCGAAGCCCGGAACCAGTGCGCAAGCACTTTGGTTGTGATGTTTTTATCGGTCAACTTAAGGTCGGATTGTGGTTTCAACCCACCTTCAGCAACAGGAGCTGCACTATTAGTGAAACCCGTTTCCTGAACATACAAAATGCTCGGACTGTCAGTTTGCCCAGGTGAAAGCAGATCACGCACTGTCAGTTTACGCTGCGGCAAGCCGAGAACACCCGGCAGACGGTTCGGTGCAATAGCTGCCCCAACGGCACCAGCCACATCGGCAGTAGAAGATGTGATATCAGCTTTCACCATCAGACTCGCTGATGCGCCGCTGCGTGGTGCAGACTTCATCGCGGTCAGTTCATCCAGCTCAATAAACTGCTGGCCAAGCGTTTTTTGACGATCATCGCCAGCACCGTGACGTGCCGCCTTCTGTTCCACTTCATCAAGACGAGCCTTGATTTCGTTCATACCACTGAGAGCTTCGTCAGCTTTTTCTTTCAGCCCCTTACTGATGTCGCCGTTCTTCTGGGCTTCCGAAAGCGCCTTTTCCGCGATTTCCTTCACAGCATCATGCTGAGTTTCGAATTTCTTCTTGAGATCACTGGCCAGCTGTTCAAGTTCACCGTGACCAGCAGCACCCGCCATGGCCAGCATGGCACTATTTGCCGAAGCATGATCAATGTTGAACAACACCATTGTTGCAGCAAGTGCAAAGCATGCGAAAATACCGAGCGCGAACGCCCGATTCAATGTCAGGAGTTTCATGGTTTTCTCCAATATGGAAATGAGAATTGGTCTTAATCGCGCAATAGTGCGCGAAGGAATTCGACCCGTTGATCTGCCTTCTCGCCCTCTGGCTCTCCCAGAACAGCCTTCGCATAACCGACAGAGGCAATCTGTGTGGCCATGCTTTTCGGGATACCTGCCTCACGCAGGATATCCTCAAATTCTTTAATCGGTAGCGGGTCCCCATCGCGCAACCGACGAACAAATTCTTCCATTCGTTCGGATTTCACCGCCTCAATGCGAGCACGACGATTGGCCGGAAACGAGACCGGTGAAATTTCGCGCAGCTCCAGTTCTTCAAGATTGCGGACATTCCCATCCGGCGTTGCCTTGATTTCACGATAACCAATGGACAATCCGCCAATGGCATTGTTTTTCATGAGCGCATAGACTTCACGCGCTTTTTGCACTTCAAGGATTAACCTTCCCGTACCCCGCAGCCCCTTTGCATCCTCAGCCAAATCCTCCCAGATACCAATCGGCTCATCAGGGTTATGTTGCCAGAGCATTAAAACATTGGTGCCTTCACGTTGATGCTTAGCCAAGCTAGCTGCAAAAGCACCGGGCATGACACGTTCACCATAACTATCAACATTACCGTTGACGGAGCCGTATCCCGTAAAAGTGCCATCCTCCGACAGGTTTTTAACCTGCAGGGCAAAGTCTTTGGTTTTCATCGGGATTAATCCTCTAAAGGTGGTCCGCCGTTGTGACCCAATAAATTACTATCTGAATCAGTAATCGGGACATTCTGCATCTGAATGCGTGGTACATCGCCGCCCTCAACAGGCGGCAGGTTTTCGAGCCTGCGAACTTCATTAATCGTCATCGCCCCGATGGCTGTCATGACCTGATAGAACGCTGACCTCCCCTTACTGTCACCACGCAACAGACCTTCCTGATTAAATTCAACCACAATACCTGCAGCACGATCTGAAGGTAATAACAGTTGTTTCTCAACGGCCTGTTCAATGCGCTTAAACCGGCGACGAAGGGTAAATTTCTGAAAACCTAATGTCTGACTTTCAATACCGGCACCAAAGCTGGTGGTCTTTGTTGTATGGCCAATCATGTGTGGCGGAACACCGAAAAACCGGCAAACTTCCTCAACAGAAAGACCACGCGTTTCCAGCATCTGAGCATCTTCGGGGGAGATTGTAAGCTGCTGCCAATCGGTTTCACCTTCAAGGATAAGCGGCTTACCACCATTACCAGAGCCGATCTTATCTGCCATTTCCTTCTTGGCGATTTCACGCTGCTCAGCTGTCAACCAAGGCTTGAACTTCAACACTCCTGTCGGACGCAACCCATTGACAAACATATCACTGGCAAAGCGTTCAGCGGATTGCGCTAAACCAAATGTATTGCGTGCAAAACGCAAAGTTGACATGCCACCCAATGGATCACCGCCGAAGCCACGGATATGAAGAATATCCCTGTCATTTGAGACAAATGATTTACCATTCGATGACCAGCTATATTGCAGCTCCCCAGAAAGAAGACGTCTAACCTGCATTCTTGACGGGTTGATTGGATCTAATGAAACAATGCGACCGCCAGAACGGACAATCTTAGCAAAACCATTACCGCGAAGCTCGATGGACGCAGCAATAAAATCCCAGAAATCCAGTGCAGTCTGGTCATAATTCGGACTGTCATGCAGTAATCGGTACAGCGGATGCTCTTTGGCAACAACACGACTGCCATCTGGATTGGTGCGATAAACCATGAGCGGGAGCGATGATATTGTACCAGAAATCAGATTGACGCACGCCCACACCGTGGAAAGAGCTAAAGCAGTGCTATCGGTAACAATCTCGCCTGATGTCGACAGAGCGGAGACACGTAAATCCTCTACAGATGTATTCCTGCGGACAGGTAATAGCCCTGACAGGCTATTGAACATTTTAGTCAATACGTTCACTTCGCACCTGCCAAACTCTTAAAATAGTCATCCAGACCCGTCCCGAATGCTTCCGGGTTTCTGCTCATGAGTATGGCAGCATTAAATCCGGCGACTAACGGGTCAATTTTTGCTCTACCGGCCGTCTGCTTGGTGATCAGAACAGCACCGCCACGCACTTCTACCTTGGCGTTACCGACACACCACGTCATCAGGCGGGAACCGCTATGTATAAAAGTGCCGTCCTTCAGCTTGCGCTCAAGCCCCCAAGTAGCAGGCGACAACGCTGCCCCCTGCCTGATGCCAGGCATCATTTCTGCGCTGACACCGTTGGTCGACAATTCATCAACAAGTGCCGCAATTCCGTAAGGGTCAAGACCGATCGCTTCTTTCGATGGCAAAAGCCCAGCATTCATGAGTGTCGTGACAATTCCTGTAACCTCCTGAATATCCTGTGTGGCTTCGCTGCATATCGTCAAATCGCCATCATTCTCAAAGTCCTGAAGATCAGAAACAATATCCTTGCGGCGCTCCAACACATCCGGATGCGCCCATGCATGGTTCCACATCAACCAGCGTCGGGTGATCTTTTCGCGCCCAATCACAGCAAAGCCAAACAGGTCATCAAGTCCGCCACCATCAATCCCGACAGTGCAAACCTCAGAACGCTCCATCAATGATTGCAGGGTCAATGTCTTATCGGTAGCCTCCAACCAATAATCTGCCCCCGCCCACCGGTCATTGCGCAGTGACAAGCCGACCTGCACATTGAAATGCTGTGAGGCAATCAGCATCAGCTGGCCAATGCCTTCCTGTTCAGCCTTCAGGATTTCGTCAGCAAGAAAGCCCTCATCAACCGAACGGTTGAGATTTGGATTGACCATTTTCCATGTGGCAGGATCTTTCCAGCCACCATCCTTAGACAGGCGCAGCGGCAGTTCATAAAGAACCGGCAAAATAGGCAAATCCAGTGTGCCGTCACGAACCTGCCGCGCAATATCCAGTTCCGATTTAAAAACACCGGCAGGAGGTTCTTTGGACTGGGTTGTGATCTGGAGTAAGAAACCATCCGGACGCGCTGCCAATGAGCCGCGAATTTCAACGAAAATCTCATGCGCTTTCGACTTCTTCGAAAATACATGAGTCTCATCTATCAAGATGAAGGTTGCTTTAGAGCCGGTGATTACATCTGCATCTGCTGCCTTGATCATAATCACGGCACCGGAAATGCGATGCGTTAAGGTGCGTTGATGCACCTGCGGGTGAAAGATCTTCGATAGCTCAGCATCAATCTTGATAATACCGTGCGCCTGTTTGAATGCGATGTCTGCGATTTTCTTGGTTGGCGCAATAAGCAGCAGTTCAGCTTCAGGCCGTCGATTTATGATTGCTGCTGTCACCATGATCGCTGCAGCTATGCTCGACTTACCGTTCTTTTTCGGTATGAGCATAAAGAACTCGCGGATCATCCGGCGATTAGTAGCAGGGTTATAACTGCCGAACAAAGCGCGGACAAAATCGAATACCCAGTCCCCGCAAATCTCTCCGTATGTTGGCTGACCGATCACATCCGGACAACGCAGGCGCTTAAAAATCCTTAGCGCCCGCTCTGCCTCATCCTCAAAAAGTGGTAGATCCGGTATGAGTGATCGGCAATTAACAATCCGATCTTCCCAGTCCTTAGTTGAGGTATTCCACGGATTGTCGATAATCAGATTGTGAGGATGTTGAGACATCAGTTCAATATTCCTGGTATCCGAAGATCATCCCCCCACTCGGTATTTTCACCGGCATCAAGTGCGGCTTGCTCAGCCAGCTCTTTCTTTCCAAGTGGCTGTTTGCTTTCGGTTTTCGGTTTTTCCGGAGTGGTATTGAAATTAGCGACCGCGTTCATCTGGTCGTTACGCTCAATCAATTTGCGGTATTCTTTCATGGCAGCGACATTACCGCCCTTCGCGCTCTCCCAGAGCATGTCTGCAAGATTGGCATCTAAGCGGTCACGCGCTTGCTCTCTGATTTTCAGCTCGCGAAAATAATTCTTGCGTAAAGTCGGAGGCGTAATGCCCAGAGCGTTTGCAATGCGCGAGTTACTCCAACCTAAAGCCAGTAACATCATGACTTTATTGCGATTTTTAACCGTAGCAATATGTGTAGGTCTGCCACGCTTACCGTGCCCTTCTGGTATAGGGTCACCAAGCAGGTCAAAATTCTCTGTCATGGAAAAAATAATCTCTGAATGTGGGGGACGCGGGTCTAGGCAAAACGGCCTTTTCGATCTTTCGACCGCCCCCCCCAACCTATTGCTCTAACTCGACCTATTGAAACGCTTCTGCTTTGATGATGCCATGTCATTGTCAAATGTATTAGAGGGAATCATGTCCGAAGAAAAACCACCAGCACCACCAACTCCACGGCAGGAGCCGCCACCACCACCGCCAACAGACCGTATGGTTATTAAGGATGGCTCAGTACTTCCCAAGCGGTAGTCACGAGACCGGACGCACCAAGAACTACAATAATAGAACCAAGAACAATCGAAGCGACACCCAGTCGCTTCGCCATCCTCAAATAACTGGATGACTGCTGGTTAACTGCAAAGTTATTATCTTGACCATTTAACGACTGCTCCAAGTAAGCAGCGATAACAGCTTCTTCCGTTACATCATCACGTGATGCCCATTGCCAAAACTCTGCCCCTTTTCCGGGTAAGGCTACTGTCGCAGTCTTGATCGCTTGGATACAATACCAACATGCTAGCGTAAGACATCCGGCCATTGTTCCTGCTGCAATCACTACCCAAACACCAAGATACGGAGCTGCTCCGATCATCCCTGCCAGCGCCGCAGATGCCAATGCCACTGTCAACGTCACATACACGCGAAACAAAGCCATAGCTTGCCTGTCTGTGGCTAACAGCATTGTTAACAAAGCTGCGTCCCGACTGCGGACATCATCTAAAATTATTTTCATATCTAATTTTGACATATGCACCTCTACTCTTAATGGCACTCTACATCATACCATCAATCCCAAACGCCGCGCATATGCAGTGAGCCTTGCTCATCCCTCTGCTTATGCTTGTCATGACATGACTTGCACACGCACTGCAGATTACTCATATCCCAGAACAATGTTTCATCACCGCGATGCGGCTTGATGTGATCACACACCAGTAAGTTCGTTCTGTACTCGCTACGAGTACACATTTGACAGGTAAACAGATCACGCGTCAGCACTTCCATACGCAACTGCTGCCAACGTGCAGTCTTGTACCACTTTCGATAATGCAAGCTCTCATCCCGGTATCGAGACTTAGTGAGCGCCTCAGTTGATGACTGAGTTACAAAACGAGAAGCCAAGGCCGGAAGCCTTGGCTTTAGTGTCGTAAGTTTTACCACTTTGATTTTCGCTCATAGCTTCGCACTGGGGAAGAAGCGGTTACTGATCATTCAGGCGCTTCTTCGGGATCCGTGCCGAGCTCCGCCATATAGGCTGCTACAGGGTATCGGAAGCAATTGCTTCGCTGTCCACAGGTCGTCCCTTCTATTAGGGCTATGACGATTTTTTTAAATTTGCAAGAGAAACTTCAACAACGCGCTGCTGCCCAAATATGAAGGAAAGAACACGCGCAGCGCGTGTACCAGCATAACCCTCAACAATACCCTTGAAGACATTACCGGCCAGATCAAACGATACGTAATCACCACCCTTAAAGCGTGGTAATGACTTTGTCTCATCAAATGAACCGGCATTCGTTAAGCGCATGAGATCATTCATGTAATTCTCATTCACTACAAGCGCACCCTGCTGTCCAAATATCAGCGACACCGCTCCATCAATGCGCGATAAACCAACCCAACTCTCCGCACATGGAACAGCTTTGACAAACAGATAACCATTGAAAACAGGCATCATAATCTCTTTGCTTGGACGCGTATGACGGCGTGGCTGAATCGTTTTTTTCATCGGTAGCCATGCTTCAATACCAGCGTTGGTTATGGACTTATGCACATCATTTTCTTTGCGATGAGCGGTTCGCAGAACAAACCATCGCTTTTCAGACGAATCATTACCGGCAGCAATTGCCAAAAATTTATCCTGCATACGGGACTTGATGCGATCAGGATCCCGATCTGCCAGACGCTTTGCAGTTTCAAGGATGCGCGATTCTTCAAAAGCTTTGTTGTCAGGCATCATCATTTGTCCAATCCATGTAAAGCTGCTTCAAACTCATGGAGGTTTTCGGCACCTCCTGCAGGGAACCAAACCCAATCCGGCAGATCGTTCTCATCAAACCACAGCCAGCCCTTTTGCTCATGCAGTTCACGCCACTTGTGCCAGCGCTCACTATTCACCGAGACTTGCTCCATACGGTCAATGACTGCGAGGAACCGATCATCAACGATGTAACCACGCCGTGCTTTCGCAGCATTATGCATATCAACAACGACCGGATAACCAGCTTCCTTTAACCAATCACGTCGATACTTATCACCGATCTCACCACCTTGTCGGATCATGCTTTCAATCCAGCGTGATGGTCGATTGACCGGCTTAGCACCACCCAGCAGCTCAGCCATACGAGCTGCACCCCACATCTTGCCGTATGGAGCTGAAGCTTTACGGATACCGGCAGATCTTGCCTCCTCAGCCTTAAAGGCTTGGATCACGGATACGGGCAGGTCTGTCCATTTGCGATCACGGAAGTAGACACCGAGTGGCACAACTTTCTTGCCACAGTGTTGCGCATAGGCCATCGCCTTCGCCTCAGCCTCTGAGCGTTCTGCATCTGTGAGTTTCGCAAACTGCTTAATCGCCCACTCAGTCGGAGACTTCTCCCAATTGTGCCACTGAGTGTCGTGAGCAATCTTTTTGACACGTCTCTCGAATTTCGCAGGATCATCGGTTGAAATCTCATCCGCTGAGTTTTCTTCCTGCTCGCATTCACGCGCCTCTCTCTCGATTGATGGTTTATCTAATGGTTCTATTACGGTTTGGGTGACATGGTGACACCCTAAACTGTCGTCAATGTCACCCTTATCTGTCGTGGATGTCACCCTATTGTCCTCTAAGGGTGACACGGTGTCACCCTTAATCGGGCTGTTATTATTGGCTGCAAGGCGCTCCAGAGCAGCCAAATCGAAGTCATAGCGTGTAGAATTTCCACGTCCGCTACCACCTTCCTTGACCACAATGAGCAAACCTTCCGTCACAAAATCCTGCAATAAACGCTGCACTGTGCGTTCTGACAGCTCAGTTTCCGTTGCCAAACGCGCCACAGACGGCCAGATGCCGCGCCCCTCATCATCAGCAAAATCCCCCAGCCGGATTGCCAGCATCTTACGGCTTGCAGATCCCAACTTCGCCTTGAAGAGACGGGTCATAATCGCAATACTCATATAGCCCTCCCCACTTTAAACGCCGTCATAGCCCCGCCTTTCGCCATGCCTGATAGTCAGTACACAGCGAACGCCACCGCTCAGCCGCCGCACTGTCATTATTCAATTCTTTTCTGGATGCGATGCGCAGTAATGAGCGCAGTTTCTGCGCTGCCCTTTCATCCGTAAGCGGGCGTTCCAGCCCGTGACGTTCTTCTAAAAACACAAGAAAGGCAGGCTCACCGCACTTCATCGCCGCTTGTGCAGCGTAATTGACCGGTTTGCCCGCTGGCTGCGCCTGCTGAGACGCATTCGCACCATCCCGCCGCGTTGCCGCTATGGCGCGATCAACAAGGCGCAATAACAGGTCGACCATGCGCGGTGCATTGACGAAAAAATCTATCTCATCTGTCGTGGCTTTATCGCTGAAATGAGCAACAACTACACGTTCCGCACCTGATCGCGCCTCGACAAATGTCGCTGTACCGTCTGCCGTCAGGAGCCATTCTACTTTGCCAAGTGCTGCAAAGCGCTCTCTGGCCTTTCGCAATTCCATTGCTTCTGCACTCATTACCGGCCTCCCAATGTGAGCCAGATAAGCGCGAACGAAACGCCATAAGCAGCAATAGTAACCAAGATTACAGTCAGGATTTCCAAATAAACGGGACGGATATTCATACGCCATCCTTCCGCAGCTTACGGAGATTCCGCCCCATCCGTGCCCGTTTGCGCTGATAAGCCGAAACGCTGAACAATATCGTGGTATGATCACGTCCACCCATCCGCCGACCGATTTCCGGCGTCGACAAGGCTGTTAAACGCCTTGCCCAATAGCAAATGGCCTGCCGCGCATAGACGGCGGAACGATTGCGTCGCTCTGAATAAAGCTCATGGAAAGAAACATTGAAGACAGCGCAGATCCGCCGCGCAATCACGTCAAACCGAGCACGGTAGCGCTTTTGTTGTATAGCGCCCCACCGCGCTGAATATTCAGTTTGCAAGGCAGCCATGTACTTTTCAAATTTCACATCAAACACAGACATGAGCGAATTATCAGGCGCGATCAGCGGCTTACGCATTGGCTGCGGAAAGGAAACGACATTAGAGAGCGGTCTTGATTGCGCAGCTTTAATGCCCCGTTCTGTATGGCGATAAGATGCGATCAACATGAAGCGCCTCCCGCCTCATACCCCCACGCATCCCAGCCGGGGCGCGGTTGGCGGCAAAACAATTCAAGTTTAGGAATCTCTGGATAAAGCTTTTCAATCTGTTCAGCGTAAAATTCAGGCTTTTGTGAATGTAACCGTTTACGCTCACGGAAAACCGTGTCCGGTTGTGTACCAGGCAAAGGAGCTGCAACATCTCCCCGTTTGCCGATCAGCAGCAGCTCATGCCGGTCGCGCCCCCAATAACCGGTACCGGCGATTTCCTTGTCCCAGATCCAATGATGCACATAAGTGAACCCGCATGCTTCAAGCACCTGTAAAGCGTCCAGCAACATCGGGTTCGTAGCCCACATAAAAAACACTGCTGGATGCTCGTCGCCAAGAAGCCGTTTGAGCAGCTCAATAATGTCAGCCGTTGGCATTGTCGGATAATGGTTTTCCGCCGATTTGTTATGACCCGTAACTTCCGACCATGCGCCAAATCTCCATGGCGGATCCGCGTAATAAACGGAATACAGCTGCTTCAGCTCATCAGGGGCTGTTTCTTTCCCCCGATCGGCAATTTGTTTCATGGTCGTGAGCCGCACAGCATGGCGAACCTTAGCTTGTTCAGCCCGAATTTCTTTTGCTGCCGCAACGATCTGCTTTTTTTCCTGCCGCAACACTTTACACTGTTCCGCATGCTGTAACTCAGACAGTGCCTCACCGGCATGGATCGAAACTTTGCCTGCGCGAATAGCGTCAATCAGTTCCGGCGCACCGTGGTCACGCACACGCCGTGCAGCTGTCACCGCCCGCTCTGAAATTGACAGTTTTGCCGCTGCGGTACGGGTCGGCAAATTTGCTGCACCACCCGTGGTCTGGTTGACACCACGCTCCCAATCAACAATGGACGCAGCCACCATTGCCCGCTGGCTTTCGGTCAGGTGCCGCCGGTGCAGGTTTTTGGAAAGTACAAAATTCAGCGGATCAGAGCCGGAAAACTCAGCATAAACCGGCTTCACTCCGGCATGTCGGCAAGCCCACTGCCGGTTGCGGCCATCAAGAACCATGCCTTCCAGCAGCAAAATAGGCTCATGCTGACCATGAACGGCAATATCATCGGCAAGCAGAATGCGTTCCGGCTCATCAATCATCGGAAACATATTTGCCAGCGGATGTGCAGGATAAAAATCCGGCTCCGGCGCTGATTTCTTCGCCGAAGCGACTGGCCGTTTTGCAGCAGGCTTTTTCTTGTCTGCCACATTTACAGAAGACGTTTTCGCTTTTACCGGCTTCGCGGCGTAAGGATCATAAACGTGCGTCATCGCTCCACCCTCAGGACATGCCGAGCGCGTCCATATAGAGCTGGATCATTGCCTGCTCTTCTTGGCGCACATGGTCAGTTTGTTTGCGTAAACGGATGATTGTTCTGACAGCTTTACTGTCGAAGCCCGAGCCTTTCAGCTCCCCGAAAACCTCTTTGATATCATCGCCGATAGCTTTTCTCTCTTCTTCAAGCCGTTCAATTCGCTCAATAAAAGCGCGAAGCTGACCGACCGCGATTGTCTGTGCGCTGTCGCCGGAAATATCGTCAGTCATGATCCTGCCTCCGTTTCATATTCGGACGGACAGGCGCGAGGCAAAGCCGCTGAGCACGACCTTTGATAGTCAGCCGTGCCAACCTGTCAGCATGATTTGGGAATTTTTTAAGAACGGCTTTGGATCTGGCCGCGCCGTATCTGGAGTGTGAAACAAACGGTTCAGCACCGTGAAATTTGAAACGGCGAGTCATTCTTCACCACCGGTCGTAGCTGCATCAACCATGCGCTGGAAGGAACGGAGTTTTTGAACCGCCTTTTCAATTTCATTGAAAACACGCCTGCGCTCTGCCGGTGTAACGCGCCCGTCTTTACTGGCTTGTGCATATTCCTGCACCACAGCATTGAGCGATGAAATCACCTGCGCCACATCATCAATCGAAGGTAAATCACCATCAAAATGCTGCGCATCCAAAGCCACCAGCTTATAGCCCAGCTCTGCCGCAATAAATGACAAGATCCCGTTTGAACCTGTGTCCATCATCAGATCAACAGCCACATCTAGCGGCATATGCATTTCATCATCGGGGGAACCGTACTTTGACAACGCAGGCGATTTAACGCGGGTGACCTGTTCAAAGCTGGTTACGCCTCCGGACATTTCCAGCAGCCGTCTGACTACGGCCTTTAAGCCCCTGCGAAATTTACCGGTTGTAGGTCGCAAATCACTCATGCCATCACCTCAAAGAAAAGACCTGCTTTCGCGCACAATGGAAAAAGCGCGAAAGCAGGCCGCATCTGCCGTGGGAGGAACCGGCAGAGATGCAGGAAAGATTGAAGGATTTGTTTTCCGTGACAGCCTTTGAAAAGCAGTATTTGGTGAAGTTGATTAGGCATCACTGTCCCCAATCGTAATAGAAATTCCAAAGATCTAGAGAGGTTACACACCCACCAGTCACAGCAACGATTTTTTCAATTTGGGCTTTACGCGGCATCGCCACTCCTGCCTCCCATTTTGAAATAGTTGCCTTAGTCACACCGATAGTGGCGGCAAACGCCTCCATAGTTTGATCAGAAAGTGCGCGGTATGTTGAAAGTGGATGCTTCATGCACAATGTTTCTAACAGAGAAACATACAAGTCAAGCCCCTCTAAAAAATGTTTCTGATTTCGATAACGTCATTAGTGATATGAATTGCGATAATCGAAACATGAAAAATCGACTAAAACCAGATGAGAACCGTCGCCCATCAAAGCTCTACCTACATGCTTGGTTGAGTAAAAAAGAAATTACTGCTGAATCGTTAGCCGAAAAATTAAACACGAGTAAAAGCGTAATATCAAAACTCGCAAATGGCAGGCAACAGTATACTCAAGAGTGGCTTGAGAGGATGGCATTTGTTTTTGAGTGTGAACCAACAGCCCTTCTACGCGATCCTGAAATAGAATCCGCCGATGAAATTGTCTCAAAGCTGAGTCCTGAAGCCCAAAGAAGGGCTATCAAGGTTTTGAAAGCCCTGTATTAATCAGATCTATTCACGGCTATTCAATGGGCGAAACTAATACAAACGCAGCAGAGTGGTCTACTACATATCTCCACTCACCACCATGCTGGGCAGACATTTCTATAGTTAAGAGCTTTACCAGATCTTCAATTCTATTCAAACGGCCTGTTGATTGTGGGGCAGAAATATCATTAGTCGCGATTACTGCACTTCCTGCAGCAAAACCAATTAATACACCTCGACGTGTAGCCATCATAGTCAAACTCCCTACAACGCAGTCGCTTCAGCAACTTCGCTATTGCAATCACGACTCAAATAGAAATTAGGCGAAGCAGGTAAACAAAAATTACAATAAGTTAATTTATGTTACATATCAGTATTTATGCTACATTACCCTACATTTAAGCGCTTAATTTCACACCACACCACGTAGGTATAGCCTTACATCACCCCTTCTTTCCATAACATTAGCTTGAACTACTGAATACATGTAGCTTGTTTGGGTTTCTACATAGGAAACTTAACGCTTGACAAATTAGTTTCTAACAGGGAAACATAAGGGCAAGGAGTAAGAGCCAATGTTTCTAATTCAGACAATCAAAAACAATAATTTGGTGATAATGAAGGACTATAGATGCATTAATAGATTGGCACTCACCATGCAGATCATGGCTACCAATGGTGAAGCCGTAACACCAGAGAATTTGCGCGGACGCGGCTACACTATGGCTGATATTACCCGCTACGGCCTGAAAGCCGCCAATCTCGCACGTAAGCGCTCTGTCAAAACTGCGATGTCAGCGACTGAGCCGCGAAAACATTCAGATTAATCTGAATTCCAGAGCCTAACTAAGTCACCCCGACAATCTGACACCGCCATAATTGCCGCACCTTCCGGCAAAAGGAGAGCTTGCATGCGAATTAGTGCGAATGATCTTTTCGAGTTAGCGCAATGACCAAAGCTGAGCTTATAGACTTCACAATAGAACGACGCGCATTGCTTCCTGCCCTTGCGGCTGCAAACCGCGTCGTGGAAAAGCGCGTTACGGTTCCAATTCTTGGAAACGTTTTAGTTCAGTGCGAGGGTGGTCTTGTAACCGTCACCGGAACCAACCTCGACAGCGAGGTCAAAGTAACAGCACGGCAGTCTGGGATATCCGACTTCCCAATGTTTACAGTCCCGTCAGCCCTATTGCATAGCGCGATTAATAAGGCACCTGACGGCTGCGAAATTAACTTTGAAGGTAATGACACCGTTCTGAATATTAAAGCCGGAAGATCCCGCTTGCAGCTTCCCCTGCTGCCTGCAATGGATTTTCCTGCGATGGAAGCAGGCGGCTTTTCACATGAGTTTGAAGTACCCGCCAGCTCATTATCACGCGTTTTATCATCCGTTGGTTTCGCCGTTTCATCCGAAGAAACCCGTTATTATCTCACAGGCATTTTCATGCACCGCATTGATAAGCATCTGGCCTTTGCCGCTACGGATGGGCACCAGTTTGCGCATATGAAAATCAGTGCGCCGGACGGATCCGAGAATATGCCAGATGCAATCATTCCGCGTGGTGTTCTCAATTTGCTGGCACACTGCGCCAAGGCCGAAGGCATGATTAAAATCAGCCTGTCAGATCGCAAGATCCGCCTGTCGTTTCAGGATGGTGTGACCGTCACATCGAAACTGGTTGACGGTAAATTCCCTGATTATCAACGCATCATCCCAACCACCAATGACAAAATTTACATTGTGGATCGCGAAGCCCTGCTCACTGCAGTTGGCCGCGTCAGTCTGGTCGTGGGCGAAAAATCAGAGTGTGTGAAATTTACCTTCGGTTCAGATGATGTCCGACTGGAGATAGATAACCCCGCAACCGGACGCATGGAAGATGCAGTCGCGCTTTCCGAAAGCCCTGCAGAAGAGACCGTAATCGGCCTCAACTACAAATACTGCATCAATGTTCTTGGCGCGACGGATGCAGAAGAAATCCGTTTTGCACTGAATACACCAAACGACGCCTGCCTTGCATCACCCGTCATGGATCCTGAGAGCGGCGAACCACCAGTTTTCATCATCATGCCCATGCGGGCGTAGGAGTGCATGAACAATGTCAGAGAAAGCCAAACCAACCGAAGCTGAGATCACATACGCAATAAACTATGCCCTGCGTAGCGAAGGCATAGCAGCCAGCTTGCCTGACGGTGATGGCGGATGGGTATCAGGTGAGGTGCTGGATCTCAACGCTGAGGATCTGCAGCCGTTTACAATGCGCTTGCTGCAAGCGCTCAACGTAATCTGAGGTGGAAACCCGCAATGCTCCAACTTGCAACCGATTACCTCGCCACCGCCGCCATTCTTATCGCAATTATTGTTTTCGCTGCATGGAAGGCCAGACAATGAAGCTGACAGTAGAACAGGAGCGAGTATTTGCCGCTTATAAGGGGCTGGATGATGGCACCGGTTTCCATTTCAAAGACCTTCAGAAACGCACAGGCCTGCTGCGTGAGGAGATCCGTCTCGCAGTTCATCATCTCGCACAGTTAGGGTACTTAGCGTACTTCCGTGCTGGTACCACTGATGAAGGTGAGTTTTACGGAGCAGGGTATACCCTCACCCGAGAGGGGTACGGCGCATTGATACAATACGCGGAGTTTTGTGAATGACGGACAGCCGCCGTACCAAATCGCAACCAATAACCACTGCGCGGATTGAACGCGCTATGGACATCCTTGCGCACTGGATGGTGAAGCTTGGTGACGACGGCGTGAAATGCCTACCAATATATGAACGCTTGGAAGTGGAGCTTGATCAACTTTCTTCAACCGAAAATAAAATGGCTGAGGTTTTTGCTAGGGCCAAACGGCTGCAAGATCAAAGCCCAGAACCACTACGCCAGATCTAAATGCCACCATCACACTGTAACACACACAAATACTCCAATCGTCATGGATCGCATTGTGTATGTTATGGTCATTCTAACACCTTTGCGGTCAGAAAGAGCATTCATAAAAAGAGGCTGTCATATTTCAAAAGCCCCAAATGGAACAAGTTGTTGCTTATGATTGGCTGCTGAACGATAATTCACCAATAAAATTGAGTTCTGCGTGTTCGATTCGAAAGTGACAACCCATTTCAAAATGGATCCGCTGCGCCTGACGACATGAGAGGTCCAAATGGTTAGAGCCATGAAAATTGATAATTTAACATTTGCCAGCAAATCTTCAGGTAATAGCGCAGTTCAATCGGCCTCCACTCCTTCAAAGGAGGCTCCTCATAGTTTATTACGTCGCGTGTCTAAAAAATCAGGCTTAGCTCTTGATACAACAAAAGATAATCGGATTTCAAAAGCAACTTCTATTTCTCTAAATAACGAGTTAATTGAATTCATTGAACCTAAAAGAAGCGCGCGAGATCTTGTCCTAAGCAACGAGAATACTTTTTTATTAACAAATCTGGTTGATGAATTTCAACGTTCTCAAGAGCTGCGTCGACACGGCCTGAACCCGAGATCCAAAATTTTATTTTGTGGTCCTCCTGGATGCGGCAAAACTTTATGTGCAGAAGTGATTGCAGCAGAGCTAAAGCTACCATTACTTGTGGCTCGACTAGACGGCATCATCACTACATATCTTGGTGAAACAGCTAGCAACCTTCGCAAAGTTTTCGATACGGCATCTCAAATTCCGTGCGTCCTTTTTCTTGATGAATTTGACGCATTAGCCCGCACACGTACTGAAACGAGCGAACACAATGAAATTCGTCGTGTAGTTAATAGCTTATTGACGATGATCGAAAAATTTAACAGCAAGAGCCTGATAATTGCTGCTACCAATCTCGAAGCGTCGATCGATAGAGCAGCTTGGCGGCGCTTCGACGAAGCTATACTGTTTGATCGTCCTGATTTACCGCAAATCAGACGAACACTACGAATGAAAACGCGAAACTTCCCCAAAGAATTCGATCCTGCTCGTCACGCTTCAAAAATGGAAGGAATGTCATTTTCGGAGATTGAACGCATATGCTACAGCGCGATTAAACAATCTATTTTAAAACGCTCAAAAAGTCTTATAGAGTCCGAATTTGATAAGGCAATCATTGATGAGCAACGACGCCTAAGTATACGTGAGAATATCCGAAATATTAGCTAGACTTAAACTGCGGGGGAGTAAGTTAGTTGGCACTTTACGATCACTTGGCGTTAAAACGTCTTGATGGAACATATGAGCGTCGCGTTAAAGGATTTGGAGTAACACCTGATCGAAATCATAAAACGCATGGCAATCACATACAAACAGACATCCAAACAACGCTATCAAAGTTTGAAGAACTATCCTCCATCGGCGATCTAGACCCATCTCTTATCTTTAAAATAGCCATTGAGGGAGTCATACCTGAAGACGAATGGAGAAAACTAGACTTAATTGTTCTGACAGAAGACACGGACAACTCTGTAGTATTGTTTGCCAATGATAAGTCATTGAATGAATTTAAGCGCAAAGTTGAAGAGTATTCAGGCGATTTAAAACCGGGGCAGAAAAACCCCAGTTATAATGGATTAATATCATCCATTAATTCAGTTTCTTTAATCGAAAAAAAAGATCGTATTGGTCCCAAATTACAGGCGGATGGCTACACATCAGCTCAATCTTTTTCTCCAAATACAGACTACATACTTGACGTTGAGTTACACAAACCTACCGATGATTTCGATGTAGTACTATTTTTGAATAGGCTGAGATTAGCAATTGAAGCTCACTCAGGACAGATATTAAGTACATATTCTGGCTCATCAATTCTACTTGCTAGAGTAAAATGTAACACAGATGCTATTGCTGCATTGTTGGATCTGCCAGAAGTATTAGAAGTTGAAGCGCCGCCACAGCCTGATTTGGCATTCGAAGATCTTTCTTCTATAGATCTTGGTGAATTAGAAGTAGGTCAAAGCCCACCTCTTGATGCAGTAACTATTGGCATCATTGATAGCGGAGTTAATTTTGGACACCCATTACTGGCACCCATTGAAGCCTGCGCTATTACTTACGACCCGACAGGAAGCCCATCAGACAGCCATGGTCATGGCACTTCCGTAGCTTCAGTCGCTGCGTTCGGCGATATAGCCACTCGTGTTAAGTTAAACAATTTTAATACAAGCTTTCGCATTGCTAGTGCACGAGTATTAGATGACGAGGGCCACTTCCCTGACGATATTTCACTACCGGCATTGATGGAAAACTCCATTACTCAATTGCATAAGAATTATGGTACACGAATATTTAATATATCTCTTGGCGATCCTAAAAGTATTTACACAGGCGGTAAAAACGCTCCCTGGACAGCAGCGTTAGACAACCTCGCAAGAGAGCTTGATATCCTCATCATAGTATCGTCCGGCAATAGGAAGGATCTTGGAACCACGCTGGGTGAAACGATAGTCAAGGAGTATCCTCATTATTTGGCTGAACCACCCTCTAGGTTATTTCAACCAGCTACGGGAGCAAATGTACTCACTGTTGGATCAATAGCTCACTCTAACGGATTAGAGCCTGATGATTTTGATTTCGTAGATATTATGCCAATTTGCGAGAAAGATGAACCTTCCCCATTCACACGAACTGGACCAGGCATCAGGGAGATGATTAAACCTGACCTTGTGGACATAGGTGGCAACGTAATTTGGAGCGGTCTGAATAATAAGCTATTAGGTGGCAGCGCTAAACCTTCGACTGGCATTTGGACATTTAACCACACACCTATTGGAAATGATCTTTTCACAAGTCAAATTGGTACATCCTTTGCTGCCCCACAGTTGGCTTATAAGGCAGCAATTTTACTCGAACAATTCCCGAACGCTTCCGCAAACTTGCTGCGGTCACTATTGGCGCTAACCGCTGCCAAACCAGAGGCGCTTCAAACAAGAATTGCCAATTTTGACGATGACAAGCTACGAATGGTGTGCGGTCACGGTGTTTCGAACATAGCACAGGCTCTACACACAGAAGATGACCGAGTTATATTCTGGACTGAAGATGACTTATCTCATGGCCACTTTGCTATTTATGAAATTCCAATCCCTGCCGACTTTCAGATCACAAAAGGTAGAAAGGAAATTCGCGTCAGCCTAGCCTTCGACCCACCGGTTCGTCATACCAGAGCTTCATATTTGGGAGTGACTATGGGATGGCATTTATTACGAGGTTCGACACATAGTGAAGTATTGGATCGCTTCCGGAAATGGAAAAAAGAAGAAGGTAAGCTGCCAGAATTTGAGCAGAAATATATATGCCCTACCGATATCAATTCTACTCTACGGGAGTATGGGACGCTACAGGTAGGAACCTATACAGGGCACCGTAAAATTGACCAATACGGCGACAAATACTATGTAGCTGTGTGGAACTCAGCACGATGGAATAATTTAAAAGAAACATCTCAAAAATACGCTTTATGCGTACAAATGAGACACCAAAATTTGAATACTCTTTATCAAATCTTGACTACCCCTATCAAGGTGAAGGTATAATCGAATAAAATGCACCCTTCTGATTAGATTAACATCAGAAAGGTGCATGTCAGGGCTAAGTAAATGAAATAATAGAAACCTACCGTTCAATATTTAAATGATTAAATTATCATACGACAGCTCAATCTTGCTCAACTCAGCGTGCCGCCACTTGAGTGAACCACCTTCACCATATTTAGGCCGGTCAATTGTATGTCCCATCAATGAGCGTCGCAGCTCTGCATCAAGACCGGCCTCTTTCATCCGATCCTCAAATGCATGCCTGAATGAATAAATTTTGTGCTTATCAGTCGGAAACAACCCATTGTTTTTGAAATATTTATTCAATGTGTTCGACATATGCGTTTCTTTGTGCCGGTAACGTGGGAAACCGTTCGGATGCTTTTTGAACACGTCAATCGCCACACCAATAAGCGGTATCAAGCGCCTTGAAGACTCAGTTTTGATTTCACGTTTGCCCTCACCCTCATCAACCGCCGTTATCTCAATATACGGTATCTCAGCGTTGGCATGGATATGTTCCGGCAGCAGATTGCAGATCTCACTCGGACGCGCACCAGTTTCAATCAATGCCAAAACAACCCCGCGAGCTTCATCATTCATACCTGCCAAAGCGCCCTTCACAAGAATTTTGTTTCTGATCCAAGCTGCTGTAAATGGCGGGCGAGACTTTTTCTTTTCAACATAGCCGAGATCCGCAAACGGGTTTTCACGCTCTTTTTTACCAATATGCGTATAGTATCGACCATAGATAATGCGCAGATCCGCGATGATACGATTGCCCGCTGTCGCTGTATGTGTCGCCTCACCTTTTTCAGGCGCAATGCGCCCCAGCCAGAAATTATACAGCTTCAATGCATCCGCACGCGTAATGTCATCAATGAGCTTATCCTCATTAATTTCAATAAAGTAATTAATCGCGGATTGTTTCTGCTGTTGCCATTTACGCCGCTGCGCCTCGCTTTTATCGCGTAACTGATCAGCCGCAATTTGGGAGCGGTATATCTGAAAAGCCTTTGAGAAAGTCACTTTAGGCTCATCAACCGAGCCAAGAACAGCAGATGCAACCGTGCCCTGCTGGTTGGATGGCACCAACAGTGTCTCAATGCGCTTCAAAATAGCATCAAGCGGCTCAGAGGCGATTTCCTTGGCCGTATGGAATGTGAAGCCCAGCGCCTCAACCCGCTTAACGGCAGCGTCATATTTTGTTCTGGCTGCATCAACATCACCGCCGACAACAAGCGAAGCCCAAAGCTCCCCATCCGCCTTTTCCAGCAAATCACGCTTAGCACGTGCAACAACAAGGTCAGTTGTTAACAAGGACTGCTTCACGATAGGGGCACGCGGATCACGCGCTGCAACACTGCCCGGCACGCGCCGTCTGTAATAATAAATCCCTCGGATCAGCGTCAAATGGCGATCAGGGCTACTATCATCAATTCTGCGACCCATATCAAAAACCACATAGTTTGAGCATTTGTGCACCTGTATGTGCACACTTTTGTGCCCTTATATGTAGCCACAAACTGAACGAACAGCAATCCACATAGCACAATCAATTTAAATTGCGCAGCAAATTCAATATGTTATGGGTGTTTTCGACAATTGGAATGGTACGGTCGAGTGGAGTTGAACCACTGACCTCAGGAGCCACAATCCTGCGCTCTAACCAACTGAGCTACGACCGCGTACCAATCCGGCAGTGAATCAATCAGGCTGCCGATAGGGGTCAGATACGTAAAATCATCGCATATTGCAAGCATATATCAAAAAAACTTTGTGAAAATATGATGCCTTACCGGATTATTGCTCAGGATTTCATTCTGCCTGCCTGAAAAACCGGAAAACCAATGCGATGCTTTTATGTTTTCATCATGATTATGCCATGTAAACCCTGTATTTACCACTGATTAACCATAATGCGCCCTGACAGATGGAACCGCAGCAGGAGATTTTTATCCGCAAGTTTCATCAGACAGCGCTTTGCCCCTTGGGGACATTAACTAATAGTTAAGAAAGTGTTTGTCAGAACCGCCCGCTTTGTGGTGATAATGCCTGTAAATTCTCTGTCGGAACCAAAATTTTCCGATAACAGACAACAGCTTAAGACAGATCAAATCAGTTATTGGTCGGGTACGGAACTAAATATATGCAACAGCATCTGGATTTCATGGAGCTGATCCCTCTTTCCGGCATCCGTGCGGCTCTCGCAAGGGGAGACGCCATGCTGGTGCTGTCGCACGACCTGCGAACTGTTCTCTGGGCAAATGACAGCGGCGCCCGTCTTCTTGGCGAGGATGCGGCAGCCGCACTTATCGGACAGAATGCAGATTTCAGCCCGCAGACACGGCGTCAGATTTCGGCTCTCGATCTTGGCACAGAGGGTGCGAAAACAATTATGCTGCGTCTGGGCGGCGGTTTGCACTCAGCCTTGCAGCAATGCACTGTAACACCGCTGGCTGCTGTACATACTAATGAGCCGGTCATTCTCATGACTACAGCTGCAACAAATACAGCAAACAACATTATTCCGTCTCTGCCGCATCATCACCTGATGCAAGTGCAGGCAGACGGAGCCATTCTGAACAGCGATGCGCAATTTGATGCCCTGAACATCAACAACAACACTTTGGCTGATCTGATCGTTGAAGCGCAGGATGAAGCTGATGGTATTGTGCGCCGTCGTGTACGCGCCGGCCAAAGCACCCTGCCCGCAATGATGATCCGCCTTGACGATCAGAATGAACAGGCACCTTATCTCTTTATGGTTGAGAAAGTGCAGGATAGTGCAGTTTCAACTGCACCTGCACAGGATGCTACTGAGGCTGTCGCAGTCGCTGACATAACCGAAATCACGCAAGACGATCCGGAGATTACTGCTTCTGCGGCTGAAGAAAGTGCTCCTGCACGGTTTATCTGGAAAGTAGATGCTGACAGCCGCTTTACGGAAATCTCGCCGGAATTTGCAGCAATTGTTGGCGACAATGCCGCTGATATTATCGGCCGTAAATTCTCCGATGTGGCTAAAGTTTTCGGCTTTGATAATGACGGTGTTATTGCTGCCCTGTTGAAGCAGCAGGAAACATGGTCTGGTAAAAGAATTTTCTGGCCTGTGCAGGGTACAGATCAGCGCGTTCCTGTTGATCTCGCTGCATTGCCTGCTTTTGCACGCGACAAGGCTTTTTCCGGTTTCAGCGGTTTTGGCGTTCTCTATCCGTCTTTAACGGAACAGGATCCCGAAGCTATTGGTATGGCGCTGATATCAGGGTCTGTCGTACCGGATGCACCTGCGCCCCAGACCGAAGATGCGAAAAGCGCATCTCTTTCCAGTGAAAAAATCATTCTGATGGAAGCACTGCGCGCCTCACAGAAGCGTCAGCAGGATACTGAGCCAGCCAGCGAGAATCTTCCCGCAGATAAGGCCAATATTATTGCGGAAATCCGCCCTGCCCGTCCGGAAAACGGCCTATCGCCAACCGAGCGCAGTGCATTTCGCGAGATAGCCGACCGTCTGCGCCGTGAGGTTCTCCAGAAAACACCAAAATCACCAACAACAGAGCAGCCTACTGCGGCAGATACCCCCGTACTTCCGCAGGCGGAGCCGGTTATTACGGCTCCGCAGCTGCCTGTTGAAGCATCAGATATCCCTTATCCGCATGACACACAGCCTGCGAACCACAACCAGCATCACGAACAAGCCGGATCAAAACCTGCACAGGCCGATATGGCATCGCAGGAAGATGAAGACCTGCATGTGCTGAGCGGATTGCCGGTTCCGGTATTGATCCACAGTGCAGACCGGCTGCATTTTGCCAATCAGGCATTTTTTGACATGACCGGCTATAATTCGCTGGATGATCTGCGTCATGCCGGTGGCATTGACGCGCTGTTTGCCCAGTCAGACGACAGCAATCTCAGCGGCATGATCCTGTGTCTCGCCGATGGCGGACATAAGATTGTTGAAGCCCATCTCCAGTCGGTTCCATGGCAGGGTGCACGCGCTTTGATGTTGAGCCTGCTGCCGGAGCTGGTGCTGAAAGCTGATAATGACGACGATATCAGCAAGCAGCCAAGCCGGTTAAAACTGGTCGATAGCATTGCAGCAGAGACTGCGCCGCAGGACAATGCCGTTCATCAGCTGCAATCAGAACTGGCATTTCAGTCTGCCGAGCCAGCAGAACCAAAAACTGAAGATGCCGGAACGGTTAGCTCAACCGCGGACAATCGTGCGCAACCTGATTTTCATGCATTGCAAACCCAGATTGATGAACTGACATCCATTCTGGACACGGCGACAGACGGTGTTGTTATCATCGGGCATGACGGCAAAATCCGTTCACTCAACCAGTCTGCTGCGGCGCTATTCGGCTATGATATCAATGAATTATCAGGCAAATCCTTCGCCGTTCTTTTTGCCATTGAAAGCCAGCGTGCAGCAATTGACTATATTCACGGTCTGTCCGGCGACGGCGTTGCCAGCCTGCTCAATGACGGGCGGGAAGTGATCGGCCGTGAAGCGCAGGGCCGTTTTATCCCGCTGTTTATGACCATAGGCAAACTGCCGGCTTCCAAAGGCTATTGCGCGGTAATGCGCGATATTACGCAGTGGAAACGTGCGGAAGAGGAACTGACCTCAGCGCGTCAGGAAGCTGAACGTGCATCAACCCATAAAACCGAGTTTCTGGCGCGGATCAGCCATGAAATCCGCACACCGCTGAATGCGATTATCGGTTTCTCCGAACTGATGGCGGAAGAGAAGTTCGGCCCGATCGGCAATGACCGCTATCGTGAATATCTGCGTGATATTCACCGTTCAGGCAATCATGTACTGGCGCTCGTCAATGATCTTCTGGATATTTCCAAAATTGAAGCCGGTGCGCTTGATCTGGAATTTGAAGCCGTGGCGCTTAATGATGCGCTTGCGGAAGCTGTGGCGCTGATGCAACCTCAGGCTAATCGGGAGCGCGTAATTATCCGCTCCAGCTTCTCAGCCTTTTTGCCGGACATTGTGGCAGATGCCCGTTCGATCCGTCAGGTAGCGCTCAATCTTCTGTCCAATGCAATCCGCTTTACCGGTCAGGGTGGTCAGGTGATTGTTTCAACCAGCTATGAGCCGGAAGGCCATGTGGTGATGCGCGTGCGCGATACCGGTATCGGCATGAACCAGAGCGAGCTGGAACAAGCGCTGAAATCTTTCCGGCAGGTCAGCAATCATAATAGCCAGACGCAAACCCTCAAAAATCCCGACACCAAAGACTGGCGTCAGCAAGGTACCGGACTTGGCCTGCCTCTGACGAAAGCTATGGTGGAGGCAAATCGCGCGCAATTCTCCATTGAATCTGCACCGGAACAGGGTACGACCGTGGAAATTACTTTCCCGCCGACCCGCGTTCTCGCGGAATGAGATCCAGAGCGGTTCCGGCTCATATTGAATCGGAACCGCTCTATCTCTTTGTGTTACGCATTATCCAACGCAAAACCGCTTCACACTTTTGCTGGAAATGCTGTAAATCATTTCAGCCTGATGTAATTTATTACGTGATCGGAACACAATGAAGCTGATACGCCCCGTTCTGGCTGTTATCGTTATTTTAGCAGTGCTGTTTGTAGGGGCACTGGCTGCACTGCCTTATATTGTCTCAACCGATTCCATCCGGCTGCATCTGGCTCAGAATATCAGTGCATGGACGGGCTACAGCGTCGAAATCCGTCAGCCACCGCGCATGAGTTTCTTTCCGGTCTTTCGCGCTTCGCTCAGCGATGTCACTGTCAGCAAAATGGGCGACGCCAATACCCCATTTATGGCTGCGGAACGCATTGAAGTGGAAATGTCGCCGCTTGATGCCCTGTTCGGGCGTGTTGCCTTTACGGAAACCCGTCTCATCAATGCGCATTTCGCTCTGAGTGGGCCGGTGGAAGACCTGCCGCAATTTGTGAATACGCTGGCCTCATCCTCCGGTCGCCTTGGTCTTGCCATCCGGCAGGCGCGCAATGTGACAGCCCGTAAAACGGACAGCGATCAGCAAAGCGACAAGCAGTTGCAAACCATGCCTTTCGGCAGGCTGGTTCTGGAAAACAGCAGTATCGGCTTCACAACCCGTAACACCGAACGTCAGGAACAAATCAGCAAGATCAATGCCAGCATCGACTGGCCGCAGACAACCAGCGCGGCAACAGTCAAAGGCAAGGCCGTTTGGCATGATGAAACCGTGGACTATAATCTGAATGTTGCGCAACCGCTTTTGTTGCTGGCGCGTGGCATGAGCCAGATGAGCGCACAGATAACCAGCAAACCGCTGACCATCAGCTTTGACGGACGCAGCAATATTTCTGAAAACATCTTCACGGAAGGTGCGTTCAGCCTGTCCAGCCCGTCGCTCAGCGAAAGCCTGCATTGGATGGGTCTGTCATCCGATGCCAGCTATTCTCTGCGTGCTACGGCAGATGATGCTTTCAGCATCGAGACCAATGTCAGCGCCACGCCGCTGCGTATTAAATTATCCGATATTGTGCTCAACCTCAACAATATGCCGGCCAAAGGTGCTGCGGAAATCGGCTTCGGCAAACAGCGGCCAGTGGTGACCGGAACTCTGGCTTTCCAGACTCTAAATGCCGTTTCTTTCTTTCACACCGTGACCACACTTGTCACAAAAGTCAGTGAGGATGAAGAGGCAAAGAATTACGGTGGCTATCGTTATGCTCCGCCACGCATGATTGACACACGGCTGCTGAACAGCGCCGATCTGGATATTCGCCTCTCTGCACAGAATGCCAGTATCGGCGCTGCGCAGATGACCGGCCTTGCTGCTGCTTTGCAAATTCGCGATGGTCAGGCAATCTTCGATATTGGCGATGCCAAAGCCTTTAAAGGCTCCATCCAGACCAGTATCAAACTGTCCCAGACCGAAGACGGGCAGGACAATATCGGTGTTCGCCTCAACGCGGCCAATATTGACAGTGCTGCATTTCTGACGGCTCTCGGTTTGAGCGATCCGATTTTGAGCGGTCAGGGCAATCTCTCTGTGACAGCCGAAACCTCACCGCAAAGCCTGCAAAGCATGTTGCGCAATGCACGCGGGCAAATCAGTTTCACGCTAAATAATGGTCGGATGCTGGGCTTTGACCTCAATGATTTCATTGCCAAAATGAAAAGTGAGGGCTTCTTTGCCCTGCAACGCCGTGACAAAGTCAGCCTTGATTTCAAGCGCCTCGATGTCAAAGCCTCGCTTGGCGATGGGGTAGCCACACTGGAAACCACCAAAGCCGAGACCATGCAGGGCGCTTTATCGCTGACCGGCATCATCCCGCTGACCGACCGCAGTCTGGCACTGTCCGGCACACTGACGCTGCCGCAACCGGCAAAAGAAGCCGCGGATACACCGGCAGATAGTGGTGAAGCAACGCCGCCTGCTCCTGTTGCTACACCGGAAACCACAGAACTGACGGTAACAGAGCCGCTCGTCCCACCGGCAGAAAATCTGCATTTCTTTGTCGGCGGCTCATGGGACAGACCGTTTATCTCACCATCGAAATAAACAAAAAGCCGGTGCATCCCATGATGCACCGGCTTTTAAATTCGCATTATAGGAAAAGATCAGCCGAGGCGGAAGGCTGCCTGTTCATCACGCTGGCGCTGTACCACGCGGCGCTTATTGACGACCGAAGCGATAATCACGCCGGTAGCCACCAGACCGATCAGCAATGTACAAACCGCATTGATCTCCGGTGTTACGCCGAGACGCACCTGACTGTAGATTTTCATCGGCAGTGTTGTAGCACCCGGCCCCGAAGTGAAGCTCGCAATTACCAAATCATCCAGCGACAAAGTAAAGGCCAGCATCCAGCCGGAAACTACCGCAGGCAGAATAATCGGCAGGGTGATTTTCATAAAAGTTGTCACCGGCGGCGCACCGAGATCCATCGCCGCTTCTTCCAGCGAGCGATCGAAACTTACCAGACGCGACTGCACAACCACCGCCACAAAACACATGGCAAAGGTGATATGCGCCAGTGTCACTGTCCAGAAGCCGCGGTCAAAACCGACAGCCACAAACAGCAACAGCAAGGACAGGCCGGTAATCACCTCCGGCATTACCAGCGGCGCATAAATCATGCCGGAGAACAGAGTACGGCCGCGAAAGCGCGTATAGCGGGTCAAAGCCAGAGCACCCAGAGTGCCAAGCACCGTGGCAATCGTGGCCGACAAGACACCGACTCGCAGGGTTACCCATGCAGCATCTTTAAGCCCCTGATTGTTGAAAAGCTCGACATACCATTTGACCGAGAAACCCGACCAGACAGTTACCAGACGCGATTCATTGAAGGAATAAATCACCAGCAGCACAATCGGCAGATAGAGAAAGGCAAAGCCCAGCACCACCGAGACAATGTTAAAACGTGACCAGGATGTTGTGTTCATTATTTGCCACTCCCCTCGGCACGGGTCTGCATTTTCTGGAACAGCACAATCGGAATAACCAGAATAATCAGCAATACCACTGCCACGGCAGCCGATACCGGCCAGTCACGGTTGGAGAAGAACTCGCTCCACAGGGTCTTACCAATCATCAATGTGCTGGAACCACCAAGCAAATCAGGGATCACGAACTCACCGATTGCCGGAATGAAAACCAGCATCGATCCGGCAATCACACCCGGCAAAGCCAGCGGGAATGTAATTTTCCAGAAGGCTTTCAGCGGTGTGCAGCCAAGATCCTGTGCCGCTTCAATCAGCGAATAGTCCATCTTTTCCAATGCGGAATAGATCGGCAGCACCATAAAAGGCAGATAGGAATAGACGATACCGATATAAATCGCGGTATCCGTATTCAGGATCGTCAGCGGCGTATCGATAATATTCAGCGACATCAGAAACTGGTTGAGCAGGCCTTCCGGTTTCAGGATCGCAATCCACGCATAAACGCGAATGAGGAATGATGTCCAGAATGGCAGGATCACCAGCATCAGCAAGGTCGGGCGTAGTGTCAGCGGCGCGCGAGCCATGCCATAGGCCAGCGGAAAACCGATCAGCAGCGCCAGAAAAGTCGAAACGGCAGCAATCTTCACGCTCGACAAATAGGCCTTGTAATAGAGCGAATCCTGCGTCAGCCAGATATAATTTTCAAAAGAAAATTGCTGGATTTTCTGCCAGATGACACTGAGCCCGTCACTCCAGAAAAAGCGCGGATCATAGGCCGGTATCGCCATCGCCACCTGCGACAGAGAAATTTTGAAAACAATGAAGAACGGGATCAGGAAAAACAGACCGAGCCAGATATAAGGCACGGCGATCACCGCTCTGGAAGCAATAGCTGCAATTAATTTTTGCATGGACTACCCCTCAATTCTTTAGAGCATAATTCCTTAAACTTGAAACAGTTTTAGATGAAATTATGCTCTAGTTTTAAAGTGTTAGAGCGACCTTTGTGCGCCTATCGGGCGCACGGCGCTCTAATGACGCGCATTTTGTCCGAAAACCGCTCACATTTTTCGGAATGCGCTTTAGGTGATCAGGCAACCAGAACCATACCGGCATCATCTTCAAACGACACCCAGACCTGTTCATCATAACCCAGCGGATCTTCAGTGCGGCGCACGGAGTTCATGCTGGAGGCCTTGATGGTGCGGCCATTCGGCAGACGCACATGGAACACGTTCATATCGCCGAAATAGGCGATATCCCAGAGTTCACCCTGCAAGGCATTGATCGACGCATCCTCCGGCTTCTCGCGGCTGATGGTTATTTTCTCAGGGCGGATCGCATACCAGACCTTCTGACCGGCATGCAGATCTTTACCGGTTTTGGTACGGATGGCGACATTGTTTGCCGGACTGTCAATATCCGCTTCGCCATTGGCAAAACGGCTGACCTCGCCCTCGATAATGTTAATATTGCCGATAAAGTCGGCCACAAACTTGCTGCTCGGCGCCTCATAGACCTCAGCCGGTGTCGCCACCTGCATGATCTGGCCTTTATCCAGCACAGCGATACGGTCAGCCATGGTCATCGCCTCTTCCTGATCATGGGTAACAATCAGGAAGGTCAGGCCGAGATTCATCTGCAAATCCATCAGCTCGAACTGGGTTTCTTCGCGCAGTTTCTTATCCAGCGCGCCCAGCGGCTCATCCAGCAACAGTACTTTCGGGCGTTTAGCCACAGCGCGCGCCAGAGCCACACGCTGGCGCTGACCGCCGGAAAGCTGATGCGGCTTGCGCTTGGCATATTTCTCCAGCTTCACCAGTTTCAGCATATCGTTCACACGATCTGCCATTTCCGATTTGGCCATGCCGTCCTGTTTCAGACCAAAAGCAATATTCTGCTCAACAGTCATATGCGGGAACAAAGCATAGGACTGGAACATCATATTCACAGGACGTTTATAGGGAGGAATGCCGCGCATATCCTGCCCGTCCAGCATGATACGACCGGAAGTCGGCTCTTCAAAACCCGCCAGCATACGCATCAAAGTGGATTTACCGCTGCCCGATGCGCCCAACAGCGCAAAAAACTCGCGGTTGAAAATATTCAGCGACAGATCATCAATCACCGTCACATCGTCGAATTTTTTGACGATGTTTTCGAATGAAATATAGGGCTTGGCTGCCGGATCGTTCCAGGGTGAGAACTTGCGGCGGAAACTACCAAAAGATTTCATGCTGTTCCCCTCATATTGCGGGTCTTGTAAGCCTTAAACATATTTGAAATGTCGCGGATAAAATTCCGGAAACCTGTGCATCCGGCTTGTGTGCTTGTTACAGCCGTAAAACAAACGGGGCATTTGCCCCGTTTGTTCCCTGATCTGCTTAGTGCCCTGTCACAATCTTGGTCCAGGTGCGGGTTGCCATCTGGTTGATTTTCGGCGGGTAAGGCATCGGAACGAAGAGCTGTTTCATCACTTCTTCACTCGGATAAACCGCCGGATCATTCAGCAGTTCCTTGTCGATGAATTCCTGCGAAGCCTTGTTGCCATTGGCGTAGAACACATAGTCCGAAGCCTTGGCGATCACTTCAGGACGCATGATATAATTGATAAATTCATGCGCTTCTTCAACATGTTTGGCATCTGCCGGAATGGCCATCTGGTCAAACCACATCAGAGCGCCCTCTTTCGGAATGGAATAGCCGATTTCCACGCCGTTTTTGGCTTCTTCCGCACGGTCACGTGCCTGAAAAATATCACCCGAATAGCCGACAGCCATGCAGATATCGCCATTGGCCAGCGCATTAATATATTCAGACGAATGGAATTTACGGATATTCGGACGGATGCTTAAGTAAAGTTCTTCGGCCTTGGCGAAGCTTTCAGCGGTTGGGTTATTGGTATCAAAGCCCAGATAATGCAGCGCCGGACGCAGCATTTCACTGCCTGAATCCAGCAGGTAAATACCGCAATCTTTCAGCTTTGCCGAATTTTCAGGCTTGAACAGCACATCCCAGCTATCGATTTCGTCAACACCAAGCGCTTCCTTGATCTTGGCTTTGTTGTAACCGATCCCTGTGGTGCCCCACATATAGTTGACCGAATATTCATTGCCCGGATCATAAGCGACGGTGCGTTTGGTGATCTCGTCCCACATATTTTTCAGGTTCGGCAGTTTGTCTTTATCCAGTTTCTGGAAAACGCCTGCCGGAATCTGACGGCCCATAAATTCAGCGGAAGGCACAACAATGTCATAACCGCTGCCACCGGCCAGCAATTTTGTCTCAAGGATTTCGTTGGAATCATACACGTCGTAAACGACTTTAATGCCGGTTTCCTTGGTGAAATCTTTCAGGATGGAATCATCAATATAATCAGACCAGTTATAGATGTTCAGCACGCGCTCCTGCGCAGCAGCCGGCAGAACAGGCAGCAGCGCGGCAAGTGCCACACAGCTGGCAGAAACATATGAAAGCAAATGGGCTTTGATCTTCATCAGTCACTCCGTCCAGAAAGCTTTATGGGGCAAAAGCCTTGCAAGCCAAATCATCCTCACACATTGCCCTTCAATGTGCATTCTCCGTTACCTTTTGAGATTAATTTGCTTTCGTCAACGGAAAGATGACGCTTAAACCGCATAGCGCCGATTATTTGAATTTAATGAACACAATTTTAAACTTTGTGTGTCCTTCAGGGCGCACAAAGGGGTATTTTACCCGGTCAGAACGGGTGCCGAAGAACGGGGATATAAGCCTTATCTTTCAAAGATATGCCACACAGAAACCATGACAGACAAAATGCCCGAATCTCCCCCGCTCTTAAGTCCTCTTACTGGAAGTCATAGGCAGAGAAACCCGACACCATTTCATCCAGCGCCAGCGGGCGGGTGAGCGGCGGTTCGGCACGGGCAAGGCAAGCCTGCCTCTCACATAAACGACAGGCCGTACCAACCGGACTGACAGCCGAGCCGGAAGACATGCCCGCCAGATAAGCAGCATAGACCGTATCCTGCGCCGCAGATGCATCACAACCCAGCATCAGCGCTGTCCGGCGCGGCTGTTCGCCAAAGCCTGTTTGCGGCCCTTCAACCGTGCGGCTGATGGTCAGATATTGCGTTTTATCCGGCAGTTCCACCTGCTCCGCCAGATATTGCTGCGGATGGGAAAAAGCATTGTAAACTTGCAACTTCGGACAGGCACCGCCAAAACGCGCCTGCGGAAAACCCTGCGCCCCGAAATGTCGCAAGCGGTTTCCGGCCTGATCGATCTCCTGCAAGAAGAAAGCGATACCGGAAGCGCCTTGCTTTTGCAGACTGGTCAGACGGCAAGCCACCTGCTCAAAAGACACGTTGAAACGCGCGCGCAAGACATCAATGTCATATTTTGCACGCTGTGCCGCTTCACGAAACGGCGTATAGGGCATCATCAACGCATGCGCCGCATAACGCAGCAGTTCAAACCGCGCGATGCGCTTTGCCTCCGCAGAGCTCAGCTTCAAATCTTCCAGCTCTGCACCGATCACCACCTGCATACGGATAGAAGCAGCTTCCATGGCAATCTCGCGTGTCTGGTCAAAGATCGACAAACGCTCGGAGATAAACAACCGCAATGAGTGGCGGTCATAACGCCGACGCCAGTTCGGCATAGTCGCGGCGGGCAATGTACGCACGGTAATCGACTGCTCACGTTTCAGCCATTGTTTCAGTGCAACAGCCAGCCCGTCTTCCGATTTCAGCAGGCGGTTAAAACTGTCGGCCTCCGCCTCAATCCGCTCGAAATAATGCGGCTTGCGCGCCAGCACTTCACGCACTTCATCTAATGGCAGGCGTGTCGGCGCAAGGCTCAGTGCTTTGCCCTCCCGCACCATCATATCGGACAGGTCTGTGAGACGCTTTTGCTGCTCACGATAGGCGCGGAATAATTTCAGTACGCCCGCAGCTGCGTTTGGCGCGGCCTCGCAAATATCAATCAGCTCCTGATCGCCCGGCAGTTCACCGGCCAGAAGCGGCTCGGAAAACACTTCTTTTAATCCGGCCAGCACCGAGCCGGTTTCTTCCTGTAACTGATCCAGATCAACTTTATAGACCGAGGCCAGTTTCAGCAGCAGCTGTACCGTTAACGGTCGCTGATTGCGCTCAATCAGATTGAGATAGGATGGCGAGATACCCAAATCCTCGGCCATCGCAACCTGTGTCAGCGCCCGCTCATTGCGGATACGCCGAATACGCGCACCGGCAAATATTTTACGTTCTGCCACAGGTCTGCCCCCTCCAAGAAACAACCGGATTTATCCGATCTGTAAAGAATGTGACTAATTCTTACGATTTGTCAATTTTACAAAACTTACAAATTTACAAGCCCACATTGTCAAAACACACACAGCATAACCCGAATAAAATGCTGTTATTGCGCATTTTTCTCGCCAATATATGCAGCATCTGTAAATCTGGTCACAGACAAAACAAGCATTCAACTCAAAATCTGATGACACAGTTTTACAGGATATCTGATCATGACTGATTTTTACAATCTGGTTCCATCCGCACCAAAAGGCCGCTTTGACGGCTTGCAGCGCTCGCATACTGCTGAAGATGTAAAGCGCCTGCGCGGTTCGGTTGAAATCCGCTACAGTCTGGCCGAAATGGGCGCCAACCGCCTGTGGAAACTCATTCATGAGGAAAACTTCGTCAATGCACTGGGCGCCCTCTCCGGCAATCAGGCGATGCAGATGGTTCGCGCAGGCTTGCAGGCCATTTATCTCTCCGGCTGGCAGGTTGCAGCCGACGCGAACACCGCCTCCGCAATGTATCCGGATCAGTCACTCTATCCGGCCAATGCGGCACCGGAACTGGCAAAGCGCATCAACCGCACTTTGCAGCGCGCTGACCAGATTGAAACCGCAGAAGGTAAAGGCCTGTCCGTAGACACATGGTTTGCGCCGATTGTTGCCGATGCTGAAGCAGGTTTCGGCGGCCCGCTGAATGCTTTTGAAATCATGAAGGCTTTCATTGAGGCTGGTGCTGCCGGTGTTCACTTTGAAGATCAGCTGGCTTCGGAAAAGAAATGCGGCCATCTCGGCGGCAAGGTTCTGATCCCGACCGCGGCTCATATCCGCAATCTGAATGCCGCGCGTCTTGCCGCTGACATTATGGGTACGCCGACACTGGTTATCGCCCGTACCGATGCGGAAGCCGCCAAGCTGCTGACCTCGGATATTGATGAACGTGATCAGCCATTTGTTGATTATGACAAGGGTCGTACCGTTGAAGGTTTCTACCATGTGAAGAACGGTCTTGAGCCATGTATTGCCCGCGCTGTGGCCTATGCACCGCATTGCGATCTGATCTGGTGCGAAACTTCGAAACCGGATCTGGAACAGGCGCGTAAATTTGCCGAGGGCGTGCATAAAGCCCATCCGGGCAAGCTGCTGGCCTATAACTGCTCGCCGTCGTTCAACTGGAAGAAGAATCTCGACGATGCCACGATTGCCAAATTCCAGCGTGAGCTGGGTGCAATGGGCTACAAGTTCCAGTTCATCACGCTGGCCGGTTTCCACCAGCTCAATTTCGGCATGTTCGAACTGGCGCGCGGCTACAAAGATCGTCAGATGGCGGCCTATTCGGAATTGCAGGAAGCAGAATTTGCAGCAGAAGCCAATGGCTACACTGCAACCAAGCACCAACGCGAAGTCGGCACCGGTTATTTCGATGCCGTTTCCATGGCGATCACCGGCGGCCAGTCTTCGACAACGGCCATGAGTGAATCGACCGAACATGACCAGTTCCGCCCTGCTGCCGAATAAGCAGAAGACGGATCAGCAGAGCCGGACTCCAGTCAACTCTGCATAACAGCCATCCGTAGCCGGTTTCTCTCCTTCACCCAGCCTTATGGCAACCTTCCGGCTACGGATATTCACCTCAAACGCAACTTCAGCTCACGACCTGACTATAACCCAAGGATAAAGACCATGATGACCAAACCACAGGTTAAAGAACGGGCCGAAGAACAAGCTTCGGCTATGACAGAAGACCAGAAGGCTGCAATCCGCATGCTGGCCAATGATCTTCACCGCCTCAACCACGCTGTTATGAAAGCCGTTGATGCAGGCGTATCCGTTGAGCTGGTGCGCTCCGCCCGCCATCATGGTGGCGAAGGCCAGTGGGGTGATCTGCTGACACCAGTTGTTGTAACCCGCAGTTAAACTCTGCAGCCTTCGCCACCATGCTCTTTTTTAATTGCATGCCTGCGGCAATGCGGGATGGCGAAGGCCAGTGGGGTGATCTGCTGACACCGGTTGTTGTAACCCGCAGTTAAACTCTGCAGCCTTCGCCACCATGCTCTTTTAAATTGCATGCCTGCGGCAATGCGGGACGGCGAAGGCCAGTGAAGTGATCTGCTGACACCGGTTGTTGTGACCCGAAGTTAAACTTTACAGTTTTCCTAAGCATCCTCCTATTGCCCTGCCGTTTTAAGGCGGCAGGGCAGCACCCAGATTTCTCAGGTTCGGCTCCACCCCCCCAACCACCCTTCCCGCATTTCCTCAGGGTGGTATTTTTAAGTGTCTAAATCAAAAAGCGGCTGGCATGAGCGAAAATGGTGGTTTGCGAGCATCGGAACGGAGCGTACAAAGAGTACGTGAGTACCGAAGCACAGAAAATTGCCATTTGCAGCCATGTCAGGTGATTTTAGATCAGACATGAATGGGGCCGCACAATCGCAGGCTGCTCTGATATCATGACTGATTACCTTGCATTATCCTCAAATTCTCCAAGGTATTTCCGGGCAGCCTGCGTATTTCAAAAACCATCACTTTCAACAACTCCCGCCAAAAAATATTTTTGACAACAGGACTTACGCTTACGCACACAAATGCTACTCTGTTTGTTAAAGGTCACATGAGAAGCTATAGTGACCTTAACGTAAACAGCTATCCGGTGATTAATGCCTGTCACACCTACTGAGAAGAAAAAACCGCGCAAAACTGTACGTCGCGGCACACCAGCCTATGTCAAGTCGCTGCGCGGCGTCAAAAACTGGAAAGAAGCTTCTGAATGGCTGGCATGGCGTGACATTGAAGATATTGAGTGTATCACGCCCGATCAGGCGGGTGTTGCCCGCGGCAAGATGATGCCGTCCAAGAAGTTCATCTCCAATTCCACACTGGCTCTGCCATCTGCTGTCTTCATGGTCACGATTTCCGGCGACTATCCGGATGATGGTCACGGCTTCGTTTATCCGGAGGATGACGGCGATTTGCGCCTTGTCGCCGATCTCTCAACCCTCACCGTTGTACCGTGGGAATCTGATCCGACCGCGCAGGTTCTGTGCGACCTCGTTTATCAGGACGGCCGCGTAGCAGAGTTTACCCCGCGCAATGTGCTGAAGCGTGTGGTCGATGAATATGCCAAACTCGGCCTCAAGCCTGTTGTAGCGCCGGAAATCGAATTCTATCTGGTACGCAAAAATCCCGATCCTGATTACCCGCTCACTCCGCCGGTTGGTCGCTCAGGTCGCGCTATTGGCGGCGGTCAGGGCTATTCCATTGCCGGTGTCAACGAATTCGACGAACTGATCGATGATATTTATCATTTCTCCGAAGCGCAGGGGCTGGAGATTGATACGCTGATCCACGAAGAAGGTGCCGGTCAGCTGGAAATCAACCTGCGCCACGGTGATCCGATTGAACTGGCCGATCAGGCTTTCATGTTCAAGCGCACCATCCGTGAAGCCGCGCTCAAACATGATATGTATGCGACTTTCATGGCCAAACCTATTCAGGGTCAGCCGGGTTCTGCCATGCATATTCACCAGTCTATTGTCGATAAAAAGACCGGCAAAAATATCTTCAGCAATGAAGACGGCACCGAGAGCGAAGCATTTTATCACTTCATCGGCGGCATGCAGAAACATGTGCCGAATGCTTTGGTGATGTTTGCGCCTTATGTGAATTCCTATCGTCGCCTGACACCGGACGCTTCTGCGCCGGTCAATGTCAAATGGGGCTATGATAATCGCACCACCGCCCTGCGCGTGCCGCGTTCAGACCCGCAAGCACGACGTGTGGAAAACCGCATTCCGTCTTCCGATGCCAATCCTTATCTGGCGCTGGCAGCTTCGCTTGCCTGTGGCCTGATCGGACTGAAAAACAAGATCATGCCGGATGCACCTGTTGCTACATCTGTCAACCGTAATGAGGTGGAACTGCCGCGCGGTCTGATCGAGGCAGTCAACTTGTTTGATGAAGATGCGGAACTGAAAGCTCTGCTCGGTGAAAGTTTTGCTACCACCTATGCCGCGATCAAACGCGCAGAGTTTGAGACTTTCATGGAAGTGATCAGCCCGTGGGAGCGGGAATATCTGCTGCTCAACGTATAATATTCCTTCCGGCACGTTGCTTTTAATCAATGTGCCGGAACAATTTCTGCCGAAATATACGTCATAAATTTTCTGCTCTCCGACATACAGCACCAGCTCAAGGCACCCAATGCAGCAGTCACAGCATTATCAGAGCCCGATTTCTCCAGGACTGTCATGGTATGAGGCAAGTATCAGTGAACGACCACGCTATCCCGAATTTGACGGATCAGTCCAGACGGATGTCGTGATTATCGGCGGCGGCTATACCGGCCTGTCTGCCGCCTATCATCTGGCGGTTCAGGGTATTAAAGTCGTGTTGCTTGATGAAGCGCGCTTCGGTGACGGTGCATCAGGCCGCAATGGCGGACAGCTGAATACCGGCCAGCGTTGTGGGGCGGAAGATCTGGAAAAGCAATATGGTTTCGACCATGCCAAAGCGCTTTTTGATCTGGCAGAAGAAGCCAAACATCACCTTTTAAGCTTTGCCGTACAGCATAATATCGACATGGAATATGTGCAGGGGCACATGTCTGTGACGCATAAACAGCGCTATGACAAACAATATAAAGCCCATAGCGAAATTATGGCCTCGCGCTTCAACTATCCGCATCTGCGCTATATGGAGCGCGATGAGGTTGCCGAAAAACTCGGTTCAAAACGCTATTTCGGCGGCACCTATGACAGCGGCACCGGCCATATCCATCCGCTCAAATTATTGATCGGTCTGGCGAAAACCGCCTCTCAGGCAGGCGCAAAACTCTATGAGAACAGCAAAGCCACCGGTATTACTTCATCCAATGGCCGTGTGATCGTCAAAACCGCACGCGGCATCATCAATGCGGAAAAGGCCCTGATCGCAGTCAACGCCTATGGCGGCAATCTGGAACCGGTCAGCGCAGCCCATGTGATGCCGATCCGCTCGTTTATCGGCGCGACTGTGCCACTGGATGATACATGCCGCGTTTTACCGGGTGGTGAATCCGTCGACGACTCCCGTTTTGTGGTGCGTTATTTCCGTCGTTCCAAAGACGGGCGGCTGCTATTTGGCGGACGCGAAGCCTATACGGCCGATAATCCGCGCGATATTACCACCCATATCCGCCGCCAGATCACGGAAATCTATCCGCAGCTCCAAGATATTGAGATCACGCATAGCTGGGGTGGCTCGGTTGGCATTACGATGCCGCGTCAGCCTTTTGTGCGCGAGGTTATGCCCAATGTCATCAGCGCAGGCGGTTATTCCGGCCATGGCGTGATGCTCGCCAATTTTATGGGTAAACTCTATGCCGAGACGGTGACCGGCAATCGCGAACGCCTGCGCCAGTTTGAAATGCTGAAAGTACCGGCATTTCCGGGCGGCCGCACATTCCGTGCACCGCTGCTTTTCCTTGCGCTCTCATGGTTTGCCATGATGGATCGCATATAAACAACTAATCAATCACCACAGCCCGCCGGTTACACATAACCGGCGGGCTGTTTTTATTTTACAGGCTGTAGCCGCCATCCACATCAACAGATGTACCGGTGACAAATGCAGCTTCATCACTCGCCAGCCACAGAGCGGCATTGGCAATATCATCCGGCTTAGAGAAACGGCCAAGCGGAATGGAAGCTTTGAGCGCTTCGCGGGCTTCCGGCGTATCCTGACCGAGGATCAGTTTCAGCGTTTCGGTTTCACTCTCCACTGGGCAAATTGCATTGACGCGGATTTTATCATCGGCCAGTTCCAGCGCCATGGATTTCGTCGCGCTCATCACCCAGCCTTTGGATGCATTATACCAGGTCAGACCTTTACGCGGATGCTGTGCACCGATGGATGCCGTATTGATAATCGCGCCGCCGCCCAGCTTACGCATCACCGGCACAACTGCCAGCGTGGACAGATACAGCGCTTTCATATTCACAGCTGTAATCAGATCAAAACTATCTTCCGGCACATCAGTCAGCAGCATGTTTTTATAAGCAAAACCGGCATTATTGACCATAATATCAAGACGGCCGAATTGTTGCAGCGTCACCCCGACCAGCCGTTCAACATCATCTTTCCGCGATACATCCACAGCAAGCGGCACAGCATTTTTTCCGATTGAACTTGCAACATCATTGGCGCGTTTCGGATTAATATCGGCAACGGTTACTTTCGCGCCCTCCAGCGCAAAACGACGGGCAATTGCCTCACCAAAGCCAGAACCGGCGCCGGTCACAATAGCCACTTTATCTTTCAATCGTGCCATACTCTTCTCCAGAAACTTTCATTACAATGCAAATCAGTCACCCCAATGCATAAAGCATTTCAGACCTTAAGGGAATCTTGCAGGAGAAAGCGCCGGTTTTCTGTTTGCTCAGGCATAATTATCCGTAAAATTAACATTTTTAAATTGATTTATTAAATCGATTTAAAAAGCCACTATTGTCAACGCTGTTATTTCGCTAGATTATAATGCAAATCACTGCTTCGACCATCGTTCCGTTCCCGGACCAAATCCCACCACTTTCTCTCCATATCCTGATATATTCTTTGAACTCATCAGGAAAAAGCGAATAAAGAGACAGGTTCATGACCAGCCAGACAATTCCGGTAGAGCCCTTTGACTGCATCGTTTTCGGCGGTTCAGGCGATCTTGCCGAACGTAAACTGATCCCCGCTTTATACCAGCGCCAGCGTGCCGGACAGTTCAGCGAACCGACCCGTATTATCGGTGCCTCCCGCAGTGAAATGGGCGATGCCGAATATCGTGAATTTGCCCGCAATGCCATTCATGAACATGTCAAAAAAGACGAGATTGATGAAGCGCAGATCGAACAGTTTCTGCAGCGCATCTCCTATGTGGCAGTTGATGCCAAGTCCGATCAGGGCTGGTCTGCACTGAAAAAGCTCATCAAGACCAAACCGGCGGATATCCGCGCTTTTTATCTTGCTGTCAGCCCGAGCCTGTTCGGTGACATTGCCCAGCGCTTGCAGAGCAATGATCTCATCAGCGATCATACGCGCATCGTTGTTGAAAAGCCGATTGGCCGCGATCTGGCATCCGCGCAAGTCCTCAATGACACGATCGGCAGTGTTTTCCGCGAAGACCAGATTTTCCGTATCGACCATTATCTCGGCAAAGAAACAGTGCAAAATCTGATGGCGCTGCGTTTTGCCAATGCGCTTTATGAGCCGCTTTGGAACTCCGCCCATATTGATCATGTGCAGATTACCGTTGCGGAAGCTGTCGGTCTTGAAGGGCGTGCAGGCTATTACGACACAGCCGGTGCGCTGCGCGATATGGTGCAGAACCATATTCTGCAATTATTGTGCCTTGTCGCTATGGAGCCACCGGCTTCACTGGAAGCCGATGCTGTGCATGATGAAAAAGTTAAAGTGCTGCGCTCGCTCACACCTATTACTGCCGACAATGCGCAGGAAAATACTGTACGCGGCCAGTACCGCGCCGGCGCTTCTGCAGGCGGGCCGGTTAAATCCTATCTCGATGATCTGGAAAGCACTACCAGCAATACCGAAACCTTTGTCGCGCTGAAAGCCGAGATCGGCAACTGGCGTTGGGCAAATGTGCCGTTTTATCTGCGCACCGGCAAAAGACTGGCCGAACGCGTTTCAGAAATCGTGGTCACGTTCAAACCTATTCCCCATTCGATTTTTGAAAGCAGTGCAGGACAGATTATTGCTAATCAGCTGGTCATCCGCCTGCAGCCGGATGAAGGTGTGAAACAGTGGATCATGATTAAAGATCCGGGTCCGGGTGGTATGCGTCTGCGTCATATTCCGCTGGATATGAGCTTTGCGGATTCTTTTGACGAGCGCAATCCGGATGCCTATGAGCGGCTGATTATGGATGTCGTGCGCGGCAACCAGACCCTGTTCATGCGCCGCGATGAGGTTGAAGCCGCGTGGCGCTGGATTGACCCTATTCTGGAAGCCTGGGAAAGCAATGAACAGAAAGTTCAAGGCTATACATCCGGCACATGGGGGCCTTCCGGTTCTATCGCCCTGATCGAGCGTGACGGCCGCACTTGGCATGATAGTCTCTGACGAGACTCTTCCCATATTTGTCTCTTACGAGACTGGGGGGCACGACAATCTCGTAAGAGATGCTGCTTATGACTGTCTCTTACGAGACGGGGGCATGACAGTCTCTGAGGAGAATGGGATACAATAACCGTAATAAAAATTGAGGCCGGAGCACCGCTAAAAAGGCAGGAAATGAATACCGTCTGAGGCGGTATTCTGTATAAAGATACAAAATGACTGCGCCACACCCCACATAGGGGTGTAAAGGCGCAGAAACACTGATGGAGACTGACATAACCAATATTGAAAGGCATGATTTTGCAGAGCCATCCGCTTTGGCACTGCAATTAGCCGGAACAATCGCGGATCAACTGAATAAAGCAGTCGCGGCCAAAGGACAGGCCGTACTCGCTGTATCCGGCGGTACAACGCCGGTACAATTGTTTGAGGCGCTCTCCATGCAGGATGTGGCATGGAAACAGGTTACGATTACTCTTATCGATGAACGTTTTGTAGCGCCGGACAATGACCGTTCGAATGAGAAACTGGCGCGCGAACATCTTTTGCAAAACAAGGCGGCGCAGGCCGTTTTTGTCAGTCTTTATATTCCTGCCCAGACAGCCAGTGTTGCTGCTGTCACTGCGGCAAACCGCATTGACGCACTGCCGAAACCCTTTGACGTCGTGGTGCTCGGCATGGGCAATGACGGCCATACCGCCTCTTTCTTCCGTGGCGGCAGCAGGCTGGATCAGGCCATTGATCCGACAACCCGTGCCGTTGTGCTGCCAATGCAGGCTGAAGGTGCAGGCGAACCGCGTCTGACCCTTACCCTGCCGGTGATTGCAAATGCCGATCTGCTGATCCTGCATATTGAAGGGCAGAAGAAACTGGCTGTTCTGGAAGAAGCATTAGCCAGTGATTTCAGCGAAGCAGATATTAATCTGATGCCCGTGCGCGCTGTTTTTGCCCATGCGAAACAAGCCGTACAGCTTTACTGGGCACCATAATTCCAAAACGATTACTGCAATATCCGCTCATTCTCCGATGATATACGGCCGGAGAATGAGCCGGATTGTGCTTCCTTTCTCCCCCGTCCATTCCCGTGCGCTTTATAGACGCATCAGCCTTTTTCCACTCTTTCGCTATACTTATTTTCCGTATATTAAACTGCTATTAAATCGGTTTAAATATTAATGCGCATGACCGGTTGCTGACCGGTACGGGAGACTGAAATGACCGTGAATCACACCCTGCAGGCGATCACCAACCGGATTATCGAGCGCTCCCGCCCGACCCGTGAAGCCTATCTGGGGCGGATCAGTGAAGCTGCATCACGCAAGCCCGTGCGCACTGCACTTGGTTGCGCCAATCTGGCTCATGGTTTTGCGGCCTGCGGCCCTTCCGACAAAGCAGGACTGGCTGGTGATCAGCTGCTCAATATCGGCATTATCACCGCTTATAATGATATGCTCTCCGCGCATCAGCCATTTGAGACATTTCCGCAGCTTATCAAACAGGCAGCGCGTGAAGCAGGTGGCATTGCGCAGGTTGCCGGTGGCGTGCCTGCCATGTGTGACGGTGTTACGCAAGGTTTTGCAGGTATGGAACTGTCGCTGTTCTCACGCGATGTGATTGCCATGGCCACTGCCGTCGGCCTGTCCCATGATATGTTTGACGCTGCCGTCTATCTCGGCGTGTGCGACAAGATCGTACCGGGGCTGGTGATCGGTGCCCTCACCTTCGGTCATTTGCCTGCGATTTTCATTCCGGCAGGACCTATGACATCCGGCCTGCCAAATGATGAAAAAGCCCGTATCCGCCAGCTTTATGCGGAAGGCAAAGTCGGCCGTGCAGAATTGCTGGAATCCGAGTCCAAATCCTATCACGGCCCCGGCACCTGCACATTCTATGGCACAGCCAATTCCAATCAGATGCTGATGGAAATCATGGGGCTGCATATTCCGGGCTCATCCTTTATCAATCCGAATACCCCGTTACGCGATGCGATGACCAAGGAAGCTGCCAAACGCGCTTTGCAGATCACCGCCTGCGGCAATGATTATACGCCGGTCGGCGCGATGCTGGATGAGCGTTCTTTCGTTAATGGTGTTGTCGGCCTCAATGCCACCGGCGGCTCCACCAACCACACCATCCATCTGATTGCCATGGCCGCCGCCGCAGGCATCAAACTGACATGGCAGGATATATCCGACATTTCGGCAACAGTACCGCTGCTTGCCCGCGTCTATCCGAACGGTCTGGCTGACGTAAACCATTTCCATGCCGCCGGCGGCATGGGCTATCTGATCCGTGAGTTGCTGGATGCCGGACTGCTGCACGAAGATGTGCGTACCGTCTGGGGTGAGACTCTACGCGACTATACGATTGAACCGGCGCTCAATGCGGATGGTACGATTGCACGCAACCCTGCCCCTGAAGTGAGTGCTGATGCCAAAGTTCTGGCTAAAGCCAATGCACCTTTCCAGCCGGATGGCGGTATCAAAGTACTGAGCGGCAATATTGGCAGCGCGATCATTAAAGTTTCCGCCGTCAAACCGGATCGTCATGTGATTGAAGCGCCTGCGAAAATTTTCCACGATCAGTCGGAAATGCAGGATGCTTTCAAGGCAGGCAAGCTCGAAGGTGATTTCATCGCCGTTGTCCGCTATCAGGGCCCGAAGGCCAATGGTATGCCGGAACTGCACAAGCTGATGACTGTGCTTGGCATTTTGCAGGATCGCGGACAGCGCGTGGCACTTGTAACAGATGGCCGTCTCTCCGGTGCATCCGGCAAAGTGCCTTCCGCCATTCATGTGACACCGGAAGCCCTTGATAATGGTATGATTGCGAAAATTCAGGAAGGCGACATTATCCGCCTTGATGCCGTGCAAGGCACCCTGTCTGTCCTGCTGAGCGGGGATGAATTGCAGTCGCGCAATATTGAAACACCTGATCTCACCCGTAATCATTTCGGTATGGGACGGGAATTGTTCTCCGCATTCCGGCACATTGCAGGCCATGCGGATCAAGGCGCATCAGTATTTTAAAAGGTAACAAAAAACGGCGCGATCAAAATGACCGCGCCGTTCTTTTAACTACTTAAAATCAGAATTTCGGCGGCTTAACACAGTTTCAAAATTTTGGTGCTTTCGCACCGGCAGCGCGGCAAGCGGCGACCAGCGTATTGGCCATCAGCATGGCAATGGTCATAGGTCCTACACCACCCGGAACCGGGGTAATCGCTCCGGCCACTTTTGCAGCCTCTGCATAATCCACATCGCCGACGAGACGGGTCTTGCCTTCACCCTTTTCCGGTGCATCAATGCGGTTGATACCCACATCAATCACAGTTGCACCCGGTTTGATCCAGTCACCTTTGACCATTTGAGGACGGCCGACAGCTGCCACCAGAATATCAGCGGTGCGTGCCAAGGCCGGCAGGTCTTTGGTACGGCTATGGGCAACAGTGACAGTCGCATTGGCTGCAAGCAGCAAATTCGCCATCGGCTTGCCAACAATATTGGAGCGGCCGATGACAACAGCATTCAAACCAGACAGATCACGACCAAGCTGGCGCTCAATCATAATCATGCTGCCAGCCGGTGTGCATGGCACAAAGGCACTGTCCACAGCGCCGGTACCGAGCTTGCCGACATTGATATAATGAAAGCCGTCGACATCTTTGTCCGGCGCGATAGTCTGAATAACGCGACCTTCATCAATATGTTTCGGCAGCGGCAACTGCACCAGAATACCGTGAATGGCAGGGTCATTATTGAGACTGTCGATCAGATCCAGCAGATCCGCCTCAGATGTGTCTTCAGTCAATGTGTGCTGTACAGAGTGGAAACCGCATTCGCGTGCTTTGCGGCCTTTGGAGGCGACATAAACCTGACTGGCCGGATCTTCCCCGACGATCACCACAGCAATCCCAGGCTTTGTGCCGGTTGTATTTAACAAGTCGGATGTTGCAGCTTTAACCGCTGCCACCACATCTTCCGCCAGCAATTTACCGTCGATTACTTTTGCGCCGCTCGTCTCAGTCGCCATCTCACAACTCCGTCAGACAAAAAAACAATGCAAGGCCGAAATTGCGGGATCACAAAGCCACGCGCTCACATCCTGCCCCCGCATAATCTGCCAGCGCGATGATGACAATCAAAAAACGGTCATGCTATCGGAATAACGGCATCAACGTGACGAATTTTCATTCTGTCTGGCACCGGCCAGCTTCTCATGCTCACGCAATGCCTGCCGGATTTCGGCCAGTGCATGGGAAAGGTCTGCAGCTTCCGGAATAGTCTGATCTGCCGCAGCAGTGCCGAGCGCATTTTTGCGCATGGCAGCATAGGTTTTGGAAACCGGCTGGCGCACTTCCGCAATAGCCTCTTCCGCCGGTTGCTGTTTCAGCTCCTGCGGTTCCGCATCGCCCTGTTTCACAGGCATTTGCTTTGCCACAGGCGCGACAGGCATTTGCCTTGTAACCACCGGCTGCGCAGGCTGTTCCGCAGCGGTTTCAGCTTGTTTGCCGCGCTTTAAAAGGCCGGACAGGTTCAGCCACAGTTTCTTGAACAAAGAAGATGACGAAACCGGTGCAGGTTCGGCAAGTACAGCTCTGTCAGCTTTTGCCGATGTCTGTGCGGGTGCCTGCGCCGGAGCCTGTGCATGACTGCGCAGCGGCTGCACACCGGTGCGCCCCATTGCGGCCCGCGCACGGTAAGCGCGGGAACGCTGGATGTTCAGGCCAAAATCCTGAGGTGCATAGGCCAAAAGCGGTAATGTGCCGGAAAATTTATTATCACGTTCCATAATGCCGCCCCGTCTTAAAATTTATTTACACAGTCATTCATAAAATGCGTCAGAGACGCAGGCATAATATGCGTCAGAGACGCAGGCATAATATGCGCCAGAGACGCAGGTTAATATGCGCCGGACACGCAAACGGCATCCGGTATCAGAGTGTTTTGCCCCTCCTCTGCACATTCCAAAAATCCGGCCAAAACCGAGGTTTTTTGGAAATTCCATGCCTGAAACGCCTGTTCTGTCCGAAAAAACGGACTCATAAGAACCTGACCGACCGGAATAAAATTCACAGCAGATCATGAAAGCTTTTCAAAACTGTTCGCAGATAAGCGACACGCCAGAAGCAACGCATTTCACAATGTAAATCACGTTTACCCGTTACGCCTTTGCAGCGCGGCGAAGCCGGTGCAAATCACTCTGTCTTATGGTTAACAAAACCTTAATGACTCTGGCAACCACTATAAGAAATAAATTTCACATTTATCTGATTAATGTGACACCGCGCCTGTCACTAAGCCGGAATTTCACTCTGGGCAGCGAACGATATTTCCATCTGCCGGTCGAATGTTCTATGGTCGGGCAAATCACAGGAGAGGCATTTGATGGCAAATAACACTGTTGTTCTGGTTGGTTGCGGCAATATGGGGTTTGCCATGCTGCAGGGATGGCTCTCCTCGGGCAAGTTACAGCCTTCTGACGTGACAGTGGTTGAACCAGCAAACACTTTACGCGAACGTGCGACAAAACTCGGCGTTAAAGCACTGCCGGACAGCACAGGCATTACCGGCTCTCCGCAGCTGATTATCATTGCGGTCAAACCACAGGTCATTCAGGACATTCTGCCTGCCTATAAAAACCATGCATCGGCCTCGGCTTTTCTCAGCGTGGCTGCCGGTACACCGGTTGCCTTATTCGAGAAAATTCTGGGCGCGCAGGCCGCGATTATCCGCTGTATGCCGAACACACCGGCAGCGATTGGCAAAGGCATGATGGTGACATTTGCCAATAGCAATGTGCAGGCAGATGTCATGCGCTTTACCGAAGAATTACTGGAAACCAGTGGTCAGGTCGCACAGGTCAAAGATGAAAGCCTGATGGATGCTGTAACCGCAATATCCGGCTCCGGCCCCGCTTATGTATTTCATTTCATTGAATGTCTTACACAAGCTGGTGTAACCGCCGGTCTGCCGCAGGATATTGCTGCCATGCTGGCCATGCAGACAGTTTACGGTGCAGGCGCTCTCGCTGCGACAAGCACGGATACACCATCGCAATTACGCATTAATGTCACCAGCCCTAATGGGACAACAGCAGCTGCTCTCGAAGTGCTGATGGGCGACAATCGCCTGCAAAATCTTGTCAGCGAAGCGGTTGAAGCTGCCCGTAACCGCTCTGTTGAACTCGGAAAAAGCTGAAACACAATACTGCATTTTCACAGGGAGAGAGGACGGGGCGTCTTCTCTCTTTTTGTATTTTAAAAAGATTTTTCTTTTTTACAGCATTATCCGAAAGTACGATAATATCGGGATTTACCGGAGCGATATTTTCGTTACTCTGACAGGCACGATCTTTGTTTCATGATCGTCTTTGCGGGTTAAAAGCCCGAACAGAAAACACGGCTGAAACAGCCGTCCATTATAGAACTGTCATATAATCAGGCGATAATCAGCCGACACTTTCCGGTTCAGGCTTTGATGCCGGAAACAGATTTATATTTTCAACGGCCTGTCTGTGCGCCGCAAAACACAGAAACAGGCATTTTTCAAATTACTGCGAACTCCATGCAAGGAAAGTTTGCAGTAAGCAGCCCGACAGAGGAGACAGGAATGTCAAGTTTACTGCCGCCGCTCCATAACGGACATGCATCAATTTATCTGCTGAACGGCTTCCACGAAGCTGTTCATGCCTATGAAGACTGGGATATGGCCGGTCAGGAACCACAGGTTGCCGTGTACGGAAAATCCGTCCGCATCAGCGTGATTTTCCGCCGTCTGACCCAATGTTCAGACCGGTTGCCGCAACATGTTCTGCAATCACTCAAAGCGGCGATACCGCATATTATGAAATATCAGCCTGCAGATTTCCCTGCCACTTATGCAGATGCAAGCGGCTTGCTGCGTCAGGCTCTGCGGAATTATACCCGCAATCCGGTGATCGCTACGCGTTTCAATTAAACGGGGCTAAGCTTTACAAAAACACAACATACGGGCAGATTTTCTATCTGCCCGTTTTCCATTTTACATAGGTAATATTTCTCACTTTCCGACAAGACCTTTAAGCTGCTATAGGCAATTCTTATATGCGGTCGCAGAGCTGCGATCAGCGAAAAATATAAGCCGTTCCGGCAAAGGTCAGTCATGCAGAAACCGCAGATTAAAGCATTCATCATTCATCTGGAGCGCGCAACAGAACGCCGCACGCAGGTGAATGAACTGATCTCCCAATTACCGGTACCGGCAGAAATCATTACAGCTGTTGATGCAAAACAGCTGAGCGATGCAGATGCGGCACAGGCCTATCAGACGCGCCTGCACAAACCTTATTATCCGTTCCGCCTGAGCCGTAACGAAATTGCCTGTTTTCTGTCGCACCGCAAAACATGGCAGACAATCATCGATCAAAATCTCGATGCAGCACTTGTGCTGGAAGATGATGTGGCGCTGACAGCGGACTTTCCTGCTGCTTTTAAAGCGGCCGCGGCGATTGCCGAGCAAGGCGGGCTGGTACGTCTGCCGTTCCGCTCCGACCGTGAGACCGGCGCTGTTGTGCTCGAACAGGGAACAATGAAAGTCATTCGTCCGGTGCCAGTCGGGCTGGGCATGGTCGCGCAACTGATTACCCGTGATGCCGCGCAAGCGCTGTTGAAAGCAACCGAGAAATTTGACCGCCCTGTTGATACTTTTGCCCAGATGAACTGGGTAACCGGATTGCAGCCGCTTTCCGTTGTTCCGGGTGGCGTGCAGGAAATATCTGCCAATCTGGGCGGCAGCACCTTGAAACAGAACCGCTCTCTGGCGCATAAACTGCACAGAGAACTGATGCGGCCTTTCTACCGGCACAGCGTCAAAACCTATTCCCGCAAATCCGGAAAAGCCTGATGAAATCTTCTGCTATTCCCATTCTTCTCTATCATTCGATTGATGTACCGCCTACACGCGACAAGCCGTTTCGCAGCCTGCATGTGCATCCGGACCGGTTCCGCTCGCAGATGCGCTGGCTGAAAAGACTGGGCTATCAGGGATTGTCCATGCGCGATGCCCGCCCTTATCTTGAGGGCAAAAAAACAAGGCAAGGTTGCGGTTATCACGTTTGATGACGGTTTTCTCAATGTCTATCAGCACGCCATGCCGGTGCTGAATGAGCTGGGTTTTACTGCCACCAATTATTTCGTCGCCAATCAGATCGGCGGACGTAATGAATGGGACATTCCGAAAGGCGCAGTTGAAATTCCCTGCATGAGTGCCGAACAATTGCGCGACTGGGCTGCACATGGCCATGAGGTTGGCGCACATACGCTTGACCATATCTATCTGCCGGATGCGGATTTGCAGGAAGCAGAACGGCAGATAGCCGGTTCAAAGAAAATTCTTGAAGAGATACTTGGCGCTGAAGTCACCAATTTCTGTTACCCTTATGGCGGCGAAACACAGGCTGTGCGCGATGTGACCCGACAAGCGGGCTATGTTCACGCCACCACCACCAAACGCGGTCATGCCCGCGCAACAGATGATCCGTTTGGCTTGCCGCGCCGTTATATCCGCCGCACCGATGGCGGATTATTGTTCCTGAAAAAGCTCTTCGGCCTCTGACCGCCGGAGAGAAAACTTTTATTCCGGCATCATTTCAAAGAAAATTACTTTACCGCAGAATTGCAAAACCGGATTTCATTACTATAAACTGGCAGCGACCTGTAATAATTTTTTTCTTACAGATTACAGCATCGTCACCTGAAGCCGGATATATGTTTTGACTGTATTGCCTTCTGCCTGCACTGACCGCCCGCATCATGAAAACCGGCACAAATCCATCATCATTATCGGGGGCGGCTTCTCCGGCGCTTCTCTGGCCTATCATCTGGCAGCGATAACCGATCCGGCAAAACTTCAAATTACAATCATAGAACCGCGCTCCTCTCTTGGCGCCGGTCTGGCTTATTCCACCAATGAGGATGCCTTCCGCCTCAATGTTCTCTCCGACCGGATGAGCATATTTTATGAAGACAAGCCGCATTTTGCCCGCTGGATGGAAGAGCAGCACAGTCTGAACAATGATCCGGAAGCCATGACGGAGAACGGCCAGATTTACGCAAGGCGCAGCACTTTCGGCACCTATATGGCGGAACAGCTTGCACCGCTGCTTGCAAGCGGACAAGTACAGCACATTTGTGCCTGCGCTACCGGCGCCAAACGCTGCGCCTCCGGCCGCTATCAGGTTACCACAGATAAAGGCGAAACGCGGGAAGCGGATTTTCTGGTGATCGCTGCGTCACATCCGCTGCCTGCCCTCCCCGCACCATTGCGAGAACTCCAGCAATCCGGCCAGAACCATGTAAAAGGGCTGATCGCCAATCCTTATCAGGCAGGTGCTCTCCGGCAATTGCTTCAGGAGACAGGTCCGGACAGTTCGGTTCTGATCGTCGGCGCAGGTCTCACCTCTGCCGATATGGTGGCAGGGCTGTCACAACACGGACATCGCGGCAATATCACCGTTTTGTCCCGTCACGGTCTGCGCTCCCGTTCCAATCTGCGGCTCAAAGCCGATGAGCCAAGACCGCCGCGTTTCTTCGGTGATTTTATCAATCCGCCGGAAACATCCGCCGTGCGCCTGCTGCACAAAGTCCGCCGGACAATCCGCGAAGCGGCACAACAATCCGTGCCATGGCAATCGGTGATTGATACTTTGCGCGATCAGGGCGGCGAGATATGGCTTGCCCTGCCGCTCAGTGAGCGCAAGCGCATTGTCCGCCATCTGCGCACGTTCTGGGATGCGCATAGGTTTCGCTTAGCAACTCAGACAGATGATGTTCTTGATGAACGCTGCCGCTCCGGAACACTGAAATTTCTCGGCGCGCACCTCACGGATGCTGCACGCGCTGATGACGGTCACGGCTTTATTGTGACCTATCGCCTGCGCGGACAATCCGGAACAATCAGACAGCATTTTGACGCTATAATCGTTACCACCGGCCCTGCGCATGGCGATATTATCGGCCAGTGCCCGCCATTGGCAATGCTCTGCGAAGACGGTCTGATTGAAATGGACCCTACAGGTCTTGGTCTGCATACAAGCCGCACCGAGCGAACGGATACAACCATGCGTGCCATCGGCAAAAACGGCAGCATTGCTGATAATCTGTTTATCGCAGGGCCTTTAGCCCGCGGCACTTTCGGGGAATTAATGGGTGCGCCGGAAGTGGCGCGCTATACAGAAACATTGGCGGACGTGATCAGACAGGCTACTGCGCTTATTCAGCAGCCTCATAAATCTGCTGACGTCTGTTGAAAACGGCCTGCGCACCATCAAGGATCAGAAGCAGTTTTTTGTCCCACCAATCCTTCGGGTGATCCGTCATCATACGGCTCATAATCAGGATCGGTCGCGCCGTATCCGGATTGCGTGCGGCTTCTGCCTGCCACGACTGCACAACCTTCTCAATTCCGCGTTCGCCAATGCGACCCGGTTTTTTATAGGCTCTGCGCCAGCCGGTGAAGTAATCGACCGTCATATCCATCATACTGTCGATCAGCACAACGGCTTCCTCAGCCGAGAAACCATATTCCACAAACTGGTTAGCCATTTCACCAAAAGCGCGGATACCGGATGGCGGGGATACTTCCAGTTCCCGCATGGCATCGGCCAGCCCCGGATGTCTGTTGAATAATTCCCAGGCCGAATTGGCGACATTTTGCGCAAACTCATACCAGTCGGCAGGATTACCGCGCCAGTCCAGTTCGGTAATGGCCAGATCGGCAGCAGCCAGCAGCAATTCATTGCGGCCTTTGACATAGCGGTAGAGGGATGAGTGATCGACCCCGAGCGCCTGACCGACAGCAATCATCGTCACATCATCGAGACCGATTTTCAGCGTCACACGCGCGATTTCCTCAAGAGAAATCCGCGCCGGACGACCGATACGCGGGCTTGGCGCCACACATGACTTTGCCGAAATTTGCTTTTTCATAGCCGCCCCGTCCGAAAATTATGCATGCACGCAAGGATTAAACACTCTGTTGCAAACTCAATTAGCGTTGAATGCGCCCTTTTACAACAGAGTGTGACTAAAATTGCGGACAGCTCCGGCCTTTTCAACCGGAATATATCGAAAACCCGTGACTGAGGCGGCCTGATTGACTGAAATCAATGCCGCAAAACCGGCCTAGGTCTATTTACCGCACATGTCCTTATAGACGTCGCGCCTCTAAAGGATTAGGTAACGGTGAAGAAAAGGAAGATGCCTCATGGACTATAGCCGGTTTTTTGAAGCGGCCATTGACCGCCTTCACACTGAAAATCGTTACCGTGTATTTGCTGATCTGGAGCGTATTGTCGGCCGCTTTCCGCAAGCAATCTGGCGCCATAACGGTCAGGCGCGTGAAATCACCGTATGGTGCTCCAATGATTATCTCGGTATGGGGCAAAATCCTGATGTTCTGAAAGCCATGACCGATGCAGCCGTCTCGCAAGGGTCCGGCGCCGGTGGCACACGCAATATCTCCGGCAATAATCATCCGCTTGTTGAGCTTGAACATGAGCTCGCGGATTTGCACGGCAAAGAAGCCGGTCTGGTTTTCACCTCCGGCTTTGTCTCCAATGATGCCTCTATCTCGACCATTGCCAAGCTGCTGCCGGATTGCCTGATCCTGTCGGATGAACTCAATCATGCATCGATGATCGCCGGTATCCGTCATTCCGGTGCCGACAAGCAGATTTTCCGTCACAATGATGTGCAGCATCTTGAAGAGCTTTTGAAGGCTGCGGGCAAAGACCGCGCCAAGCTGATCGTTTTTGAATCCGTCTATTCCATGGACGGCGATGTGGCACCGCTGAAAGCAATTGTGGAACTGGCAGAAAAATACAATGCCATGACCTATCTTGATGAAGTCCATGCCGTTGGTATGTATGGCGCACGCGGCGGCGGTATTTCAGAACGCGAAGGCCTGAGCCATCGCATTGATATTATTGAAGGTACACTGGCCAAATCCTTCGGCACACTGGGCGGATATATTACCGGTTCCAAGGCTGTGGTTGATGCTGTGCGCTCCTATGCGCCGGGCTTCATCTTTACCTCAGCCCTGCCACCAGCAATTGCCAATGCGACTGTTGCAGCCATTCGCCATCTCAAAGCCTCGGGCACCGAACGCGAATTGCAGCAGAAGAATGCACAACTGACCAAGGACACGCTGAAACGTGCCGGTCTGCCGGTTATGCCGACAGAAACACATATTGTGCCGCTCTTTGTCGGCAATGCGGATTTGTGCAAAAAAGCTTCGGATCGCCTGCTGGAAGTTCATGGCATTTATATTCAGCCGATCAACTTCCCGACCGTACCACGCGGCACTGAACGCCTGCGCATCACACCGACTCCTGTTCACGGGGAAGAGCTGATTGCCGGTCTGAAAGAGGCACTGCTGGAAGTATGGCAGGCTTTGAACATTCCTTATGCAACGGATTTTACCGGCAGCCCGCTGAAACAATCTGCTTAATAAAGAGCAATATCAGCTTCAATCCTGACAGCCGCTCAGAGCTCCGCCTGTGCGGCTGTTTGCTTTTCATCCATACGGCGCAGCAATCGGGCAAGAAACGGCACAAAGATCGCAATCATCATAAAGCGCACAACATGGTGCGAAGCCACATAGGCCGGATCAACACCCAGCGAGAAAGCAATCACAGTCAGCGCTTCCAATGCACCCGGCGCGAAAGCCAGCGCAATTTGTGCCGGATGCAGCCCTGTTGCCAGCCATGCCAGCGCACAGATTGCGGCGGCTGTTCCCGTACCAACGATGAAAGCCATCAGCGCCACCGGCAAATAATTCAGGATAGCGCCGCGATGCCTTGCATCAACGCGCGAACCGATCAGAGCTCCGAGAACAACCATACCAAAGTCCGCCATTTCAGGCGGCACGCGCACGGTTACAAAACCGGTCACATAGACCAGCGCACTGGCGAGCAATGCGCCCAGCATCATCCCGCCCGGCAAACGGCTGTAATGGCCGATCAGCGCGCCAAGGCCACCCGCAGCGAACAACCATAGCCACTCTTTTTGCTGGCTACCTGAACCGGCAACAAAATCGATATGCGGTGCGGATTGCCCAAGCACATTAAGCACCGGCGCCAATAACCCGATGAGCAACAACAGGCGGACAGTCTGAATAATGGTGATTTTAACCAGATCGGCACGGGTTTCGCTGGCTGCAGCCATCACGAAAGACAAGGCACCTGGCAAAGAGGAGAAAAAAGCTGTTTGTGCATCCCAGCGAAACACATAGCGCAGCAGCATAAATGTAAAACCGGTCACCGCCACAAGCATTACAAACAGCAGCATAAAGCTCAAAGGCCATTCGCCAATCTGGCTCAGCGTTTCAGGACGCACACCGGAACCGGCTTGCAGGCCGAGCATGATAAAAACTACATTACGCAACCAGACAGGCAGATAAATGCGGATACCGCTCAGAGATGCAATGGTCACGCTGCACATTGAGCCGAGCAGAAAAGGAATGGGCAGTCCGGTCAGATAAGCAATTGCGGCACCGCTGCCGGCAATCAGAAATGTCAGGAAAAGCGCATAGATATTTTTCAGAGAGAACTGACGGGACATGGGATATTCTTAACCAGAGCATTTCCGGATGGCAGGCATAATCGTCGCGCCGGAGTCTTGTTGAATTGGCCGCATTTTATGCAACCAAAATATCAGACAAATTAAAAATAAACCCGGCTTCATTTCTGAGGCCGGGTTTAAGATTTTATAATCAGGCTTTTTTCGCCAGAAGATCACGGATTTCTGTCAGCAGAACCTGATCTGCCGGAATTGCGGCTTCAGCTTCAGGCTTGGCCTCTTCCTTTTTCTTCATGCGGTTCATGCCCTTAACAACAAGGAAAAGAACCCATGCGATAATCAGGAAGTTAATCAGCAGCGTAATGAAATTACCGTAAGCAATGGTTGCACCGGCTTCACGCGCTGCCGCCAATGTACCCTTAGGCTCACCGGCCAGCTGGATAAACATGTTGGAGAAATCAATACCGCCGGTGATGAGACCGATAATCGGCATGATAATGTCATTCACGATGGAATTGACCAGACCACCAAATGCACCGCCAATGATGACACCGATGGCCAGATCGACCATATTGCCCTTGAGGGCAAATTCACGAAATTCCTTTAGCATGAGCTATCCTTTACAAGTACGGGGGCTTACTCTTTTTATATCCGGCAATAAAAACAAAGTAGCGGAGATTATTATTGTCTCAAGATCAGAAAGCAGCTTACTGCTTGATTATCCTGAAGTGTTGCATACAAACATAGGTACAGAATAATCAGCGGACAGAGACTGCCATTATTGCAGCCATATACAGGATCTTTCTGTCCCGCAATCATTAACCGGTCAGCAAGGGGGCTGAATGCACGGCTGGATCATTATCGGCATCGCATTTCTCTATCTGATCCTGCTCTTTGCGGTTGCCAGTATTGGCGACAGTAAAGCATCGCGCTGGGGCTCCAAGCCAAGACCCTATATTTATGCATTCAGCCTTGCTGTTTACTGTACATCATGGACCTTCTTCGGCTCGGTCGGGCTTGCAGCTGACCGCGGGCTTGAATTCTTAGGTATTTATATCGGCCCTATTCTGGTTTTCACCTTCGGCAATAAATTTCTGCGTCATGTGGTGCGGCTGGCAAAAGCCGAGCGCATTACCTCTATCGCCGACTTTCTCGCCGCCCGTTACGGCAAAAGTACCAGCGTCGCCACGATCGGCACCTGTATCGCCGTGGTCGGCTCCATGCCCTATATTGCTCTGCAGCTGAAAGCCGTATCCGGCAGTGTCGATATGGTTCTGGCTGAATATCAGGCTTCCTATGACCCGATTGTCTATGTCTTCGGCGATATATCGCTGTTTGTTACTGCGCTGCTGGCTATATTCGCCATTCTGTTTGGCACCAGACATACGGATGCGACTGAGCATCAGGACGGGCTGATTCTTGCGGTTGCGTTAGAATCCGTCATCAAGATCACCGCCTTTCTGATTGTCGGCATTGCCACAACCTTCTTCCTCTTCGGCTCGCCTTTTGATCTGCCGCAGCAATTGCAGGAGCGGGATATTGATTTCTGGGGCATGTTAACCCGTACCAGCCCCAGCACCTGGATTGTTCACACCGTTCTGAGTGCCGCGGCTATTCTGATGCTGCCGCGCCAGTTTCACGTCACCGTAGTTGAAAACCGCAGCGAAAAGGAATTGCGCACCGCCCGCTGGCTGTTTCCGGTCTATCTGATCCTGATTAACCTGTTTGTCCTGCCGATTGCCCTGCAAGGTATTATCAATCTCGGCCCCACAACCAATGCAGATCTCTATGTTCTGGCTCTGCCGCTGGCAGCAGGCTCACATCTTTTAACTCTGCTGGCTTTTGTCGGCGGGCTTTCTGCTGCTACGGCGATGGTGATCGTGGCCTGCGTGGCGCTGTCGATCATGATCTCCAACCATCTGCTGCTGCCATTGCTGATCCGCTACGTCTATCGTCGCCAAAAACATCAGCAACGCGATCTGACCCGTCTTATCCTCTATACCCGCCGCGCAACCATCGTGATTATTCTGGCGGTGACTTTCAGCTATTACCGCGCCAGTTCCAGCACTTTCGGGCTGGCTTCTATCGGTCTGGTTTCTTTTGCAGCGATTGCACAATTTGCGCCCCCTCTGATCGGCGGACTGATCTGGCGCAATGCCAATGCACGCGGAGCCGTTTTGGGCATGGTCAGCGGCTTTGCTGTCTGGGCCTATACGTTGCTGCTGCCAACACTGGCAAATCCTGATGCGCCGATCCTGCGGGAAGGTTTATGGGGGCTTTCCTATCTGCGTCCGCAGGCACTCTTCGGCGTTGATGCCCTGCCCCTCACCCATGGCGCTCTGTGGAGCCTCGCCATTAATGCACTGTTCTTCGTAATCGGCTCACTCTCCCGCCAGTCCACCCCGCTGGAGCGCATTCAGGCCAGCACATTCATGCCGCGCAATCTGAAAACCGTGCCGGTTCTGCGTCGTTTCCGCACCAGTGTCACTGTCGGGGAAATCAAAAATACGATTGCCCGCTATCTGGGTGAAGACCGCGTTGCCCTTGCTTTCAGCCGCTATGAACATAACGGCGATCAGCCGCTGGATGATAAAGCTGTCGCCGATGTGCCGCTGATCCGGTTTGCCGAGCAAATATTGGGTAGTGCCATCGGCTCCTCTTCCGCGCGGCTGGTGCTGTCGCTACTGCTTCAGCGCAAGGACAATACTGCACCGGATACGCTGCGCCTGCTGGATGATGCTTCAGAAGCCTTGCAGCACAATCGCGATCTGCTGCAAACCGCGCTGGATCAGATGGAACAGGGCATTACCGTTCTCGACAAGGATTTCCGCCTGACCTGCTGGAACCGGCGTTTCCGCCATCTGCTGCAACTACCGGACGGGCTGACACAGGTTGGCACACCGATTTCCGATGTGCTCGACCGCTTGCTGCATAATGGCGAAATTCATGCGGGTGATGCCGCGATGATGATGCGCACATTGGAACGTACCCATGAGCCAAGCCGTATCCTCTTACACTCCACCGGCAAAATCATTGAAATTGCAGCCAATCCGATGCCGGATGGCGGCATTGTTGCCAGCTACACTGATATTACCGCTTCTGTTGAAGCCGATAATTCCATGAAGCGTCTCAATGAAACGCTGGAACAACGCGTCGCCGATCGCACCACCGAACTGCTTGAAGTGAACCAGCAGCTTGTCCGTGCGCAGAAACTGGCGGAAGAGGCCAATTTCGGCAAAACACGTTTTCTCGCTGCTGCCGGTCATGATATTTTGCAGCCACTCAATGCTGCCCGCCTTTACAGCACAGCCTTGAGCGAAAGGCTCGGCGCATCGGAAGCGCAACTGGCGCGCAATATTGACTCCTCCCTTGAAGCGGTTGAAGGCATTCTCAGTGCGCTGCTGGATATTTCACGGCTTGATACCGGCGCGCTCAAACCGGAGCTTTCGCTGTTCCGTCTGGATCGCCTGCTCCAGCAGGTTGTCACAGATTTCACACCGCTTGCTGCCACAAAGGGTCTGAAACTTCGTGTCGTGCCCTGCTCCCTCACAGTCTATAGCGATCGCAATCTTCTGCGCCGTCTGCTGCAAAATCTGATCTCAAATTCCATCAAATACAGCCGCAGCGGCAAAATTCTGCTCGGTGTGCGCCGTCGCGGCGGCGATCTGGAAATCAAGGTTGCCGATACAGGTATCGGCATCGCGCCGGAAAAACAGCAACTGGTTTTCCGCGAGTTCTACCGGCTGGATGAAGGGATCAGTCAGGCAGACGGGCTGGGACTTGGCCTATCCATTGTCGACCGTATTGCCCGTGTGCTGGATCTGACAATTCGTCTGCAATCCGAACATGGCAAAGGCACCTGTTTCAGCATCATTATGCCGGTATCTCAGGAGCCTGCGGTTGAAGTTTCACCTGAACCGTCACAGGCCAGACGCCGCAGCAATGCGCTCGAAAATATGCGGGTTTTGTGTATTGATAATGATCCGCTGATCCTCGACGGCATGCGCATTCTGCTGGAAGGCTGGGGTTGTGACATCACTCTGATCCGTGACGGCGCACAACTCAAGGACTGGTGCAATCATATCGCCCGTTCACAAGCGAGCGTCAGAATATTGCCGGATATTATTCTGGCGGACTATCATCTCAACCGTGAAAACGGGCTGGATATGATCGGCTATATCCGCGAAACGCTGGGTCATACCATACCGGCCGTTTTGCTGACGGCCGATCGTTCAAAAGAGGTCAAATTACAGGCCACAGAAGAAAATGTTCATGTGCTGAACAAGCCGCTTAAACCCGCAGCATTGCGGGCTTTGCTGGCGCATTATCATATGCGGTGAGAGGCTGTGAAATGCTCCGGCTCAATCCAGCAGCGCAAAACCCGGACCAAGCCGCGAGAGCAGAATCACCGCCTGTGTGCGGCTGTCCACACCCAGCTTCTGCAGAACGGCAGATACATGGGCTTTCACCGTGGCTTCTGAAATATTCAGCTCATAGGCCAGCTGCTTGTTCAGAAGTCCCTGTCCAAGCATTGAGAGCACGCGGGTCTGCTGCGGGGTGAGCGCACGGATACGGGCAATCAGATCGGCAATCTCCGCATCATTTTCCGCGCCGAGTTCCATATCACCGGATACCCATTCCCCGCCGTCCAGCACGGTGCGCACGGCCTCGCCGATTTCCTCAAGACTCGCGGATTTAGAAACAAAACCGGAGGCTCCGAGCTCCATGGCGCGGCGGATTGTGGTGACATCATCGGTGGCGGAAACAATCATAACCGGCAGCTGCGGATGCTGCGCCTTGAGATTGATAAGGCCGGATAAACCACTGACACCGGGCATGGTCAGATCGAGAAACAACAGGTCAACATCCTGTGCCTCTTCTGCAACCTGTTGCAATTGCTGATAATTGTCAGCCTCAGTCACACTCTCAGGCTGAAAACCGTCCTGTAATATCTGTCGCAATGCGCCACGGAATAAAGGATGATCGTCGGCAATAATAAAATTCAATTCCATAAATTTCCTACCCCTTGCCTGCCCCCTCAGCAGTCTCCCCGCAAATCATCTCCTGAAAGCACCTTATCTCTTTATACAACCAAAGATAAAGTTAGAAATGACCTGTTTTCATCTTGCATTTTCTTCAGGCATAGAGCCCTTCCCGCTCCGCCTGCATTCCTAAGAATGCTCTGTTCTTTGTTTTTACATGCAACAGAACTGATCCGTAATCAGGATCAGAAACCGGTCAGACAAACTGGTTTCCACACCTCAGCGCTTCACAATTTCGCAATGCGCTCCGGCCACCGGCATTTCATTTCAATGATAAATCCGGCTTGAGAAAACCGGTGAATGCAATTTCCAGCACAATAAAAGCCGCCTGTAGCAGACGGCATGCATATTCATTATGCAATATTACAGGCAAAGCGTACAATATACAGTCTGATTTCTGCTTTTGCCGCGATGGTGCCGTATTGTCAGTTAGGGTGATGCCTGCTCTATATGCAAGAGAAAATCTTATTGCTTCGCAGATAAAATAACGCAAAAGGACGACCTATGACACGCCACAGCCTCTATCCGGAAATTCAACCCTATCGGGAAGAGATGTTGCAGGTCTCATCGCTGCACCGGATTTATTTTGAGGAATGCGGAAACCCGAACGGTAAGCCGGTCATTATGATCCATGGCGGTCCGGGCGGCGGCATCTCGCCGACTATGCGCCGTCTGCATGATCCTTCAGCCTATCGCATTATCCTGTTTGACCAGCGCGGCTGCGGCCGCTCCACGCCCCATGCGGAATTACGCGAAAATACCACATGGGATCTGGTTGCGGATATGGAGCGTCTGCGCACTCATCTCGGCGTTGAAAAATGGCAGGTTTTCGGCGGTTCATGGGGCTCGACACTCGGCCTCGCTTATGCACAGACCCATCCGGAGCGCGTCAGCGAACTGGTACTGCGTGGCATCTTTCTGGCACGCCGCTTTGAAGTGGACTGGCTCTATAGCAACGGCGCCAGCATCATCTATCCGGATCGCTTTGAAGCCTATCAGCTGCATATTCCGGAAGCCGAGCGCGGCGATATGGTGGCGGCCTATTACCGCCGTCTGACTGATCCGAACCCGCAGGTGCAGATTGAAGCGGCACGCCGCTGGTCACGCTGGGAAGGCTCGGCAATTTCCCTGTTGCCGGATCCGGAACGCGAAAATGCGTTTGCGCAGGATCACTTCGCCATCGCTTTTGCGCGTATCGAATGCCACTATTTCCAGAACCGCGCTTTCTTTGATACCGACGATCAACTGCTGCGTCTGGCTGACCGTATCCGCCATATTCCGGGTGTTATCATCCATGGCCGCTACGATATGTGCACGCCGTTCATCAATGCATGGCATCTGAAGAAAGTCTGGCCGGAAGCCGATCTGCGCATCGTCGAAGACGGTGGTCATGCAGTGACTGAGCCGGGTATCACGCACGAGCTGATCGAAGCGACACGCCGCTTTGCCAATATCGGCTAAAACCAATTTAAGAGAATAAAAAAGCGCCGGAAACGGCGCTTTTTCTTTGAAAGGAATTATGTGCGGTTCGGCACCGGTGCCGGTTCATCAAGGCTCTTGGCTACGCCCATGAAAGACCGCATGAAACGCTCCATATAACCGAGCCCTTTTTCGAACTCTTCTTCACTTGGCAAGGTGCTGTTTGCGACACCACTTTTTTCAAGCTTGGCGATACGCGCGGTCAGATCAGCAACCTGTTTTTCCAGAAGCACTGTGCGTTCATCACTGCTGAGCTGTGCCGGTTTGGTTTCAGCACATTCAATTTTACCGGCCTGTTCCTTACACAAAGCAAATTCACCGGTCTGGCGGTCAAGACGGATAATACCGGCTTCGGTTTTCTCCATAGAGTAGCGCTGCATATCCTGTGCCGGAGACGGGCTCATACCCCAAACCAGAGCCAGACCCGTGAGAGCCGAAAGAACGGCACTGCGTATGATAAGCTTGGATTTGTTTTCTTTTGCCACCGCAATCGCGATACCGGACCGGTTCTTCATCTGCCCACTCCTTTAATCTGTCTGCCTGGTATATGGGTTTTATCCAAGCATTTTCCAGTGCATCCTGTCAAAAACACAGAGCTGTCAGAACGCACTTTTGCTCATTTGCAAAAATGGCGTTAACCCTTTATTAAAATTTAGAGGTGGCTTGTGACTTAATTTTGTCTTAAAAGCTGCCGGATGCGCCAAACCGGCCAGATATATAAAATGTCTGAACAGCTTTTCCGTTCACAACAATAGCGTTTTTCATGTCAAACAGTGATCCGTCACATCATACCATCTACAAGATCGCCACGCGCGCCCAATGGGCAGACGCTGAAAAGGCGGGGCATTTTTCAGGTGCCCCTGTTGATTTACAGGATGGATATATCCACTTTTCCACCCATGACACGGTTGCCGAGACTGCTGCCAAGCATTTTTCAGGTCAGGATGACCTGCTGTTGGTGGCCGTTGATGCAAACCAGTTGGGCGATGAACTTCGCTATGAAATTTCCCGCGGCGGCAAAGCCTTCCCGCATCTCTACGCACATCTTCAGCTCACTGCGGTGCGCTGGGTGAAAGACCTGCCGCTCGACAGCGACGGCAAGCATCAGTTTCCGGAGCTTGGACAATGAGCGGTTTTTTTGAAAATATTGCCCGTCGCGCACTTTTTGCGATGGATGGTGAGCAGGCGCATGGCCTGTCGATTGCAGCGCTGAAAACCGGCGTTCTCTCCAGCCCTGCCCCGCTTGACCCTGCTTTGCAGCAGACCATTGCCGGTCTCAAATTTACCAATCCGCTGGGTATGGCCGCAGGTTTTGACAAAAACGCCGAAGTGCCGGATGCACTGCTGAAACTCGGTTTTGGTTTTGCAGAAGTCGGCACTATCACGCCGCGCCCGCAGGCTGGCAATCCGAAGCCGCGCATCTTCCGCCTGGTTGAAGACCGTGCGGTGATCAACCGTCTGGGCTTTAATAATGAAGGCCATGAAGCGGCCTATAAACGCCTCAGCCAGCGCAACAGCTGCAGCAGCTGCGGTATTGTCGGCGTGAATATCGGCGCCAATAAAGACAGCGAAGATCGCGTGGCCGATTATGTGGCCGGTATTCATCGCTTCTATAGCGTTGCCAAATATTTCACTGCCAATATTTCTTCCCCGAATACACCGGGTCTGCGTGATCTGCAAGCCAAAGACAGCCTGCATATTCTCTTGGAGAAGGTTCTGGAAGCCCGCGATCAGGAAGCTGAAAAATGCACCCTGAAACGCCCTGTATTCCTTAAAATTGCACCGGATCTGACCGAAGAAGGTCTGGATGATATTGCCGAAGTGGCGCTTGCGCATCCGCTTGATGGTCTGATTATCTCCAACACCACTTTGTCGCGTACCAATCTGCTCAATCAGGTAGAAGCCAAAGAGACCGGCGGCCTTTCGGGCGCACCGATTTTTGAACGCTCGACCATTGTGCTTGCCAAAATGCGTCAACGCATCGGCAAAGCCATGCCGATCATCGGTGTCGGCGGTGTGGACAGCGGCGCAACCGCCCTCACCAAGATTAAAGCCGGTGCCGATCTGGTTCAGCTTTATACCGGCATGATCTATCGCGGGCCGACTGTGCCAAAAGAGATCGTCAAAGAACTCTCCGCATTGGTGAAGCAGGCTGGCGTCACCAATATTTCCGAGCTGCGCGATATGGAAACAGCGGCTTGGGCAGCCAAAGATATTCCGGCCTGACAGAGCCTGATCCAAAAGTCGCCATGCCGGTCTGCAAATGGCGACTTCTGCGCTTCCGGTACTCACGTACCTCAAAGTACGCTCCGCTCCGGTTCTCGAAATCACCATTTTCGCCACAGCCTGTCGCTTTTTGATTCAGGCTCTCAATTGTCGTTAGCCGCTGATCTTTGAGAAATCAGCAACCTGACCGGTCACCGAGCGGATTTTAGCCAGCAGTGCCAAACGATTGGCGCGAATAGCGTCATCCTCATCATTGACCATGACCTTGTCAAAGAAGGCATCAACCGGCGCACGTAACTCGGCCATAGCCGACATAGCAGCCGAGAAATCTTCCTTGACTATGGCCGCAGCAGCTTTGGTTTCTGCCGACTGCACCGCAGCAAACAATGCTTTTTCTTCTTCATTATTGAAGAGTGCGGCATCAACATTGGTGGCAATAACAGTGCCTTTTTTCTCTTCAGCACCGAGAATATTGGCTGCACGTTTGGTACCGGCGAGCAGATTCTTGCCGTCTTCTTCATTGATGAAAACGATCAGCGCCTCAAGACGACGGGCAACCAGCAGCAGATTATCAGCGTCGGCTGACAGGACTGCATCAATCGCATCGTGACGTGCACCTTCATCCTTCAGATAGACCTTGAAACGGTCATGGAAGAAGGACAGCAGATCAGCAACATTCTCTAAAATGACGCCCTCATGTAAGAATGATATGTCATCAAAATTATCAGATATAGCTTTCACTGAGGAGCTGACAAATGATGTCGCCAAGTCATCCACCAACGATTCTGAAATTTTCTCAGCCTTAAGTTCAGAAATTTTCTCAACCGTTTCAGTTGTTCCTTTATAATATAAAGCAACATGATGTTGATTAGATGCATGTTTCGCTACATTAATTAACGACAATCGAACATCATTTTCCAAAATCAGACGAATAACACCAAGGGCTGCACGGCGCAGCGCATAAGGATCTTTCGAGCCTGTAGGCTTTTCATCAATCGCCCAGAAACCGGTCAGGGTGTCGATCTTATCAGCCAATGCTACGGCAACCGATACCGGATCGCGCGGCACACGGTCGGACGGACCCTGCGGCTTGTAATGATCTTCAAGTGCTGTTGCGACAGCAGCATCTTCACCCTGCAACAGCGCATATTTATGCCCCATTGCGCCCTGCAATTCAGGGAACTCGCCAACGACTTCTGTCTGCAGATCGGCTTTAGCCAGCACAGCTGCACGGGCAGTCAGCGCAACATCTGCGCCGACCAGTGGTGCAATTGCCTCAGCAAGCGCCTTGATACGCGCCACGCGCGCACCCTGCGTGCCGAGCTTGGCATGGAAGGTTACATTGAGCGCATCGAGACGCGCCATGCGCTGATCGAGCGGCTTAGCCAGATCAAGCGCGAATTTAGAAGCCGAGGCTTTCAGCTTGTCCATATCCGGCATATCTGCCTGATCGGTATGCCAGAAATACAGTGCATCGGACAGGCGTGCACGCACAACCTTGCCGTTACCGAAAGCGATTTCCTTGCCGCCGTCACGGGCAGCAATATTGGAGATCAGAATGAACTTGTTGGAAAGTGCATCTGTCTCACCCTGATTGCGGGTGACAAAGCATTTCTGATTGGCACGGATGGTCAGGCGGATCACTTCCGGCGGAATGGAGAGGAACTCTTCCTCAAATTCCCCCATCAGCACAACCGGCCATTCAACCAGACCGGACACTTCTTCCAGCAGGCCTTCGTCTTCAACCAGTTCCAGACCGGAAGCGAAGCTCAGATTGCGGGCATCGGTGAGAATGATTTCCTTGCGGCGTTCAGCATCGAGCACCACATGCGCTTTTTCCAGCTTTTCGACATAATCGTCAAAGCGGCGCACGGTGATCGACTGACCATCACTCATGAAACGGTGACCGCGTGTAGTGTTGCCGGAGCGCACGCCGCCGACTTCAAAATCCACCACGACGGTTTCTTCGGTTTCAGGACCAAACAGGCAGATGATCGACTGCAGCGGACGCACCCAGCGCATTGCACCCGACTGTGCTGAGGCCTTGCCCCAGCGCATGGATTTCGGCCACGGGAAATTCTGCACCACATTCGGTACCAGTTCCGCGATGATTTCTTCCGCAGCACGTCCGGATTTGGTGATGTGGGCGACGTAGAAATCGCCCTTCTTCGGATCGGAATGCACATGCGCCTGCGCAATATCGCTCAAACCAGCTTTACGCAGGAAGCCCTGAATTGCGGCTTCAGGTGCAGAAACGGACGGGCCTTTGATATCTTCATGCACGTCTTTTGAGCGCACGGTCAGACCGCGAATATCCAGCGTGAGGCGACGCGGTGTCCAGTAAGGCGTTGCCGCCTCATAGGTCAGACCGGCTTCAACCAGACCATCGGTGATCATTTTCTTCAAATCACCGGCAGCTTTACGTTGCATGCGCGCCGGGATTTCCTCGGAGAACAATTCTAACAGTAAATCAGGCATCAGCGTGCGCCCTCCGCATGCTCATTTTTTGTTTTGTCCGTCCTCACTTCGTTGCGGGCGGACGGCTGTGCCGGAATTTCTTCCGAGAAAAGTTCAAGCAACAAATCAGGCATCAGCGTGTCTCATTCTTGTAGTTGACGCCACCGGCATCGGTCTGAAGGAAGGCTTCACCGCACTGGCGCGCAAGATTGCGCACGCGCAGGATATAGCTCTGGCGCTCGGTTACCGAGATAACGCCACGGGCATCCATCAGATTGAAAATATGCGAGGCTTTGATCGCTTGATCGTAAGCAGGGAAAACGCACTTATGTAAGTTCCCTGTTGCACCTTCTTGTGGCGCACCTGCAGCGAGAACCGCTTTACATTCCGCTTCCGCATCAATGAAATGCTGGTGCAGCATATCGGTATTGGCGATCTCGAAATTGTAGCGGGAATATTCCTGCTCGGTCTGGAGGAACACGTCACCGTAAGTGACCTTGTCCTCACCTTCGAGACCATTGAAGTTCAGGTCATAAACATTGTCCACGCCCTGCACATACATAGCGAGACGTTCCAGACCATAGGTCAGTTCACCGGCAACCGGCGAACATTCAATACCGCAAACCTGCTGGAAATAAGTGAACTGCGAGATTTCCATACCATCGCACCAGCATTCCCAGCCCAAGCCCCAAGAGCCGGTCGTCGGGTTTTCCCAGTCATCCTCAACAAAGCGGATATCATGCAGATCGGTATCAATGCCGATCGCTTTCAGCGAGCCGAGATACAGCTCCTGCAGGTTCGGCGGGCTTGGCTTCAGCAAAACCTGATACTGGTAATAATGCTGCATACGGTTCGGGTTTTCACCATAGCGGCCATCTTTCGGGCGACGTGACGGCTGCACATAGGCAACATTCCACGGCTTTGGCCCCAGAGCGCGCAAAGTAGTGGACGGATGCAGCGTACCCGCCCCGACTTCCATATCGTAAGGCTGCAAAATTGTGCAGCCATGCTGCGCCCAGTAATGCTGGAGCGCCATGATAAAGCCCTGAAAAGAGCGGGTCGGATGCAGGTGTTCAGGCAATGTGCTGGTCACGATACGAGTCACGGGAAGGCCTCATTGGAGCATTCTTGGCGAGATCGGCGATCAAAACTGATCTTCTTGCAAATCATGCGTGGTGAAAACGGTGAAAGCTGAGCCATAACAGCTCAGCTCCGCCGAAAAACAGATAGTTTGTCCTAATTATTCCGCGTTAAACGGTCAAGACTTAAAGCCGGATAGCAAGGCATTATGGCTTGGCAGCAGGATCGGCAGGCTTAGCATCCGGTGCTTTCTCCGGTGCCGTGTCAGGCTTTGCCGGCGCAATATCTTTCACATCAGCTTCCGCCGTCTGTGTCAGCCCCTGCTTCAGCTTCTTCTCGATCTTGGCCAGCTCTGCCGCTTCAGGCTTACCGGCGATGGCATGGTTCCACTGGAAAGTCGCTTCCAGCCCGCGCCCCGCCTGCCAATAGGCATCACCCAGATGATCATTGATTGTCGGATCTTCCGGACGCAGTTTGACTGCCTTTTCCAGTTCGACAACGGCCTCATTATAACGGCCAAGCTTGTAATAGGCCCAGCCAAGGGAATCGACGATATAACCGTCCTGCGGACGCATCTCGACAGCCTTGCGGATCATCTGCAAAGCTTCTTCCAGATTTTCACCGCGATCGACCCATGAATAGCCGAGATAATTCATCACCTGCGGCTGGTTTGGAAACAGTTCCAGCGCTTTGCGGAAATTAGGCTCAGCCTTATCCCATTGTTTCAGACGCTCATAAGCAATGCCGCGCTGATAGAAAACCGGCCAGTCCTGACGTACAGGTGATTTAAGTTCCGCAACGGCCTGATCGTAAGTCTTTGCCGCATTTGCCCAGTCTTCTTTCTGAGCATAAACACCGCCCAGCGCCAGATAGGAACGGTTGTCCTTATCATTGCTGCGCAAATTGTTTTTCAGATGCTCAATCGCCTCATCCGGCTTGTCTGTTTCAGCCAGATTAAGCGCCAGCTGCATTTCCGCATCGCGCTTATAAGGCGATTTATCCGCAACGCGGCCGTAATATTTAATCGCTTTTTCCGGCTGGCGCAGTTTGGCAGCAATATCGCCAAGCTGGAACAATGTAGCGTCATTATTCTCGCGCAGCTCACCGGACATTTGCAGATAAATAGTTGCAAAAGCCTCAGCACCGCCACGGTTAATCGCGGTGCCCAAAGAATACAGAACCTCAGCCGCGCCCTGCTGCGGACTGCGCATCTGCGGATCGAGCTTTTCACCGTCTTCAAGCTTCTGGCGTACTTCGCGTAGGATCACGCGGCCGCTGAGAATTTGCTCGGCATCTTCCACCAGTTTGATTGCACCGGCTTTATCGCCCTGACGCTGTTTGAAATCGGCATAGGCGTAAATGATGCGCTCATAAGTATCGGGTGCAGCGCTGCCGCCTTCTTTATCAGCCACGGCCTGCGCATAAAACTTATCCGCAGCCTTGGTCTGACCGGCGCTGTCTGCAATCAATGCCGATGTGTAGGTTTTGAAAAGATCGTACCAGACCGGCCCGTCAAGCTTATCAACTGCTGCCAGCGCGTCTTTCGGGCGACCTTCGCCGTAGAATGTCCATGCCGTCATCAGGCCGGTTGCTAAGCGATCCATCTCTGACTGCTGCGTGAGCTTCAGATTGGTGCGGGCAGTGCGGTAATGTTTGTCGTTGAAAGCCTTGATCGCCAGAATGATACGGGAGAAACGCTCGACTTCCGGCTCATTTTTGAGCGCACGGGCAAAGGGCAGCGCTTCATCAAGCTGACCGTCGGTCAGATAGGACAGCAACAGGTCACGCTTCATCGGCTGGTTTGACGGATCAAATGCCAGTGCCTGACGATAATAAGCGATGGCTACAGGAAGATTATTGTCGATCTCGGCAATGCGACCGGCCAGATAAGCACCAGGGAAAGAACCTGCACGCGAGACAATCACCGGCTCGTCTGTCGCCACCGCTGTCTTTGCCGCAGATGCAGCATAGGCCGCGCCGGAGACACCACTTGTGAAAGCCGCCCCTGCCATCAAAGCGAAAACCAGAGCACGCGCTTTAACTGTATTCCGCCGCATCGGCATTTCCCCTTGCATTTATAGAGCATTTCCAATTTTGAAACATAAGGAATGCTCTATCTCTTTATTTTACACATTTCCTGACGCAAAACCGGTTGCCACTTTTGCTGGAAATGCTCTGGTCTGGCTTATTTCCGAAACAAACACACTATCCGGCCATGTCGTGGTTTTTATATGGCCGGAGAAAAGGGTATTTCAAAGTCCGGTACCGGAAATATGCGCCGGTACCGGTCAATAATCAGTTTACACGGCTGATGCAGAAATCAATCACATCAATCAGAGCATCTTTTTGCGGGCTCTGCGGCAGCGGTGCCAGTGCATCACGAGCGATTTCGCCGAAATGACGGGCACGCTGTACGGTATCGGCAATCGAACCATGCTTGGTCATCAGGCCGATAGCCTTCTGCAAGGCTTCATCATCATTATTGCCCTGCTCAATGGATGATTTCCAGAAAGCACGTTCGTCTTCGGAACCACGGCGATAGCTCAGCAACAGCGGCATGGTGATTTTCCCTTCACGGAAATCATCACCCACATTCTTGCCGAGATCCGCAGCCGAACCGCCATAATCCAGCGCATCATCAATCAGCTGGAAAGCGAGGCCGAGGTTGAGACCATAGGAGCGCAGTGCCAGACGCTGTGCACGCGGTGCATCGGCGATGATCGGACCAACTTCGGCAGCAGCAGAGAACAGCGCCGCAGTCTTGGCTTTGATAACGGCCAGATATTCGTCTTCCGTGGTTTCCATGTTTTTAGCGGCGGCGAGCTGCATCACTTCACCTTCGGCAATCACCGAAGCCGAGGTTGCCAGCACATCCAGCGCGTCGAGCGAGCCGACATCCACCATCATTTTGAAAGCCTGACCAAGCAGGAAATCGCCGACCAGAACGCTGGCCTGATTGCCCCAGATCATCCGCGCGGTGCTTTTGCCGCGGCGCAGATCGCTCTCATCCACCACATCATCATGGAGAAGCGTTGCAGTGTGCATGAATTCAACGCTGGTTGCGAGCTGCACGTGACCTTCGCCCTCATAGCCGAACATGGCTGCAGCAGCGAGTGTCATCATCGGACGCAAACGCTTACCACCCGATGAAATCAGATGATTGGCCACTTCCGGTATCATCTCAACATCAGAACCGGCCTTGGACAGGATAAGCGCATTGACACGTCCCATATCCGCTTTCGTCAGATCAACCAGCTTCTGAATGGACGCCTGCTGATTTTTTTTCTCATCGAGATTGAGAACCACACCCAATGCCATATCTCCAGTTCACGCGGCCTGATAATGAGACCCGTTTTATAGCCACACATTATTCAAGGCGGCCTTTATGCTCAAGCGTCAAATGCACCAAAAGCCGTGCTAAAGGCAAGTGTTGCGAGCCGCAACACAACACAATAAAGCATATTCTGCTGATATAAGATGTCAAATTGCTGTCAGCAAACAGAATTGCGGCTTTCACCGCCTCTATACAGAATCGGTTAAAGCCGGTTTGATCGCTTTCAGTCTGCAACAAGTCAGGAAACTGCCGTCTTTATGTCTGCTCCGTTCAGCTCTCTGCCCTATGGCGAAACTCTCGATGCCTTTCACCGTGGTGCATTCTATCTGGTGCAGCCATCCGCAAAAGGTCACCGTTCGGGGATTGATGCCATGATTTTGGCAAGTGCGGTGCCAACGGATTTCAAAGGTAAAGTTGCGGATCTTGGCGCCGGTGCCGGTGCGGCAGGACTGGCCGTAGCTGCGCGCTGCGCAAACACAGATGTCACCCTGATTGAGCGCTCACCGGAAATGCTGCTCTATGCGGAAAAATCCTGCGCATTGTCCGAAAATGCCCATTTGCATGGCCGTCTGTCATGCCTGCAGGCTGATGTAACCATGACCGGCCCTGCCCGTCATGAAGCAGGGCTGGCTGATAATCAGTTTGACTATGTGATTATGAACCCGCCTTTCAACCAAAGCCATGACCGTGCCACGCCGGACGATTTAAAGGCACAGGCGCATGTGATGCATGAAGGCATGTTTGAAAGCTGGATACGCACGGCATCGGGCATTTTACGTCCGCGCGGACATATTGCGATTATCGCACGCCCCGCCAATCTGAATGAAATTCTGTCTGCGATGGAGCGCCGTTTTGGCGGCATCGCAATTCTTCCGCTCTATGCCAGACCGGATGAACCGGCCATCCGTGTCGTAATTACGGGCATAAAAGGCAGCCGCGCTCCGGTTTTCCTTGCGCCGCCGTTAATTTTGCATAAAAGTTCCGGCCATGAATTTACGCCACGTGCAGAAAGCCTCATTAATGGTTGCGACAACCTGTAACGGTTGTTGTTCAGGAGGACGGAGCACATTTTCCCGAAAACACGGACTGTCCGAACAGGTCTTTCGCTCTATTTAAAGCGCGGAACTCTGAGGACAGATCAAGGGTTGAGCGTTGTCAAAACGCTGCCCGCAAAGAAAAAGGCCGATACCGGATGACACAAAGCCAGACCAAGCGCCCCTTCTCAACGCTCCGCCATTGGCTCGACAGTGAATCCGCCAGCGGTATCGCTCTGATGATTGCCGCTGCTCTGGCTCTGATCGTTGCTAATTCGCCGCTTGCAGCCACATATTTTCAGGTTCTGGAGAGCAAGCTCGGCCCGATGAGCGTTCTGCACTGGATTAATGACGCGCTGATGGCCGTCTTCTTTCTTCTCGTTGGCCTCGAAATCAAACGTGAATTTCTCGACGGCCAGCTTGCCAGCTGGTCGAACCGTGCTTTACCGGGCATTGCCGCCGCTGGTGGCGTGATTGTTCCGGCACTGGTTTTTGCCGGTTTTAACTGGTCAAATCCGGAAACCATTCGCGGCTGGGCTATTCCCTCGGCGACTGATATTGCCTTTGCACTCGGTGTGCTGTCGCTGCTCGGACCGCGCGTTCCGACCAGTCTGAAAGTCTTTCTGGCGACACTCGCTATTCTCGACGACCTTGCCGCCGTTGCCATTATCGCCGTCTTCTACACTGCCGATATTGCCACGCTCTATCTCGCCGGTGCTGCCGGTATTTTTGCGCTGATGTTTATTCTGAACAAGATGGGCATTATGCGCCTCACCCCATATCTGATCCTTGGTGCCGTGCTTTGGTATTTTGTACTGCGCTCCGGTGTTCATGCAACGGTTGCCGGTGTGCTGACCGCGCTGACTATTCCGATCAAGCCTGCACTTGGCCGTCCTGATGATATGAGCTCCCCGCTGCACACGCTGGAACATGCGCTGGCAAAATGGGTCGGCTTTGTCATTGTACCGATCTTCGGCTTTGCCAATGCAGGCGTTTCCTTCGCCGGCATGAGTCCGTCGATCCTTGGTGACTCGCTCACACTCGGTATTGCGCTCGGCCTGTTTGTCGGCAAGCAGTTTGGTGTCTTCGGTGCCGCATGGATTGCTATCCGCGCAGGGATTGCCACCAAGCCGATGGGCGCAAGCTGGACACAGCTCTATGGCGTGGCACTGCTCTGCGGTATCGGCTTTACCATGAGCCTGTTCATCGGCCTGCTGTCCTTTGACAATGACCTGCTGCACAGCGAGACCAAGATTGGTGTTCTGCTTGGTTCTCTGCTCTCCGCCGTTTGTGGCTGGGCATTGCTGCGCATTTCCACACGCAACCGCGTTGTAAAATAACAGGTTCAGTTTTCACCCGCTGTGGCTATAACAGCGGGTGAAAACTATTTTATCGTCTGCTTTTTCACACCGGAGATTTTCAGTGCCGTCACTCATCAGCCGTGTTATCCCGCGTCGCTTCCGGGCTTCCAGTGTTGAAATTCCGGTTGTCCGGCTGAGCGGTGCGATCATGACCGGCAACAGCCCTTTACGGCAAAATCTGTCGCTCGAAGGCATCGCTGTTCAGCTGGAAAAAGCCTTTGCCAATAAGCACAGTCCCGCTGTGGCGCTGAGTATTAATTCCCCCGGTGGCTCACCGGTACAATCACGGCTGATCTATAAACGCATCCGTGATCTGGCCGCAGAAAAGAACAAGAAAGTCCATGTCTTTGTTGAGGATGTGGCGGCTTCCGGCGGCTATATGATCGCTATTGCCGGAGACGAAATTATTGCTGATCCGTCTTCCATTCTGGGTTCGATCGGCGTGGTTTCCGCTTCCTTTGGCTTTACCGAACTCATCAAGAAAATCGGCGTTGAACGCCGCGTGCACACAGCCGGTAAAAACAAAGCCACGATGGATCCGTTTCAGCCGGAAAAAGCATCGGATGTCGAACATATCAAAGCGCTGCAATTGGAAATTCACCAGACTTTTATTGATATGGTAAAAGAGCGCCGCGGCAATAAATTGCAGGACAATGACGATCTTTTCACCGGTCAGTTCTGGACAGGCATTACGGCTTTGCAGCTCGGGCTGATTGATGGTCTTGATGATATGCGCTCGCATCTGCGCAAGCTCTATGGCGAAAAAACCAAGCTTAATCTGATCCAGCCTTCGCGCGGACTGCTGGGACGTAAAAATACCGGCGGTATTTCTCATGCGCAAATGCTTGGCGCAGCAGGTGAAAGCCTGATGAATGTACTCGAAGAAAAAGCTCTTTGGTCACGCTATGGCCTGTAACAGGCTTATGTTATCATAATATCATCAGAATAAGATGCTATAAGAGCTTCTTGAAACGAGGTTACAGCCTGATTAAATCAACAGGCATGTTATTTTTCCGGAAAGGAGCCGGTATGCCACAGCTGATTTTTCTGATCCTTCTGGTTGCAGCTGCGATCTATGGCTATCGCTCCTTCAAGCGCGAAGCGGCGCGTGTTTCCCAGAAAGTCCGTCAGGCCGAACAGGAAGCCCGCACAGGTGCCAGCGGCACACTGGTACGCGACCCGAAAACCGGTGTTTACCGTCCGGCAGATAAAGACTGATCCTTAAGCATGCCAGATATTTTAGCTTCACAGGCAGCGAGCCAACAGACTGCCTCACATCTTCGCGCCACAGCCTATGCCAAGCTTAATCTGGCATTGCATGTGACCGGACGGCGCGAGGACGGCTATCATCTGCTGGATACGCTTGTTACCTTTGCCGATTATGGTGACGAACTCACAGTGTCTCTTGCGCAGGAAGACAGTTTTACGCTTTCCGGCCGCTTTGGTGCGGGGCTGCCAGCCAATGGCGACAATCTTGTTTTAAAAGCGCGTGATCTTCTGCGCGCGCATTTTCCGCAGCACAGCTCCGGCGTTGCCATTCATCTGGAGAAAAATCTCCCGGTTGCCTCCGGTATCGGCGGCGGGTCAAGCGATGCCGCAACAGTGCTGGCACTGCTCATGCGCCTGTGGAATATCGAAGCGGAACAGGCGTTGCTTGAGCAAATTTGCCTGCAGCTTGGCGCCGATGTGCCGATGTGTTTGCATGGTCAGCTCTGTGGCGGCGCATTGATTGCCAAGGGTATCGGTGAAGATGTGCAAAGGTTGTCCGGCCTGCCGGTGCTGTCGCTTGTACTGGTAAATGACGGAACAGCAATTTCCACGCCGCAAATTTTCAAACATATGCAGAAGCGTGATAATCCTGCACTACCGGAACTGACGCGCTTGAATAGTCAGGCGGAGCTTTGCAACTTCCTGCAATCAACCCGCAATGATCTGCTGCCACCCGCTGCAGAGCTTGCACCGCAATTACCGGAAATTCTGCAGGTTTTGCGGAACAGCGGCGCACAATATGCGCAAATGTCCGGCTCAGGCGCGACCTGCTTCGGCATTTATGATACAGCGGATCAGGCGCAACAGGCGGCAATGCATTTGCAACAGCAAAATCCGCATTGGTTTGTCTGCGCAACCACGACCCTGCCCGACAAGATTTAACCGGAGACAGCCATGTCCGATACAGCCAAAGCCGAACGTCCGTTCATTCCGGTGGGTATTGCGGTACTGACGGTTTCAGACAGCCGGACACTAGAAACCGATACGTCCGGTGCATTTCTTGCCTCCCGTATTGAAGAGGCAGGTCATCTGTTGCGTGACCGGCAGATCGTGACTGATGACGCTGCAAAAATCCGCGAGCTGGTTGTGCAATGGTCCAAAGATCCGGCGATTGATGTGGTGATTACCACCGGCGGCACCGGCTTCACCGGACGCGATGTAACACCTGACGCTTTGGAGCCGGTCTTCGACAAGCGTATGGACGGGTTTTCGGTTATCTTCCATCAGCAGTCCTATGCCAAGATCGGCACTTCCACGATCCAATCCCGCGCAACTGCCGGTCTCATCAACCAGACATTTGTTTTTGTCCTGCCGGGTTCCGGCGGTGCTTGCCGCGATGCATGGGACGGTATTCTCGCCCAGCAGCTCGACTATCGCCACCGTCCGTGCAATTTCGTTGAAATCATGCCGCGCCTTGATGAGCATTTGAAACGCAAAAGCTAGAGCATAATTCCTTAAGCTGGGATCGGTTTAAAGTGAAATTATGCTTCTAATTTTAAAAGTGTTAGAGCGAACTTTGTGTGCAGGTCTGGCACACAGCGCTCTAATTGCGGAAAAGACATAAATTAAGTTCTTGCTTTGTTCTTATTTTCAGATTAAATTTGAACCATAAACGGCGCATCAGAGTCGCATAATTCGCGCCGTATTCATTGCTTCATTTTGATTGTTTTGCTCCGGTCATGCTGTCACGGCATTTCCGGCAAGGAGAAAGCTATGGCAATTTTACAGGAGGTTTTCGGACCAGCCGATCAGGCTGTCTTCTCCCGTTCGGCCGTCTTCGGATCGGAGCGCACAGATCAGGCAAATGCTATTGTTGACGGCACCGGCTTGCGGATTGACCACAGCCGTCGTCGCGGACGCGGTGCCGGTATCAATCCTTCCGGTCGATTTGAAAGTCAGACACGCATCGATAGTGATGATGGCTGGAACTCTCTGGAAGAGCTGGAACCGTTCAAGACAGAAGTCCAGATCGAAAAGCCGCGCACCATCATCACCCGTAATGACTCGCCGGATATTAATTTTGACCGCTCAATCAATCCTTATCGCGGTTGTGAGCATGGCTGTATTTATTGCTTTGCCCGCCCTACCCACAGCTATATGGGACTGTCTGCCGGTCTTGATTTTGAAACCAAACTTTTTGCAAAGCCGGATGCGGCACGGTTGCTGGAAAAAGAACTTTCCAAAGCCGGTTATATTCCCAAGACGATCGCCATTGGCACCAATACAGACCCTTATCAGCCGGTAGAAAAAAAATGGCGGATTATGCGGGATATATTAAGTGTGCTGGATGCCGCCAATCATCCGGTCGGCATCGTCACCAAATCCGCACTGGTTACCCGCGACATTGATATTCTTGGTTCGATGGCTGAGCGTGGTCTGGCAAAGGTTGCCCTCTCTGTCACCACCATGGATGCCAAATTAGCACGGAATATGGAGCCGCGTGCCTCAACACCGGGATTGCGTTTACAGGCTATCCGGCAACTGAATGAAGCAGGTATTCCTGCATCAGTGATGCTTGGCCCGGTGATCCCCGGCATCAACGACCACGAGATTGAACGTATATTGGATGCCGCCTATGCGATGGGCGCACGCGAGGCGGGATATGTCTTGCTGCGCCTGCCTTATGAGGTCGCACCACTCTTCAAGGACTGGCTGCTGCAGCATTTTCCTGACCGTTACCGCCATGTCATGTCCCTGTTGCGCTCAATGCGCGGCGGCAAGGACTATGATGCGGAATGGGGCAAGCGGATGCGTGGTGATGGTCCTTATGCGTGGCAGATTGGCCGCCGCTTTGAGATTACCTGTAAAAAGCTCGGGCTGAATATTCATAAACGGCGCCTGCGTTGTGATCTGTTCACCCCGCCGCAAACAAGCGGCGTTCAGCTCTCGCTTTTCTGATCTGCCCTCAGAGCGGCTCCAATCAATATCGATACGGTGGAACCATTCTTTTTCTTTGTTTTCACGCATTTCCGTATGCATCGGAAATGCTCCGGCAGATATAGGCTGCCCGTCCTTTTGCCGGCAGCCTTCCACATCGTGCCCCCCCTTTTTGCGATGTGGCTTGCGGAGAATTAGATAGGATGCAATCTCAGCACATGAGTAAAGCACCATCTGATTCTCCGCTTTTTTCTGAAAAGCGACCGAAGTCGCCAGCCAAGACAAAGGCTGACAAATCTGAAATATTCACGCCCGATTACAGCCATGAGCAGCAGCTGCAAGCTCAGGGTTACAAACTGATTGCAGGGCTCGATGAAGTCGGCCGCGGCCCTCTTGCAGGGCCCGTAGTTGCGGCCTGCGTGATCCTCGACCCTGATAATCTGCCTGAAGGTCTGGATGACTCAAAGAGGCTCACCGCTGCCAAGCGCAACCGCCTATTTGAAACAATTATGGAAAAGGCTGTTGCCGTCACATTATGGAGCCTCAGTGCGCGTGCGATTGATGAAAGCAATATTCTGGCGGCATCCTTGCTGGCGATGAAGCGCTGCGTGGATAGTCTGACAATCAGTCCGGATTATGCTTTGATTGACGGCAATAAAACCCCAGGCGGACTGCCCTGCCCTGCCATGACATTAGTCAAAGGCGATCAACGATCCCTGACCATTGCGGCCGCTTCGATCATTGCCAAAGTCACCCGCGACAAGATGCTGGAACGCGCTGGTCTTATCCATCCTGCTTACGGCCTTGAGAAACATGCAGGATACGGCACTGCGGCGCACCGGCAGGCGATTGAAGAACAAGGGCCGGTTGCCGGTCTGCACCGCTACAGCTTCGCTCCGATTAAGGGACGCTGGACAGCGGATAAATAAGCGAGACACCGAATACGTGTCCCTGATGCAGTTTCGATATGCGCTAACTTGCGAAGACACAAAGCATCGCCGCAGAACAACAAGCCCGATTTCAGACATAAAAAAACGCCGCATAAAGCGGCGTTTTTTTGAACTTTATGAACTGCAATCAATTCAGGTTGGTTTTAACCTGATCCAATGATGCTTTGAACATTTCACCGGCAGTTTTTGCGTCCATTTTATTTGCAATCAGCGAACCGGCAGCAGCAACAGCGATTTCCACTGCAGATGCACGAACCTGATTAACAGCATCACTTTCAGCCTGAGCGATTTTCTGTTCAGCCAGCTTATTGCGGCGAACAATATAATCTTCCGACTTCGCTTTTGCTTCGCTCAGCAGAGCTGCAGCTTCACGCTGTGCAGCAGCAACGATTTCGCCAGCTTCTTTTTCAGCTTCTTTGCGCTTGCGGTGATATTCAGCAAGCAGAGCCTGAGCTTCTTCACGCAATGTGCGTGCTTCGTCCAGTTCCTTGGCGATATTGGCAGCACGTTCATCAAGCGAACGGCCAATCATGCCAGGCACTTTAAGATAGGCCAGCAGCGCCAGGAAAATAATCAGACCGACGAGGGCAATAAATGTTGCATCCATAATGGTCTCCCTTACGCGCTGACAGCTTTAACAGTAGCTGAGATTTCAGCTTTGTCGGACTTGCCGCCAAGCAGTTTCTCAACGATTTCTGCAGTTGTTTCTTCAGCAATCGAGCCGAGATCGCTCATCGCTTTTGCCTTAATGGCAGCGATGCGTTCTTCAGCTTCAGCCAATTTCTTTTCAAGCGATGCTTCAACGGTTTTGCGTTCGGCATCAATGTCATGCTTTGCCTTATCACGGGCTTCCTGACCGATAACAGCCGCGCTCTTGCGGGCTTCAGCCAGTTCCTGCTCGTAAGCAGCAATTGCATTGTCAGCATCGGTTTTCAGGCGTGCAGCCTGTTCCAGATCCTGTGCAATACGGTCACGACGCGTTTCGATGACACCGCCGATACGTGGCAGCACAACGCGCGACATGAACAGATAGAACAGCCCGAAGGTAATCGCGAGCCACAGAAGCTGCGATGCATAATGGGTGGAATCAAATGGTGGAAACACGCCTTTACCGGCATCGTGCGCCACACCTGTTTCAGTGTGCACAACAGAGTTGCCACTGTCAGCTCCCGACACTGGTGCCGGCTGAGAGTCAGTTGCGGTTTGGGCAAACGCCGTGGACACGAACATCCATTTTCCCCTTATCACTCAGGCTTAATAAACGATAACCAGCCGCATATGCCTTCAGGTCTCACAAGGAGATTTTTGCATATGCGGCCGATTTAATCCGGCAGCTTAAGATTAAACTGCGAACAGGAGCAGAAGCGCGATGAGCAGCGAGAAGATGCCCAGAGCTTCAGTTACGGCGAAGCCGAATACCAGACGGCCGAACTGGCTGTCAGCGGCAGACGGATTGCGCAGTGCACCCGAAAGAAAGCTACCGAAAATGTTGCCGAGGCCGAGAGCCGTACCGGCCATACCGAAACAGGCCAGACCTGCGCCGATGTACTTTGCTGCTTCCGCTTCCATGTTAAGCTCCTTCTGGATTGATATAAATGCGGATTTCAGTTCTGGCGGAAACCCGCCGGTGATATTTCAGAGCGACCTGTTATTTCAAAATCATGTGTTAGACACAGGTATTTTCAAAATGCAGAGCCTGATTGGTAGATAGGCAAGACTGCTGCCCGATAACGGACAGCAGTAATTTCAGTTAGTGACCGTCCGGATGAACTGCATCATTGATATACATGCAGGTCAGAACAGTGAACACATAGGCCTGCAGGAATGCGACCAGGAATTCCAGACCGGTAATAGCAACGGTCATGAACAGAGGCAGGATCGCACCACCAACACCGAGCGGACCGAGTGCAGCCATGGAAACCACGAAGCCTGCGAAAATCTTTACGGTGATGTGACCGGCCAGCATACTGGCGAAAAGACGCACAGAGAGGCTGATCGGACGGGACAGGAAGGAAATGATTTCAATCGCGGATACCAGCGGCACGATAGCCATAGGAACACCGCTTGGCACGAACAGCTTGAGGAAGCGGAAACCGTGCTTGAAGAAACCGTAAATAATCACTGTTCCGATCACCAGCAGCGCCAGCGCGAAAGTAACAATAATCTGACTGGTTACGGTATAGAAATACGGGAACAGACCGATAAAGTTTGCTACAAGGATGAATGTGAACAGAGAGAACACAAACGGAAAAAATTTCATCCCATGAGAACCGGCAGAATCCCGCAAGGAGGATGCCACAAACTCATAGGCCATCTCAGAAACTGACTGCAGGCGTGTCGGAACAATGCCGCGACCTGCTGATGTCAGAAACAGAAAAGCGGAAGCGGTTACGACAGTCAGCACCATAAAGGCGGACACATTCGTAAACGACAGATCGACACCGCCGACATCGATAGGAATCCATCTGGAAACCTGAAACTGATGGATCGGATCGTTTGCCACCTTAACCTCACCTGTCACCCGTGCCCGAAGGCGTTACATTCATGCCCGAGGGCGCTTCTCAACCGCAAACTTGCGTTCCGGTCTTTTCAGAACACTCAAAAGCAAATCTGCCTGAGCCGCCCTGTTGCCTTTACAGACTTATTCACTGCCGTGCATATGAAGGATAACCTTTATGCACATTATTTTTCTTTCTGTTGCTTCTCGCCCACATTATTGCCGCTTTCTGCAACATATCCTGCGGTGCGTAAAACATTCAGAGTACCGGCACCGAATCCTAAAAAGAGAAAGATAATCAATCCCCAAGGGTTCGTACCCAGAACACGGTCAAAAAACCAACCTAAAACCGCACCTACCACGATACCAGCGATAAATTCACTGGATAATTTCATGGCCTGCGCCATAGAGCTTGCGTTTTTCTCAGCCTGTTCATCTTTTTTGGATTCCACCCCCACGCCCTTAGCAGCCAAATGGCTTTCAAGCTTACGAAGACGGTCGTCCAGACTCCCCTGAGCGTCGGCCTGAGATCCGGCCTGCACCGGACCACCAGCTTCGCTTGCCGCATCATCGGATTGCTGAGGCTTTTCGGGTGTTTTCCCGACTGCCATTCATGCCTCCTTTGGCAAGAAAACCGAGGTTTCCACCCCACTCTGAAGTCGGCCGCAACATATTAACAGCCAACTCATTCGTCAAGGCACTGTCTGCACAGAAGTTGAAGGTTTTTTGTATTATTAAATCATATACTTAACAGGCAGCAGCATGAAGCAGGCCTTGAATCCCGCTTCACACCGTGATTTCAGACAGCGAATCCTTGACAGATCAGCTCCAGCCGCCGCCGTAAGTCCGGTAGAAAACATGCAGGCCGATCTTTTTGACTTTTTCCATCGTTGACGCCCAGCGAGGTCGTACATAAGTCGCATGATAATGGGTCGCCGAACCCACTTCCGGCAGCCAGATCTGACCCGCTGTGACAGCTTTCGCTACCTGCTGTGCCATACGCCAGTGACCCGGCTCTGTGACACGATGTTTTAAACCGTCACAGGCGAAGGAAAACTGACAGGCATTACGCCAGTCTTTATTCTGATAAACTACGCCGCAGATCGTGGAAGGATAAGCAGGGTTACGTACGCGGTTGAGAATAACCTGACCAACAGCCGCCTGCCCTTTGACCGGCTCGCCGCGTGCTTCAAAATAGATACCTTCAGCCAGACATTTCTGCTCTGCCGCGCTGAATGCTGCCGGTGGCAACGGGGTCGCTGCCCAATTGTGATCCCGCGCACTGATTGGCGGAATGAAGCGTCCATTGTCCTTTTCCGGCACCAGAATGCTCTCAAAAGGCGATGTTTTGGCATAATCCGGCTTGGACGGCGCATAACCGAGCGCCAGCACATCCGGTGTATCATTGGTAATCAGTGATGCGAGTGCTGTCGGCACTGGCACGACCGGCTTCACTTCCGGACGATGGAAAGCGAGTGTGATTTCCACTTCCTTACCGCGGATCGGACCTTTGACAAAAGCTGTTTTGACGTCTTTTTTACCGGCTACCGGCTGCATCAGCCTGGGACTCACCGATGAAACCTGCTCTGCCAGCGAACCGGCATTGAACATACGTGCCGGAGCTTTAGTCTGCACGGAAACCAGACGCCCCTGCTTGTCAGTGCGGCTGATACGTTTTTCATCGGGATTTGGATCGTCGACACCGCGTTTTCCGCCGGCAACGCGTCCGCTCATTACCACGCGACCCACGCCGCTAATATCTGCCGCAGCGCTCAGGCTGCCTGTGACTACGGACGAATCAACAAACGGCATTTCCGCCTGATGAATGGAACCGGCTGGCGCATCCACCATATAGGTTGCCCAGCGGCTGCCCGATTGCTCGGCAACACTCATCATACTGGCCATATCCTGATAGGCGATGACATTGCTTGAATAGAAAAACAGCCCTACTCCGGCGAGAAGCTTTGGCAGGGTCGCGGATTTGCGCTTCTGCTTAACTGTTACGGCCACCGGATAATAGCGGCCATCCTGCGGGCAGTAACCCTCGGAAGGATAATACCAGACCTGTGCTGGCTCATTGCCGGATCGGCCAAACAGGGCCCGCAAAGCTACACTACGCACCGGAATACTCCACTCACTCAACAAGATGACTATAGTCAGATAATGATCTATTAACCTTGATGCTTCGTTAACGCAGGTAGCGTTTAGTCATTGATTTTATTTATTAATTTTTAATTAACATGAAGATTGCCAGTCACCTTAAGCGGTTAGTTTTTATTGACCTTTCCCGTGGCAAAGCGGCAAAAATCCGGACTTTACCCGCAGGGATAGTTCATAAAAAATATTTCTAATTTAGAAAAATCATTAGTCCAAAAATAAACCTGCCGGATCATCAGGCATGATGATCCGGCAGGTTTAATATTACCCATTACAGGCTTTAATGCAGAGACGGTATCGTCAGGCGACCAGAAACTCCCCGCGATAGCGCCTTGGCAACATCGCAGACAGAGTAACGCCGCGAATAAACAGGAACATATTCAGCGCCAGCCACAGGCTGTGATTACCCAGCCAGTCACGGGTACCGTAGAGCACACCGAAAAACACAAACAGCGACAGGAACATCATATTGCGCATGTCTTTAGACCAGGATGCGCCGATAAAAATACTGTCCATCTGGAAAGCATAAAGACCGGTGAGTGCAGTGAGCGACACCCAAGGCAGATAATAAACCGCCATCATGCGGACATCCGGCTCCGTTGTCAGAATATTGACCAGACGATCTCCGAAAGCGAGGAAGATCAGCCCCATGACAAAAGCCATGACCATGCCCCAGAAGAAGGTCAGCTGAATCGAGCGCCGGAAGGCCGGACTGTAACGCGCACCGACTGCCCGCCCTGCCAGCTGTTCGGCAGCAATGGTTACACCTTCCAGAAAGAAGCCGACAACGAGATAGAAATTCATCAGCACCGCATTGGCCGCCAGAGTGATTGTGCCCATTTCATTGCCGACGCGGGCAAAGAATACATAGGTTGACATCAGCAACAATGAGCGGATCATAATATCGCGGCTGATAACGATCATCCGCCACATACCGGCTTTGTCGAACAGCCGGTTGACATCCAGCTTGCGCAAAGCGCCGCCGCGCCAGATCAGCACTGTCATACCTGTAATGGCTGCCACGGTTTCGCCGGTGACAGTCGCCCATGCAACGCCGGAAACCTCCCAGCCAAGCCCCAAACCCAGAACCAGCGCCAGAATAATATTGATACCATTCAGCAGGAATTGCAGCGCTAGGCCAAACAAGCCTTTACCGCGTCCCAGCAACAAGCCAAGAACTGAGAAATTGATCAGTGCCATTGGTGCCGAGAGCATACGGATCGACACATATTCGTTCAATGCTTTGGCTGTATCGGATGTAGGCTTGAGAATATCATTGGCCGCATAGAGTGTGAGCGGCAGAAGCGCGATCATCAGCAAACCGGCAACCAGCGCCACAATAATTGCGCGCCAGAACACCATAATTTCTTCCGAACAGTCACCGCGCCCCATGGCCTGTGCAACAAGCCCTGTCGTGCCGGAACGCAAAAAGCCGAAAATGGAAAACAGACAATCAAAGACCAGAGCGCCCATGGCCAGACCGCCGAGCATACCGGCATTGCCAAGCTGCCCGATCACACCTGTATCCACCAGCCCGAGCAAAGGCGTGGTCATACCGGCCAATGTCATAGGAATAGCGATCGTCAGCACCATCCGGTGCGTGACATTGAACGGGCGAACGAGAGACGTTTCGAGCGCGTCATTATCTGGCTTGAACATAGAGCGGTTCCACTTAAAGCGGCCTCAAGGAGCCGCTCTATTTGGGTATTAACGCATTGTCCGGCGTAAAACCGGCTTCCACTGTTACTGGAAATGCTTAGATACCACACGAATACTGTCAGCGAATAAAAAGACCCTGCTGTCAGCCGTGCGTGCTCCTCACCTGAAGATAGTAAGTGCAGATAGTTTTTCCGGTCAGCGCAGAAGATCCTGCACTGTCATATCCTGTTTTCCTGTCATGGTCAGCAGGTTTCTGCATCAGGACATCAATTTGTCGCGGCCGTTTATCATTGCAATTTACGGCAGATCAACACCGTAGAGCATCGCCCAATAAAGATAATGCGGCTTGTCTGCCCGCGCCGCATAGGCAAGGCCATAGCGGGTAAAGATCGGATCAAGCAGATTTTTACGATGACCGGCAGAATTCAGCCAGGCATTCAGTGCGTCCGGCACGTCTTTTTGGCCGGATGCAACATTCTCCGCAGCAGGGCCGCGGATACCGGCCTGTTTCAGCCTGCCGCCAAAACTGTTTCCCCAACCGATGCTGTGACCGATTTTGCCGTGCTTTGCCATTAACCGCGCCTGATGCAGTGCGGCCTGTTCAAGCTTCGCTTCCGGCATCATCGGCGGCGCACCATATTGGCGGCGCACTTTATTCACCATAGCCGCCACGTCCTCTTCTGCAAAAGCATCAGAGAGCGGCAGGATGGCAGGGCTCAGCAACAAAGCGCCACCGGCAACCAGTAACCGGCGGCGTGAAATCAGCGCAGAAGGCAGCAATGTATCAGTCATCGAAAACCATAAATAAAAGAAGGATTTTTCAGATGCATTCCCGAAGCCGCTACACGCCTTCAGAATGCATTTTATTTCCTGTAATTGATAATTCTGAGCAAAATAAAGGCAGGGATCACAACTGCCGCGCCCAGCAGCAGATAATCAGCAAAACGTGACAAGGCTGAGAAACCCATATTCCAGATTCTTACGAAGAAATCGCGGATATTCCAGAGAATATCATAAGGTGTCCAGTTAAAGGCATGCATCACAACGCCGACAATCAGTGACACCAGTATCAGTTTAACGATGACACGACCCGGTGTATCGCCCAGAAAGCGGGTAGCACGGTCAGACATAGAAGCACTCCTTTGTTGAGACCAACAAATAAGCGCGAATATCTGAAGAGACAAGCCTTCCCTGCGCCGGATATTGACCGGTTGCGTTCCACATTCAGGTTTCAGCGGCTATTTTTATAGGTACGCGGCAGGCTCTGGCTCTGGCGCAGGAAAGAACGGTTCATACTGCGCGTGTCTGTGAAGCCGCTGGCGACAGCCACTTCAAGCAGAGATGCACTTCCGCTCATCAGCAATTCCTTGGCGCGTTGCACCCGCAATTCCTCGCGCACCTGAAAGGCCGTTTTGCCCAATCCCAACCGGAACCCGCGCTCCATCTGGCGGGTGGAAATCCCAAGACGGCGCGCTACTTCAGCCATTGCCAGCGGATCTTCCAGCGTTTCTTCAAAAATACGGATTGCCTTGCGGATCATCGGTGAACGTACGCCGTTGAAACTCAGCGCAGGTTGCTCCGATGTCAGCAACTCATAAGGAAACATCAGGATGGAGGCGCTTTTACGTGCCAGCTCCTCAGAGATTTCCGCCTGAATGATGGAGAGCGCCAGTGAAGCAGCGCCCAAACCACCCGCGCAGGTAAAATGCCGGCCACTGCGATGGAACAGACTGGTTGTATCCGCCGTGAACCCGTCAAATAATTGCAGGAAATCGTCTTTATGAAACCAGTTCACGCAGCAATTGCGATCTTCCAGCAATCCGGCTTCAGCCACAATGAAGGCGGCGGTGCACAGGCCGATGACATTTTTCTTCTGACGGTCGGCGCGTTTCAGCACTTCAATCAGCGTATTTTGCCCCGGCCGGTAATGGGGAAGAACGCCGCCGACAACAACAATATAATCACAATCATCCAGCGCACCGATCGGGGCGGTTGGCTCCACCGCCATACCGGAGCTGGATTCCACCGGCAGGCCGGTGAGCGTACAGATTTTCCAGCCGCAACGGATCTGGCGGCTTTTGTCCTTATCATCTGCGGCAAGGCGAAACGGATCGAGAAACAGGCTGAGCGCAGACAGGGTAAAACCGGGCAAAACAACAATACCCAGCGTCAGACGCTGTGTTTCTGTTTCTGCGTTTAAAACTGTTCGGTTCTTTTCCATTGCCATGATCGTGCGCATCACTCCCCTTGAAACGCATAATCCTGTCTGTCATCCGGCATACAGGCCAATCTGAGCGATAAAGTCCGCCACAGCTTTTGTAAAGAGTACATAGAATTGTGAGTACAATACGCGCTCTTATCGGGTACTCACTCTGCAGGGCTGATTTTTAGGGGCAGGACAACCGGATCAGCCGTCGGCAAAGCAGAATTACCGCTCAGGCGCCGCTTCAGACGCGCTGTCCATAAATGCCGGTAGGAGCGCAATTTGTTGAGCACAAACCATCTTTGCCGGATCAGATTGTAGAAGAAATGTTTCTCAACGGACGCAGCCGTTCTTGATCCGGTTCCTAGCGCATCTATGTCACTTTGCACGCCGCGCGCTTTGACTAAAGGCGGCCAAACGGCCAGACCTGTATTGGTTCTTGTCAGCCAGAAACGCAGATAATTATCTACCGGCGCAAAGATTTCATGCTGGCTGTTGACGAAATTCTGCGCACCGGCACGCGACCATATCAAACCGCCTGTCGTCATCGGAAAATAATGCGCACTGGTCAGATTGCGCTGCTGATCCTGCCCCTGCAGCGTGCAAAGCGGGGTATGACGTTTTATTCCGTCTGTCCCAATATTAATGAGATCCCAGTAACGCCCGTCTTTTTCGAGCCATGACAGCAATTCTTCCGCCATTTTAGCAAGGTCTGCCGGAACGGACATATCATCTTCCAGCACCATTGCGTATTTCTCGCCGGAATCCAGAAACATCTGCGCCGCTTTAAGATGGCTCAGATAACATCCGAGCTCTCCGCCGCTGACCTGACAGCCCATAAACGCCAAAGCGCGTTTTTCGTGATAGGCCGGATGCGCTCTCGGATCACTTTTCCGGCCATCTACCGCCGGAACGCGGATAAATTCTATACCCGCGCGCTCCAATTGTCCGCGGGAAATGTCAAGCCGTTCCTGACTGCCGTCAAGATTTACAAGATAGGTTCTCACCATAGTCTCCGCCATAAAATGGCTTAAAGCCTCCTGCCAAAAACCGGCAGGCGCGCATCAGCGACGTATCACTAGATGTTCATTTGCGGAGATACAATCAAGAAATTATGAGTTTTTAACGGAAATGTTTTGACAGTTTCAAACCCTGCGCCTGATAGTGCGAGCCGAGATCACTGCCATAGAGCGCTTTCGGCCGTTTGAGCATGTGTTCATAAATCAGACGGCCGACAATCTGTCCGTGTTCAAGGATAAACGGCACTTCATGGCTGCGCACTTCCAGCACTGCGCGGCTGCCCTTGCCACCGGCAGAGACATTACCAAAACCCGGATCGAAGAAACCGGCATAATGCACGCGGAACTCACCGACCAGCGGATCAAAAGGGGTCATTTCCGCAGCATAAAGCGGCGGCACATGCACGGCTTCCTGTGAAACCAGAATGTAAAATTCATCGGGATCGAGAACCAGTTCGCGATGTCCGCGATCATAGATCGGCTCCCAGAAATCCAGCACATCATGCTGCGCGCGTTTATCGACATCAACAACAGACGTATGGTGTTTACCGCGATAGCCGATCAGGCCGTTTTCACCGCCGCTCAGATCAATCGACAGCGCAATCCCGCCATTGGAAATGTTCGGCACAGCGGAAGCCACCAGCGTTTCCGCCGCGTGCAATGCAGCAAGTTCGGCTTCATTGATATGCGCAGTGCCTTTGCGGAAGCGGATCTGCGACAGGCGTGAGCCGGTACGCGCCACAATCGGGAAAGTGCGCGGGCTGACTTCCAGATACAGCGGCCCCTTATAACCGGCAGGCACCTTGTCAAATTCCTGCGCATTATCGGTGATCACACGGGTGAAAATATCGAGACGACCGGTCGAGCTTTTCGGGTTTGCGGAAGCCGACAATTCCGATGGCAGCGCCAGACCTTCCAGCAGCGGCACAATATAGACGCAGCCGGTTTCCAGCACCGCACCTTCACGCAGATCAATCTCATGCAGCTTCAGGCGTTCCAGTTTTTTGGCAACCGGTGTGTCCGGCCCCGGCATGAAAGATGCACGGACGCGATAGGCTTTCTCACCAAGACGAAGATCAAGACTGGCAGGCTGTATCTGATCGTGATCCAAGTCCCGCGCTGAAGTCAGCGCACCGGTTTCAAACAGAGCTGCAATATCGCTGTCTGCCAAAATTCCGCTATCTCGGGTCATCATTTGTCCAGTCATAAAATACTATTTTGCCGCAATCTAGCCTTGAACGGTTAAAAGAGGGCTACTGTGATATGCGCATTTACAGATAGATTTCACTCCCCGCTGTCAAGTCCTGTGAAATCGAGTGCTTGACATTATAATCATAACAGTCCTACAAAATCAGTCGTGGTGATTTGGCCGGCCGGCTTGCAGCCACGTTAAAGAAGTCGCTAAATATGGCCGCGGTTCCGAACCGGTCTTTTTGCGTCTTCATGCAAAGGCCGGTTTTTTATTGGCCGGTGTGGCCCGAACCCTGCCGACCATCCTTTTATATAGGCTGGACCGATGACAAAGACACATATTCGTACCCTTCGCCCTGCAACTCAGCTTGTGCATAGCGGCACAACCCGCACGCCTTATGGCGAAACATCAGAAGCGCTGTTTCTGACGCAGGGTTTTGTTTATGACAGCGCCGAGGCTTGCGAAGCCCGTTTTACCGGTGAAGATCCGGGTTTCATCTATTCCCGTTATGCAAACCCGACGACGGATATGTTTGAAAAGCGCATGTGCGCGATTGAAGGCGCGGAAGAAGCCCGCGCCACTGCTTCCGGCATGGCTGCTGTTGCTGCGGCCATTCTCTGTCAGGTTCGCGCCGGTGACCATGTGCTGGCAGCCAAAGCGATGTTTGGTTCGTGTCGGTACATCATTGAAACCCTGCTGCCGAAATACGGCGTTGAATTCACTTTGATTGATGGCGTGAATATTGAGAACTGGGAAAACGCCATCCGCCCGAATACCAAAGTGCTGTTTCTGGAAAGCCCGACTAATCCGACACTGGAAGTGATGGATATCGCCAGAATTGCAGGCATTGCCAATAGTGTCGGTGCCAAGCTGATCGTCGACAACGTATTTGCCACCCCGCTGTTCCAGAAACCGCTGGAACTGGGCGCCCATATTGTCGTCTACTCCGCCACCAAACATATTGACGGTCAGGGACGTTGCCTCGGCGGTGTTGTTCTGTCAGATCGCGAATGGATTACAGACGTTCTGCAGGATTATTTCCGCCATACCGGTCCGGGTCTCAGCCCGTTCAATGCATGGACAATGCTCAAAGGTCTGGAAACACTGGCCGTGCGTGTTGAAGCACAGACCCGCTCTGCCGCTAAGATTGCCGATTTTCTGGCCGAACAGAATGCCATTGCCCGCGTAATTTATCCGGGTCGCAAAGATCACCCGCAGGCAGACATTATCGCCAAACAGATGAGCGGCGGCTCAACCATGATTGCGCTGGAGCTGAAAGGCGGCAAGAAAGCAGCTTTTGCCTTTGAAAATGCGCTGGAAGTCATCAGTATCTCCAACAATCTCGGTGACGCAAAAAGCCTGATTACCCATCCGGCCACCTCGACCCATAAAAATCTCAGCGACGATGCCAAGGCAGAACTCGGTATTACCGACGGCTTGCTGCGCCTTTCTATCGGCTTGGAAGATGCAGAGGATCTGATTGACGATATTGGCTTTGCACTGAAAGCGGCTCAAGGCTAAACTGATATCAGACGGCTGCTGATTTGCCGGCAGCCGTCATGTCCAGCCAGCTCCCATGGCCTTCCAGAGTAACCTCTATGTATCGCGCAATTACCGAGAATATCGAAGTCACTGTTGAGCCGTTTTATCTGGAAGAGCAATCTTCACCGGATGAATCCCGCTATGTCTGGGCTTATCGGGTAACGATTATCAATCATTCGGATATTCCGGTGCAGTTGCGCTCACGGACATGGAAGATCACCGATGCCCATGGCCGGACTGAAGAAGTGCGCGGCCCCGGTGTTGTGGGTGAAGAACCGTTTCTGAAACCGGGAGACAGCTATCAATATTCGTCCGGCTGTCCGCTGACGACCTCATCCGGCATGATGTCCGGCAGCTATATGATGCAAAATCATGAGGCTGGCAGCCCTGATGAAGGCAAACTATTCCCCATTACTATTCCGGCATTTTCGCTCGATATGCCTAGACACAGACCGGTTCTGAACTGACTATATAGTTCTGATCATCGCCACGCGGCGTTCAATCGGCAGGCCGATGGACTGTTCCAGCTCGGCAATGGAACGGAAACGCGCATTATATTGCGATACCGGCAACACCTGATAGCCACAGCTTTCATAGAAAGGCCGGTTCCATGGTATATCGCCGAATGTTGTCAGGCTGAGGCTTGCGCAGCCCTGCGCTTTCGCAAGGTCAGCCGCAGCATCCAGCAATTTACGGCCAAGCCCGCGGCGCTGGAAATCCTGATGCACAGATAGCTCCCAGACATGCAGGCGACCTTCATCCGGCATGGTTTCCGCCACCAGAAAGCCGCCAAGCACACTATTGCATTCTGCAACCAGCACATGGCCTTTCTGCATGAAATCAAGATGCTGCTCCGCAGACATGACAGGCATATCGAGAATAAAATGCAAAGACGGATCAGCTGCAAAAGTCTGCACTGCCGAGCGTTCAATCTCCGGCAGCAACGCAGCATCAGACGGCAGTGCCCGCCTTATCAGGCAGGCACTTTTGTCATGCTCGGCACTCATTGTGGCGCGTTAATTTCCGAAGGGTCAAAATCATAACGGCTGGAGCAGAACTCACAGGTCACCGAGATTTTGCCATTCTCAGTACTGTGTTCGATTTCTTCAGCTGAGAAGCCTTTGAGCACACCGAAAATCTTGTCCCGCGAACAGGCGCAATGATCGACAACTTTCGTGCCTTCATAAACGCGCACGCCGCGCTCATGGAACAGACGATAAAGCAGACGTTCAGACGGCACCTGCGGATCAGTCAGCTCGGAATCCTCAATGGTCGCAACCAGTGAACGGGCTTCCTGCCATTCATCCTCAACCGGAGCCTGTTCAGCCTCAGCACCATTCGGATTATCGCCGCCATGCAGATCGCGATGACGCGCACGCAATTCGGACTGCGGCAGAAACTGCACCATCAGACCACCGGCACGCCATTGTTCACTCGCTTTGCCATCGGCACCGCGCTCGAAAAGCTTGGCAACAGCCAGCTGAACTTCTGTTGCAATCTGCTCAGACTGCATGAAGTAATTGCGTGCAATATCTTCCAGCGACGAGCCGTCCAGCGCAACAATACCCTGATAGCGCTGGGTGAACTCACCCTGATCGACAGTCAGCGCCAGCGTACCCTTGCCCAGTAATTCTTCCGGCTTGGTTTTACCGGCAGCCACGAACTCTGCCACACGCTCTTCGTCAAAACGGGCATAAGCGCGGATTGCATCCGGCGTGCGGAAATCCACCACCAGCATATCCACCGGACCATCCGAGCGGGTCTGAAAGATGAATTTGCCTTCAAATTTCAAAGATGTGCCGAGCAACACGGTCAGAACCGCGGCTTCGCCCAACAGGCGAGACACGACTTCCGGATAATTATGGCGTTTCAGAATAGCATCCAGCGCCGCACCAAGCTGCACTGTGCGGCCGCGCACATCCAGACCCTCAACCTGAAAAGGCACAACAACATCATCACCGGACAGGGTAATATGGTCTGGCATCGGGCTATCAATCATCATCTGGTCTGTACTGGTCTGGTTATTCATCACTTATCTCTTTTTTATTGGCTGCCACGGGTGTCGCCACTGGGGCTGCATCACTGCACCATAAATAACACACGGCTCGCAGGCGTTATACGACCTGCAAGCCGTGGTTCAATCTTCAAATCAGGATCAGGGCAGCCGATCCATACGTTATCCTATAGATAAGAAGCGATCAGCGTCCTTCAAGACACCAGGTCAAAATCGCTTTCTGCGCATGCATACGGTTTTCTGCCTCATCAAAGACTACGGATTGCGGGCCGTCGATCACTTCATCCGTCACTTCCTCCCCACGATGGGCTGGCAGACAGTGCATGAACAAAGCATCTTTATTGGCTTTCGCCATCAGATCCGCATTCACCTGATATGGCATGAAAACATTATTGCCACGCGCATTATCTTCCTGCCCCATTGACACCCATGTATCGGTCACGATGCAGTCAGAACCGGCCACAGCCTTTTCCGCACTGGTGGTCGAGAAGATTTTTGCGCCTTTTGCATTTGCCCAGTCAACAAAACGCGACAGCGGTTCACTGCCCGAAGGTGTTGCAATATTCAGACGGAAATCAAATTGCGCCGCAGCTTCAATGAAGGAATGCAGCACATTATTGCCGTCACCGCTCCACGTCACCGTGCGGCCCTTGATTGGCCCCCGATGTTCTTCAAAAGTCAGAATATCGGCCATGATCTGACACGGATGAGTATCATCGGTCAGCGCATTGATAACCGGCACGGTCGCATGCTCGGCGAGTTCGAGCATGCGATCATGAGAGGTTGTACGGATCATAATGGCATCGACAAAGCGTGACAAAACTTTGGCTGTGTCCGCAATGGTTTCACTGCGGCCAAGCTGCATTTCCGAACCGGTCAGCATGATTGTTTCGCCGCCGAGCTGGCGCATACCCACATCAAAAGAGACGCGGGTTCGCGTGGACGGCTTTTCAAAAATCATAGCCAGAACTTTACCATCAAGCGGCTTATCGCGCTCACCGGCTTTTAATCGTTCTTTGCGGGCGCGCGCTTCATCCAGAATGAAGCGCAGATCCTGCGGGCTGACTGCAGAGAGGTCGGTAAAATGCCTTAAAGTCTTATCATTTGCCATTATTAGTCACCGTTATGCAGGAGCTTTGGAAAGCTTGGTTGCAACCTTTTCAATCCGGTTCAGAGCTTCACGCATATCATCTGCTGTTACTGTCAGCGGAGGCAACAAACGCACAACATTGTCACCGGCGCCAACGCTCAGCATATGCTCGGCGCGCAATCCGGTAATCACATCTGTATTTGGCACGGCGCATTTCAGACCGATCATCAGGCCTTTACCGCGCACTTCGGTGAACACATCCGGATAGCGGTCGATGATCGACGCCATACCCTGACGGAACTGCGATGCCATTTCATTAACATGGTCAAAGAAACCATCGGCCAGCATTACATCCAGCACAGCTTCACCCACGGCCATCGCCAGCGGGTTACCGCCATAGGTGGTGCCATGCACACCTGCGACCATGCCCTTGGCTGCTTCAGCGGTTGCCAGACAGGCGCCCATCGGGAAACCGCCGCCGATACCTTTGGCAGTTGCCAACAGATCAGGCTCAATACCTGCCCATTCATAGGCATAGAATTTGCCGGTACGGCCAACGCCGGTCTGCACTTCATCCAAAATCAGCAGCAGGCCGTTTTCGTCGCAGATCTGACGGATCAGACGCAGGAATTCATTGGAGAAGGAGCGAAGACCGCCCTCACCCTGTACCGGTTCAAGAAGGATAGCCGCGGTTTCCGGTGTAATAGCAGCGCGCAGGGCAGCTTCATCACCGAACGGCACCTGATCAAAACCATCAACCTTCGGGCCGAAACCCTCCAGATATTTGGCCTGTCCGCCGGCTGCGATGGTTGCCAGTGTACGGCCGTGGAAAGCACCTTCAAAGGTAACGATGCGATAACGCTCAGGCTGACCATTGGCGAAATGATAGCGGCGCGCGGTTTTAATCGCGCATTCCAGAGCTTCGGCACCGGAATTGGTGAAAAAGACTTTATCGGCAAATGTATTATCGACGAGGCGCTGACCAAGGCGTTCCTGACCCGGTACTTCATAGACATTGGACAGGTGCCACAATTTGGCGGCCTGATCCTGAAGTGTCTTTACCAGATGCGGGTGGCTGTGTCCGAGTGAATTCACAGCAATACCGGCTGCGAAATCGAGATAGCGTTCGCCGCCCTCGGTAATCAGCCAAACGCCCTCCCCTCGCTCAAAGCGCAACGCTGCACGATTATAGGTGTCGTAAAGCGGGTGCACAGTCGCAGTCGTCATGCCAATAAGGCCTCCAAAGCCTTTAAATTGAAGCGGGCATCAACATCAGTCTTCACCGGTCTCCGTGAGTTCTCTCAAACTCCCCCCGGAGAAGCGGTTGTTGCGCGCGGATGAAATCAAAAAGCCGCCCTCAGGGCGGCTCGACAATGCACTATTGTTCGCCAATATATAAATGTCAATCAAAGACCGCGGCTCTGCGGGGTGAAAACCGCCTCCTTAAAATGTGCAAAAATGTCGCTGTTGCGCAATTTTGTTACGCAGGCTTCAATAAGGGATCTGGCCTGAACAACAGGCCGGTACAACCATAATTGTCAATTTTCAGCCCCGTGTCCGTGAAATAAACTCCGAAGTGTTGCACGAAAACCTTGTATTTAAAAAAAACCGGTCTATTAAATGCCCGCTGATCTCCAAGGTTGGGGAAAACCATTCCAGCACCGGGCGCCGCGCTTGTCACGGAGTCCTTGCTTAAGGTAGTTTCATATTAAAGTAAGACTAGATTTAGTGCGACAGCGCCAGCTGTCCGGTACATATGGTGCCTGCTTGGACGGGCCCGCAAAAACGATAGCCGGACGCTATAAAGATTATAAAGAACGGAGCCTGAGCCACAATGAACTGGACAGATGAACGCGTCGAGCTTCTCAAGAAATTGTGGAGTGAAGGTCTGAGTGCAAGCCAGATCGCAGCCCAGCTGGGCGGCGTCAGCCGCAATGCGGTGATCGGGAAAGTGCACCGGCTTAAACTATCCGGACGCGGCAAAACAACAACTGCCGCGCCACGCAGCAAGAAACCGGCTCCCGCTCCGGTCGCTGCACCACGCCCGACAACAACATCAAGCAGCAGCATGTCATCCGGCAGTGCAAGCGCACCGCAGCCGACAATGCGTGCCACAGTGATGAAAACCTCCGGTGCCGCAGCACTGCAGGCAGAAGTTCTGGCTGATGCCGTTGCGGAACCGATTATCCGTCACAATGAAAATGTTGTTGTGCCGATTTCCCGTCACCTGACCCTGCTGCAGTTGACAGAACGCACATGCAAATGGCCGGTCGGTGATCCGCTGCACGAAGATTTCCACTTCTGCGGGCATGAATCCGGTGAATCCAGCCCTTATTGCAGCTATCATTCCAAGCTGGCTTTCCAGCCGACTGCAGAGCGCCGCCGCGCCCGCTAAGCGGAAATACATTCAGACAAAAAAGGCGCTTTTCAGCGCCTTTTTTATTGTCCTGATATCCGGCGTATCATGCGCAAGCGGCATTAATTCATCCGTATATAGTGCAAAGGCAAAGCAGGAAATGCACTGCTTTTTGCACCACTCAGCGCGCAAAACTTAAAGCAGGCGCTGATAAACCGCCAAAGTCTGATCTGCGATTCCAGACCAGCTATAGTTTTTTGCAATTTCCGCACTCTGTTCAGCCGCCTGCGCTGCACTGAAAGGCTGATCCAGTTTTTCAGCCATCTGCTTTGCTAAGGCCTGCGTATCTCCGAGAGGGAAATAGTCAGCCTCCGGTAAGCCGACCTCAAGATTGGCGGTAATATCACTGGCCAGAACTGGCAATCCGTAGCCCATCGCCTCCATCATCGCGATCGGCATGCCTTCATGACTGGACGGTAAAACAAACAAAGCTGCATTGCTGTAAAGCGCCGTCAAATCATCGCCGCGTTGCATGCCGGTGAGCACGATATTCGGCGTTTTGGCAGCCAGAGCTTTCACCTGATCGACATAAGGTGACTGGTGATCGGCGGCACCGACAATCGCCAGTTTCTTATCCGTGTGATAACCCGCAGCCTGCATGGCAGCAAAAGCGGCAATCAGATCATGCTGGTTCTTTTCCGGCACGATACGGGCAACCATCACCACATATTTCTTCTGCTCCAGCGCGAATGTCTGCAACACAGCGCTTGCACCACCGGCTTCCCGTAAGGTCACACCATTCGGAATAAATTGTGCGGAAACCTGATAGCGCTCTGCCATGGCCTCAGCGATATGACGGGAAACGGCTATCCGCTGACTGGCAAAACGCATCCCCGCCCATTCGCCGGTTTTCAGCATTTTGCGGGCAAGTCCGCCCCATTTATCGCGATTATAATCAAAACCATGATGGGTAACGACGGTTTTAAGCCCAAGCAATCGTGCCAAAGGGGTCAGCAAAGCCGGTCCGATTGCATGAATATGCAGGATGTCAGGTCGACGAACTGCCGCCACCAGAACACCAAGAAATGTATGAGCAATCGCTTCAAATTTCGTGGAAAGCGGCGCCCAAAGCGGCGTGACCTGCACACCCTCCCACTGATAAGGCTTTTTCTGCGTCAGATAGGGTTTGCGCCCCAGCACTTCGACATCCCAGCCTTTTTCAACGAAAACGCGGGCAAGCTCCTCAACATGCTTTTCCACACCGCCCTGCACTTGCGGCACACCGCGCAGACCGAGCATCATCACTTTGGGACGCTTACTCATGCGCTTACTCCCAGATCAGCGTAAAGAGCGAGCATACGATTACGATAGGCTTCAGCGGAGAACTCGTTCAAAATCCACTCGCGCCCGGCCAGTCCCATCCGGTTACGCTCTGTAAGTGGCATAGCAGCCATGCGGCTCAGTTGCGCTGCCAGATCATCGGCATTACCGGCCTCGGCAGTCAGTCCGGTTTCGCCTTCACGGATCATCTCCGGAATACCGCCGATACGCGCACCGATCACCGGTGTGCCAAGCGCATAGGCTTCCAGAATACTAACCGGCGCATTTTCATACCATTCAGACGGCAGAACCAGCGCCCTTGCCTCTCCGATCAGACGATGCAGCTTTTCACCTGTCACATAACCGGCGAAAACTACCGGCGCATTGAGTTCCGCTGCCAGTGCTTTCAATTCGGCCTCATCTGGCCCCGTACCGGCAATGACCAATTTCACACCGGATTTTGCCGCTGCGGTAATAAGCGTCTTGAGGCCTTTTTCCGGTGCCAAACGACCGGCAAACAGCAGATAGTCCTGCGCCTCATAAACCGGCTTCAGATGATCCGTTTCCACGAAATTCGGAATATAGACCAGTTGCTCCGGCGGCCAGCCCCATTCAATCAGCTTTTCACGGTAGAAACGGCTCGGAACCACAAAGCGATCAACTTTATTGCGGTAAAGGCCGAGCATCCGGTGAACGGCAGTTTCGACAAAAACCAGCCCGCTGAGCGAAACCGACCCTTTAATGCAGCGATTGGCGACCACATTATAAATCCGACCACCTTTGCACTGCTCACAAACATGACCGTCAACCAGCATTTTATAAGCAGGACAGGCCAGTTTCAGATCATGCACTGTCATTACAACCGGAATATTATGCTGCTTCAGCGTCGCAAAAATTGACGGTGACAAATGGTGATAGACATTATGCGCATGAGCGATATCCGGCTTCGCGGCTTCCAGCAATTGGCTCAGATTTTGCTGCGCCTCGCGGGAATAAATGATCTTGGCAGCCTGCTTAACCTTGGTCAGCGCAGAGCTTTCACGGCCATATTCAATTTCAGATACAAAATAGCGCGACCAATCTGAAGGCAGATTATCCGGATGCTGCATGGCAAAAGGTACGGCATCCCAGCCGATATCCTCAAACAGGCTCATATGATCGAGAAAGATCGCTTCCGCCCCGCCACGCCGGTAAAAATAATTATTAATCGCCAGCAGACGCATCTGCTTCTCATCTAAGGTCATGCGTTCCCTCAAGCAGGCCCGAGAGCATAATTTCTTAAACTTGAAACAGAAATTATGCGCTCATTTTAAAGTGTCAGAGCGAGTTTTGTGCACCCAATGGGGCGTCTGGTGCTCTAAAGCTTTATAAATCCGGACAGGATTTACACATCACACAGCATGTGCAGATGCATAATCGTCCAGCGCTTCATCAACCGTTAAAATTTCACATCCGCTTTGCACCGCATATTGAACCAGTTTTTCAAAGGTCGCCGGTGTGCAGCCATAGGATGTCGGTGTTTCAGAAATGTCATGCGTAAAAAAGATCAGCCAGCCCGGCTGCGCTTTCACCGCATCAATCTCCCGCGTCAATTGCAGTGAATGTGCCTCTGGCTGGCGGATCTCCATACCATACAACATTTGCGGGCTTATTGCCCCGCGATTGATCCGGTTCTCTCCGGCGCGGCAAGTACGGTAATTACGCGCCAACCGCCGATGGGCAAAATAGGAAACCGCATTATAGGGATAGGCAAAATTAAACTTCGGACCATGTCCGCCTTTGTTATCTCCCAGAATCCGGCTCAGAAATGACCGGTTTCGGTCAATCTCACTTTGCAACTGCGCATCCTTGAGTGTCGCAACATTCGCATGTGAAAATGTATGGCACCCGATTTCATGCCCGCGCTCCGCCAGTTCACGAATTCCGCTTTCTGTAATCAGTTTACGGCTGGTTTCTGATGTACCGGCGAGCCCTCCGGCGACATAAAATGTTCCGCGCAATCCGTATTTTTCCAATATGGCCGCACCATAATACAAAGTGCTGTCAGGCACATCGTCGAAAGTGAACGTGATCACCGCATGATGCGTTGGCACATGAAGTGTTTTAGGAGCGAGGCGGGACATCAGCCGTGCCTGTAAACGAGCGACCCAATATTTAATTTTGTGCTTCACCGTGTCACTCCGATACTGCCTGATGCGAACGCAAGCGAGGGCGCATCGTCATAAGGAACCGGCACTGCCAATGCCTGCAAACGCAAGCCGAACAGAGCCATCATAACGCTGAACCATAATAAACTGCCGGTTTCAAAGAATACACTTTCAAGCGCGCCCCCAAACAAACCGTAAAGCCAGATACGTACATAAAGCCGCACAACAGGCGTATAGAGGTTTTGCTGTGAAATCCGCCTGATGTAAAGTAATGGCAGCACTAAAATCCAGATAAAGACAAGCAAAAAACCAATAACACCGAGATTAATTAACGCATCGACCCATGCATTATGACCGTTAAAAGCACGCGGAGACCAGTTTTCCACTGTATCATTATTAACCAGAGCGTCCGTCAGCCAATAACCATGAAGCCCGTGCCCGATCAATGGCCTATCAGCAATTGCCCCTACAGCCAGTCGCCAGATATCCGAACGATTGGTGAAACTGGCATCAATGCCGAGCGATGTAATAAACTCATAGACAGACGGTATCAATGCAGCGCCGACCGTTAAAAAATTGATCGTTAACACACCGCCGACAGCAATCGGCACACGCAGCCACTTAATTTTCTCGAAAACATAGGCGATCAGCAGGATCATCGGGAACATAGCCGTCGATGTCTTACCGCCGGTATGCATCAAAAAGAACACCGACAAAACAAGGATCAGCCAACCCGCAAGGTGATAGCCTTTATCTTTCAGGTAAAGCCCGAAGAAACCACTGACCAGCATGGCTGCAGAGGCAACATTCTTATGGGCAAAATGGCCGCGCCAGTTCCCTAACTGCTCGTCGCCCAATTCGGAGCTGAACTGATGTATAGCCACTAACGGCTTGAACATCACACCGAAATAGGCAAGCCCCAGCATGACAAACAGCCCTGCCATAATCATTTTGGCGAATTGCTCTTCAGAACGCGGCAATAGCAGGAATACCGAGGCATTGAGCATAATGATGCAGGAAAGAATAAGCTGTTTTAAGGATTCAACCCGCTCTGCAGAGAAAAGCGCCGCGAGTAAAATCCATATGACCAGCAACACGATTAAAGGCCTGGGTTGCAATACCAGCTTCTTTAACGGGCTGATGGCAACATAACAAATAGCACTTGCAAAGAGCAGCAAGGAAACGACCTGATTAAACAGGCTTGAGCCGCCTTCAGCCGCCGCCGAAGCCGTTTCCGCAGGAAAAGGCTCGATCGTCACCCAGAGGTAAAAGAACTGCGCCATGAATAAGGTCGCAGCAAGAAAACCCCTTATATCGCTCATGCCGGAGGTGCGGATCATCTGCAACCTGCTTCACTATTTTTTATAAGAAGCGCGGGACTGTGCACGTAAGAGACCGATAAATCCGAAAAGCAAGGCCAAACCCGTACCAAGACCACCGCCGACAACGGCACCGGCAACAGTAAGAAGAGCTGTACCCGGAGGCCATGAACGGCTTTTAGGTGGCAAGGCCGGTGAAGCAATACGGATATTGGTCGCATCGATCTGCTGGCGCTGGGCAATTTCCTGCGCACGGGTCAGATAGGTCTGGTACAGAGTTGTCTTTGTCAGGCGGTCTCGTTCAAGATCATTCAGCGTAACCTGTGCATCCGTATCGAGGGAAACCGCTGACCGGGCAGTCTCAATCTGACGGCGCAAAGTTTCGACCACAGAATTTGCCTGATCCAGATCCAGCTTTGCGGCACGTAAAATCCGTGACGTTTCCTGCGAAATTTGTGCCTGCAGGCCTGCAATCTGCGACTGCGTGCTGGCCAGTTCAGGATAACGCGGACCATAAGTCATGGTCATAGCATCAAGACGCTGTTTCAGGGTCGCATATTGTGTGCGCAATGCAGTCAGCGTCGGGGATTGCAATGTACCGGACGGATCCAGAGCCTGATTGCCGGCACTGGTCAGTTCTGCATAACGGGATTTTGCCTCGGCCTGACGGCTCAGTGCGCCGACAAGCTGCGAATTGATTTCTGTCAAAGCCTGTGCACTGACCAGCTCGCCGGTATTACCGGTCTGAAGCCCCTGCGCATTACGGAACTGCGCTACTTTCATTTCAGCTTCAGTTGCAGCTTTTTTCAGCTCACTCAGCGGCTCTGTCAAAGCACGGGCAGCGCGTGCGGCACCATCCCGCTCATTCTGTGCAACTTCATCCTGAAAGGCCTTGGCGACAGTATCTGCTAATATAACGGCCTTTTCAGGCTCCCGTGCCCAGACAGTGAGGTTAATCAGATAAGAGCGTTCCGGACGGCGGGCCTCAACACGCGATGACAATTCACGCAAGGCTGCAATATTCTTTGCCTGTTGCGGATCAACTGCATCATCCTTCTTCGGCTCCCCCAGAAGACCGGAGAATAATGTTTTCTCTGTTCCGTTAAATTCCGGATCATCCTGCAATTTCAGTTCGTCGACCACCCGTTGCATCACATTACCGGATGTCAGCAAGCGCAGCTTGCTTTCAATATCCATCAGCTGGCTTTCTGCCTGCATACTGGTGGCATAAACATCATTCGGCACAACCTGCAAATTTGATGGTGCAACAATGATATCCGAACCCGCAGTGAAACGCGGCTTGGCGGTTTTACCAAAACCTATGCCGACAGCTGCCCCCACCAGAGCCAGCAGCAGGATCAGCCACCAAAAGCGCAGCAACCAATTGATAATATCTGAAAAACCAACAACCGGAAAAACCCAGCTGCGCTGTGCAGAACGCGCCTCGTCACTGTCTGCATAATCCTGTTGCAAAGGAGAAGAAGCGGCTTGAGAGGCTCGTATATCTGTATCCGGCTGCAAAACAGCTTCTGCACCACGGCTGCCGGCAGACGCGGGTTTGGCTTTTTTAGCTAATTCTTGCAGCGTATACATCAGACATCTCTAATAGCTTGAGGCAAAACCCGTATAGAGGGCTCAATTGCTGTATCTACTTATGCAGTAACAGAGATATTAAAAAAAAAGGTTAACAAAGCCTCATCGGCATAGTTTAAGTATTAGATTCCATGAAAAGCATTATTTTAAATTTTACTTATAATAATTAATAACAGGCTTCCCCTGCCTTTTTGTTTTCCGGCCTAAATCGGTCTAAAATTGTTCCCTTTCACAGGAAAATGCTATAGAGAGGCTGCGACAAGGGAAATAAAACTATGAGTGAAACGGAGTTGCCGGACAACCGCATGTCTGCACGTATCCGACGATATTTACCGTCGCTCCTCTCCTATATGGCTTCCAGCGGCAGCCTCATCATGGCAAGTGTAGCACAGCTTGCGACATTTGCTATTCTCGCGCGTTTTCTCGGCGCGGCTGAATTTGGTATGTTCATCACTATCATGGCAATCACCAGCATTGTCGTGCATATTTGCGGCATTGGCAGCGCTGAAAGCCTGCTGCGGCGCGTGGCGCAGAATAAAAAAATATATCCGGTCATGCTCGGTCACAATCTGATACTGATCGGTATCAGCGGTGCTCTGCTCGTAGCTGCCGGAATGCTTATCCTGCCCTACTGGATCGAATTTTCACCTGATCCTGTTACCAACGCGATCAGTCTCTTTCTCTATCTTGTCACCAATATTGTCTTGCTGCGCATGATTTTGCTGGCTGAGGCCGTCTATATCGGACACAGCAATTTCAAAGCAGCCAATCTCTCTGTGGTCGGCTTCGCCCTTGCCCGTACACTTGCGGCGGTTCTGGCTTGTGTTGTGTTTGGCGTCAGCACCATTAACGGCTGGGCCTGGTGGCAATTTGCCTGCCACGTATTAGTTGCCGGAATATACTGGCTGTTTTTAATGCGGCTGGGCAAGCCCATCTTCCATATTATGCGTGAGGAAATCAAACTCGGTATCTTCTTTGCCACCCCGTTCATCTTCCGCGCAATTCGCCAGAATATCGACTTGCTGCTGCTTGGTCTTCTCCTCTCCCCCGCAGTCATCGGCAGCTACGGCGTTGCACGACGGATTGTCGACAGCAGCTATCTGAATATTGATGCCATGAGCCGTTTGCTCTATCCCCGCTTTGCCAAAATGAGTGCGAACGGCATCGACAAAGCCTGGCCTCTGGCACAAAAAGCCACGCTGATGGCATTGGGTATTTCCGTTTTCACAGCGACATTTGTTTATTTTCTGGCACCATATCTGCCACTGATTTTCGGTCAGGAATATCAGTCCATGGTATATTTTACGCAGGTGCTGTGCTGGGTCATTATTTTCTATGCATTATGGTCTGTCAGCGTCGAGGTGATGGGATCTGCCGGTGAGCACGGTTATCGCGCGGCTATTCTTAACACCGGTAATATAATCGGCGCGCCGATACTGGCATTTGCCACATGGCTGATGCCGCCGACAGGTACATTTATTTCAATCTATCTGATTGAAATCTCCATCGCCATCTGCGCATGGCTGGTGCTGTTGCGCTTGATGCGCAGGGCAAAACAGAGTTCAGTTTAGAGTGACCTTATTGCACCCGAAGAGGTGCCCGTCGCTCTAGAGCGGTTTACGTCCAGATTGGATCATAGCGCTCGCGTCTCAATTCTTTATTTGGTCGCATTATCACGGGCGTCAAGTTGATCCAACTTGACTGTGAAATGCTCTAATGCTTGTTTTCCTGAATGATTTTGCTCTCGATCATAGCAGCAGGATTTTTGCGCGGCGTGAAAAAGCCAAGCGGCAGTGCCGCCGCATGGAAAAACCATGCTGTAACTGAATAGAGTCCGATTGAAAAACTGCGATGCTTCACACTCATCAAAGCTACTGCAGCAGCAATCATCGCCAGATCAATCAATAGCGCAATACCGGTTGGCAAAACAGCCAATACCAGCAGCATCGCGATAATCCATCCATAGACTGCCATCCACAGACGCAATTCCGGCAATTCGGCAAACAACATCCTGAAATGTGGCTTGCCCGTTGCCGAGCGCAGCAATTCTCCGATGCCGCGAATATATTTTGACTGCCAGCGCTTAATTAGAAGCTTGTATGCATTGGCACTATGCCCCGTGTGATACACGAAGCGCCGGTCGAGACGAAACAATGTCCAGCCTTTGGCACGCAACCGCACACCCAGATCATATTCTTCATAGCTATGCAGATTACGGTCAGACAAATAGCCGATTTCTTCTATCGCCTCGCGCCGGTAAAGTCCTCCGCAATTAATACGGTCGATCGTTCCGACTGCTTTATACGCGGTTTTCCGCAAGCCGCGCCGGACATATTCAAGGCTCTCATTATTGCGCTCCATCACATGGCCGGTAACACCGGCAACGCGCGGATTTGCTTCCAGATATTTCAGCGCCTCGATAATAAAGTCCGGTGCCAGTTCTGTATCACCGTCCATCAGGCAGATAAAAGAGCCGCTGCTATACTGATAGCCCAATTGAGGTCCCAATCCGCAACTGGCTTTGGCAGGCGCTTCAATCTGAACAATTTTTACCGGATATTGCTTTGCAATCTCAATCGTACGGTCGCGGGAACCGCTGTCAGCCAGAATAACCTCACCCTGCCCGTCAGGCAAAGCCGCAAGAGCACTTTCAAGCGCGGCGGCAATCCGTCGTTCTTCATTCAATGCTTTGATAATGATTGAGACCGCCATCTTACATCCTGCTTGTCTGAGCATCGGGCTATCACGCGCATATAGGCATAAGACATATAAAATGCAATTAACGTCACATGAATATGGCGGCAGACTATATTATCAAAATGCCTTAATATTATTATTTCACTTAAATAAAACTCACTCAAATACTACAAAGCAACGACCTGTTTTTGCTTATCCGCAAAGCGATATAATAATTCTGTGTTTCAAATTTTTCCCTAGGACATTGTTTACACAATTCTGCCAGAGTCGCCTCAGCTTCAATCAAACGTAAAACGGCTTTCAGCATCACGCCTGACTATCATTGAACAAAACAGGGCAAAGCGGCATGGCATTAATCAGTTCGATACAGCTTTCCCGGGGAGAGCCGGATTTAAGCCTGATCGAACCTGCTCAGGTGCCTAAAAGCGAATATCTTGCCCTCAGTTCTGATCCGCACATCTCCCTATGCCCGACTTATCAGATCCGCTGTTTTAAGTCCGTTGACGATGTTTCCGGCGACTGGCCTGCCGCTGAAAAAAACGGACCCGGCAAACTGCATAGCCATGCAAGTCCGAATTATCATATTTTTCAGACCACAACATTTCTGAAAATCTGGGAAGAAACCTATGCTCCGGTATTGAAGGCTGAGCTGTGCCTTATCGAAGTTCGTACAGAAGACGGCAGACCGGTTATGTTTCTGCCTCTGGCTATTTTTGTGCGCAACGGAACGCGCATCCTGTCTTTTACAGATCAGGGCGTGGCCGATTATAATGCGCCCGTGCTCTTTGCCTGCGGAATGATCTGGACCCGTGCGCAGGCAGAAAATATGTGGCAGCAGATACAGAAAGCTCTGCCGGCTTTTGATTTTGCCGATTTTAATAATATGCCTGAAAAACTGGGCAATCTGACCAATCCGATATTTTTGCTGGCCAATCAGAGCAACTCAGCGGACAGCCATGCCAATATATTGTCTCATGACTGGGACAGAATACAGCAGAGCCTCGTGCGCCCGAAAATTATCCGGCGCAAACTCCGCCGCCTCCATGAATTAGGCGATTGCGAGTTCTTTACAGCGAAAAATGATGCTGAAAATCAGGCATTGCTGGACTTCATGTTACGGGAAAAACAACAGCGCTTTATTGAAACGCATGTACCGGGATTCGAGCAATATCCTGAGAAAATTCACTATTTCAATGAAGCAACACGGGTATTTCAATCAGCCGGTGTGCTGCATTTTTCTGCACTGAAACTGAATGGTGAAATTCTCGCCTGTATGTGGGGACTGGTCAGCGGGCCACATTATTACGGCATCATGATTGCCTCTAATCTGAAAAACTGGGCGAAATATTCCCCCGGCCATGTCTTGCATTATCTGCTTATCAAAGACCTGAAAGAGCAAGGCTATAATTGTCTTGATCTTGGCGTTGGTGACGAAGACTGGAAATTGCAGAATTGTGATCTGACCATTCCGCTCAAACGTCTCACCGTTTGCGCCACCTTGCGCGGCCGCCTCTATGAAGCACATAAAGAAGTCATGTCGCGTTTGCGTGCCACGTCATTCTGGCAGGCTCTGCGGCCGTTGAAATGGCAGCTGATCCGCGGCGTTAAACGCTGATTAGCCGCCCGCGGATCGCACCCTATGATTATGACCCAGCAAATACGACGGTGAATACAGCGCCTTTTCCAAGCTGCGAGCGTACGATCAACCTTCCGCGATGACGGGTCAGAATATGTTTAACAATGGCGAGCCCCAAACCCGTGCCTTTATGGGCTCGGCTGCTATCCACATCAACACGGTAAAAACGCTCGGTCAGACGGGGTAAATGCTCCGCCGGTATACCGGGGCCGAAATCCTCTACGCTGACGGAAAAACCACGCAATGCATCTGCAGTGGTAGGTGCTGCTTCGCCTCCCTGCTCATCAAGGCTGACAATAACACGCTTTCCCGCTTGTCCGTATTTACAGGCATTTTCAATCAGGTTCTGGAACACCTGAATAAGCTCGTCTTTGTCGCCGGGCAGCCAGACCGGATGATCTGGTTTCGTCCATTCAATGGTTACGCCAACACCCGAGGCCATAGGCGCCAGTGTCTCCACCACATGGCTCAGCACTTGCCCGATATCAATGCGTTCTTTTACCGGAATAGCGGCCTTCATTTCCAGACGGGAAAGAGACAATAAATCATCGATCAGACGCGACATGCGGTCTGCCTGTGTCTGCATAATGCCAAGAAAACGCTCCCGCGCAGCGGCATCGTCGCGCGCAGGGCCTTGCAGTGTTTCAATAAAACCACGCAATGAAGCCAGAGGCGTGCGCAGTTCATGACTGGCATTGGCAATAAAATCTGACCGCATACGGTCAATACGGCGTAACTCCGTCTGGTCGCGGAAGATCAGGATAAAACAATCTGCCTCACCTTTTGCCGTTTCAAAAGTCATGACCGAAGCACGATACCAGCGCTCAAACGGCAACCGCTCCAGATAATCCGATGACCGCGCCTGCCCGTCAGCAATAATCCCCTGTATCAGTGAATGCATTTCCGGCGAGCGGAAACATAAATACAGGGACGCATCCCGAGCCAGTGGCGGAAACGCTTCGCGAGCTGCATGATTGACATAAAGGATCGTACCGTCTGTATCAAAAAGCACCAGCGGATCAGGCAGAAAATCGGCAAGCCGCTCACCGGACAGGCGCGACAGCGGCCCCTCCCGCTTGCCGGTTTTGGTCGCAACCGCAACTGGTTTCGGTGTACTGAAAAACGCCAGAGCAATCACCAGAATAAAAAGCAGCACACAGCCTGCCGCAGCAAGGGATACGGAAACGCCCCAATAGCGCAGCAGTAAAAACAACGGCAAGATTATCAGTAAAGAGGACGCCGATTTACGCAGAGCTTTTAGCAATCTCTGCTCGCTACTCTCCTGTCTCCGCTCTCCGTCCGTATCTGATGCCATTATGTTTGAAACGCCGCCTTGCTGTTTCTGACCGGTAACCATAGATCTGAATGCCGCCTTTATGCCTGCCCTGTTGCAGCCTGCTATGTTCTATTCCAACAGATGCGCATATTATCTTTCCGATAGCAGCACAGTTTCACAGAATACATTTATTTTGCTGATTACAAATGTTTTTCCGGAAAAGCGCATAGTCCGCCCCGAAAGAACATCCGGACTATTTATGATTTATATTGCGGTTTTGTGACAATCCGGCCGGATGATTAAGCCTTCCTGTGCATAATGCGCCGGTAAAGTCTGCACAGTTCTTCTGTCGTCCTCAACGTGTTTTAACCCGCTCTCAATACGGCTAGGAAAATGCGGTGTTTTTTCCCAGTGATGGGGTGCAGTGAACATTTGATAAAATGCCCGCCATGATGCAACGGACAGTAGAAGCCAATATAAAGGCACGCCCCAAAGATAAAAATACCGGCGTTTTTCTTCATAACGCAGTGTCTTCTGACACAGCAAATGAAAGCTCAGATAAGCTGTCAGCAAATTCAGACCATTAAACAAAACCGCAGCCACAACCGACTGGTCGTGATAACCGGAGATTGTTAGAGCAACACCCCAAATCAGACTGACCAGCATAAAGGGATGCAGCAAAGCGGATAGCAGCAAACCTGTTGTATATAACAAGTAAAGGCTGAAACGTGCTGCACCTAACTGACGGCAGGTATGCACAGGCGAGCGCATATGCACCAGCCATGTCTGCATCCAGCCCTTGAACCAGCGGGTGCGTTGCGTTTTCCAGTCCTTATAATTTTCCGGTGCATCTTCAGTCGTCGGACGATTAATCACATCCACTCTGTAACCGAAGCGTGCCAGTCGCATCCCCAGATCGGCATCTTCCGTCACATTATAGCTGTCCCAGCCACCGACTTTCTGCAGCACTTTGCGCCGGAGATGATTGGATGTTCCGCCCAAAGGCATTACGGCACCACGACGGCTGAGCCATGGCAAAAGCCCGCGAAATAATCCTGCATATTCAAAAGAAAAATAGCGCGTCAGATAGTTACAGCTGAAATTTCCGATCACCAGCGGCGCCTGAAGACAGGCGAGATCACTGCCACTACGCCGGAACGCCTGCCATGCCTCCAGCAACTGATCGCGATGCGGCCTGTCCTCCGCATCATAGACGACAAGATATTCGCCACGGGCAAATTGCAGTGCATAATTCAGGGCTTTGGGTTTGGTACGCGGGCCAATAGAGGGTACTTTCAGAACTTCAAATTGCGCAGGTAATTTAAGCCGTGACAGCGCTGCCAGAGTTTCACTGTCATCAGCCTCGCAAATCAATTTGATATCCAGTTTTGCAACCGGCCAGTTCAAGGCACTGAGCGCCTGTATAAGCTGCCGCACAATCCCTGCCTCCTTATAAAGCGGCACCAGCACAGTATAAACCGGCAGATCATGAAGCCGGTATGGTGCCAGCGGCCTGATATGCAGCGGCCGTGCATTCCACGCCGCCAGAAGGCGAATGGTTACGCAGGCAAAGAAAAACAATGTCATGCTCCAATAGAGAAAGGCCAGACGGAAGCCGCCCTCCGTCAGAAACATCCATAACAGCCCGATAAGTAAGCCTGCGAAACAGAAACCCTGCCAGCCGTTCAGTACCAGACTGGCGGAAAGATGTGCGGGTGTCATTTTTTGTGCCCGTCCGGCAGCGGCTTTGCCATAACGGTTATGCAATAATGCCACCAATACAGAGGGCGGACAGAGTCTTAAACGCTCACGCATTTCAGGATATTGCCGCAAGTAGAATTTCAGCATCGCCAATTCCCGAAGATCCGGTGCCATATAAAGCAGGCTTTGACCTTTAGGCCCCGCAATTAATATATGGCGGATACTGTTGAGACGAGCCGGTCCGTCAAAAGGGCGCAACAAAACCTCTTCCGCATCCGGCGCATCATCATAAGTCAGCCCCGTCTCTTCAGCCCAAAGCCTGTAAAGTGCCGCTTCAGAAATTGCACCTTTGTACACGAGTTCATCATTAAAAGACGTATTATGCCGTGCAGCGCTGGCAAAGGCCGCAATAATATCCGCTTTACCCAATCCCGCCGCGACAAGCCGGACCGAGAATGCTGCACAGAGTTTTATAAAGCTTTGTGTAAACAACAAATGTAGTGTCATTCCGCCCCCGCGAATATTTAACCAAAATCAACTCAATTAAATTAGAAGCAACAAAACAAAACTATTTTGAAATTTACGATAAATTAACAATAATAATCATTTTAAAAAAATATCAACTGTAAAAAATACAATATACAAATCATTCAATTTCAATAATACCAACATTAATTATTGTTCAAAAAATAAATTTATTATTCACGCGGGTTCTGCTTTCTATAAAGAGGAGAAAATTTTATACTGAGCAAAATCCGGACAAACCAACAGGAGCTGCAGTCAGCCAATGCGCAATGATGTTCTTTCCGCCCCGCTCAAACGGGCGTTAAAATATTGCGCAGCCGTCAGCTCTGCGATCCTGCTGATACTCGCCTCCGGCATCTCGGCATCCTACGCCGCCCCGCCCTATCTTGCGGGAGATGACCAGAAACCGGCAAAACCGGATATTTCACAAAGAGCGCAGATACGTTTCCTGACCGGCACAGATTTTGCACCTTTCAACAGCCTCTCCCCGCAAGGACGGCTGAGCGGCTATCATATTGATCTGATCCGTGCGCTTTGTCAGGAATTGGCGATCACCAGTCGTTGCCTGATCGAAGCCCGCCCGTGGAATGAATTGCTTCCCGCCTTGCAGAAAAACGAAACTGATGCGCTGATTGCCGGACTGACACCGGATCGGGAAAAACGCACCACACTCAGCTTCACCCGCGCTTATTTCAGCTTGCCAGCCCGTTTTGTGACAGTGAAAACATCGGAACTGGCCGATAAAAACTTTTCACCTGACGGGAAAACAGTCGGTGTTCTCGCCGGTTCCGCCCATGAAGCCTTGCTGAAAACCTATTTCCCGAAAGCAAAAACCAGTCCTTATAGTAGCAGTGAGCTACTCTATAAGGATCTCAGAGATGGCAAAATTCAGCTGCTTTTTGGCGATGCAATGAGCCTGTCGCTCTGGATGAACCCAAACGCGACATCAGGCAAGGATGCCGCCCCGGACGGCTCCTGCTGCCGCTTTATTGGCGGCGCCTATCCGGCACCGGAGTTTCTCGGACAGGGAATGACGATTGCTTTGCGCAAGCAAGATGCGGATCTGCGTCTCGCCTTCAATAATGCACTCAATGCATTGGAGCGCAAAGGTGTGCTGGACGACCTGTATCTGCGCTATTTTCCGATCGATTTCTATTAAATAAAAATGAGCGCATCTCAAAAAAGATGCGCTCATCATCAAATTACAATTTGCGGAAACGCACGCGCGCACTGCGCTCAATTGCAGCAACGCTCAGCTCGTCAAGATTCCACAGATCACGCATCAGCTGCAGGAATGCCAGCTCTTCCTGTTCAACATGCAGGTCGGCTGCGGCCACTTCAACAGCCAGCGCATAGGCTGTTTCATAAAGTTTTTCCGGCAGGGCCTGATGGGCAATATCCAGAATACGATCCAGACCATCATCTTTGGTCAGCAATTCATAGCAACGTTCGGCAATTTCCGGCACTCTTTCATCATCAAAGCCGGTAAAAACCGGCAGGCGATGCACAAGATTTCCGATGGAGGACAATTCCGCATCTGTCATCCGCGTATCCGCAGCTGAAACTGTTACCATAATATAGATCAGCGCATCTTGCGGCGTGATTTTCATTTCCAAGAACTCCTGCATCGGCTTTTTTATGACTTTGAAACTATTCCACAGGGCTTAACAAGTGTTCAACTGCATTTCAGCCTGAGGATAATGCACACAACCCCCATCATTTTTGCATTACACACCCGCGCTTGCAAAGAAAGCGCATCATATCCCCCAGCGCTTGTAAAGAAAGCGCAGCACATCATTGACGAAACCCGCATCTCACCATAGACCTGTCTGTCCGTACCCGTAAAAAGTGCGGATATTTCAAACCAACACCTCCTATCAGGAAAGATATTATGACAACCGACCGCTCAAACCACATCGACCTTGCGCCCGACCTGATTGCGGCAGCAGCACAGGCGAAAGCGTGGCCCTTTGAAGAGGCTCGGAAAATCATAAAACGGTACGAGAAAACCGGCTTTCCCGAAGTCGTGATTTTCGAAACCGGCTATGGCCCGTCCGGTCTGCCGCATATCGGTACTTTCGGCGAAGTTGCACGCACATCCATGGTGCGCCATGCATTCCGCGTTCTGACCGAAGATAAAGTCAAAACCAAGCTCATCTGCTTCTCGGATGATCTGGACGGCATGCGCAAAATTCCGGAAAATGTGCCGGATCGTGCCGCGCTTGAACCAGCTTTGCAGCTGCCGCTGTCGGCTGTGCCAAATCCGTTTGGCGGCAACTATAAGAGCTTTGCGGATCACAACAACACCATGCTGTGCCGCTTCCTCGACACTTTCGGTTTCGATTATGAATTCGCCAGTGCCACGGAATATTACAAATCCGGCCGCTTTGATGAAGTGCTGCTGCGCGCTGCCGAGCGCTACGACGACATCATGGCCGTGATGCTGCCGACACTGGGTGAAGAACGCCGTGCCACTTACAGCCCGTTCCTGCCGATCTCGCCAACTACAGGTCGCGTGCTTTACGTGCCGATGAAAAAGGTTGACGCCAAAGCAGGCACCATCACCTTTGACGATGAAAACGGCGTGGAAACAACACTGCCTGTCACCGGCGGCAATGTAAAACTGCAGTGGAAGCCGGATTTCGGCATGCGCTGGGCCGCGATCGGCGTTGACTTTGAAATGTTCGGCAAAGATCACCAGACCAATCAGGCGATCTATGACAAGATTTGCGAAATTCTTGGTGGTCGTGCGCCGGAGCATTTCGTCTATGAATTGTTCCTCGATGATCTCGGCCAGAAGATTTCCAAATCCAAAGGCAACGGTATCAGCATTGATGAATGGCTGACCTATGCCCCGACCGAAAGCCTCGGCCTCTATATGTTCCAGAAGCCGAGAACAGCGAAGAAGCTGTATTTCGACGTGATTCCGAAGGCGGTGGATGAGTATTTCACCTATCTGGCAGCCTATGAAAAACAGGATTGGGCGGCACGCCTGAACAATCCGGTCTGGCATCAGCATTACGGCAACCCGCCAAAGGTTGATCTGCCGGTGCCGTTTGCCATGTTGCTGAACCTTGTCAGTGCATCCAATGCGGAAAATGCCAGCACATTGTGGGGCTTTATTTCCCGCTATGCACCGGGGGCGACACCGGCCACCCATCCGGAGCTTAACGCTCTGGTGGAATATGCCATCCGCTACTTCAATGATTTCGTGAAGCCGAGCAAGAAATTCCGTGCACCGGATGAAGTTGAAAGCCAAGCTCTGCGTGATCTGGATGCAGCACTGGCCGCACTGGACAACAGTGCAGACGGCACGACAATCCAGAACGCCATTCTGGATGTGGCACGCGTCATTGAACGCTATCAGGATCACAATAAGAAGAGCCCTGACGGCGGCCCTGGTGTGTCCGTCTCGTTCTTCCAGATGCTCTATGAAGTGCTGATCGGACAGGAACGCGGCCCGCGCTTTGGTTCATTCGTAGCGCTTTACGGCATTGATGAAACACGCGGTCTGATTGCCGAGGCACTCAAGCGCGCCTGAGACTTTAAATAAAAAGAAAAAAGCCGCGCTTCTCAGAAACGCGGCTTTTTTTATGCTCTACTGCTGGGGTGCAGGTGGAAACGGTAAATCCGGCGCGACCGGTTGTGCCGGCGTGGTGACTTCAGGCGCAGTTATATCAGGCACCGGATTCTCCGCAGGCAATGATGGTGCAGGCACAATACCAGCCGGATTATCTCCTGAGTTTTGCGGCATATCCGTTACCGGCTTGCGGCCAAAAACACCAAGCAGCATTTTCTCAGCCTGTGTCTGGCTGTCTGCATATTGGCCGCCGAAAGTAGCGCGCGCCCAGCCATTTTCCACCAGCCAGCGTGCAACATCCGTACCCGCCAATGTACAGCTTGTGCGGATCAGCTCCTGATTTTGCTCAACACCATCCATATTGCAGCTGACAGCACGACCACGCAGCCATGAACGAAATGCTGTGCGTGCCTGCATACCACATTGCCAGACGTCACCATTCACATCGGAACAGGATGCATCCGGCTCGACAATATCAATGCCGTTCAGCTCGATCGTGCGATTACCCACTGCCAGTCTGCCTGCAGCCAATGCCACAGGACGATAGAACAGACCGCCTGCGGCCGCCTGTTCTTCAGTCATTGTCTCAGATTGTGTTGCCTCAGGTGTTTTTTCCTGCACCGGCGTAGCCAGCCCCAGATCGCTCAAAGGCGGGCGCGGCTCTACGCGTTCCAGAGGCTTAGTCTGCATTTCGCCGGAAACATCAGGCAAAGGATTATCCGGCTGTGTATTGTTTTCTTCGCCTTCTGAAGAACCGGCAAGAGTACCGGACGGCAAACGCTCCGGCGGCATATCTTCCGGCAAATCGAAATTTTCGACAACAATACCGGTTTCACCGCTGCCTGATTCACGATCAAGCGCGCCGTAAAACGGGGCAACATAGGCGGCAAATAAAGTAGCACCAACACTGAAAGCAAGGATCGGCGGCAGGATTGTCCGAAGGGTCGCCGGTTTACGCATACTTACTCCTGTTCATTGTCATGCTTCTTCTGCTGCGGATTAATAGATTTTTCGCCTGCCAGCAATTGTGCAAATGTCATCACATCCATTGCAGTGACTTCCAAAATCTTAGCCAGAGATTCCGTTGACGGCCAGCGCGGCCTGCCATCCGCCGCAAAGCGTTTGGACTTATTAAACGTCGTCGGGTCAAGCCCGGCACGCCGTGCCAGACCGGATGGCGTCAATTGCGCCCGCTTTGCCACATTATCAATGGCTGACCAGAGTTCTGCATGGGTAAACATAAGTCATCCGAAGGAATAAAATCCTCATAAGTATAACTCAGCTCATACATCAGAACATCAACAAAAACGAAAATGGCGCAGAGATATCCGCGCCATTTTATCATTCCCGATCAAAACTGCGTGTTAGAGCATTTCCGGACGCAAAACCGGTTCCCACTTTTGCTGGAAATGCTTTAAGCAGCTTTATCCGCAGCCTTATAGGGATTGAAACGCTGATAGAAAGTCTCACCGCTCTCGGCCATATCGGTCAGGAGTTTTGGTGCCTTGAACTGCGTTCCGTAATCCTTCTGCAACTTCTTCGCCAGTTTGACGAAAGCTTTTGCGCCCATACCATCGATGTAAGACAATGTGCCACCGGTATAAGGTGCAAAACCGAAAGCGAGAATGGAGCCGACATCGGCTTCACGCGGATCGGTCACAATACCTTCTTCCATCACACGGGCAGCTTCCAGAGCGATAGTGACGAGAAAACGCTCTTTCAGCACTTCCACATCCACCTTGTCCGTATCCTGCTGCGGATAGAGTGTGCTCAGCTCAGGCCACAGATGTTTCTTGGCAGGCCGTGCCGGATAATCATAGAAGCCCTTGCCGTTCTTGCGGCCAAGGCGGTCATATTTATCCACCAGCGTATTGACCAGTTCGACATGGCGCGGATCAACGGCCTTGTCACCCAGATCAGCCAGCGTTGCCTTGAGAATTTTCTGCGACAGATCAATCGCTGTCTCATCATTGAGTGCCAGCGGCCCGACCGGCATACCGGTCATTTTGGCGGCATTCTCGATCATCGCAGGCGGCACGCCTTCCACCAGCATATTATAGGCTTCAGACATATAACGCAGCACGCAACGATTGACGTAGAAACCGCGTGTATCATTGACGACAATCGGCGTCTTCTTGATAGCGCGCACATAATCCAGTGCTGTTGCCAGCGCCTTTTCGCCCGTCTTCTTGCCCATAATCACTTCAACCAGCATCATCTTATCAACCGGCGAGAAGAAGTGCAGACCGATGAAATTCTTCGGGCGCTGTGAGACTTTGGCAAGACCGGTAATCGGCAGGGTCGAGGTATTGGATGCAAAAATTGCATTCTGCCCCAGCACCGCTTCCGCCTGTTCGGTTGCCGCCTGCTTGACGCCGCGATCTTCGAACACAGCTTCAATCACCAGATCGGCACCATCAAGCGCCGCATAATTGGCAGAAGGCGTAATCAATGCCAGCAGCTTGTCTTTATCTTCTGCTGTCATCCGGCCTTTCTGCATTTCCTTAGCAATCAGATCGGCAGAATGCGCTTTGCCTTTTTCTGCTGCTTCCAGATTACGGTCGATCAGCACCACCGGAATACCGGCTTTGGCAGTGACATAAGCAATACCAGCCCCCATGAAACCAGCGCCGATAACACCGATTTTCTTGAATTTGGTCGGCTTGATGCCTTCCGGACGGCGTGCGCCCTTGTTCAACTCCTGCAGGGATACGAACAGTGAGCGGATCATCGACTGCGCTTCAGTGGTCTGCAGAATATGCGTGAAATAGCGCTGCTCAATCTTCAGGCCGGTATCAAACGGTACCAGCAGACCTTCATAAACGCATTTGAGAATGGTCAGTGCCGCCGGATAATTGCCGGAAGTTTCACGACGCAGAATAGCCGTTGCTGCAGGCCAGAGATTAGCACCGGCTGCGGAATAAATCGCACCACCCGGCAATTTAAAGCCCTTCGCATCCCAAGGCTGCACCGGTTTCAGCCCGTTACGGATCATTTTCTTGGCGGTTTCCACCAGCTTCTTCGCCGGAGCCACCTCATGCACCAGTCCCATGCCTTTAGCGCGAGCGGCAGTGAGACTGGAACCGGTGGTCATCATCTGCAGAGCGTCTTGCTGATTGACCAGACGCGGCACGCGCTGCGTACCACCGGCACCCGGGAACAGGCCGACTTTAACTTCCGGCAGTGCCAGCTTCACGCCTTCCGCATCGGAAACCACACGGCCATGACAAGCCAGCGATAATTCCAGCGCCCCGCCCATGCAGGTACCGTTGATTGCTGAGACCCAAGGTTTTCCGCAGGTTTCCAGCTTACGATACAGGCCGGTCATACGTCCGACATTGTCAAACAGGTTCTGGACAGCTTTGTCAGCATCCTGCTTCTGCTCTTTTTTGAAGCGCGCCAGCATTTCCTGCATCATGGTGAGGTCGGCACCACCGGAGAATGTATCCTTGCCGGACGTAATCACCGCGCCTTTAATCGTGCCATCTGCCACAACCTGATCGATAATCTGGTCAAGCTCTGTCATCACCTCAACAGTCAGCACATTCATGCTTTTGTCAGGCATGTTCCATGTGACAACGGCAATACCGTCAGCGCCGGTTTCAACTTTGAAATTCTTGTAATTTGTCATTGGACTACCCTCCCTCACACACGCTCAATGATGGTTGCCGTGCCCATACCTGCACCGATACACAGGGTAACCAGTGCCGTCTTGAGATCACGCCGCTCCAGCTCATCGAGCACAGTGCCGAGAATGATTGCACCGGTTGCGCCCAGAGGGTGCCCCATGGCAATCGCGCCGCCATTCACATTGATTTTATTGTGAGGAATATTGAAAGCCTGCATATAGCGCAGCACCACAGCCGCAAAAGCTTCATTCAGCTCGAACAGATCAATATCCGAGAGCTTCATCTTGGCGCGATCCAGCAGTTTCTCTGTCACATCCACAGGGCCTGTCAGCATCAATGCCGGATCGGAGCCGATATTGGTGAAAGCGCGGATACGGGCGCGCGGTTTGATATCCAGCATCTTGCCCGCACGCTTGGAACCGACCAGCACACCCGCCGCACCATCAACAATACCTGATGAGTTACCGGCATGGTGAACGTGATTGATGGTTTCGACTTCCGGATGCGCCTGAATGCCGACAGCATTAAAGCCACCCATTTCCCCCGGCATCACAAAAGACGGATTAAGGCCGGACAAAGCTGCCAGATCGGTCGTCGGACGCATATGTTCGTCATGATCAAGAATAGTCAGACCATTGACATCTTTCACCGGAATGACGGAGTTTTTGAAATAACCCTTTTTCCAGCTCTCGCCTGCACGGCGCTGGCTTTCCACCGCATAAGCATCCACATCTTCGCGGGAGAAGCCATATTTTGTGGCGATCAGATCAGCCGACACACCCTGCGGCATGAACCAGCCCGGAAAACCAACCGACGGATCCATATACCAAGCGCCGCCGGACATCCCCATGCCGACGCGTGACATGCTTTCCACGCCGCCGGCAATCACCAGCTCGTCTGTGCCACCTGCAATTTTAGCGGCAGCGAGGTTAACCGCATCAAGACCGGAAGCGCAGAAACGCGAAATCTGCATGCCCGGTGCTTTAAAATCATATCCTGCTTCAAAAGCGCTTGATCGCGGAATAACCGCACCGGCTTCCCCCACCGGATCGACACAGCCGAAAATAATATCGTCTACTTTTGCAGTATCAATGCCGTTGCGATCACGCAGAGCTTCCAGCACTTTGGCACCAAGACGCACCGCAGGCACTTCATGAAGACTCCCGTCTTTCTTGCCGCGGCCGCGTGGAGTGCGCACATGATCATAAATAAAAGCATCAGCCATAGTTCAATTAACTCCCAATTTTTTAGTAACTGATCCAAAAGTCACCATGCCTTGGCTCACAAATGGCGATTTCTGCGCTTCCGGTGCTCATGTACCTAAAAGTACGACTTAAGCTCCGGTTCTCGAAACCACCATTTTCGCTCCGGCCTGCCGCTTTTTGATACAGCTACTCAAACCTTTTAACGGTGGCTTAAAAAGCATCTTCCGGCAGTGTCATCATCGTATCGGCACCAGTCTGAATGCGTGCTAAGCGCAATTGCGTTTCCGGCATGATACGCTCCATATAGAAACGGGCTGTGACAAGTTTAGCCTCATAATAGGCTTTGTCACCAGCACCGGCATTCAGCTTTGCCTGTGCGGCTTTCACCATTTTCGCCCACATATAACCGAAAGCGACCAGACCAAAGAGATGCATATAATCTGTTGAGGCGGCACCGGCATTATCCGGATTGGTCATTGCATTCTGCATCAGCCACATGGATGCGCCCTGCAGATCATTCAGGCCTTTTTTCAGATGTTTTGTGTAGAAAGACAGCGCTTCATCGCTGCGGTTTTCTTCGCAAAAATCGCCGATTTCCTTGAAATAGGCCATCAAGGCACGGCCGCCATTGGCAGGCAGTTTGCGCCCCACCAGATCCAGCGCCTGAATACCATTGGCACCTTCATAAATCATGGTGATACGGGCATCGCGCACATATTGGCTCATGCCGTTTTCTTCAATATAGCCATGACCGCCAAAGACCTGCTGCGCCATAACCGCATGGTCGAAACCTTTGTCGGTCAGCACACCTTTCAGCACCGGTGTCAGCAGCCCGACATGATCGTCGGCCAGCTGGCGCGCAGCTTCATCAGCAGAGTGATGGGCGATATCGGATTGCAGCGAGGTTGAAAGCAACAAGGCACGACCAGCTTCGTTAAAAGCGCGAATGGTCATCAATGTGCGGCGGATATCCGGATGCACGATGATCGGATCAGCTTTTTTGTCCGGATATTTCGCACCGGTCAGCGCCCGTCCTTGTAAACGATCGCGCGCATAATCAGCAGCATTCTGATAGGCGGTTTCGGCAATCGACAGACCCTGCAGCGCCACACCAAGACGCGCTTCATTCATCATGGTGAACATGGCACGCAGGCCTTTGTTTTCACCACCGATCAGGAAGCCTGTCGCGTCATCATAATTCATCACGCAGGTTGAGTTGCCGTGAATACCCATCTTTTCTTCAATAGAGCCGCAAGCCACACCATTGCGCGTGCCTGCTTCGCCATTGGCATCAAGATTGAATTTCGGCACGATGAACAGCGAAATACCTTTATTACCTTCCGGTGCGCCTTCAATACGCGCCAGCACCAGATGGATAATATTATCAGTCATACCGTGTTCACCGGCGGAGATGAAAATCTTCGAGCCGGTAATTTTGTAGGAGCCATCCGCCTGCGGCACAGCTTTGGTGCGCAGCAAGCCCAAATCCGTACCGCAATGCGGTTCGGTGAGGTTCATGGTGCCTGACCAGCGGCCTTCAATCATCTTGGGCAGATAAGCCTGCTTCTGCTCATCGGTACCATGCGTAATAATCGCCGCGATCGCACCCTGCGTCAGACCCGGATACATCATCAGCGCCATATTGGCCGATGACATATACTCACCAACAGCCGTATGCAGCAGATATGGCAGCCCCTGACCGCCGAATTCCTCCGGCGCGGCAAGACCAACCCAGCCACCGGCGCAATATTGGTCATAAGCCTCTTTGAAACCCTGCGGCACTTTCACAGAAGCATCGGGCAGACGTTCGCAGCCCTCACGATCCCCGCTATAATTGACAGGGAACAATGTCTGCTCGGCGAGCTTCGCGCCTTCCTGCAAAATAGCTTCAATCGTGTCTGCGCTCATTTCCGCATAAGACGACAGATCATTACGGGACTGGACGCCCAAAACATCATTCAGAATAAACTGTGTATCCCGAACCGGCGCGCGATAGACTGGCATGCACTTCCTCCAAGTTTGACGTCGGCAGATGATTGCTCTGCCGGAATGCGGGCGGAGGTACTCATGAAGACGCCACCTCTCCCGCGCGTTGTCATTCAAACATTCAGAACACAGACTGATCTGCATTCTGTGGTGCCGTTCTCTTTCTGCCCTGATACGACCGGACTCCTCTCCGGCAGTATCTGCTCGCTTTCCCATGCTACCTTAACAGCCTATCACGGGAGCTGTCTGACAGTATGCACTCTTGCGTGAAAACCGTCATTTTTATGAGACAGTAAAAAACTTTACGGCACCTTCGGACTCCAGCCTAATAAATTTTGACGTTTGCGTAAACGTCAAAAATAAAAATTCGTAATTTAAATTCCGCATTCTGCCACCGGCTGCACCAAACAGAGACCTCTGAAAAGGAAATACTGTTTAAACACCCCAAAACTGCTGCTCGATTCTTCAAAAATGGGTTTTTTGAATGAAAACCACAGTTTTTCAGAAAATAAATTTAGAATTCACACAGAAAAACAGATACATTTTTGCAACATAAGTAATTGTAAAAACCAATAAACAATATATAAAGAAAATCTAAAATATACTAAATCAATATAAAATTACTTTATTCTAAAATAATTTAACATTTTGATTTTCAATCAGTTAATACATTTTAAGTGTATTCACGCGTCCATTATTATGGAAAAACAAGATATTTCAGCAACCTGGCAAATATTGGTTAGCAATTCTTAAACTATAATTTTAGGGTGTTCATTAATTTTTTTACCAGTATGGTCAGTTCAAATTCTTTAACGAACGGACTTTTGATATGAAAAAAATCGTAGCCCTTCTCGCCATGACTATACTGTCCGGTCAGGCTTTCGCGGCAGACGCTATTGTTTCCGCTCCAGAACCAGCACCGGTTCAGGATTACACAACATTCAACTGGTCTGGCGCGTATATTGGTGCGCATGCCGGTTACGGCTGGGGTAAAACACGTGATGTGGATCATCCTAAGCCTGCAGATTCCCCTGAAAAAAAACTGAAAGGTGGTCTTGGCGGCTTGCAAGCTGGTTACAACTGGCAGTTTGATAACAACATTGTTCTCGGTGCAGAAGCTGATGTAACATTTGGTGCCATTAAGAAAAACTGGGATGGCACAGCTATTAATAAAGATAGCCCGTACTATACACGCGATAAGATTGGTACACACGGAACAGTTCGTGCGCGTCTCGGCTACGCAGCAGATCGTTTCCTCCCATATGTAACGGGTGGTCTCGCTTGGGCTGACGTAAAGCACACTCTCGGTTGCTATGATCGCAGTGCAACACTTTCAGGCACAGGTTATGCCTGCACTACAGGCTCCAGCGGTAATAAACCTGCCTTTAATACTGAAAAATCCAAAACTTCTGTAGGTTATACAGTTGGTGCTGGTCTTGAATATGCGGTAACTGACAACTGGACTGTAAAGGGTGAATACCTCTTTACAGATCTTGGCAAAAACAAAGTTACAATTGTAGACCCTAACTACCCGAATGCTCATTCAGAACGTAACTTCAAAACTCGCTTCAATGAAGTACGCATCGGCGTAAACTACAAGTTCTAATCTGCAGATCGTTAACGATCACAAGCGGAACTTAAAGCCCTGCCTCTATGAGGCGGGGCTTTTTTTATTAAATGAAAATTGCATTACATAAATCAGCATATCCTTAAAAACATAATCGTTTCAAAGTCCGCCTGCCACCCTTGCGGATATCCTGAGCACCAGTGTCTCTACCGGTTAATGAGAATGCACTCATTCTCAAACAAAGATAAAGTTAAGAATTATCACCAAAATTAACCGCTTATTTACCACGTTTCGACAAAACTGTGTCTGAGGCAAAATCTGTGTTTTGTGTGGTGCCTTGCAACCACCTCAACAAAGACCCTGCTTTGATCCGCCAGCAAGACCTGCAGGCGAAAACAAACGGACAATCTGACCAGCTCCTTTAAGGCGCACAGTTTGAAAAGTGTAAACGGCGATGACAAATCAGCGGTCTCCTCTCGATAATCTGAATATGCGCCGTGAGCGCCGTCCGCTTGCGTCGCTTGAGGAATTGAACCGCACTTTGTCCGCCCTTGAAAATCATCTTGTCGAGCGGCGCGAGGCGGAAGACTTTTCCCGTCACACACAGGCTGCCGATGAAACGGCATCACCTGATGCTCTTGAATTTCTTCGCAATGATCCGGCAGTTGCACCACGGGCAGCATCTGCACCGGCTTCTGCGGACAATCCGCACAAGGAAGCTCTGGCTGCCATTGCCGACGAATTACAGCGTTTGCGCGCCCGTACAGAACTGAGACAGGCAGCAGCAATCAGCGAAAAACTGCATCTGTCTGATACAGGTGTGCAGCACAATCCGGTACGCCTTTCCGCTGCCGACCGCTTTATCGCAGGCACCAGCAATCTGTCCGCCAATAACAGCCCGAATACCGATGCAATTATGCGTCGTGATTTTGAAGAACTGAAGCGGACTGTTGAGACTCTGGCACGGGAAGAATCCCTGCGCCGTATGAGCCATCGCTGGGATGCGCTGGATGAGCGCTTTGACAATTTTGAACAGCAGCAGACTGAAAAATTCCATGCAAGCCAGTCGGCACATATTGATCCGGCTCTGGATGCGATCACGACACGCCTCGATGATTTGCGCCATACCATTGAACAGCTGCCGGACAATCAGAGCCACTCCCTGCGTCAGCTGGACGAACGTCTGGATGAAATCAGCCGCGCAATTCTTGCGACCAGCTATCATCGCCAGCAGCCGGAGCAGGAAAACGCAGTTTTTGAAGAACTCGACCGCCGTTTTGCCGATCTGACCAGTCATCTGGACGAGCAATATCGCAACAGCGCCCATAAAACCGCGCTGAATGATGACCGCTTTATTCAGGCGCTGGAAAACCGCCTCGATCTCATTACCCGTCAGGTCTCGGAACAAACCGCTGTTTTGCAGGCTGTGCCTGCAGCACCGGCTGCCGATCAGCAGCTGATGCGCAATCTCGAAAAGCAGCTTGGTTTTATCACAGAACAGCTCAGCAAGCCGGAAAGCCTGCTGCCTGAACTGGCAGAGATCAAGCCGCGTCTCGATGTGATTGAACGCGCCATCGACATTAACCGCGACACAGTTCTGAGCGCTGCCCGTGAAGCCGCAGAGGAAGCCATACGTCAGGTTGTAGACAAAGGCCCTTCCCGCGACACAGATTTTGCCCGCCAGCTTGCCGATGATCTCAAGGCGCTGGAACAGCTGACCCGTGATACGGATGAGCGTAACAGCCGTACCTTTAACAAGGTACATGATACATTATTGAAAATCGCCGAGCGTCTTGGACAGATTGAAAAAGACAATCTGCAGAAGCCACCTTTTGCGCAGCCTTCGCGTCCTGCAGCTCAGTCGCGCGACCAGAATAATGCAACACGCTTCACCAGCCAGTTCTCTATTCCCGAATGGGGCAATGATCCGGAACCAACAACAGGCAATTCTTCTCGCAATGCAGCATTTTCCGCCGTGCCGTCACCGGCTGCGGCGGCTATTGAAGCTGCACGTGCCGCTGTCAAATCCGCTGCCAATCCTGCACCGGAGAAAATGGCTGCAGATACAGAGGCCGAAACAACCGGTACAGCACGCAAATCATTGCTGAGCGGTCTGGCTCAGGCTGTGCGCCGTTCCAAGCCAAACATCCCGACTTCGGCAACAACCGATGCTTTTGAGATTGAAGACGCGGATCTGATGACACTGGATACGCCGCCTGCGGCAAACCGTATTCCGGTCAAATCCGAAGAAGAAAGCACCGATCAGACCCTTGCGGCAATGCCGGATCTCAACGCCATTATCCGCCGTGTTCGCGATGAACAGCGTGGCCGCGGGCCGGATCATAATCCCTCCTCCGGCAAATCCGATCTTATCAGCGCGGCACGCCGTGCGGCGCAAGCTGCAGCGGATGAAACCGGACGCCTGCGCGATCAGAACCTGAGCGACGGTACTCTGGGCGGCGACATCACATCCGATGAAGACCGCACGACTGCTCCAGACAAGCCAAAGCGCTCCCTGCGCAAGCCGCTTCTGCTGGCTATCGGCGCCATCATCATTGCTGTAACCGGCTTGCAGCTTGGCAACAGCTATCTGACTGAAAAGCAGGACAGCGTTGTTCCGCAATCACCGGATTTGGCCAGTGTGCAGCCTGCACCGGTTAATACCGCTCCGGCTGTGATTGAAGACAAGAAACCTGCTTTGCCGACAATCACCACGCTTGATAATCCGGCGCAGTCGGAAGAGCAGACTGCATCCACGCTTCAGATTGCCAGCCTGAACCATGGTCCGGTTTATGACGGTACAGAAGCGCAGCCGCTTGGGTCACGCGAATTTCCGACAGAGCCTCTCTCTGCCAGACCAATGACCGGCAGCACGCAGGCCGTTATCAAACCTGTTGTCATTAATCCGCCGGTAGCAGCCGCGCCGGACATGCAGCCAATGCCGGAACTGCCTGCAAACAACACGCCGGTTCACACGGCTCAGGCTGAGACAACAACACCCGATCAGACGACAACGCAAAGCCTGCCACAAAAGAGCGAAGCTGCTGCAACGGCGAAACTGACCGCAGTGCCTGTAGTGCCGAAAGAAGCCGGACCAATTGCCCTGCGCAATGCTGCTGAAAGCGGCGATGCCCGTGCTCTTTATGAAATCGGTATGCGCTATACAGACGGCCGCGGTGTTGCCAGCGATTTTGCGGAAGCTGCCAAATGGTATGCTCTGTCTGCGGAACGCGGTTTTGCACCTGCCCAGTACCGCCTTGCCAATTTCAACGAAAAAGGCCTTGGTATGCCGCGCGATGCGATCAAGGCAACACAACTCTATGAACAATCCGCTGCACAGGGCAATGCCAGCGCTATGCATAATCTTGCCGTGCTCTATGCTATGGGGCCGGACGGTAAGGCAGATCATGACAATGCCGCCAAATGGTTCTTCCGCGCTGCAGAACTCGGCGTAAAAGACAGCCAGTATAATCTGGGTATTCTGACCGCTAAGGGTTTGGGTCGCACGCAAAATCTGGAAGAAAGCTATAAATGGTTCGCATTGGCTGCCAATGCCGGTGATACGGATGCGGCTGACAAGCGCGATCAGATTGCAAAATCCCTCAAGCCTGAACAACTGGAGCGGGCAATCAACCTGACAAAGCTCTGGAAGCCGAAGGACATGATTGAGGATGCCAACTCGGTCAGCATTCCGGATGCCTGGGCTGATGACAAAGCTGTCACTACAGCTTCCGTCGATATGAAGAAAGCCGTCCGTAATATTCAGCTGATCCTGCAGAAAAACGGTTATGATGCAGGCACGGCAGACGGCGTTATGGGCAACAAGACCAGAGAAGCGATTTCCGCTTTTCAGAAAGCCAATGGCATGAAGCCGACCGGCGAAGTGGATCAGAAACTGGTTGAAGCACTGCTCGCCAAAAACAGCTGATTTGCACCGGCAACAATCAGCAATAACAAGAAATCATACCCCTTTGCCGTGCTGGCAGAGGGGTATTTTTATGGCCGTTGCGTATAAAATTGCGGCCTAACTGCAACACCTGCCGCACACAATCTCTAGTGACCATTCAGGCTGACGGTTTCGCATCATCTTATGCACAGTGATGGTTTGACTTGGCGCGGCCAAAGGCGCAGAAAATTAACAGTTTTTTGCGACGATGGGTGTGTTGCATTCAAAAAGCACGCAAAAAACGACATCAGCATATGTATTTTCAGGTTTAACGCCGCAAATGGCGGTTAAACTCAGAATTCTGTCAGGTCACGAAGAATAACCGCCCGCCGCCATCGAAAAGCTGCAAAGTCTGACGATAGGCCGGGTATTATTTTCGGGAGAACTCTGCGGGGAGCTTAGCTGTACACCGGATAAAGGGATACAGATTTCAATCTCCGGCAGTGTCATAATAATGGTAGTGGGTCGTGGGTATTTATCTGCCAATAGCAGAAATTTCAGTCAACATGCTGGTTCTTCTCGGCATGGGGGCGGCTGTCGGCTTTTTGTCAGGTCTGTTCGGCGTTGGCGGCGGATTTCTGATTACTCCTCTGCTGATCTTCTACAATATACCGCCCGCTATTGCTGTTGCCACTGGCGCTAATCAGGTTATCGCCTCCTCCGTTTCCGGCGCGCTTACGCATTTCAAACGCCGGACGCTGGATTTCAAGCTTGGCATATTGCTGGTGATCGGCGGTCTTGTCGGTTCTCTGATCGGTATTTACATATTTTCGCTGTTGCGTGATCTCGGTCAGCTCGATCTGATTATCTCCCTGCTTTATGTGGTCTTTCTCGGCTCTGTCGGCGGTCTGATGGCCGTTGAAAGCTGGCGCACCCTGCGCCGCAACAAAGACGGCAAAGCACCGGATGTCCGCCGCTCGGGGCAACATAACTGGATTCACCGTATGCCGTTCAAGGCGCGTTTCCGCGCCTCGATGATCTATGTCAGTATTATTCCGGTACTGGCCATCGGTTTTTGTATCGGCCTGCTCTCATCCGTTATGGGTGTCGGCGGCGGTTTTATCATGGTTCCGGCGCTGATTTATCTGCTGCGCGTTCCGACCAATGTGGTTGTTGGTACATCGCTGTTTCAGATCACTTTTGTGACCGCATTCACAACGGTGATGCAGGCAACCAATAACCATACTGTTGATATTGTACTGGCCTTTTTGCTGATGGTCGGCGGCGTGATCGGCGCGCAATATGGCGCAAGAGCAGGACGCAAATTGCGCGGTGAACAATTGCGTATGCTGCTGGCATTGCTGGTTCTGGCCGTTGCTCTGCGATTGGCTTTCGGCCTGTTCATTCAGCCGGATAATCTTTTCTCCATCGGCTTTGCGGATGAGTAAGATGAAACAGATCATCCGCAAAAGCTTACTCGCAACCGTTTTGCTCACCGCACTGATACCGCTCCAGAGCGGTAATGCCGCGACACGGATAAAAGAGCGCGGACAGGAAATGGCTGCGGTCACCAATCTGCAGGACCCGCAGCAATTGCCGGAAACAATTGAGATCGGCCTTTCGACAGAAACGATTGCCATTGCCTCCAATTTCAGCGGCACCAATCTGACGATTTTCGGTGCGCTGGACAATGCTGATCCGCTGATCCGTAGGCAAGGACGTTACGATATTATCGTGGTGCTGGAAGGCCCGCAGCGTAATCTCGTCGTTCGTGAAAAATCACGTTATCTCGGTGTCTGGGTCAATGCGGATTCAGAAACATTCACATCTGTGCCGCTTTCCTATTCTCTGGCATCCACGCGACCGCTGCAGGATATTACCGACGAGAAAACCTATCGCCAGCTTTCGCTCGGCGTCAATTATTTCGCGCTGAACCCTGAATATGGCACGCTGACAGATCCGAATGCTATGCGCTTCGGGCAGGAGTTGCGCGATCTGAAATCCCGTCAGGGACTTTACAGCCAGAAAGTCGGCTCGGTCGAATTTGTTTCGCAAACCTTGTTCCGCGCAACACTGGCGCTTTCAACCAATGTGCCGGTCGGGCGGCATAAAGCCCGTGCGCTGCTGTTCCGCCATGGCGTGTTCATCGGGGAAGCCAATACCCACCTCAATATTGTCAAAGCCGGTCTCGAACAGCAGATTTTTGAGGCGGCGCATCAATATAGCCTTGCCTATGGTTTGTTTGCTGTTTTTCTCGCCGGTCTCACAGGCTGGCTCGGACAATTGTTGTTCCGTAAAGACTAGAGCATTTCACAGTCAAGTTGGATCAACTTGACGGCAGTGATAATGCGACCAAATAAAGAATTTAGAGCGAGCGCTATGATCCAATCTGGGCGTAAACCGCTCTAATTAGTCAGGTCGTAAAAAACGCGGATGTACAGTGAATATCCGCGTTTCACTGCGCAAATGCACGTCAAAACCACTCACATCAAACAGCCCGCGGAATGCCTTATCCAGCACATTAAGGCTACCCGTATAGGCACCAAATGCCGGCATGATCAGGCGGCACCCATTATTGACAAAACAAGAGCGCCGTACACTGCGCCCCTGCCGGATAATCTTTGCAGCGGGGTGCAAATGACCTGCCACCTCACCGGCATTGTCACCCGCAAGCGGCTCGTGCCTGAAGATCAGACCGCCAAGCCTGAATTGCGCCATGCTCTCCCCTTCAAGCCCCGCCGGATGCACCGGATCGTGATTGCCTTCAATCCATAACCATTGGCGGCTTTTCATCATTTGGCGAAGCAAACCGGATGCCTCATCCGCCAGTCGCGATGCTCCCTGACAATCGTGAAAACTGTCTCCGAGACTGATGACACATGTCGGCTGATAATCATCAATGATGGTCTTGAGCAGCTCTAATGTGACCAGCGTATCATAGGGCGGCAGCATCATGCCGCGCTTAGCAAAAAACGACCCTTTTTCCAGATGCAGATCAGACACCACCAGCGTCCGGTATGACGGCAGGTATAATGCCCCGCGCGGATCAAGATGACACAGCGTATCATTGATGAGAATATCCGCGCCGCCCTGATGCGCCTGCTTAATCACACTTGTCAATTTTCCAGTGCCTCACGGGTCATGTCTTCCAGCAAATCGTCATCTGTTCCGGCAACCCGTTCTTTGCCGATTTCCAGCATCACAGGCAATGCCAAAGGCGAAATATGCGGCAGGTTACGATGAACAATGTGATCGCGTACACGCTGCAACATTGTTCCGAGACGGGCAATGTCCAGCAGCCCCGCTGCTGCCTCTGCCCGTGTAGCCTGCAGTAAAATGTGATCCGGCTCGTGGCTGCGCAACACATCATAGATCAGATCGGTGGAAATCGTCAGCTGCCTGCCGGTCTTTTCCTTACCCGGATGACGCCGTTCAATCATGCCGGAAATCAACGCACAATTGCGGAAAGTGCGTTTTAGCAAATAGCTTTCATCCAGCCATGCTTCCAGATCATCCCCGAGCATATCCTGATCGAACAATGCGTCCAGCGATAATTCACCATCTTCCATCATCGCGTTCAGATCACGCGCCGCCCACAGCCCCAGCGAATAATCCGTTGCCACAAATCCCAGCGGCCGTGCACCTGCCCGATCCAGCCGTCGCGTCAGCAACATCCCCAATGTCTGATGCGCCAGCCTGCCTTCAAACGGATAGCACACCATATAAAACCGGTTCTGGCGCGGAAAAGTTTCGACCAGCAGTTCATTCTGTGCCGGTAACAGAGAGCGGTCACGCTGCAATTGCAGCCAGTCACGCACCTGATCCGGCAATTGCTGCCAGCTCTTATCATCCGCCAGCATCGCACGGACTTCCGAGGCCAGATAGGTTGAGAGCGGAAATTTCCCGCCCGCATAGACCGGCACTTTCGCATCCTCGCCGGAGGCCTGCGACACCAGACATTCATTGTCGCGGATACCTTCAAATCGCACAGTCTGACCTGCAAAAAAGAACGTATCGCCTTGTGTCAGCGTTTCGAGAAAATACTCTTCGATACGCCCTAATATCCGCCCTCCGCGCATGGAGCTGGCGGCGCTTCCTGCAAGTTTGCGCCCCTTACGGATCATGCGGATATTCAGTTCCGGTGCTTCAACAATCGTACCGATATTGAGGCGATATTGCTGGGCAACTTTGCCATTGCTGACACGCCAGCGCCCGTCCGGCATCGGGCGGATTTTTGCAAACCGCTCATAGACACGCAGCGCATAGCCACCGGTTGCCACAAAATCCAGCACACGGTCAAACTGATGACGGGATAAATGCCGATAGGGTGCTGCCGAGCATATTTCCGCGTAGAGCACATCCGCATGAAACGGTTCGGCACAGGCCATGCCGAGTATATGCTGCGCCAGCACATCCAGAGCCCCGTCGGCCAGAGGCGGTGTATCCTGCACCCCTTCCACATTGGCCACCAGCGCCGCATTGCATTCCAGCACTTCAAAACGGTTTGCAGGCACCAGAACCGCACGGCTTGGCTCATCCATACGATGATTGGAGCGCCCGATACGCTGTGCCAGTCTACTGGCACCTTTCGGCGCACCAATATGGATAACCAGATCGACATCACCCCAGTCGATCCCCAGATCAAGGGTCGAGGTCGCCACAACTGCACGCAGAGCATTGCGGGACATTGCCTCCTCCACACGACGGCGCTGTGTGGCATCCAGCGAACCGTGATGCAGGCCAATGGGCAAGGTCAGCTCATTGATACGCCAGAGCTCCTGAAAAATCCGCTCGGCCTGCGATCTGGTATTCACGAAAATCAATGTCGTGCGGAATTGCCGGATCAGTTCATAGACATCGCCGAGTGCATAGCCGGCACTGTGACCGGCCCATGGTATCCGCTCACCGGATTGTAATATGCTGATCTCCGGCTTTGCTCCGCCCTGCACAGTAACCAGTCCGGCCAGTGCAGGAGTATCGCCCTGCGCAACCAGCCAGCGACGCAGATCATCCGGCTCTGCCACTGTTGCCGACAGGCCGATTGTCTGTATCTGCGGTGCAAGATTGCGCAGCCGTGCCAGCCCCAGTGCCAGCAACTGCCCGCGTTTTGAAGTAACCAGCGCATGCAGCTCATCAAAAATTACAAAACGCAAATCCGCAAAGAAATCTGCCGCATCTTTGCCCGCCAGTAACAGAGCCAGTTGCTCCGGTGTGGTGAGCAATATATCCGGCGGTGCCAGTTTCTGCCGCTGCCTTTTATGGGCAGGCGTATCCCCTGTGCGGGTTTCAATAGTTACCGGCAGCACCATTTCCGCAACCGGCTTCGCCAGATTGCGCTCAATATCAACGGCCAGCGCTTTGAGCGGCGAAATATAAAGCGTGTGAATACCGGAACGGCGCGGCTGATTACGCACACCGCTCTGTGCACGCAATGTCAGATCAGTCAGTGCAGGCAAAAAACCGGCCAGCGTTTTACCGGCTCCTGTAGGTGCAATCAGCAATGTGGACTGCCCCGCCAGACTGCGCTCCAGCAATTCACGCTGGTGTTGGCGCAGCTGCCAGCCCTTATCCGCAAACCACTGTGCAAAGACAGCGGGCAGAACATCTTGACCGGAAGATTTATCGGCAGCGGATATTGGTTTCACAGGGTGAATGTAGGGTGCATCCCGACAGGTGTGAAGTCCCGTTTGTGCTTAAAGCGTCATGGATTGATCTCTGTTCAGACAACAGAAAACCGAAACTGTACCGGCTCAGCATTTTTGGGCAAGAAAGACATAACCATCGAGATATTCTCCGCGATCAAGACGCAGAGCAATGCGCTGATAATCCAGCAATTCAAAACGACTGACTTGTAATAAATTTTCGATATAGCGGGCAGAATGGGTAAAACGCAAAGACGGCTGCAAAATCATATCATCACATGAACCGTCTGAACTCTGCGCTTCAGACCGGTCATGTGTTTCCACCGAGAAGGCAAACACCCCTCCTCTCCGTAAACATTCCGCTGCCAGAGCAAAAGCGCGCTCCAGCTGGCCGATATAAATAAACACATCGGCAGCAAGGATCATATCCGGTTGTGGCAGGGCCTCATCGACCAGATCCGTCTTGCGGCACTGATTTACATCTGTCTTAATCAGCCTTGTATAGATCTGCTTCTCATCCGCCTTTTTCAGCATGGCTTCTGAGAGATCCGCACCGCTCAGCAAACCGCTGCGCTGATGGATTTCCTCTCCCATCAGACCGGTGCCGCAGCCCAGATCCAGTACATGCTGATAGCTGCGCTCCGGAAAATGTCTGGTAATCAGTTCCGCCAGTTTTTGCGGCCCGCAATATTGCAGCTTATCGACCAGAGATTCCTCGAAATCCGGTGCATAGGCATCAAACAGTGCCTCAATATAGGCAGGCGGTGCTGCATCCGGCGTTTCGCCAAGACCGCATTGTGCCAGCTTCAGTCCCGCGCCAAAACGGTCTTCAGGATCAAGCTTCAGCAGCTGTCGCCAGAGAGCCACAGCTTCATCTGTTTCGCCCGCATTTTCATGCATTTCGCTGAGCATAAACAGACCCGCAGGCCATTGCCGGAATTGGGATGTCAGATAATCAAGCGATTGGCGCATCAGGTCGGCTGCTGCGGAATGGTCTCCCGCCTCAGACATCATGACCGCATAATGAGCACGGTGATCCGCTATCAGATCACCGGAAGAGAAAAATGCCCGCGCCATTCTTACCGCATTTGTTGCAGAGCACGCGATATGCAGTGATGCGGGGCATTTGACAAGATATTTTTTTTGCAACCCGAACGGATTTCACACAGCCAAAACAGGTTCAATTTTAGTGCTCACGGCAAACAGTCTGCCGCATTGATCCGCACCGGCTATGGTCTTGTTTAAAGCTGCATCCGGCCTATGTTATTTCCATGCGTCCCGAAGAGCTGCTGCACCCTGCCCCTGAGGGGCTCTATTGTCCGGCCGGTGATTTCTATATCGATCCGGTGCGACCGGTTGACCGCGCGCTGATTACCCATGGCCATGCCGATCATGCCCGTGCAGGCAGTAATCATGTGCTGGCTACAAACCAGACGCTGGATATTATGCGCATCCGGTTTGGCGAGCATTATGCGCGCACCAGTCAGATCGCTGATTACGGAAAATCGCTCAGTATCAACGGTGTTACGGTCACCTTTTATCCAGCGGGCCATGTATTAGGTTCCGCACAGATTGCGGTGGAATATCAAGGAACCAGAATTGTCGCCTCCGGCGATTATAAACGTGTTGCGGACAAAACCTGCACACCCTTTGAACCCGTGGCCTGCGATGTCTTCATTACCGAGGCTACTTTCGGTCTGCCGGTTTTCCGGCATCCGCAACCAAGCGATGAAATTGCCAAGCTGCTGCAATCCTTACAGCTTTTGCCCGAGCGCAGCCATATTGTCGGCGCCTATGCGCTTGGCAAGGCACAGCGGGTCATCAGCCTGCTGCGTCAAGCCGGCTATGATGCCCCCATCTATCTGCATGGTGCCTTGGAGAAGCTTTGCCAATATTACCAGTCTCAGGGTGTTGCCCTCGGAGAACTCCGTCCTGCAACTTCAGAAACAGTACATCAAAAAACAGATTTCGCGGGCAGCCTGATTATTGCCCCGCCCGCTGCAATGGCTGACCGCTGGTCAAGACGGTTTCCTGATCCTGTCAGCTGTTATGCCTCCGGCTGGATGCGTATCCGCCAGAGAGCCAAACAATCCGGCATTGAATTGCCACTGATCCTTTCCGACCATTGCGACTGGGATGAGCTGACCGATACAATCACGGAACTCTCCCCTTCGCAAGTTTGGGTGACACACGGGCGCGAGGAAGCTCTTGTACGCTGGTGCACTCTCAACTCCATTGCAGCGAAACCATTGCATCTCGTCGGCTATGAAGATGAGGCAGATATATGAAAGCCTTTGCCGCATTGCTCGACAGGCTGGTGCTCACGCCGCGCCGCAATGAAAAGCTGCTATTGCTGACTGAGTATTTCCGCGCGCAACCTGATCCTGACCGCGGCTACGCACTAGCCGCGCTGGCAGGCACACTTGAGTTAAACAGCGTAAAGCCCGCACTGTTGCGTGCACTGACCATGACACGCGTCGATGGTGAATTATTCGCCTATTCCTATGATTATGTCGGCGATCTCGCGGAGACGATTTCTCTGATCTGGCCTGCAGCCGATAATGTGCAGCTGGTCAATGACTTGTCCCTCGGCACGATTATCACAACACTCCAGCAAACATCGCGCAATGCCGCGCCGCAACTGGTTGAGACTTTGCTGGATGCGCTTGATGTCTCTGAGCGATACGCTCTTTTGAAACTCGTCACCGGCGGCTTACGGATCGGTGTTTCCGCAAGGCTGGCAAAGCAGGCACTTGCGGATTTCGGTCAGGTTGAACCCAGCGAGATTGAGGAATTGTGGCACGGGCTGACCCCGCCCTATCTCAGTCTGTTCAGCTGGCTCGACGGCAGCAGCAGCAAACCGGAAAATGATAATCCGGCACCGTTCCGTCCCGTCATGCTGGCAACACCGCTGGATGAGGTTGAAACAGAGAAACTCACACCGGAGGATTTTGCGGCAGAATGGAAATGGGATGGTATCCGCGTACAGGCCGTCAGTGAAAACGGGGTCAAAAAGCTTTATTCCCGCAGCGGTGATGATATTACCCATGCCTTTCCCGATATTGTCTCAGCCATCCGTTTTGAAGGCGCTCTCGACGGAGAGTTGCTGATCCGTCATGCAGACGGCAAAACAGAGCCAGCCTCTTTCAATGCCTTGCAGCAAAGGCTGAATCGTAAAACCGTCACTGCCCGTCAATTGCAGGATTATCCTGCCTTCATCCGTGTCTATGATCTGCTGCATCGCGGCAACCGTCTCACCGGATCGGATTTGCGCAATCTGCCTTTTGCGCAAAGAAGGCAGCATCTGGAAGACTTTATCAAAGAGCTTGATCCGTCTTATTTTGATCTTTCGCCACTGCTCACTTTTCAGACATTTGCCGAGTTGCGGCACCTGCGCAACCACCCGCCTCATGCCGTGATTGAAGGGCTGATGCTCAAACGTACGGACAGCGTTTACAGTGCAGGGCGACCAAAAGGCCCGTGGTTCAAATGGAAACGCGATCCCTATATTATCGACGCGGTTCTCATTTACGCCCAGCGCGGTCATGGCAAGCGTTCAAGCTATTATTCCGATTTTACATTTGCAGTCTGGTCTGATGCCAGTGAACAGGCACAGTTACTCCCCGTCGGCAAAGCCTATTCCGGCTTTTCCGATGAGGAAATGAAACAGCTCGACCGTTTTGTACGGGAGAATACAATTCAGCGTTTCGGGCCTGTACGGGCTGTCAGGGCAGACCGGCAGCACGGGCTTGTTGTAGAGGTTGCCTTTGAAGGATTGAACCGCTCCACTCGCCATAAATCAGGACTGGCTATGCGCTTTCCGCGCATTTCCAGACTGCGCTGGGACAAACCACCTGCAGAGGCTGACATCATACAAAATCTGATGCAGCTGCTGCCGGATAATGCTCCGGTCAATTGATTATTCTACGGTTTTAACCCGGATTGTATAAATATCGACGCTTTTGCCGGTGCCGTTAATATCACTGGTCAGGACAAGACGACCGGAACTGTTTGCCGACGATACTTCAGGAACCGGAAGATCAAACAGCAGACTGCTTTGCTGGTCGGTCACATCATAGCGCTTGCGTCCGCAATCGCCCAGAGAGCCCAGATCGCAGCTGACAGACATTTGCACGGTTCCGCCGTCGTCGCTCCGCACCATGACTTCAAATGTCGCCTGCTTGCCTTCAAGCTGATCCAGCACACCCTGACCAATGTCAAAACTGGCCGTATCTGTTGCAGTCGGCGATTTAATACGGACATAACGGGCATTACCGGAACCGCCGATTTCAGCGGTAGCTTTTCCCTGAACAGAAATACGATCCGGCTGTGCAGGAGTAAAAATCGTCACCCAGTCTTTGCTGTCAGCCTCATTACCCTGCATCGCAGGACCGGCATTGCCGGATTGCGAAAGCGGTGCGTTTCCTACCGGCCCGATGGTGACAAAACTATTATAGAGCGACCAGCCGATCAAACCGGCAGTCACCAAAAATGCCAATGGCAGCGCCAGAGAGAAAATACGGGATTTTTTGCGTTTTTTAGGTTTTGCAGGTTGGCTGAGCCCCTGTTCATAACCCAGATCAGGCTCGGCCTCCGCTTTGCTTTTACGCTTACGGGAGCCCTTACCCTCAGAGCGTACATCACTATGATCAAGATCAGGAACGCCCAATCCGCCATCATATTGCGGCGCAGGAGCAAGCATTTCCTCATCAGAAACACGGTTCGCATTCGCACGCATTTCCTGTTCGATATGGGAAATTGCGGCCTTCAGCTTCTCGCGCCGCTCAGCACGTTGCGGGTCTGAAAGCTGGGCATTCGCGGCCATAGCGCGTTCATGCGCGCTCCAGACGGATTCATAAATCCGCTGGCGCATAGCCGGATCAGACGAATCCGCTTTGGTCAAAGCGTTGCGTATTGCACTTTCGATGCCCTGCAAAATTGTCCCTTCCTACTACCGGCTTGATGCGCTGTTACTCTTATTGATGCACGAATAAGCAGACCAACGCATTAACTTATTTTTAAGTCTTATGAAATCCTAACTATCACGGGGATATAAAAAGATTATATACGATCTTAACATATTGTTCCACAAAGACTATTTGTGCAAAAAACCTCTATTTCCGAAATATGCCGCACCAGCGCATCTTTAGTAAAATTGCCGGCATGGCATAAACATGTTCATTCTGCATATTTCACAGTAAATATTACATATAAGTCAACCGCCAAGCTTCACTGAACTAAAATGATGCGGTTTTTTATATTTTGCCTTTGACATCCTGCAATCCTTACCAGCAATATACCGTTTACGTTTACGTCAATTACGGGACTGCGACATGGCTCTACCGGATATTCTCAAAAACAATCTGCGCTTACCGGCAATCGGTGCACCGCTTTTCATCATCGCCAATCCTGCACTGGTTATGGCGCAGTGCAAAAGCGGCATTGTCGGTGCATTTCCCGCGCTGAATGCACGCACCGCCACACAGCTGGATGAGTGGCTGGCAGAGATTACCGAAGGGCTTCAGCAATATAATCAGGAGAATCCTGACCGGCCCGCCGCCCCTTTTGCCGTCAACCAGATTGTGCACCGCTCCAATCTGCGTTTGCAGCAGGATCTGGAATTATGTGTCAAATATAAGGTTCCGGTTGTTATTTCCTCTCTCGGCGCAGTGCCGGAAGTGAATGCTGCAATTCACTCCTATGGCGGAGTTGTTCTGCATGATGTTATCAATAACCGCCATGCCAATTCAGCCATCCGCAAAGGCGCGGACGGCCTGATTGCTGTCGCCGCAGGTGCCGGCGGCCATGCGGGAACACTGTCCCCTTTCGCGCTGATTGCTGAAATCCGCGAATGGTTTGATGGTCCTGTCGCCCTGTCCGGCGCTATTTCCAGCGGGCGTGCCATTCTCGCAGCACAGGCAATGGGCGCGGATCTTTCTTATATCGGCTCGCCTTTTATTGCGACCAAAGAAGCCAATGCCGTTGATGCCTATAAGGACATGATCGTGCAATCCAGCGCGAAAGATATTGTCTATTCCAATTATTTTACCGGCATTCACGGAAACTATTTGCGCCCGTCCATTGAAGCCGCAGGAATGGATCCGGATCACTTACCGGAGGCTGATCCGAGCAAAATGGACTTCCATAAAGCCACCACCGGCGCTAAAGCCTGGAAAGATATCTGGGGTTGCGGTCAGGGGATCAGCGCAGTCAAAGAAGTGCTGCCCGCCGGAGAGTTGGTGGAACGCTGGATTGAGCAATATAAAAAGGCAAAATCCGCGCTTTGCCAAGCTCAATAAGATCGTCAATTCGCTTCAGAAAACAGTACTATAGCTGAGATTTACTCCCTGATAAAATAAACAATCTTGTTCATTTTATCAGGGAGTTTTAAACTTCGAGAATGGCATAACGGAAACCGCTTCTTTTTGCTTTTGCGCCTTGCAATCAGAATGAGATTTCGCTATCACGCGCCCGAACAGACTGCATAAAATTATTGCATTCTGTGCGGGAGCATCTCCCTGCCGCTTTAGCTCAGTTGGTAGAGCACATCATTCGTAATGATGGGGTCACGTGTTCGAGTCACGTAAGCGGCACCATAAAATTAATAGCTTGCCTTATATTTCAATATTCTAAAACTAGCCCAGTAATCAGGGATTATCCGTGATTGTTAGGGGCACTAATAAACTGCCTTACAGAAATGCCCGAAACTGTTCGGGCAAATCAAGCCAGCTCTTATAGCCACAAAAACCCGAATTATGTTCAGATGCAGGTTAAAGGAACTGTGCCATCTTCGAACGCAAAGCACTTCACCGTCAAGTGGTTCAACTTGACGGTGAAATGCCCCAATACATCAATCTCTCTGAAAGTAGAGTGATTAGAAACGATAGTTCAAGCCCACTTTGATGCTGTGGTTTTGTAATTTATTTTCAGCTTTACGACCGTCGATTTTTGCGCCCGTACCACTTGAACTGACATTATGAAATCCGTTGAAACCTGGCGGGCATGCTGCAGGCCTGTTAACCCGACCGCATCGAATACGCTCATCATAGGGGGCAACGACACCTGAAGCTGCACCGTCGAAATTGAATGTTTTGGAACTAAATCTTGTGTAGTTATAATCAGCCTTTATCGACCATTTATCACTCAAAGCATATTCCATACCAGCGCCGAGTGTGAACCCGAGACGGGTTACCTCTTCCTGTTCAGAATAATTGAATTTCGTTCCTGTTCCACCCAACATAGACGATGTTGCACCGGTTGAAATATATTGATCCCGCGTCTGCACTTCATTCATCAGTGCTATTCCGCCCGTACCGTAAACAAACATCCTGTTGAAGGCGTAGCCAAATTTTGCCTTGGCAGAAGCCGCGACATCATACTGATAGTCCTGCACTGACTGGATGGTGCCATCCTTATAATCTGCGGATTCAGTTGAATAGGTTGTTTGATTGCCTGAAAAGGTTGGCTTTGAAATATCTGCTTCAAAGCCTGCAACAAAGCCGTTTGAAAACTGGTGATTATAACCTGCCTGCAATCCAAAGGACGCACCGGAGAGATCGAGTGCGGCCGATTCATTGGCGGCATAGGCATTGGATGTGCCATTCAGGGCTGTTGTTGTGCCGCTGAGTTTCGACCAGTCCGTGCCAATATTCGCCCCGACAAAGAAGCCCGTCCAGTCCGTGGTCATAGTTTCTGTTTCGCTTGTTGAGGTCAAGCCTGAGAACAGTGATCCGTCGCCACTATATGCCCCCTCAAGGGATGGCTTGATTGTGAGGTCAAACCGGAAAGTGCGTCCGGGCGCAGGCATCAGCGAGGCACTCAGCGCATCCATATAGTAGCGGTCAGTAACATTATCGACCGAGAAACGCATATGTACGTTTTCGTTCGGCTCATAGGTTGCATAGACATCAAGCAACACATAGGGATTCCAGCTGCCGGGGCGGATATTCGTTAAACCGGTTTCAACTGTACCATCACCGAGACCTTTCACCATACGCTTTCCGACATAGGTCATACGTCCGCCAAGGGTCAGTTTGTCGTCCAGAAAACGCCCCCCTAAATGAATGGCCACAGTATCCTTTGGCGGCACTTGCTGAACAGCAAAACTATTATAGATGCCTCCCGGCGCACAGGTTGAATGGCGTGCAGACATTACCCCTTCTGGTGCACAGAACATGACATGGGTATAATGGTTCCAGGCAAGTCCTCCGAAATACTGGCCAGTGTCATATTCTCCGGACACTTCGAAACCACGCATATCAGCATAGTCGAGATTGATGCGTCTCAGCCCACCGGTGCCTTCTGCCCGGGTGATGTAATCCTTGACGTGGTTGTCGAAATAAGCGGCATGTAGCCTGAGCTTATCGCCAGCCAAGAAAGCATCATCCGCCATGTAATTCATACCCAGTTCTACAGTGCGATTGCGCTCCGGACGGATAGGATTTTCATCAGGCTGTACTGTAAAGGACAGGCTGGTGAGGGATTCAAAAATGCTTGGCGATCGCAGAACACTGCCAGCCTTGGCATAGAGTTGCAGATTATCAACCGGCTCAATTTTGATAGTGCCAAGCGGCGACCAACCCGATGCTTCAGTCTCCAACGGTGAACCGAATATCAGATCACCGGCATTTGAGAGCTTTGGTGCACGATCAAAGGAATGAAAACGGGAGTAACGCAAACTTGGCGAAAGTGTCAGCCAATCAAGAGGCTGCCAGTCCATTGTGGCAAAACCGCTCCATTCCTCGCGATTGCCCATTCGTGGTGCGGGCGTAGTGCCAGCTGTACCGGCTGATGCAAATTCGTAGCCGCTCGGCAGGCCTACATTCTCTCTGGTGAAAGATGTGCCATAGTTCAATGAAAAATCACCAAGGCTTGTTGCGAACAAAGACGTATTGGAAAGCGTCGCACCCCAGCGTGTCTGGCCTGTATAATAATCAACGAGCCCGATCGGGTAGCCTGATGAATACAAAGATGAATTGATACGCAAATCCATTTTTGTGAGAAATGTATCAAGCCGTACATCAAAGAGGTCACTATCATCAGGCTTCCAGCCATAGCGGCCTGTATAAGTGTCCAGATCAATTTTATTAAGAAAGCCCTGATATGGCACACCGCCAAACAGAGATAATTGGGTTGGCATAATCTCGCCGTATTCGCTGAGATATTTGGTATAGCCAAGCTCCAGCGAATGTCCGCCATCCCAGCGAAAATTCCCTTTTAACATCCAGGATGTATTATCTGTCGATGTATTCAGCACTTCTTCGCCAGGGCGGAATTTGCTGAGGTCGGCATCATATCCATGTGTGCCCGCGTGGTAATTTCCGGTTTTACGTCGGGCATAGGCTGCGACTATATCGAAATTCTCGGATGTTTTTGCAATGGCAACGCTGCCATTACCTGATGTCGGGACAAATGCGCCGGGGCGATCCAAACCAGTATCATTATTGCTGCCTTGTCCCGCAGGCGTGCCGAGAGCAGGAACTGCCGAACTATTGGAAACAAAGCCTCCTTTGAGATGTGCACCAAAAGTCTCACCGGGCAGAAGAATATCCTCCGCCTTGATTGTGCTGATGCGTACCACACCACCCGTTGCGCCGGTGGCATCTGCACCGTTGCTTGGCCCTTTTTCAATAGCCATGCCACCAATGAAATCAGGATCAATATAAGAGCGTGATTGCGATCCGTTATAACCGCGATACACAGACACTTCCTGCGAAGCGCCATCCACGATGACCGGTACGCGCCCTTGCCCCTGCATACCGCGGATATTGACATCAACTCCGCCGGAGTTGCGCGATTCTCCGTTCAGAACGCCCGGAATGCCGGAAAAAATATCCCCCGGTGATGTGCCACGCCGTGCTTCGATCTCATCAGCGGATATATAGGCGCTTGATCCTGGCGTTTGATATGGTGCGTCCGCAGCGCTTATACCGGTTCCGCCCGAAATTGTAATTGTATCAAGGAGAACAGTACCTTCATCGACAGCGCCGAGACGATTACCGGACGTTTGAGCCGGATTGATTATCAGTGCGGTTGAAGCGCCGCTGAACCGATAGGTCAGATTTGTTCCTTCAAGAAGTTGCCCCAGCCCGCTGGCCGCTGAATATGTGCCCTGCAAGGTGTTTGAGCGGATGTTTGATGGTAACGCTCCGTCAAAGGCAACATCTACACCGGTGACCGCAGAAAAACGGACTAAGGCCTGTGCCAATGGTTGTGGAGGAATGGAGAAACTGTAAGGTGTTGTCGCCTGAGCAAAAGCATCTTTCGCCCCATATGGTACCAATGCAAGATATAATGCCGATGCAAGCAGTGTGGTTTTGAAGACCTGCTGGATTTTCGAGCCGGATCCGGTTCGTGTTACTATTGCCAGCATAAACGTCTCCTTCAAAAGATTTCGGCCATGTTAAAAGGCGCCTCTATCTATAAGGACGAAGAGCTGGTCGAAAAATCCCGGTCAAAAAATGGAAAAAATAAAATAATTTAAAGCGGACGAATAAGGGTGAGTAATGGCGTCCAGTTTTCGACGCGGACCGGCAGTACCTCGGCGAGTTTTTGCGTGAGTTGATCCGTTCTTTCAATATTGATGATCAGAGTTACCGGTCTTTGTGCCAATGCAGCATCGGTGACGATGATTTTTCCGCGCTGCCATTGTTCCAGCTCTTTGACAACCTCGCCAAGCGGACGGGAAATAAAGACAAGACGGCCATCAAGCCACGACAGCCTCGTATCAAGCTCAGCTGGTTCCGGAATGCTGAGATTGTTCCCTCGACTTCGCACCGCATAACGCTCTTCAACCTGTACGGACTGCGAAGGGGTCTCCACTCTGACCGAGTGCTCAGAGACGACGACACTTACGCCGTCATCTTCGTGGCGAACGGAAAAAGCAGTGCCAAGTGCTGTGGTGTTCACATGCATCGCGCTGACCGTAAAGGGACGTGTATTATCCGGAGCAACGTCGAAAAACGCCTCGCCGGCGATAAGTTTCACCAGACGCTTCTGCTCTGTGAAATGAACTGAAACCGAACTCGCTGACGACAGTCGCAGCTTCGATCCGTCAGGCAAAACTGCGGCTTCCACCTTACCGGTTGCACTATAATAATCGGGCCGGTTTACACTGAATTGATAGTACCCACCACCAGCTAAAAGCAATGCGAGGCCTGTAGCGCCACCCTTCAACAGTTTTCTCCGGGAAAGCTGCGTTTGTGACAGATCCGGCACCATGCCTGCACCGCTCCACAACTGTTCAAGCCGGGAGTATGCTTGCGCATGGCGGCTATCAACCTCCAGCCAGACTCTGAAACCTGCCAGTTCAGCCTCTTCAACATGTTCTTCCAGAAGCAATGCAAACCAATGTGCCGCTTGATTGGAAATATTCTTTTCTTCTGACTTAGACACAATTCACTTCCGGCAGATAAGATATCAGAGCGTTGAACAGAGGCCGCTTAACGTGGACGCATCCTGAAAGTATGAAGCGGTTTTCCGGCAAGACACGCGAAACAAAAAACGTCGGTCAGAAACGATCAAAAGATGATTTTTCAGCCTGCAAATTTTTAAGTGCTGTCACCATGTGATTGAATGCTGTTTTAGGTGAGATACCAAGCTGCACACCGATCTGAGCATATGTCATGCCCTCGATACGATACAAAATAAAGACCTGCTGTGCGCGTGGCGGCATGTTCGCGATAATCTTCTGCAATCGCAGGAGCTCTTCACGAGAAATGAGATGCTGTTCGGCAGATGGCGCATTATCCTGAACCCACTCAAGCTCTTGCACATCGACAATGACGGGAGCGAGTTGAAGTCGTCTGCGATAATCAAATGCAATATTCCGGCCGGTGCGTATAAAGTAGCCTTTGAGATCTTGGACATCGCCAAGAATGCCTTTTCGCTCCCACAATCTGACGAAAGTGTCCTGCACAAGGTCCTGTGTTTCCACACGGTCTTTAAGGCAGCCGTCAATGACCTTTGTCAGCCTTGTTCGTACGGAGAAAAACACCTCAACGAAATACGACCCATCCTTCTTGTTATGATCGACGGTTTGCAAGCGAGACTCTCTGAGGCAGATGGGTTTCAATTAATTGTTGAGTTATATAATCATGTTTTTTTCGGAAATTGAAGCCGTTTTCTGCTATTCGAAAAGTTTAATCACGAGCAGGAGTTATAAAGCACGGATATCTCGGCTTAACCGCTGCCTTAGGCATACCGGACATTCATACATCTTCGAAGCGGCGGGCGCCAAGTGACGGATACAGTGCCGAGACGGTTCTTTAGCCCCCGAAATAGCGTCGTCTGCAGTAAAATAGCGTTGCCTTTTCGTCGTTCTCACGAATATTGATGACCCGCCCGAAGAAGACGCGGTGCGTCGCCTGCTCAATGGCATTGGTGAGCTCGCATTCGAAACTTACCGATGCGTCGGCCAGTACCGGCACACCCGTGAGACCTTTTTCCCATTCGCCAAACACAAACCGATCCGCAACTGGCGTCTTGCCGCCAAAGACATCCGAGATCTCCTCCTGACCCGGCGTCAACGTGTTCACGCAGAAATGGCGCGCGTTGTCAAAAGCCGGAAAACACGAGCTTGTCCGATTGATGCAGACAAGAAGCGTTGCCGGAGTGTCGCTGACGCTGCAGACTGCCGAGGCGGTAAAACCGTAGCGCTTGCCGCCAAAAACAGTGGTGACGACGCTTACGGCTGAGCCGAGCCGCGACATGCCATTGCGGAATGCCGCCCTGTCCACGATTTCCAGAGGTTGATCAAATATATCCATTCGGTCCCCGTATCGGGTTGAAGTGTGGGAGATGGCCGCTAGAGCGTTTTACGTCCGGATTGGATCATAGCGCTCGCTCTAGATTCTTTATTTGGTCGCATTATCACGGGCGTCAAGTTGATCCAACTTGACATAATCAAGAAGTCAAGTTGATCCAACTTGACTGTGAAATGCTCTAACGGCCAACTCCGGAGTGCGGATTTCGTGAAACCGCGTATTTGTTCACTGAACAAAAGACATTGCTTGCAGCACGAGAGCGCCGTGTGCCAGACTTGGCACACAAAACTCGCCCTAACACTTTAAAATGAGAGCATAATTTTACCTTAAACTGATCCAGGTTTAAGGAATTATGCTCTAGGCAGTGAGTTCTCTGCGGACGATTTCTGCGCCCGCGCTCAAGGCCTGAAGCTTACCCATAGCGATGGGCCGGGAGAGCGGGGCCATGCCGCAATTGGTGCAAGGATAAAGCTTGTCAGCATCAACAAATTGAAGCGCTTTTCGAAGCGTTTGAGCAACTTCCTCAGGCGTCTCGATGGTATTGGATGCCACGTCGATGGCGCCGACCATCACCTTCTTGCCGCGGATAAGCTCAATCAGATCCATCGGAACGTGGGAGTTCTTACATTCCAGCGAGATCATGCCGATGCTGGATTGCTGCAGCTTGGGGAATGATTCCTCGTATTGCCGCCACTCTGAACCAAGCGTGCTCTTCCAATCCGTATTGGCTTTAATGCCGTAGCCGTAGCAAATATGCACGGCAGTCTCACATTTGAGACCTTCGATTGCGCGCTCCAGCGTAGCGACGCCCCAGTCATTCACCTCATCAAAGAAGACGTTAAAGGCAGGCTCGTCGAACTGAATGATGTCGACACCAGCAGCCTCCAGCTCTCTGGCTTCCTCGTTAAGGATTTTGGCGAATTCCCAAGCCAGCTTTTCGCGGCTCTTGTAGTGGGCATCATAGAGAGTATCGATCATGGTCATGGGACCCGGCAGGGCCCATTTGATCGGCTGCGTGGTATGCTGACGCAAAAATCTGGCGTCCTCGACGAAAACCGGTTTCTGGCGCGACACAGCCCCGACGACAGTCGGTACGCTCGCATCATAGCGGTTGCGGATTCGCACGGTTTCGCGCTTCTCGAAATCCACGCCGTCGAGATGCTCGATGAAAGTCGTCACGAAATGCTGACGCGTCTGTTCGCCATCGCTGACGATATCAATGCCTGCATGTTGCTGGTCGGCCAGTGACAGCCGCAAGGCGTCCCGCTTGCCTTCCAATAATTCCTCGTTCTGCAGTTTCCATGGCGACCAGAGTTTTTCAGGCTGAGCGAGCCAGGAGGGTTTAGGCAGGCTGCCTGCGGTCGATGTAGGGAGAAGTGTTTTCAAGATAGGTGACCTCTGTTTCGTTGCAGTCAGGCGACGTCGTAAGCGGACCATTGGTCGAGAACGGTCCGGTATGGTTTGATGAAGTTTTCCTCGGTGAATTTGCCCTGCTCCACAGCCAACCGGCTGCGCTCTTCACGATCGTAGACAATGCGTGTCAGCGAATAATCCCCGTGCTTCAAATTCGGCTGGTAAACCGCGCCTGCAGCAGCGTTGGCATTATAGATTTCAGGCCGATAAATCCTCTGAAACGTCTCCATCGTACTGATGGTGCTGATCAGCTCGAGATTGGAATAATCGCCAAGCAGGTCACCGATAAAATAGAAAGCCAAAGGCGCAACGCTGCCTGCCGGCATGAAATAGCGAACCTGCATCCCCATTTTTGCGAAATACTGATCTGTCGACGAGGATTCATTCTGCCGGTATTCTGTGCCCATTATGGGATGATGATTGTCAGTGCGATGATAGGTCTTGCTGGTCGAAGCACTGATGCAGATGACGGGCGCTTTGCCGAAGTGGGATGCATATGTCTCTGAGCGCAGGAAAGATTTGAAAAGTTTTCCATGCAGATCGCCGAAATTGGCCGGAATGCTGAATATGGGCTGGTTCTGATTGTGCTCGGGAAGAACAATACTGAAGTCGTAATCACGCACATAGGACGAGAAGTTGTTTCCGACGATACCGTCGATGCGCTCATTGGTTTTCTGGTCGACAATAGTTGTTTTAAGGATTTCAATCAGCGGGAATTCATCGCCAGCAATCCCCAACGTGACGGAAATAATGTCCAGCTCGACCGAATAGCGATCACCTTGGGGATTATCCCAATGCGCCAAGGCATTGAACCGGTTGTCGATCATCCGCAAGGTGTTGCAGAGGTTCTCACGACGACGATCGCCTCTGGCCAGATTGGCAAAATTGGTGGTGATGCGCGTGTTTTCCGAGGGAAGATAATCCTCGTTAAACGGAACGCTCTTGATAGCGAAATTGAAGTTCTGCGACATATTCTGCCCCAATGGAGTTGGGGGGCATGGGTCTGCGGACACATAGCAGTACAGGCCGCGATGCGGCCTCCGCTACGGCACACTGGGACACCCCGCCCGTGGACGTTCTTTCGCCAAGGCAGGTCTCCTGGCTCACGGGTCATCGCTTCCGTCCGTCTTCCCGGGTTAAATCCCAGTGACATGCTGGACGCCAGCTCGCCGCTTACAGTTGCGGGGGCAGCGCCGGCTTTTCCGCATAATACGGAGCACCGGCTTCCCTCTTAGCTCCGGCACGCTGCAGGCAACGACCGGAGAACCTAGGCATCTCTACCTAGCTGCAATCGCAACGAAGTGTCAAGCGCATATAAAGATATTTTTATATCTCCAAGTCTCAAAGTGTGAGCACACCTGCGCGAGCGAAGACCATTCAGGACTGAACCATTGCAAGCCAAAACGACGTCAGGAGAAAAGCAGACAGCCCGCACATAAGCAGCACCAGATTGGCAATGCCTTATGATCCGCCGCAGCCGCTATCCACCCGATGCAATGACTCAGGCTGTCTTGCTGTAATACCGATTTCCGCTGCGATTGATTTGGTCGTACAGAATGAGAGGGATAGACTATCCTTAGCCCCGATTATGACGGCATCACAAAACTTGCATAGCCATCGCCAAGCGTCTTGTTAAGGAAACGCGCATATTGATCATAGACATGATCTGCGGCCGTTATTCGCCCAAAAACCGGCGCTTCAAAAACCCTTATCGGGATGAGTGCCAAAGGCACGGATACCGGCGTCAATTGTGCGCCCTGTCCTGCTCGCAGTGTCGTGAGAATACCATACATTTCACCCGCAATACTCGGGCGCGAAAGCACCGCCATGCGGTACTGTCCGGACGTATTGGTCACAAGATAAACATGACCTGAGAGATGCGGAACGGAGACACATCCGTGCTGCGAAAATGACGCGTCGGTGCGCTCACGTTCTTCAAATTTCAGATGTGTGCTTCCGGCATCCCAGACGATATCCGTGCAATAAGCAAAAATATCGCTGCTATTACCAAAAGAAGGACGAAGCGTGAGAAATGTTCCCTCAAGCCAGGAAACGGCAGCGCGTGAATAGGCACCAAGTTCTTCCGCCGCATGTCCGTTGGCAGCGGCTGGCTTTGGCTTTTCTGTTTCCGCCTGATCGCGCAGTTCAAATCCCATCGCCTGCTCAAGCCGGATGATCGTCGCAAGCGTGAAAGGCCTGTGCCCTGAGAGCGCTTTTTCAAGTGTCGAGAGGCTGATACGTGCCTCATCAGCCAGATGCTGACGGGAAATCCTGCGGCGTGCGATCTCCTCGCGTACACGTTCAGCAACGCGGAGATTTAATTGCTCGGACAAAACCGCATCGGGCTGAGACATGAGAACTTCCTGAATCCGTACTTTCCTTCACAATTCCACACATAAGCGGAGCCTGCAAGGTGGCTTGCGGCAAAGTACGGACAAAACTTGGCAAAGCTTACGCTGGTGAGGAAACAGCACTCCGGCGCAAATTGTCTCCAGTTATCCGACAGATACAGGAGCTTATAATGTCGCCTGCCATCAGACACTCTCACAACAACGCAAGGGCAATCAGCCTGTCTCAGTTCTGCAAATTCATCTGGTTTGTGAATATGCTGTTACTGCCAATCCTGGCCGTTGTTCTTTCGCTTCTCAACGTAGCTTCCGCCCGTGCTGAACAGCCAGCCTATGTAACACCGAATGCGGTGCAAAGCGGCAGCCTGCTGCTGCAAAGCGGTGAAGCCGGCCAATATATCGAAGCACCACGACTTGCCAGTGATTTCAACATCAATGTCAGCGGCCCCACCGCCCGCGCCCGTCTCAGTCAGGTTTTTGAAAATCCGACCAATGGCTGGGTTGAAGGGCTTTATGTCTTTCCTCTGCCTGAAGATAGTGCGGTCTACTCCCTGAAGATGATCGTTGGCGACAGGGTTATTGTTGCCGATATCAAGGAAAAACAGGCAGCACGCGAAATCTATGAGAAGGCGAAAAGCGAAGGCAAGAAGGCTGCTCTCATCGAGCAACAGCGCCCCAACATCTTCACCAATGCGGTTGCCAATCTTGGTCCGAATGAAAAACTTGTCATTCAGATCGAATATCAGCAGGCCGTTCGCCTGAGTGACAATCACTTTTCTCTGCGTGTGCCGCTTGTTGTTGCACCGCGCTATAATCCTGAAAACAGAGACCCGATTGTTGAAACCGCAGATATTCAGGGCGGCTGGGGGCAGCAGAAAACAAAACCAGCGCAAGGTTCAGACAACGGAGCCATTGAAACACCCCTGATTATGCCGAATGAAGACCGCATTAATCCGGTGACAATCACTATCAATCTCAAAGCCGGTTTCCCCGCTGCCAATATTAAGAGCCTTTATCATCCTGTTAAGATCGATCAGCATGGCGAACTGGCCTCAACAATTACTCTGGATGGCAAGGCCACGGCCGATCGTGATTTCGTTCTCGAATGGCTGGCTGCTGAATCCGAAATGCCTACTGTCGGCCTGTTCCGTGAACATGTTGGCAATGACAATTATCTGCTGGCCTACATAACCCCGCCGCGCATCAAAAGCCCTGTGAATGAAACACGGGAAATCATCTTTGTTATCGACAATTCCGGCTCGATGGGTGGTACTTCGATCAAGCAAGCCAAAGCCAGTCTCGATTATGCCCTCTCCCGCCTGAAACCTACTGATCGTTTCAACGTCATTCGTTTTGATGACACGCTGACCAAGTTTTTCGATGACTCTGTTCCTGCCACAGCGCTCAATATTACCAATGCACGCGACTATGTCTCTGCACTTGAAGCGGTTGGCGGCACAGAAATGCTGCCTGCTTTGCACACAGCCCTTGATGACAGCCACCAAAAGAATGGCTTGCGCCAGATCGTGTTTCTGACCGATGGCGAGATCAGCAATGAACGACAAATGCTTGATGTCATTGCATCCCGCCGCGACCGCTCCCGTCTCTTCATGGTTAGTATCGGCTCGGCGCCCAACACCTATCTGATGAACAAAGCGTCTGAACTTGGCCGTGGCACCTTCACACATATCGGCGCGGTGGAAGAAGTTGACCAGCGCATGCGTGAACTGTTCGATAAACTCGAAAGTCCGGTTGTTACCAATGTAAAAACCAGTTTCTCACAGGAGGGTATCAGCCTGACGCCGGGTCTGCTTCCTGATCTTTATCAGGGTGAACCATTGGTGCTCGCTGCACGTACCAAACAGGTCAGCGGTACGATGACAGTTGAAGGCACAGTCGGAAACCGTCCATGGACAGTGACCCTGCCGCTTGATGCAGCCAGTCCGGCGGAAGGTATTTCCAAGATCTGGGCACGTCGCAAGATCGACGATGCTGAAGTGGACATGAAGCTCGGCAAGATCACCGAGCTGGCAGCCGATACGCGTATCCTCAGCCTCGCATTGGAGCACCATCTGGTAACACGTCTCACAAGTCTTGTTGCCGTCGATCAGACACCTAGCCGCCCAGCAAATACCCCGCTCACCCGCGCCGACATTCCTTTGCAGCTTCCTGCCGGTTGGGACTTTGAGACACTGTTCGGTATTCGTGCAGACCGCAGCGTGCTTGATCATGCCGATGCAGGCAAAGAGCAGATATTGGCTCGAGGCAAGAACCGTGCTGCCGCACCGAATATTCCGGCACCCGTCATGTCACTGCCGCAAACCGCAACTCCGGCAATGCTGAATATGCTTCAGGGATTAGGCATTATGTTTATCGGGTTTCTCATCTTCTGGTTGGCACGTCGCAAGGAGAATGCATGATGGGTATTCTTGTTGCAGAAGATACAAAGGCAAAGGGGCGCACTTTCGTGCGCTCCCCACTCATCTTTCTGTCGATTGCGGTGATGGCCTGCGGCTTTATTCTTCTCAGTCAGGGGCTGTGGATCCATGCAAAAGCCTATGCAGCTCAATTCCTGCTTGAGCGTGCTTTCGCCCAGAGTATTGCAACAGGTGAAAAGGTTAAACCGTGGGCATGGGCGGATACATGGCCGGTAGCACGTATCGAAGCGCCACGTCTGGCTGCATCAGCAATCGCTCTCAATGGTGCAAGCGGACAAGCTCTGGCTTTTGGGCCCGGTCATCTCCAGAACACACCCAAAGCCGGGGAGACAGGAGCGGCAGTTTATGCCGCCCACCGCGACACGCATTTTGCTTTTCTTAAAGATATTGAGAAAGGCGATCTTCTTCGCATTACCCGCACTGACGGCAAAACTTATACCTATCGTGCCACGCAAATGAGTGTTGCGCGTTGGAATGAGGCGCAGATCGATATTCACGCAGCGGGTTCTCAGTTGGTTCTTGCAACCTGCTATCCCTTTAATGCGGTTACACAAGGTCCGTTTCGTTATCTCGTTTATGCCACTTTAATCCAGTGATTTGAAATTGCTGCAGACAAGCAATTTTCATGGGGATACCGCACGACCCTGACATTTATGTTTCTTGAATGAACGATGGGATCTGTTCACAGCACAACAATGTCCCGTGATTTCAACAAGTTGTAATTCTCCTGAGACTTTGGCAAGGTAAGGTATCAACCATCTGATCGGGTATTGTCGGCGCAGGTCAGGCTAAAATCGACTGGATGTCGCCGGGTACAGAAATGGGGAACCTCTCCCGCCTTCTCAAATAACTTAGCTCTTGAGCATAATAAACCTAATCTGCCCTTCCTTCTCACACCCCATATTTCTGTCGATCACAACCGCTTGTTTCAAGTTCAAGAGCTGGTTTTAAAGAGGTAATGTTACCGTAACAGTCGAATTCTAAACATCACTCCAATTCGATGCTTCACCTAAAAGCAGGTGACATAAAGATGGAGATGTTCTTTGAAAAGAAAATTATCAAGAAAATTCTATGAAAAACCATTCGAAATTTTCGTAATATTCATCGGAATTTGCCTTGCAAATATTGTAAACAATCACAAGATTTCCACGCCATCATACGAAATCACAGACAAATCCATTTCAACAAATGGATTAAGTCTATGATTTACAAAAAGATCAGATCCGCAATAAATTTTATGCTTTTAACGATCATACCCGTATCTTTACTATGGGGGCCAATCGCCATAGCTATAATATCGAGAATAAATTCACTTTGATATTAATCGCTTAACCTGCGGGGAAGGTCAAACTCACGACCAATCCCCCGCCAGTCGCATCGGATAATGCCACCGATCCATTATGGGCGCTCATAATCTGGGACACAATTGCCAGCCCCATCCCCGCCCCTTCAACCGCAGTACCCGCCCCTCTCACAAAAGGCTTCAGCATACTGCTCCGCTCTGCATCGGAAATACCCGGCCCCCTGTCAGTAACGCGCAATATGCAAGGATGAAGCACTTCGATCACCAGCATTTCTGTTCCTTGCGCATGGCACAGCGCATTCATGATTAAATTATCCAGCGCCACCCGAAGAGCCGCCTCTGAGCCCGAAATGATTATCCGTTCTTCAGGTGCTTTGAACTCAATCTCCACGCCCTGCCTGAGAGCAGCCGGAACATGCTCAGCAACAATTTGACGAGCTGCATGCGCGAGATCAACCGGAGCAAATGCCAATGACTGGCCGGACAACCGCGCCAGTTGCAAAGAAGTCGTTACGATTGAAGCCAGACGCGCCGTATCCCGTATCAGAACATCGCGTATTGCCGGCTCTTCTATCTTTTCAAGTTTTATTCTCAGCTTGGTCAACGGCGTTCGCAACTCATGCGATGCACTGGCAAGAAAAAAACGCTGCGCTTCAAACGCATCATCAATACGCGACAGAGCCGTATTAAATGCAGCAACCATCGGCTTTAATTCCGAGGGAGTATCACGATCTGAAATACTGCGGCCATTGGGCAGACCGTCAATCTTCTCTGCAGAGTTTACAACCCTTCTTACAGGTGATGCGATAACACGCTTAACCGCTATCGCCGCAATCGTCGCCGTAGCGACCAGCACAACCCCAAGCAAATGATACAAGCCCTGAGAGCCTATCCCCCATAATGCAACGAAAATTGTTTGCACTCCGGTAAATGAAACACCGCCCAGCACAACAAATGCTTGAGGATTGGCGTCATCAACAAGGCGCAGGCCTTGATAGGTTACTTCACCCGTTGTGTAATGAAACTGAAATGAAGATATTTGATCAGAAACTGTATTAAGTGCCTTCTGAACAGACGGGGGTACAACCCCATGGGTTATCGTCTGAGTTCCGTCACTCAGCAAATACCAAAAATCCGGTTGCTGCTCTGCAGAAACAATAATATCGGCAGATATGCCGCCAATATTAAGTTTTAACTGACCTGAGGGCGTATAGGACTTACTGGACTGCAGTAGTTTTCCCAGAATATCCAGAGGTACAGTTTGCCGGCCCTCCGTATCCGAAGATAACAATAAAAACGTGAGTGTTAATATTGTACTGATTGTCATCATCAGCGCCATGCCGATAACAAGCATAACGACAACCGGAAAAGCGATGGAGCGCATGAATTTCATTCCTGCACCATCATGTAACCTATACCGCGTATAGTGCGTATTGTTACGTTGCACTTGGCTTCCCGCAGACGCCGCCGCAGTCTCGACACATGGGAATCTATGACATTAGAGCCCAGTTCATCATCAAGGCCATAAACGGAAGCTTCCAGATTATCACGCTGGACAACACGTCCCGCCCGTCTGATGAGCGCCTCTAAAATAGCAAGCTCACGTCTTGGCGTATTCATAATACTCCCCTCAACCATGGCGGAACGGTTGATAAGATCGAATGATAAATTGCCGAACTGCGTGCATCCGGTCTCATCCAGATTATATCTGCGAAGCACAGCCCGCGCTCTTGCAATAAGCTCCATTGGTTCAAATGGTTTACTGATATATTCATCCGCACCTTTATCCAGAGCCGCAACAATATCAGCAGGATCATCTAATGCTGTTAATATCAGGGTAGCTGGTCGCGGCCGAAGCTGCCGTAAAGTGGGCAGCAGAGACAGACCGTCACCATCCAGAAGATGACGGTCGATAATTGCCAGATCAAATTTGAAAGCAAGCAAAGCAGATTCTGCATCTGCAACGGTGTCAAATGTGTCCGCAACACCAATGGATGCCTCCATCATAGCCTTCAGCGAGGCCGCCAATTCACGATCATCTTCTACTATCAGAATATGCATGAGCCGCCATTGATATGATCAGAGTCAAATTGATTGCACATTGCGAACACCAACACTTTTAGCATGTTTTCAGGGCCGCTTAGCTGACCACATTAAAAACGTGCCAGTAAAAACGGACAACCGGAACTAGAGAAGATCCCCGCGGGAAACACCATATGCCGGAGGCGGATATGCCCTTCTCAAATGGTCTTTGTCGGACATATCCAAGCGCTGCACACATTGCGCATAGGCATCTGTTCCGGGAAGAAATCCGTATTCGTTACAACGGCCTCTATAGTCTGTTGTCTCGCAGCCCATCAGCGCCATCAGGAGACCTATCGCAAAATAATTACGCATAATATCCTCAATAAGTTTATATATGTCAGCACATGACCAATCCGGCCTGAACATTACGGCAACGTTACGTGGCAGGTGCCAAGCTATAAATAGTCATGCCGGTCAGGGAGTTGATTGCGCAGACAGGCTGTTTTGTTTTGGCGCAGAGAGGGATTTAGAGCCTTTATCCGTCCATGACGGAGGCGCTCCCAATGAAGCGCCGATCGCCCCCAAAACACCCGGTTGACGGCCGAAATTCTCGCAAAGAACCGATCCCGGCCTTCCGCCCAGTTTTGTGCGAATTTCATATCCGGACGGCAAACGAAGGTCAAAATTACCCGGCTCTTTACCCTCGATAATCAGTCTGGAAAATTCAGAACCAAAAGCCGCAGCCAAATCATAGGCATCCCCCACCTGCGACACACGCGCCTCACTGGTGAATGAGTTCGCCCCCTTCGACCAGACGATTGCCGCAACCTGAGCACCTTGCGGATCCGTAGCCTCCGCCTCAACAGCCAGTCCGCCCAACCCGAACGGCAATCGCGGAACCCCTACAGGTAAGGCAATGGCTGTACCGATAGAAATCGCCTTTGCAGCGCCCGCAATACCAGACTTTGTAGGCACAACATCGGTAATAACGGTACGGATTGTGAGATCAGCCGGCTCACCGGTAGGAACAATTTTATATTTTTCACTCAGAGTGTAGCAAACAGCGCGATCAATCGCATTTGCCAGCAGGGTTCTGTCCTGTACTTTATCAACGCGCCGTTCAGCAGAATTTATAAAGGACGTCGGAAATATACTTACGGTTCTTACTTTTTTTAACACGCCAAAATTCAAGTAAAGTTTTTTCTTGGCAAACTTTCCTTTCGGCTCACTTAAATTACTATAGGAAGTAAGAGTACCCCCCTCTTTTAAGGGAACACTCGCACAACCACTTAACAGGACGATAATCGGAAAATATTTTATCAGATTTGATGTATTTTTTTGTAACGCCCAAGTTATTGTTTTTCCGAAATTTATTTTGTTGCTCCGCACGACCGGTAACCCCGCTTTTAAACAGCAATTCGGGGAGCAACCTGACCTTTGTACCTTGCGGCAACATTACGCAAATTATAACAATGAATTTTCTTTGAGTGATTTCATTACAAATATCGTAATATTACGGTAATGTTCCGATGTTCTTTTTCAAAAAAATTGAACAGGTGCACAATGTACATAGCTCTTATGCTAATCATTCTTACAGTATATTTAATAATTCTGACCGGAATATTGTTAATAGCAATTTGAAAATTCCAGAGCAATAAACAGTTTATCCTCAATTTGCTTACAGATCTGCGTATTGCGCTCAATCATATTGCTCTATCGCTCCAGTTGCCGCCGCTTCTCAACCAAAAAATCAACGAAAACGCGCAGTTTTGCAGGCATCTGATCCCGTGAGGGAACATAGAGGTTGAAACCATCAAAGGGCGGACACCAATCTTCCATCACGCGTACCAGAGCGCCGGATGCAAGATGCTGACTGACAGCAAAGTCCAGATGCATCACCAGACCTATTCCCTGAAGCGCAGCATTCAGCATGACATCATCATTATTCGTGGCGAATGTTCCGGCAGGCTGGAACAGCCTTTCCTCCCCTGTAAGCGGATCGGTCAGTTCCCAGCGGAATACAGCTCCGCTACCCGACAGACGAAAACCGAGGCAATTATGCTGTGTCAGATCCCTGAACACTCTCGGCGGAGGATTAGCTGCAAAATAAGCAGGTGAACCAACCACGGCAAGAGAAACCGGCGGGGTGACCGGCACAGCAACCATCGTGTCTGTCACACTTTCACGCAGGCGAATACCCGCATCACAACCTTCCCGAATAATGTCCCCTAACCCGTCATCGACAAATAACTCAACGCGAACCTCAGGATACCGGCGGGCGAACTCTCCGAGATACGGCTCAATAAAATGATGCGTGACAACCCGCGGTGCGTTCAGCCGGATTTCACCGCTTGGCTTTTCGCGTGCCTCACCGACAGCGACGACCGCATGTGATATCATTGCAAGACCCGGTTCGATCTGGGAAAGTAATTTCCGGCCGTCATCTGTCAGCGATACCGAACGTGTCGACCGGTTAAGCAGACGAACGCCGAGCTGCTGCTCTAACATTCTGATCGTTTGCGACAAAGCCGATGGCGAAATACCGATACGACCAGCCGCACGAGTATAGTTCCCTTCGCGGGCAACCTCCGCAAAGGCAGCAAGAGCAGGCAGAAGATTACGATCCATTATACGCTCATTATGAATTACAGCTTCAAACTGATTGAAGGATGCCCCCATTTTTCCGTTAGGTCGAGTGGATTATGTTAAATTCATGAAATGAATATACGGAGCAAAATAATGAAGAAAATTGCAATCCTTGGCGCAAGCGGTCAGATCGCACAGTATGTGATTGATATGCTGGCAGAACGCGGCGACACAGAGATGACGCTGTTTCTTCGCGATGCGATGAAGCTTGGTCGGGATATTCCTGACAATGCCCGTGTGATTGAGGGCGATGTTCACGACACTGCCAAGCTGAGAGATGCCGTGAGCGGTCAGGATGTGGTTTATGCGAACCTTGCCGGAGATGTCGACGCGCAAGCCGCAGCCATTATCACCGCCATGAAAGATACCGGTTCGCGGCAGCTGATTTTCTGTACAACGCTTGGTATTTATGACGAAGTACCCGGCAATTTCGGCGCGTGGAACAACCGGGAAATCGGTGAATATTTACCGCCATATCGCAAGGCTGCCGATCTCGTCGAGGCATCAGGTCTGGATTATGTTGTTCTGCGCCCTGCCTGGCTGACTGATGCAGACGAAGTCACCTACGAAACAACTGAGCGCCACGAGCCTTTTAAAGGCACGGAGATCTCACGCAAAAGCGTGGCAGCCGTGGTCGTAAAACTAGCCGAAACGACCGGTGCACTTGGCAACCGCAATATCGGCATTAACAAACCAAACACCGGTGGTGACAAACCTGCCTTCATGTAAACCGGCCAGTGAGAATGTCACTCGCCTCCGGAATTAAGGAGATCACATCATGGAAACCGTGAAAATCCGCAATCACGATATGTATTGGGATATCGCCGCCGATATCCACTTCCCGCCGCATTTCGACCAAACGAAGAAATATCCGGCCATCATCAGCGCACATCCGATCGGAAGCTGCAAAGAACAAACCTCGGGCAATGTCTATGGTGCAGCGCTGGCCAAAGAAGGCTTTGTTGTCATCGCCTTTGATGCAAGCTTTCAGGGTGCAAGCGGCGGCGAACCGCGCTTTATCGAAGACCCGACACTGCGTGTCGAAGATTTCCGCCATGTTACCGATTATCTGGTGACGCTTCCTTATGTCGACGAAGAACGCATTGGTGTACTCGGCATTTGTGGTGGCGGCGGCTATTCAATCAATGCTGCAATGACTGAGCGCCGCATCAAGGCGGTTGGCACCGTTACCGGCGCGAATTATGGCCGTCTGATGCGCGGTAATTTCACTGCCCTTAATCCGATCGCCGCGCTGGAAGCAATGGCCAGACAGCGTACAGCTGAAGCGCGCGGCGCAGAGCTTCATGTTGACAATCTGCTTGCCAATTCTGTTGAGGAAGCCCGCGCTGCAGGCATCACTGATCGCGATCCGCTGGAGGCAACTGATTATTACCGCACACCACGTGGTCAAAAGCCCAACGGTCTGAACCGCTCGCTCCTGTCGCATCAGGCAGCAGCAGTGGGCTGGGACGCCTTTCATCTGGCGGAAGTACTCCTGACGCAGCCGCTTTGCATTGTGGTCGGTGATAAGGTCGGCGCATTCGGCGCCTATCGCGACGGCTGCGAGATTATTGAACGCGCGGCCTCCAAACAAAAGGAGCTTGTGGTTCTCGAAGGCTGGTCGCATTACGACCTGTATGACAAGGAAGAACCGGTCAGACTGGCACTCGCCAAGCTCGTTCCGTTCTACAAGAAAAATCTCTAAGCACGCTCAGGCGGCTTCTAACGTCACAATCCTGATGAATGTTACAATCCGTGCTCAGCAATATAAATCCTTGGAATTTTGAAAAATACCGCAGAAACAATACGGGCAGCTTTCGCTGCCCGTATTGTTATTATCCGTATAGTGATCCGGCTCAGAACTTGCCGATAAAATTCACAAACATGCCACGGTCATCAAGGCTCAGGTCACGCAGATCATCCGAAAAGCGGCCGAAATTATAACCGGCACCAACTTTGAAATTCTCGCCCACATGACGATAAACCGCTGCCAGCGCGCCAAAATCGGTAGTTTTGGCTTCCGGCATATGCATCACACGACCTTCAAGCAGCAGATCCCACTTTTTAACAACATGCAGATCGGCACGGATAACACCCAGATGGGCGGATGAACGCTGCCAGTCCTTGTCAAATTTATGATCATTTTCTGCCGGACGGTATTTCACGTCACCAATACGGAAACCGTATTTGGCACCGACTGAAAGCCACGGCACCAGATCATAGGTAAAGTCTGCCGACAGAATATGGCTGCGCTGTGCAGGTGCATAGCGATAGTTGGAAACACCGCTGCCCAGTTGACCATTGCCCGGCATGTCATAGAGCCAGCTATATTTGAACAGCGCGTTCAGGCGGTCATTTTCCACCGGACGATAGGCATAACCGAATGAGGCTTCGACATAATCCGTGTTCTGGAACGAAGTGACATCCGATTTCGTATCCGAGAGAACCGCATCCACACTGACCAGTGCACGCCAGTCCGGATTGGTTTTCCATGAATAGGCACCGGCCAACAGATAGGTGTTCTGGTCACGGGTATGATCGTCTGAGCGCTCGACACGCACTTCACCACGCAAACGACCGGTAATGCCGCGCTCCTCGTCCTTATAACCGATGGCCAGCGACGGCGCATAACGGTCAAAGTCAGAATATTCAATGCCAGAGGAATTTGTGGTGTCGTCGCGGACACGGCCACCTTCAAAACCACCGTCAAATGTCCAGACATTATCCGGCGTATAGACCACACCATAAGTGTGTGTCAGCGCGCTGCGTACACCAAACAAGTCATAATTACCTTCCGAATAGGCTGAAAGCACATCATTCATACGGCGCTTCACACCGCCGACAATGGCACCCTTATCACGGCCGATCAGATCATAGCTGCGATTGAGATCAAAGGCTCTGTCCGGATCAAGACGATAACCGACATAGTAATGGTCGTCGGCATTCGGATCATAGGTCAGAGCGGCCAGACCGCCGAGACCATTGGTGCCATAGGAGATCTCTGCCTGCGTGCCGATTGTATCGGTCAGTTTCAGTTCTGTACCAACACCGATACGATCATTACGTTTGATATCACCGGAGCGACCGGCTGTTACCTGCCCGAAGACATAATAAAGGTGATCATCATCCTGACGGTAATCAATACGCATACCTGTATCTACGCGGGAACCGTCATAGCCGGTTTTGCCTGAGCGGATAGCGGTCGGTGACATCAGTTCGGTGTAAGTCACACCAAATGACACTTTCCAGTATTCGTCAATCTCATGGCTGACGGAAGTCTTGCCTTCACGCTTGATCTGACCGTCCGCATCCCAGAAATCATCATAGATGAGTTTCAGACGGGTTTTGTCCGTCACATCCAGATCGGCATGAGCACCCCAGAGGCGTTTATCGACACTGGTATTGTCGAAAAGACTGGAGAAACCGGCTTCTTTTTCTTCATAATAGCCGCCGATTTTGCCCTGCACGCCGTCTTCCTGAATGTCGGCCAGATCAACCTGACCTTTCAGGCGCCATGCCAGAGCAGTGCGACCTTTATTACCTGTCGCAAGGGTGTTGCTATTGGTCAGACCACCATCAGTGGAGCGGGTAAAGCCAAAGCCCTGCCCGTCAGAACCGGCCACTTCTCCCTCGATGAAAGTGGTGTCGGAATGGCGCACACGAATATCAACGCCTCCGGCCTTCTGATCAGCAGTGCCCGTGGTTTCCTGATAGCCAGTCACACCCACACGCACATTTTCATTCAGCCATTGCTGGCCACGGCCACCAAGGCTGTAGCCGTCGAGATCACCGGCAACCGGCTCAAACTCATATTGTGCCAGGACATAGGTTTTGTTGCCGCCCAATGCACCGTCACGCACCGGATCAGATGTACCGGCAGAGGATGAAAGCGGACGGTTGAGGATCAGCACGCCCTGCATATAATCAAAGCGGTAATCTTCTCCGGCTCTGAGTGTACGGCGCTCAATAACGCGACCGGTTACTGAATCGCGGAACTCAACCGTAATGGTTTCAGAACCTTCAACAATATTCTGGCGGCGCATGAAATAAGCCGAACCACCGGTTGCCAGATATTCCTCATATTGCGGCAATGTATCCGGTTGGGCAGCATATAAATCAACTTCGGTTTTACGCTCGCCAAAGCTTGTTGTTTCTTCCGAACGGTAAACGCCCTGCGCACCATAAAGTGCCCGGTCAGAGCGCATAAACTCTGTGCCGGTGATGCGGGTTTTGAAATTACCCCATACTGCACGGCTGTCACCATGCTCTAAACGGACATAGAATTTACCATTGGTCGGTGCATCTTCCAGAAAAGTGGAATCGTCACCATAGACCGGATAATAATCATCCGGATCAAGCTTGCGCAGCAGATGACGCGGGTTCTGCTTGCCGAAATTACGGAACATCTTATCGAGTTCGTCATCGGTTGTGTCAGCAGCAGCCGTCAGCAGATACTCGCCTTTGATTTTACCTTTAAGATAAAATGCCAGACGGCCATTAGTCGTGGTGCTGTCATATTCACCCGGACGCACAGCTTCAATACCGCTGTCGCCGTTGCGCTTGCGAAGCGTAATGTCGGCCAAACCGACATAGAACCAGTCATTATCCGGAATATTAATATCGCGGTTAAAAGCCAGACCGTCGCCCTTCAACCCGTCATTAATGCCGACATCAATATCGTGATCGCCGGGACGCAAAATACGCTGCACCACGAATTTCTGTTGGCCGTCAACCGGAATAGTTTCGCCAAAAGCTTTGACCTTATAGCCATCCGGTACATTGGTGCCGTGAACTGTTACCGCACCGCCCTGCACGCGAATATTGCGGATTGCAGTTCTGTCTTCGCCCATCCCCGGCGCAACAGCTTCCGCACGATCGCCCAGAATGTCTTTCTTTTCGCTACGGCGCAAAGTCAGCGCTTCGGTTTCATCAAACCGGCCTTTTCCATCATAAACACGCAACACATAGGCATATTCACGCTCATCGCCTTGCACCGGCATCACCCATTGCGCTTTGGCATTGGTTTTCACCGGTACAACGGCTACCGGTTTATCGACGGATTTGCCGTCGCCGATTGCAAAAATGCGGATTTCCGAACGCTCAATAAAAGCCGGATAGTTGGTGGTTGCCAGAAACTCGACAGTTTCATTGGCGCTGTAACTACGGCGTACCGGCATGGTGGAAACATTGAGGATCGGCGATGCATCCAGACCATCAAATTTGATCTGAATATCAACGCCACTCAAATCCACATCGGTTTTGCGCTCACGATCAATCTGACGTGGTGCTTGCGCTGTTGGTTTGGAGGCACTGGTTTCAACCGTATCACCATCCACACTGATCATGAACGGAATATTGCCCGCATCGGCAGCAATACCTTTTTCGGTATTTTCGCCGATTGTCAGATGACGCAGCGAGCTGTCATCCGACATTTTACCGCGCAAGTCTGAACCTTCAATGGTTTCAGTCTTGGTTTGCGCCAAGACTGAAACGGTTGAGAACTGGCCTGTCATCAGTGCGGAACTGGCCAGAAGAGCGAGACGGGAGAAAGAACCGAGTTTGAACTGAGACATTTTCATAACCTTAAATTGCGTGGCGGTTTTCACTGAGCGGCTCATTTGCTCACCTCCACGCGTGTCTCGATTTCAAGCGGGTAGTTATCTCCTTTGCGCTTCCACAGATCAGCGATCTGCTTGCGGACATGTTTCATGCGCTGTTTGGCCAATGACTGTTCATTGCCTGCCATTTTGTAGCTCAGACGCAGAACCGAGATTTCCTGTTTCAGGATTTCCACGAGCTGTGGCAGGTTGTCAGCCCACTGCTTTTTCAGCTCGACGCGGTTTGCTTCAAAAGCTGCATCCTGAAGGTCAAGGCGAACAACACGGCTGATCGATGCACCAAAGTTCAGCTTGGTCATTTTACCGGCAGTCAGACGGACAACACGCGGGTTTTCAGTCGTCAGACGATAGCCTGTCGGCAGCGTGCGGGTATCAAGCTTCATGATGAAATTGGAACCGATGCGCTGATCCGGCATCGCTGCACAAGGCACATGGAAACGGCCATATTCGTCCGTTGTGATCAGCCAGCCTTTAACGGTTGCAACACGCACACCGGCCAGACCTTTTTCACCTTCATCCTGATAACCATTGCGGTTCTTGTCATCAAAGACAGTGCCGATGATTTCACCACAATCGAAAACAGGTTCAGACATGATCTCGACAATCGCCTGTGCATCAGGTGCAACCGGCTTGCCGTCCTTGTCCGTTACGGTGGCAATATTGATGTGCTTGCCGGGACCTGCCGAGCTCAGAACCAGCAGTTCAAGACGGATCTCTATCGTGCTGTTTGCGCCCATCGGCTGTCTATCAAAGCTGAGACGACGACCACTGATCTCCGGCTCAGTTTTTTCACCATTGACTGTAGCCGTTCCTTCAACATAGCGGAAACCGGAAGGCATAGTATCGATGATATTCAGCAAACCTACATTGCTCGACGAAGTGTTCTCAACCTTGATGATATAAGGTACGCGGTCACCACGACGAACCTGATGCAACAATGCCTGTTTGGTGATTTTTACCAATGAAGGCTCAGTTGCAGGCAGGTCGACTACCTCGTTATCTTCCTTGGACTCATATGGCTTACCATTGCGCTGGTCACCCTTGGCCAAGGCAATATTGGTCAGCGTTTCCGGAAGACCGGCAGTTGCATCAATATCAGCCTGTGACAGCACATAAGTTGCTTTGAAAGTCTGGCTTTCACCCGGTTTCAGGGTCACCGGTGCCGGTGTGATTGCCGACAATTTGTTGACACCGGTTTTACCTGCAAATAGCGGACCTTCATCCTGCACAGTCACATTATTGAGCAGCGCATTCCCCTTATTGGTAACATCGAATGTAAATTCGAGTGTCTCACCAACTTCCGGATAGCCGTTGCCGTTAGCGTCGTTCCATTCACCCTTTTTAATGATTTCCAGCTCAGGCAGCGGAGGCATAACCGGCACAATAGTCGGCTCGTCTGTATCCACTGTCGGCCCTGAAGGATCTTCAATGTCTTTCGGCGTGGTCGGATCGCCATAGGTGCCCTTCACTGTTGCCTGATTAACAACCTTTTCGGCGTCAATATCCGCTTCAGTAATGGCGTAAGTGGCTGTGAATACCTGCTGCTCACCCGGCTGCATTGTGCCAATGGTGAAGCTGTTTGGCGTGATACCTGCCAATGGATCATTCAGAACCACATTATTCAGCACCATATTACCGGTATTATGGACAGTGAATGTATATTCAATTTCCTGTCCGGTTTCTGCCGGTTCGGTCAGCTTGGAGTTCGCTTCCTTGACGACAGCAATGCCTGGCTTCTGCTCCAGCGGAACTTTGATTTCCTCTGAAACATCCGGTGTTACCGGTTTCTTGGTCTTATCGGCAGGGTCAACATAGTCACCGGTAACAGTGGCCTGATTGACGACTTCACCTTTTTCAATATCGGCTTGTGTGACTTTATAGGTTGCTGTCAGCGTGACCGCATTCGCATCCCCCGGCAACAATGTCGCAATGGTGAAAGGCATATCCGGCACGAGACCAACAAGCGGATCTTCCACAATGACATTGGTCAGTGTCAGATTGCCTGTATTGGTGACGAGAAAGGAATAGGTGATGACTTCACCTACCTGTGTCGGTGAAGAGAAAGCATGGGTTTCCGATTTGACAATCGTCACCGATGCCGAGGTTTCCAGCTCCACAACGGTTTTATCGTCATTGGTCAGATCAGTACCGGAAATATCCGTCACATCATCCGGCATACCGTTTACACTTGAGCCAAACACCTGTGCCGTGTTTGCAAAAGTACCCGCATCAATATCAGACTGTTTTAATGCATAAGTTGCAGTGAACGTATCTTCATTGACTTCACCCGGCTCCAACGGACCAGTCCAGCCGGACTGATTGACGACCTGCACATCGGTAACCAGATCAACAATGCGGATCTTTTCCAGAGTCACATTGCCGGTATTGTGAACGGCAAAGTTGAACTTGATAACGTCACCAGCCTTAGCAGGCTTCGGCAATGAAGACGCTTCAAGTGTTTTGACCAGCTTGATCGAAGGATCACGATCCAGTGGTGTATCGGTGCTGCTGTCATCCGTTACCGGTGTCTTGTCACCGTGCTCAGGAATACCCTTAACATCGGCGGTGTTTTCAACCTTACCGGCATTAATATCGGCAACCTTCAGCTTATAAGTACCGTAAACAACAGTCTGAACTTCCGCGTCATTGTCTTTAGCAGCGTTGACCGGCTGCAGAATCAAGTTTTCCAGACGAGTGACATCAGCTGTGTCGATGACAACGCCGTCGAGATGATCGGTCAGAACCAGACCATTAAGCGCGACGTTACCGGTATTGCGGATAGTGAAGCTGTAGCGAAGTTCATCACCGATCTTTGCCGGATTGCTCAGACCATCAAGAATAGCCACCTTCTCAAGGCTGATCGAAGGCTTATGTGCAAGAGGTGTTACAACTTCATTAGAATCCACCGGCGGTTGCGGGCCAGTCGGGTCTTCAAAATCAGCCTTGGCAGTGTTGACCACCTTACCATCATTCAGATGGTTCTGCTGGATTGGTGCTTTAACAGTAAATGTACCACTTTCACCCGGTGCCAATGAAGCAAGAGATGCCGGTGCGATAACTGCACCCACCAGCGGATCGCTGACTTTGATATTATAGAGAGTGACATTGCCCTCGTTGGTCGCCGTCACAGTCCATTCCAGCATATCACCGGCATAGGCTGGTTCCGGCACAACCGAGCTTAATGCCTTTACAAGCGTCAGCTTCGGATCGCGATAGGTCGGAACTTCTACTTCTGAAGGCGGTGTGGTGATCTTCTTGTCATCAGGACCATAAGTGCCGGTGGCCAGTGCTTTATTGACGACTTTGCCGGCATTAATATCCTCTAATTTCAGTAGATAATAAGCCTCAACAGTCTTCGTTGTTTTCGGTGCAAGTGTACCGATGTTAAAGACACCGCTATCCACCACACCAGCCAATTCATCTGTAATCACTACATTGTTCAATGTCGTGTTACCGGTATTGGTGACTATGAATTCATAGATAACTTTATCACCGACATTTGACGGGGTCTTAACCTCTGACTGCTTCAGTTTCTTCTCAAATTTCAGAGAAGGTTCACTCAATGGCAGGTCAAATTTATCTGTTGAAGTAACCGTTTGCGGTGTGCCGCCAATGTTACCCCAAGCACCTTCAGTCCTCGCTGTATTTTCCAGCGTACCATTATCAATGTCTGCCTGTTTGACGACATAGGTCGCTTTAAAGGCCGTATCATTACTGGCGCCAACGGCGAGTTCTGCAATCTTTGTATTCGCAGTCCAAACCAGACCAGTTTTCGGATCGGTTACAACCACATCAAACAGTGGTGTTTTACCGGTATTGGTAACTTTGAATGTATATTCAATCACGTCACCGGCTGTAATCTCACCAGTTCCGCCAATGCGTGCACCGGTTTTTTCCAGTTTAATCGCTGCTTCCGGCACAATATTAACGATGGTCGGCACATTCCGGTTCGGATAGTTTTCACCACCGGCTCTGTTGTCTGACTTGTCCGCAATGCCGGTTTTACCGGAATATTCACCGACTGCTGTAACGTCTGCCTGATTGGTCAGAACAAGCGGATTGGCTTTCCATGGTTTTTCCGGATTAACCCGCACGACTACAGTGGCAATCAGCGTTGCATTTGGCTGCAGCACGGCATTACCAACGATCAGCGTATTGGTTGCCCCATCAAAAGCAGACGACAAAGTGCCGCTGTTCGTGCTGACGGATGTAACCTTGTAGAACCCTGGCTGCGGAACATCGTCCGCTGATGGAGAACCAAAATTCTGTGCGCCACCATTCAGAACATCCGTCAGCGTGATGTCTTTCAACGGTTCCTGACTGAGGTTTTTGGCCGTGAATGTATATGTGACAGTATAAGTACCATCACCCGCTGAAACAGGTGCATTGGCTACCTTGCTCAGGCCAACCGAAGGCGTGACGTGGAGTGTGAAGTTATTTTCAACACTCTTGGAATCTTTTTCAATGACAACCGAACCAAGGGTTGTGTTGTTCACTGATGAGGTCTTGCTACTATTATAATCATTGATACCAGGCACAGAAACACCGGTTTGGTATTTGCTGCTGTTCGGCACATTGCTGTAGCTGACCTGATATTCACCGGCAGGAACGCCTGTGAAATTATAATTACCATTGCTATCCGTGATTACTGTAAAAGTAAGCTTCTCATTATCATGCTGAGCTTTACCAGTCAGAGTAACGGTCACACCGTCGACGCCGGCATCTATACCAGTATTGAAATCAGCTTTTTCGTTGAAATCGACGAAGATTTTACCGCTTACCGAACCACCGAGAACAGTTTTAACACTATCGCTAGATGTATTATTCGCTGAGTTTTTGTCGAAAGATTTTGTCGTGACAGAAGCGGCATTGGTCATTGCCTCTGCCTTCATATCTGTAATCTTGGTGGTAAGTTTAATGACTGTTTTTTCCGCCGGTTCCATATCACCGAGTTCACATCTGATCTGACGTGTACCGATAACACCGAGACACGAACCACCTTTACCGCTGGTAATCTCAGGAACTTCAGTCAGCACCATACCTTCCGGCAAAGTGTCTGTGAGAATAACTTCTTCAGCAACTTCGAGGCCGTCACCTGACAGACTTTCAACCGTAAGCGTCCAGGTAAAACTTTGACGCAGGTCAACAACCGGCTCGTTGGCTTTTTTGACAACGCTGACATCGGACTTCACACGAACAGTGGTTGTTTCATCATCCGCATTATTAGCCGGATTACGGTCATAGTTTTTCGCTGTTTCGTCTGAAGTTATTACAACTTTATTCTGATAAGTGCCGCGTACCAACGACTTCATTTGGACTTTGAATTGCACTTCAGTACCGGCTTTAAGCACCGGAATAGAGCAAGTAAGCGTTCCGCCTGCCTGCCCAGCATTCACATTTGCTGGTAAGCAGGTAAGGCCTGCGGACTGACCCTCTACTTTATCATAGGAAAAACCGGACGCCGGAAATGTATCAACAATATTGACATTATACGCATCCGACGGGCCATCATTTTTGGCTACAATCAGATAAGTTGTATTGGTGCCTTTTTCGACCGGATCATGTTGCTTACCATCAACCGTATCGGTTTTAGTCACCAAAAGATCAAGTGCAGGTGCAAGGATTTTCACCTTAACGCTGGCAGCATTGTTGGTCTTGTCTGTTTCTTCAGTCGTGGTGCTGACCGTTGCATTATTGACAAGCTCATCTTCAACCTGACCGGTTGAAGGCTTAACTTCAATAGCCACTTCTTTCTGGGTGCCGTTTTCGAGACGCGCCCATGTACAGGTGATGGTGTTATTGGCGGAAGTGACGACCTCACCTTCCTTGAGGCTTGTCGAACAGATTGCGCCATTTTCGGTAATACCAACGAAACGAACACCGACTGGCAACTTATCTTCAATAACAACATTGTCCGCACCGCTCAGACCGTTATCATTGACACGGGCAGCAATAGTATAAACCAGACTCTGCCCCGCAGGCGCACCAGTCTTTTCAGACGAGCTGGATTTAATAACCGTTACATCTGTCAGTGGTTCAACAGTGTAATCAACCGATGATTGATTATTAGATTGATTACCGTCCGGCGTTTCGGTGGAGTAAACAACAGCCGTATTCTTTTGCGCACCTTCGTCACCGGCAAATGTACTGATCTCAATGAACGGATAAGATTTACCCGCTTCATGAACCGGCAGACTTGCAATTGTACATTTCAGCTGAACTTCCGTAGCGCCGCTTGAAGGCTGCGTACAAACGATACCACTTGAGCTTGTCACTGCGATGGTTGCCTGACCACCCAATGGGCCGCCGACAATATTTTTCAACGTATCATCAATAACAACACCAGTTGCCAGTGCTTTGCCGTGATTAATAACTTCAAGCTTAAATTTAAGCGGATCACCGGCTTTGACAATTGCAGGTGTCAGAAGCGTCTTCCTGATCTCAAGATCAGCCAGAGTTTCTTCTTTTTCAGAACCAGCATTACCGCCGATTGAGTCAGTATTATTACCCAAGAGGTCTGATTTTTCTGCACCCTTAGGCCCTGAAACGGTCATCGAATTGGTAAACTTACCACTCTTCTCCATTTTCACGGTCAGAGTAACAGGTCCGGCAGTAGCACCCGGTTTCAACGGTTCTTCAGATGTATATTGATCCGTCTCGCAAACAAAATTACGGGGCCCAGTCATCGGCAATGCAGAACAAGTCCAACCGTCTGGTACAGCAACATCTGTTACCGTCATATTTTCAGGCAAATGATCGGTTATGGTCAATTTGCCGTCAAAGCCGGAATTACCAATATTCTTGCTTTTTAACGTATATTGATATTCTTCGCCGACAATGACCAAACCGTAGTCCGGCCCACCTGTTTTATCAGCTTCCAAATCAAAATATGGGTCAACAATACTCGCACCACCGTCATTGATGATGTTATTGCCCACATAGTCCACGTCTTCATTCTCAGATGTTATTGTCGCTTGATTATAAACAGGCGCACCGGCTCCCTTACCGTCATGGGTTGCCTTAACAGCTGTAGTATTAATTTTGATCGGTGCTTTATAGTTGCTGCCAGCGGAATTGGTATATTCACACACCACTTCTCTGCCGGTTAAAACACAAGCCCAACCGGTGCCAGCCAGATCTCCAAAACCAACAAATTCATAATTTTCCGGCAAGACATCTTTAATCGTTGCCTGTGAAGGCTCGTCACCGGCAAATTGTGGCGTCAAAGTAAATTCAACCGGAGAACCGGTTAGAATAAGACCTTGCGGTGAACGCACCTTGCTCAGACTCACATCCGTACCGGCAAGAACCTTCATATTTGCAAGTGCTTTATTATTTTCAACATTCGGATCAAGCGGCGAATTTCCAATCACTTTCGCATCGATCATAATGTTGGAGCTGTTTCCGACTGTTACCTGTCCGGAAAAGCCAAAATCCAGAGACTGGCCTGGTTCAATTTCCTGTTTGATTTCACAAGTGACAATATTGCCCGACAATGTGCAGCCATTTTCCATCGGCTGGTCCATCACAATACCTGCAGGGACAGGGAAGGTAAGTGTTGAACCCTTTGACGGATACGGGCCTTCATTTTTAACAGTCGCGGTAAAGTTAACTTTGCCACCGCCCTTAACTTCAGCAGGAGCATTCAATGTCAGGGCTAAGTCAGCGCCTTTGTTAACAGTAATGCTGCGGTTCTGTTCAGCGCCGTTCTTGGCAATTTTACCATTAAAAACGACAACACCCTCTTTCTGAGGGCTCAAACGGATTTTAGCGGTTACGCTTTCCTGCGGCTGAAGTATACGCACTTCACAGGTAATTATCGCATCGTTAGTCAGCTCTACACCAATGGCTGGCATTGGGGCGCAACCGCTGAAAACGTCCTTATCAACATCAAGGCCGTAAAACTTAACCGATGCTGGGATCGTAAATGCAACGCTCGTCGGCGTGGTCGGGAAATTATCACTGTTATTTACAGTCGCAGCAAACTCAATCTCAGTACCGGCCGCCAGCGGACTTTGTTTGTCAGCATTAATATTGAGTGTCCAGCCTGTTACGCTTTGCGCATAAACGCCAGACAGAGAGTTGAACATGGCAAAAATCGCCATGATAAACACTGTAAATAACCGTTTCATTTCGTCCCTAAAACCTATGCTTACACATCGGTCGGGACATAAAAGAAAGCGCTGCTCACCCGTGTTTAACAAAAACACAAGCGCGCAGAATCAATTACCCGCGAACTGAAAGTTCGCGGGTAATTAAAACATATTCGATTAGGCCCCCACCTTGATGAGGGGCACTACATGATTCGAAATAGTTAACCAATAATTAATTGATATTTTTGAATAATTTTTCCATGACGTGACTCTTAAGCACAAAAACGAACCTAAATGGAGGTTCTGTTGCATGGGAGACCGATCTCGCAAAGAACGCGATCATCCGCGACAAACGAATGGTTGGCGCAAAAGATAACGGACAGTACACTGCTGATTGAAACCACCCTGCTCAACCCCGCCAATGCTGGCAGGGCGTAAACCTCCCTCCCCGCATATAGTTTTAAGGGTTACTGTTTTGCGGGCAGGTATTCTCAGGCTTGCAGACAAGTCCCGTCTGCGCCAGCAGATCAGCCACCCCGTCACGCGCTCCCAGCCCCTCGGGATCGCAAAGATATTCCATGTGATCACTCAAATATCCGGCCATTGGTGCGCGCCAGTCCGGTGAAGTTTCGACCATCTGCTCAGCCGTATAAAGCAGATATTCGACATATGCCCCGTAAGCGGTGAGTTCTGTTTTTTTGCTGATCGAGCAATAATCAGCACGCGCCAGTTCTGGCTTTTGCACCGTCAGGTTCAGAAATTCTCGATATATTTCGCGCGCGGTCTGATCCCGCTGTATCAGGTCGGCCTGACCGACCTGATATGGAATAATAATCAGTGCTGAAAGCGCGGCAAAGGCCGTAGCAATTCCGCCCAAAGCGGCCAAGGGTTCAGTATTGCGCCGTAACCAGTTCCACATATTCAGACCTTGGGTTGTTCATGGGTTGCACAATGGATACCACCGCCAACCTCCCCTACCGGATCGATATTCAGTGTAACAATCTCGCGACCGGGATATAATTTGCCAAGTATAGCAGCAGCCCGCTCGTCGGCCTCACGATCTCCGAATTCCGCAGCAATCACCCCGCCGTTACAAACATAATAATTTACATAAGAAGACACAAAATCGCGGCTCTTCGAACGAATATCGTATGGCTCAGGCAAAATAACCATGTCCAGTTTACGCCCTTCGGCATCAGTCGCTGCGGCCAGAATGTCATGCGTCTCGAAGGAGGCAACCGACCATGGGTCTTCAGCGTCAATTTCATCGCCCATCTGGATCAGCAACTGACCCGGCTTAACGAAACGGGCAAGTGCATCAATATGATAATCGGTAATATCTGCACCAATAATTCCGGGTGCCCAGATCATCTTGCGCGCACCCATCGTATCCAGCAGCATCTTCTCAATTTCAGCTTTGCTGCCCCGATTGCGATTGGCATTGACGAAGCTGCTTTCATGAGCGATCAGCGTGCCGTGGCCATCGGTTTCAACGCCGCCCGCTTCCCCGACCAGACCTGCATCAAAAACCTGCAAGCCTAATCGTTCGGCTATCTGTGCAGCGATCTTACCGTCTGCACTGTGGGTCTGCTTGTTCCCCCAACCATTAAAATTAAACTGTGTGACGGCCAGTCCACCTTTTCCATTGACGACAAATGAAGGACCGGAATCGCGACACCATAAATCGTCAGTCGGAATGTCCCATAGCTCTACTTTCTGCGATACCAGCTTGCGAACAGCACCGTGATGCTTTGCTGCAGCCAGCATCACAACCGGCTCAAACTCTGCGATCGTATTGGCGATTTTCGCAATCGTTTTCTGAATATCATCAAGAAAATCAGGATCATCATAGACAACAGGATTAACCGGCCACTGCATGAAAGTGCGCTCATGCGGTTCTGTTTCTTCCGGATACCAAAAACCCGCAGCACGCGCTGATGCACCTTCCGCCTGCCCCCGACGCGCTTGCATCGACAGACCAACGGCAGCGGCGGCAGCACCCAGTAAAGTTTGACGGCGTGTCATCATCTTATCACCATGAAAATAAAAAAGGAAAATCGATATTTTAGAATGTATTTACATAAAGTAGAGCACCCTTAAGCGCTGTCAACGGATGTTGAACACATTCACGCATATTGCAGGGATATTTTTTGACACTGTGTCGGGTTCAATGCCGCACCTTCGGCGAGAGATGACGCAGTGACGGGTAAACAGCACATCATATTTTTACGTCAGATTGTCGTGATAAAACAGCAGCGAGACAATGAATGTCAAAGCACCAATCATAGCCAGAATAACAAGCTGGCGGGCTGTAACCGGCTTTTTTACGCATTGGCTGGCAATCAGCAGAATGACTGACCAGAGACAAGTAAAAAGCAGCAGGCACAGCGTATAGACAAATCCGGACAGGTCATATCCGCCACCGCCGATTGACGGATATTGCGGGGGTGCAGGATTGAGCAACAGATTTAAAAAGGCTGTGACAAGTATAAAGAATGCCAGAAGACTGAAAAACACCGTATTTCTCAATAGCATCCCCTTATTCCAGATATTCAACGCGGCTGTATGACCGCGTTGAATATACTCGCAGGTATCACGCGTCTAGGCCAGCTTCGGAATGGCATCCAGCAGCATCTTTGTATAAGGCTGCTGAGGGGCTTCGAAAATTGTTTCAGCCATACCTTCTTCAACAATCTTGCCGTGATGCATAACGATAATGCGGTCACAGAGGTGGCGCACAACGGACAGATCATGACTGATAAACAGCAATGTCAGGTTCAGTTCTTTGCGCAGCCGCAGGAGCAGATTGAGAATTTGCGCCTGAATGGACACATCAAGTGACGCCACTGGCTCATCGCAGACAATCACTTCCGGTTTCATCGCCAAAGCACGGGCAATGGCAATGCGCTGCCGCTGACCGCCGGAAAACTGGTGCGGATAGCGGTCTGCAAAGGCCGGATCAAGGCTCACCGCTTTCAGCCACTGTGCCACATAGGCACGGGCTTCGCTTTTTGTGGTCAGACCATGGGCAATGGGGCCTTCAGTAATTGACTGGCCGATGGTGCGGCGCGGATCAAGCGACGCAAACGGATCCTGAAAGATCATCTGAATTTTGGTCGTCAGTTTGCGTCCGTGTACATGGTCAGACATGACAGGCTGGCCGGATAGACGGATCTCCCCCTCAGTCGGCTGATAAATCCCGCAAACCATGCGGCCGAGCGTTGATTTACCGGATCCGGATTCTCCGACCAGTCCCAGCGCCTCCCCTCTGGCGATGGTCAGGTTGACATGATTGACGGCGATGACAGGTTTGCGTGGTTTGAACAGGCCGATTTTCTGGCCAAGCCTGCCCCAGACATCGCTTTTCCATTCAAAGCGTTTGACCGCATTGCGAACGGTCACAAAATCCGGTTTGACTTCCGTTACCGGTGTCGCGATTTGAAAAGATGTTTCTTCTTCATCTGTCGGCTTGCCCAGCATTTGCCCCGGTTTGGAGCGGGATGGCAGAGCATCCAGCAGACCTTGTGTATAAGGATGGCTTGGTGCTTTCAGCACTTCTGAAGCGGGGCCGGTCTCGACAATTTTGCCCGATTTCATCACGGCAATACGTTTTGAAATTGAGGCGACAGTTGCCAGATCATGGCTGATCCAGATCATCGAAATGCCAAGTTCGGCAACCAATGCTTTTACTTCTGTCAGAATTTCCGCCTGCACCGAAACGTCGAGTGCTGTGGTTGGCTCATCCGCAATCACCACTTTCGGATTGTGCAGCAGGGCTATTGCAATTGCCACGCGCTGGCGCATACCGCCGGAAAACTGATGCGGGTAGAAATCAACCTTATGTTCCGGATCAACGATACGCACACGGCGCAAAGCTTCCACACATCGTGTGCGGGCATCGCTGTCCGAAATAGTTTCATGGGCGCGTAGTGCCAGTGTCATCTGATCGAGAACGGTCAGCACCGGATTGAGTGTCATCATCGGGTCCTGAAAGACCATGGAGATTTCACGGCCACGCAATTTGCGCAACTCGCTTTCGCTCAAACCGACAAGCTCATGCCCCTCCAGTTTAATGGAGCCTTGCACGATGCGTCCCGGTTTGTCGATCAGCCCGATCAGAGAAAAACCGGTGATGGATTTACCGGAGCCGGATTCACCCACCAGTCCCAGAATTTCCCCGCGATCGAGATAGAAGGAAACACCATCGACCGATTTGACCGTACCGGCACGGGCTTCGAAATGCGTATGCAGATCAGTGACTTCAAGAAGATGAGCTGTCATTTGTTCAGCCTCGGATTAAGCTGGTCGCGGATCTGATCGCCAACGAGATTGATCGCCATGATGAGAATGATCAGTGCAATGCCCGGATAGATCGAAATCCAGTAGCGGCCGGACAGCAGATATTGAAAACCGTTGGAAATGAGCATGCCGAGAGATGGTTCTGTCGGCGGCAGGCCGACACCAAGGAATGACAGCGTTGCTTCCAGTGAAATCGCCGAGGCGACCTGTACTGTTGCCACAACAATGAGTGGCGGCATAGCATTGGGCAGAATATGACGGGTGACAATGAACCAGCCGCTCATCGGCACAGAAAGTGCTGCCTCGACATAGTCTTTATGGCGTTCTGCCGAGGCGGCGCCATGAGCGGTACGCACAAAATAGGCATATTGTGAAAAGACCAGAGCGATAATCAGCTGGCTTTTGCCCTGTCCGAGAAGTGCTGCCACCACAAAGGCCAGCAGAATGGCCGGAAAGGAAAGCTGCAGGTCGATGACGCGCATGATGAAAGCTTCAAAACGACCGCCGACATAGGCTGCCGTTGAGCCGACCAATGCACCAATGGCAAAGGCAATCGCACCGGCGAGCAGGCCCATTTCCAGCGAAATGCGCAAGCCGTAAAGAATGGCGGAGAAGAGATCGCGTCCCTGTCCGTCGGTTCCCAGAATATGGGTGTAACCGCCCTGACCGATATAACCGGGTGCACGGCGTCCGTCCCGCAACACAAGGCTGGAAAGATCATACGGATCCTGCGGTGCAATCAGCGGTGCGAAGACGGCCAGCAAAATGATAAGCAGCACTATAAAAGCGGCAACCATAGGCACCGGATGGCGTTTGAATTCTGACCAGAATTGTAATGATCTGCTGTTGAGCAATGACATTATTTGCCACCTCCCTGACGCATGCGCGGATCAAGCACGGCATAGGACAGATCCACAATCAGATTAATCGTGATGAAAAGCAGGGAAACCAGCATCAGATAGGCCACCATCACCGGACGGTCGAGTGAGGTGATACTGTCAATGATCAGCTTGCCAAGACCCGGCCATGAATAGATCGTCTCAGTAACAACGGCAAAAGCAACGGTTGAGCCAAGCTCCAGACCAAAGACGGTCACAAGCGGAATAGAGATCAGGCGCAGCACATGACGGCGCAGAATTGTGCGCTCGTTAATACCGGCGGCTCGGGCAAATTTAATCGTGTCGGTCAGCATGATTTCACGCGTACCGGACGCAGCCAGTCGTATCATCAGCGACAGTTTGAACAGCGAGAGATTAATGGCGGGCAATGCCAGATGATGCAGACCGTCAAGTGTCAGGAAGCTGACAGGAACACCGAGTACGGAAATTGTGGCACCGCGTCCGCCCGCGGGCATAATACCAAGCTGCACAGCAAAGACCATAATCAGCATCAGCCCGATCCAGAAAGTCGGAACGGAAAAGCCGAGGATAGACAGCGCCATAATAATTTTAGATGCCCAGCTATCCGGCTTGTAACCGGCATAAATACCAAGCGGAATACCGATGAGACTGGCCATGAACACAGCAGTCAGCGCCAGTTCGGCAGTCGCAGGCAGGCGTGATGCAATCAACTCAGAGACAGGCATATTATAGACGAAGGAGCGCCCCAAATCGCCATGAAGCAGATTGCTCATGAATTGCAGATATTGCTGCCATACCGGCAGGTCCAGCCCGTATTGGGCGATCACCCTGTCACGGATTTCCTGTGTCGCATCCGGTGAGATCAGTACATCGACAGGATTGCCGATGACAAAGACCCCCATAAACACCAATAGCGACATGACAAGCATCACCAATGCTGCCTGCCATAAGCGTCTGACAATAAATGCAATCATCAGCTATGCTCCCCCAAAAGCGGATAGTGGACAGTTTCCTCCCACCGTATCCGCTTAACTATTTCTAATGCCGGACGGGATTTCTCCTGTCCGGAAATTTATGATTATCAGTGCCAGCCGTTTTCCAGTTCAAAGCGGGTTTCACGCACAGCAACATCCCAGATCGCCAGCATGTCAGCATCCGGACGTTCAAAAAGGCCGTGATAATTGCCTTCGCAGCTCTCCAACAGCGCACGTTTGCGACCGGCGTCAACGCGTGCCATAGCGCCGAAATCAATGCGCTCTACCGCATGTTCCGGCTGCTGAACGCCTGCAAGACGTGTCCACGGAAAGTTTTCCATCCATGAGGCGTGCGAAGCGCGGCTGTCGATTTCCAGCACTTTGCCCATGGTTTGTGGTGCGCGCCACCAATCGTGCATTTTGACGCTGGCATCGCGGTTGCGATTCAGCCACTCAGACACAACAGTACCGGCAGGCGCATTGCCGCCATGTCCGTTGACGATCAGGATTCGGCGGAAACCGGCGTGGTAGATGCTGTCGAGAATATCTTCAATCACGCCAATATAGGTACGCAGGCTCAGGGATACCGTGCCCGGGAAGTCGGTGAAACTGGATGCAAGACCATAAGGGAGCACGGGAAATACCGGCACGCCCAGTGGTTCTGCGGCATCCAGCGATACTTTTTCAGCCAAAATCATATCAGTGCCGAGGCTGATGCGGGCATGTTGCTCAATGCTGCCGATCGGCAGGATACAGCGGTCGTCCTGTTTGACGCGCTCTTCAACCTGCGCCCAGTGCATGGCGTTAATATGCATGTGAAATTCCTCTCATTTCGAATGTGTTCCCGAGTCTGCGCTCATGGGTTTCTGAAAACTATTATCCATGAAAATATTTCGCAGACAAGTTCCAATTGGAACAAAAATTACGTTTGACATCCTTAAAACAAGCTATATCTTGTTCTGAATGGAACTTAATTGCTAAACTGTCACGGGGAGAAGTGATGGAGGAACGCGTAGCAATCGCTCTGTTAGAGGGGCGCGCGGGGCGTAGCGAGGCGGCGGACAGCCGCATCAGCGAAAGCGATATTCTGCATACAAAATTATGGGAAAATCCGTGCTGGCTGTCCTTTCGGATCAACTATCTGGCACTGCATTATAACAATCCGATCTACGGGTTGATCGGTACTGATCATGATCTGCTGCGGCCGGAATTTGTGGTGCTGTATTCGCTGTTTCTGCGCGACCGCACGACTTTGTCCGAAGTGGTTGCCGGTTCCGGCTTTCCGAAAAACACACTGAGCCGCGCCACTAAAAAGCTGACCCGTCTGAAATTGGTACAACGCGAGGGTGACAGTGATGACCTGCGCCGTGTTGTGCTGTGCCTGACCGATGAAGGGCGCGCCATTGTTGAAGCGAAAATGACGCCGATGCTGGAGCGCGAACGCCTGATGCTGGAAACACTTAGCCCTGCTGAGCGCATGATGCTTTCGGAATTGCTGACCAAACTGGTGATCGCCTCCCGCGAATGGCCGGAAACAATTGCCTCCGATCTGCCGGAGCGTGATGAAGAGTTTGAACAAGACTAATAAATGGGGACTGGACTATTCACATGAAAAAAACACTGCATGCTTTAATGCTTGGCACAACATTGCTTTTTAGCGCCGGACAGGTTTTTGCCGCCGATCTGGTCATGGCAATTAAAGCCGGCCCTGCCTCAATGGACCCGCATTTTACGGCGACCGCTGCCAATGCCGAGGCAACGAAACATATTTTCGATACGCTGATCCGCTCAGGCAACAATCTTGAGCTTGAACCGTCGCTGGCCGTGAGCTGGCAGGCACTTGATGATACGACATGGGAATTCAAACTGCGCGAAGGCGTGAAATTCCATGACGGTTCAGATTTTACAGCGGAAGATGTGAAATTCTCCATTGAGCGCATTCCGCATGTAACAGGGCCAAATCCGGCAACAATTTTTGTGCGCCGTGTTAAATCGGTAGAAGTTGTTGATCCGCTGACTGTGCGCGTGACCACAAATTCTGCAGCACCGACTTTGCCGAATGATTTTATCCGCCTGTTTATCACTTCACACAAAGCAGCAGCTGCCTATTCAACACAGGAAACCGCAGCGGAAGGCTTCAATACCGGTAAAGCCACGATCGGCACCGGCCCTTATAAATTCGTTTCATGGGCACCGACACAGGATCTGGTTCTGGAGCGTTTCGACGGTTACTGGGGCGGATCACAGCCATGGGATCGCGTTATCCGCAAGGAAATCCCGAATGATGCTGCCCGCGTTGCCCAGCTGAAAGCCGGTCAGGTTGATGTTATTTCCAAAGTGCCTGCCTCGGATGTCCCTGTGCTTGAACAGGATTCATCGCTGACGGTTGTCAAAAACGAGAGTATCTATATCAGCTATCTCGAATTTGATTTCCGCGAAAAAAGCCCGATGGTATTTGCCAAGGATGGCAGCAAGCTGGATAAAAACCCGTTGCTTGATCCGCGTGTGCGAGAGGCTTTTGATCTGGCAATTGATCGCGAGACCATTGTTGAATTTGCACTGGAAGGTATGGCAGCCGTACCGACACAATTGGTGACCTCCAATATTTTCGGCTATGACAAGTCGTTGCAGGCACCGGAATTCAACATTAATCGTGCAAAAGAGCTCCTCACAGAAGCCGGTTATCCGGATGGTTTCAAAATTACACTGAGCTATTCGAATGACCGTATGCCGAATGAGCTGGGACCTACCGTCGCCCAGATGCTGGCAGCTATCGGCATTACGGCGGATGTGAACGGTGTTCCGGCAGCGGTGTTCAATCCTGCGAAAACCCGCGGTGAATATTCGCTCTATATGGCGAGCTGGGGTACATTGACCGGTGAGGCTAACTATATGCTGTCATCGCTGATGCATTCCAATGAACCGGCAAAATCGCTGGGTGCGTTTAACGTGCGCGGCTATGCCAATCCGGAAATGGACAAGCTGATTGAAGATGCAGCCGCAGCGATGGATGCAGATGAGCGCCGCACTTTGCTTGAAAAGGCGAATAATCTGGTAGCAACGGATCGTCCTGATCTGCCGCTGGCGATCCAGCTCAGTGCATGGGCTGTGAAGAAGGACAAGGTGGAGCTGACACCGCGCGCTGATGAAGACACGCTGGCGATGAATATCAAACCAGTAAAATAAATGAATAAAAAAGGCCGGTTTAAACCGGCCTTTTTTATTAGGACTCTGCAAATAAATGACTTTTGTATATTACACTAATTGCCCCATCGGCATTAATGCACCGCGCTGCATCACCACCTGAGAGGCAACAGCATGTCCGGCTTTGACAGCCCCCTCAATGTCTTTACCGCTCAACAGCGCTGCCAGAAAACCGCCATTGAATGAATCTCCGGCACCGGTTGTGTCCACCGGTATGAGTGGCTCAATATCCGTGATCTGACGCATGCCACTGTCATCGGCAATCAGCATTGTGCCGCCACCGTTTTTAACCACAACGACCTGTGCACCGGCAGCGCGATAGCGGGCAGCACAATCCTCTAAACTGCGATCACCGAACATTGCCGCTTCATCATCAAAACTCGGTAAAACAATCTGCGCAACCGCTGCTGCCTGCATAATTGTTTCGCGCAAAATATCGTGGTTTTCCCACAAACGCGGCCTGATATTGGTGTCAAACACCACCGTTTTTCCGGAGCGGGCAGCATCCCTCAAATGAGAGATAAATACTGCCCGCTGCTCAGGACAAAGAATAGCCAGCGTGATCGCAGAAAAATATATGATATCGGCATCGGAAAAAGCCTTGGCGAGCAATGGCTGATTGACCGCCAGCAGACGTGCTGCCGACTGGTTGCGCCAATAGGTAAAATGCCGCTCGCCGTTCTCAACTTCGATCAAATAAAGACCAGCCTGACGCTGCGCATCCTCCTCAATATAGTCAGTACCGATCCCGTTCCGGTTCAGAAAATCTCTCATCTTGGCAGAAAAACTATCCGTACCGATACGGGTAAAATAGGACACATCCCAGTCCTGCACAGGCAGGCAAGCGCGCGCATACCATGCGGTATTTAAAGTATCGCCTGCAAAGCCAAGATGAAACTCACTGCCTCCCAGTGAGGACATTTCAATCATACATTCACCGGCAGACAAAAAGAGCTTTTTCTTCACCATTCCCCCGTCATGCTATTTGTTTGTCAGGTCGTTGCCCCGAGCTGCCATGGCACAAATTCATTGTCGCCATAGCCGTAAATCTCGCTCACTGTCTTGCGGCCGGAAGCAACAGCGATAATCTCCTCAAAGATGCGTTCGCCTGCCTGCTGAATACTCTCTTCACCGGTAACAATGCCACCGCAATTCAGATCCATATCTTCCTTCATATGCTCGTACATATCTGAATTGGTTGCGATTTTAATACTTGGCGCCGGTTTGAAACCCGAAACCGATCCACGCCCTGTGGTGAAACAGATGAGGTTACATCCCCCTGCCACCTGCCCTGTTACAGAAACCGGATCATAGCCCGGCGTATCCATAAATACGAAACCCGCTTCATCAATCGTTTCGGCATATTCATAAACTTGACGCAGCGGCATAGAGCCGCCTTTCGCCACGGCACCGAGCGATTTTTCAAGGATTGTGGTCAGCCCGCCCAGCTTATTGCCATGTGACGGATTATTATTAAGCTCATCGCCGTTGCGCTGCGTGTAGTCACGCCACCAGTCAATCCGTGACAAAAGCTTTTCAGCAATGTCCGGCCGCGCCGCCCTGCGGGTCAGCAAATGTTCAGCACCGTAAATCTCCGGCGTTTCCGACAAAACGCTGGTGCCGCCATGTCGCACAAGCAAATCCGATGCATAGCCGAGTGCCGGATTTGCGGAAATCCCCGAATAGCCATCCGACCCGCCGCATTGCAAACCGAGTTTAAGCTGCGACAAAGGCTGTTGTGTGCGCTGCGCCGCATTCACAACCGGCAACATAGTTTCAATCGCTGCAATCGCCGCTTCAATTGTCTTCCGTGTGCCGCCATATTGCTGGATGGTCAGCGTCTGCAAACGCTCGCCTTCTTCCAGCTTATAATGCTCAAGGATCGGAGCAATCTGGTTGGTTTCACAACCCAGCCCGATCAGCAACACGCCGCCGAAATTGGGATGACGGGCATAGCCCTGTATCGTGCGGGTCAGAACCCGATAGGCTTCCGATTGCGTATTAATCCCGCAGCCGCCCGCATGTCCGAGCACCACAACCCCGTCAATATTATCGTAGTCTTTCAAGCCGCCCATGCGGTTGAAATGATCCGCCACATATTGCGAAACAGTGGCTGAACAATTCACCGTCGCAATCACACCAATATAATTGCGCGTACCAACCCCGCCTGCACCGCGGTCGAAACCCAGAAAGCTGCGTCTTTCCGCTTCCGGAAACAGTTCCGGCTCCGCATAATCAACACAGAATTCATGCTCGTGCTGTGACGGCAGCATTGCCAGATTATGCAGATGCACATGCGCACCCGCAGCAATATCCTCTGTCGCGACACCAATCACATTGCCGTATTTGCGGATTTCCTGCCCTTTTGTGATGGGTACAAGTGCAACTTTATGCCCTTTGCCGATCAGATTAGCAGCTACAAGTTCACCACTGCCGACAGGTTCTCCGGCGCGGATTGTCACCCGAGCAACCGCCACATGGTCAGACGGATGAAGGACAATAACCGGACTGTTCTGACGGGTCATAGCTCACCCGCCCGCCTTTGCCGGACATAAAGCACCGGCATCCAATGCGGTGATCACACCACGCAATTCTGCAAGCCCGCGCAGCCGGCCGATAACCGGATAACCCGGTGTCACCTGTTTTGCCAGATCATCCAGCATACGGTGACCATGATCAGAGCGGAAAATAATCTTTGATCCGCTATCCCGCTTGCGGTCTTCCTCGACCAGCGCCCGCAGCAATGCAACCATATCCATGTCGCCTTCAAGATGGGCGGCTTCATAGAAGCTGCGTCCGTCACCCTGTCGCGTGGTTGCCCGTAAATGCGAGAAATAGATACGTGATGCAAAACGGCGCGCCATTGCAGGCAGATCAGTATCCGCCCGCACACCAAGACTGCCGGAACAGAAACACATGCCATTGGCCGGTGATGGCACCGCATCAAAAATCGCGGCATAATCGGCTTCATTTGAAGCAATGCGCGGCAGTCCGAACAGGGAGCGCGGCGGATCATCCGGATGCAGGGTCAGGCGCACGCCCAACTCGTCCGCAACGGGGGTCACTTCTTCCAAAAAAGCGATCAGATTTTGCCGCAGTTTATTGGCATCGACATGGGCATAGGTTTCCAGCTTGTCGCGGAAAGCCGGTATCGTCAGCGGCTCGGTTGTCGAACCCGGCAAAGCACTGGCAATATTGAAAATCAGCTGATTAATCTCAGCCTCGCTCATCGCCTCATAGGTTGCGCGGGCAGCAAGACGGTCAGCTTCAGAGTAATCCTGTTCCGCATTTTTACGCTGCAAAATATGCAGATCAAAAGCAGCAAAACGATCCTGATCAAAACGCATGGCAGTCGCGCCAGTTGGCGTTACATAGTCCAGATCGGTGCGACACCAGTCCACAACCGGCATAAAATTATAACAAATGACTTTAATATCATGTGCCGCCAAAGCCTCCATTGAGGCAATCCATGCGGCGATATCCTGTTTTGCAGCACCGCCTTCACGCTTGATCGCATCTGAAATCGGGATGCTCTCCACCACAGACCAGACAAGCGGGGTGCGGTCAGAAGGGGTATTTTCAATCAGCGTCTTGCGTTCTGCAATCTGGCTGGACGTCCATGCCTGTCCGATCGGCACATCATGCAAAGCAGATACAATATCTGTCGCTCCGGCCTGACGTACAGCATCCAAAGGCACACCGGCATCCGGCCCGAACCATCTCCACGCTTGACGCATTAACCCCTCCTCCGAATAAGTTTTTATATTTTATGATTTTGAAAATCTGCGGCAGCAGACGAACGCCTGATCAGACAAAGAAATCCGGATGGCTTTTCCGCAACTCGTCAATATCCGGCAGAACCGCGCTGAGATGATGCTTCATCGCCTTTATCGCTTCCGGTGCATCTTTAGCGGCAATGGCATCCCTGATAAGTTTATGTTCGCGCAAAACCTGATCCATACGCCCCAGCACCGGAACGGTCATGCGCCGTGCACGGTCGATCTGGATTTTCACAAGCTTCAAATGCTGCCAGATACCGGGATAACCGGCGATTTCCGCAACCGCCTCATGGAAAGCATCGTCTGCCTCATGAAACAGCCCCAACTTTTCACGGCTGGCATGGAATTGCTGCATATCAATCAGCTCATCCAGCTTAGCGACGGCTTCCGGTGTTGATGATAATGCCGCGCGTTCCGCCGTCGCTCCTTCCAGCGCCTGACGGATCACCACAGATTCCGGTATCAGATCAACCGGAATGCGCGCCACGAAAGTGCCGGATTGCGGGAAAATATCGACCAGCCCTTCTTCAGCCAGACGAATAAGCGCCTCACGCACTGGCGTGCGACTCACACCGAATTGCTCAATAAAAGTTTTCTCGTTCAGCGCCGTGCCAGGCAGCAGCTTCATTGCAACAATATCCGCCTGTAATGCGCGATAAATCAGCTTTGCTGCGGTTTCACGTCCTGCGGCAGGCCGCCTTCCTGAGGATATCTGCCCGAATGTCGGCTGCGTGTTCAATCTTGTTCTCCTGCCTGAATCTCAAGTCTTCAGGTCTTGTTTATCCGCTCGCAACTGCGATCCGAAACAAAAAATCCATGCGCTGTTGACATACTAATATATTATTATTTACTGTTCGCCAAGCGCCGGATGCAAATTCTGTACAAGACGGATCAAAAACCGCGGACAGAAAAAGCCGGACAGCAATGACGGGAAACAGGCCTCAAAGTCTGTCAGGGAGGAAAAGACCAGCAATGGCACTCAATCCGGATCGCCTTCTGCCTGCGGAGGCAGACAACCGCGCCATAGCGCGACGCTTGTTCGCATCGGTCGAAAAACTGCCGATCATCTCCCCGCACGGGCATACCGAACCGTCATGGTATGCGACAGATGCCGCTTTTCCCGATCCGGCAACCCTGTTTGTCAAACCCGATCATTATATCTGCCGTATGCTCTACTCACAGGGCATTCCGCTGGAGCAATTAGGCATTGCCCGTCTGGATGGCACAGCGGTGGAAACTGACAGCCGTACCATCTGGCGATTATTTGCAAAACACTGGCCTCTGTTTCGCGGCACACCGTCCCGCCTCTGGTTTGAACATTCTCTGGAGAGCGTTTTCGGCATCACAGAACGTCTCAGCGAGAACAATGCCGACCGGCTTTATGATCTGATTTCCGAGAAGTTGGCGACACCGGAAATGCGTCCGCGTGCGCTATATGACCGCTTCAATATTGAGGTGATCTCCACTACGGATTCCGCCAATGACCCGCTAACACATCATGATGCGATCCTTAGCTCAGGCTGGCACGGACGCGTTGTCCCCGCCTACCGGCCGGATGCAGTGGTTGATGCATCCCGTCCTGATTTTCAGAGTGAACTGGAAAAATTTATAGAACTGACAAATAATCCTATGACCTATCAGGGGTATTTGCAGGCGCACCGCAACCGCCGCGCCTATTTCAAGGCACGCGGCGCGACATCCACCGATCACGGTCACCCGACTGCACAGACAGCCAACCTTTCGGCAGGGGAAGCGGAAGCGCTGTTTGAACGCATCATCAAACAACCGGTCAAACCGGAAGATGCAGAACTGTTTCGCGCGCAGATGCTGACCGAAATGGCGCGCATGAGCATTGATGACGGGCTGGTCATGCAGATCCATCCTGGCTCATACCGCAATCATAATCCTCAAATTTTCTCTGCTTTCGGTTTTGACAAAGGTGCGGATATTCCGAACCAGACCGGTTATGTGAAAGAGCTTAAACCTCTGCTGGATGCACATGGCAATGATCCGCGCCTGACGCTCATTCTGTTCACGCTGGATGAGACGGCTTACAGCCGCGAACTCGCACCGCTGGCAGGGCATTACCCTGCCCTCAAGCTCGGCCCCGCATGGTGGTTTCATGACAGTCCGGAGGGGATCAGACGCTATCGTGAACTGACAACGGAAAGCGCCGGTTTCTACAATACTGTCGGCTTCAATGACGACACCCGCGCTTATCTCTCCATTCCCGCCCGCCATGATATGGCACGCCGTGTGGATTGCGCTTTCCTTGCCCGTCTTGTTGCTGAGCACCGCCTTGATGAGGAAGAAGCCTATGAAGTCGCTCATGACCTCAGCTACCGGCTGGCGAAACAGGCTTATAAATTATGACCGGAACACTCAATTCTCTATCCGATAAAACCCTGGCCGATCTGCCTGCAACTGTGGGCAAACCTGCCTATGACCGTTCTGATCTGAAAACAGGGATTATCCATTTAGGTATCGGTGCATTTCACCGTGCGCATCAGGCGGTGTATACAGAAAATATTCTGCAGGATGACCCGAGTTGGGGCATTACCGGTGTTTCTCTGCGTAGTCCCGACACCAGAGATGCGCTCGCCCCGCAGGAGTATCTCTACAGTGTTGCCGTGCGTGATGGTGCCGGTGAAAAACTGCATGTTATCGGCTGTCTCACCGATATTCTGGTCGCACCGGAAAATCCGGAAGCCGTGCTTCAAGCCATGTGTCAGCCGGATATCCGCATTGTCACGCTGACTGTGACCGAAAAAGGCTATTGCTACGCCCCCGCCAGTCGCACGCTGGATGAGAGCAACAGCGATATTATCCATGACCTGAAACACCCGCATGCACCACGCTCTGCACCCGGCTTTCTGGTCGAGGCTATCAGGAGAAGACACGCATCAGGACTACAGCCTTTCACAGTTCTCTCCTGCGATAATCTGCCAGCCAATGGTGAAACACTGAAGCGTGTGACTGTCCGGCTTGCCGAACTGACCAATCCGGAACTTGGCAGCTTTATCGCGGAACATGTTGCATTCCCGTCCAGTATGATTGACCGCATTGTACCGGCAACCACCGATCAGGATCGTGAAAGTGTCAGCCGTGCTTTGAACATGAAAGATCAATGGCCGGTCTGCACAGAACCGTTCAGCCAATGGGTGGTTGAAGATCATTTCCCTTCCGGTCGCCCTTCATGGGAAAAATCCGGCGCAAGTTTTGTCCGCGATGTCGCCGCTTTTGAGCTGATGAAGCTGCGTCTGCTCAACGGCAGTCACTCCACACTTGCCTATCTTGGCTTTCTCGCCGGTCATGAAACCGTATCCGCGACCATGGCCGCAGCCGGCTTTAAAACATTCATCCGTGCCATGATGGATGAGGAGATAACGCCGACACTGCCCGCTCTGCCGGATTTTGATCTTTCAACCTATAAAGACCAGCTGATTGAACGGTTCTGTAATCCGGCTCTGCATCACCGGACTGCGCAGATTGCTATGGACGGCTCGCAGAAACTGCCGCAGCGCCTGCTCAATACAATCCAGAACCGTCTTCTGGCCAGTCAGTCTTTTGACCGCCTCGCACTTGGTGTCGCCGCATGGATGCGCTTTGTGACCGGTAAAGATGAACACGGACAAGCTATCGACATTCGCGATCCGCTGCGTGATCAACTCTTACAGGCAACGGCGGGGCTCACCACTGCACAGGATATACTGAGTGCATTGCTGGCTTTTGACAGTATTTTCGCGCCCGAACTCGCCCAAAATGCACGTTTCAAAGCCGTCACTTTACAGCAACTTGAAACATTACTGACAAACGGCGCGGCTAAAACAGTTCAGGATTTCAGGTCCGTAAGTACCAAGGCGTAAAAACGGGATATTTTTTGCTTGCCCTGCAAAATTGATAGACTAATATATTAAAATAAAAGAACGGCCTTTCTGAGGAGGCAGGCCGTACAACCAATAAAATCAACGGGGAGGAACAGTCATGCATTTCACACGCAGACAGACATTGGGTGGTCTGGCAGCTCTTGCTACACTTCCGGCAACAAAGCTCTGGGCACAGAGCAAACTGGCACTGCCGACATCGCCGGTCGCAATCAACATTGTTGATGTCGCCGGCAATCTGGCGCTGACCCAGAAAGCAATTGAAAATTATGCTGCAGCTAAGCCGGAACTGGTTTCAAAAATTACTTTCACCAAAGCACCGGCACCCGAACTTCCGGGCAAGCTGAAAGCGCAGCAGGCCGCCAAACGTCTCGATATTGATCTGGTATTGACCGGCGCAGATGCGCTGGCTGCCGGACTGGAAATGGACCTGTGGGTCAAGCTGTTTCCTGACCACACCGCAGCCTTACCTGACCTGCAATCCATTTATCTGGAACCGGCATGGCGCATGCAGGCCTTTGCCAAGGATCACGGCGTTGCAGTCGTTTATTATCCGTCGGGACCGCTGCTCGAATATATGCCTGAGCATGTGAAAAAAGTACCAAGCAATGCGGAAGAATTGCTCGCATGGGCGAAAGAAAACCCGAATAAATTTGCCTATGCCCGTCCGGCCAATTCCGGCCCCGGCCGCACCTTCCTGATGGGACTGCCATATCTGCTCGGCGATACAGACCCGCGCGATCCGGTCAAAGGCTGGGATAAGACATGGGCTTATCTGAAAGAGCTGCATAAATATGTTGAATATTACCCGACCGGCACCGGCGCTCTGATGAAAGAGCTTGGCGAAGGCACCCGTCATATGACTGTGACCACAACCGGCTGGGACATCAATCCGCGCGTGCTTGGCGTCGTGCCTAAAGAGGCAGCCGTTGCCAAACTGGATGGCTTCCATTGGGTTGCCGATGCGCAGTTCATGAGCGTGCCGAAGGGTGTCAGCGATGAAAAACTCGCTGTTCTGCTCGATCTGATGAGCTTCCTGCTCACCCCTGAGCAGCAGGCTTATACCTATGATGAAGGCTATTTCTATCCGGGTCCTGCGGTCAAAGATGTACCGCTCTCCATGGCACCGCAATCCAGTCAGGATGCCATCGCGGAATATGGCCGCGCAGAATATGCCGACTGGATCGCCAATAATCCGGTGGAGCTGCCGCTTGATCCGGATGCCATGGTCGTTGCGTTCCGCCGCTGGGACGAAGAAGTCGCCAGCCAGCCAAAATAAAACCGGTAAACGACGGATGTCATCTGCCTTTCAGGTGACATCCGGCAATGAGGTATTCCATGCAACTTGCGTCACTACCCTTTGAGGAAATCCGGCTTGAAAAGCTCAGCCGGTCTTTCGGAGCTCATCAGGCATTAAAAGGCATCTCCCTTTCGATCAAAAAAGGCGAGTTTATTGCCCTGCTCGGCCCGTCCGGCTGCGGAAAATCCACAGCATTGAACTGTATCGCCGGACTGCTCGCGACAACGGGTGGTGGTATTTTTATTGATAAGACCCGTATCGACACCCTGAAACCGGAAGATCGCGGTTTCGGCATGGTGTTTCAGAATTATGCGCTGTTTCCGCATATGACTGTACGTCAGAATGTCGGATTCGGCCTGAAAATGCGCGGCACCCCCAAAGCGGAAATGAACAGCCGTGTGGAAGCCGCCATTGCCATGGTACGCTTGCATGGTCAGGAAGACAAATTGCCGGGGCAGCTATCAGGCGGCCAGCAGCAGCGTGTTGCCATTGCCCGTGCCATTGTGATTGAACCGCCTCTGGTTCTGATGGACGAACCATTGTCCAATCTTGATGCCAAGCTACGCTTGGAAATGCGTGCTGAAATCCGCCGCATTCATAATCAGCTTGGTGCCACAACAATTTATGTGACCCACGATCAGGACGAAGCGCTGTCGTTAGCCGACAGGATTGTGGTGCTTCGCGATGGTGAGATCCGGCAAGTCGGTTCCCCGGTCGAACTTTATGAACATCCGGATCATCTGGATGTCGCTGAGTTCATGGGCTACCGCAACCGCCTCTCCGGTAAAGTTATCGCCGAACAGAACGGCAAGGTGACACTCGATATCGGCAATGCCCATATATCCGGCACCGCACGGGTGCCGCTGACCGTCGGGCAAAATGCTGTTCTTGCAGTGCGACCGGATGATGTGAGCACGACAGCCGCAGACGCATCAACCATCCAATCAAATATTCTGGCTAAAGTTGAGACTATTGAATATCGCGGCCGCGATTTTGTCGGCACTGCCAGTACAGATAATGCACATGAACTGGTGTTTCACGCTTCAGCGAATGCAGCACCGGGCAGCGCTATCGCGCTGGCTATCGACCCTGCCCGTGCTCTTGTGTTTCCGGCGTGAGGTGACACATGAACACCTCTTCCGATCTTGAAAAACTGTCATTACGACAAAGGCTCGCCGTCAAAGGGATCGACGGTACAACCATGCTGGTTCTGCCTGCGGTTATCTTCCTGCTGGGGGTCTTTATCTATCCGTTCATCTATGGCTTGCTGCTCTCCTTCACCCCGCAAGAGGGGGAAGGTATGTTTGCCAATTATATCAAATTCTTCTCCGATCCGTTTTTGTATAAAACCATCGGAACGACATTGTGGCTGGCCATCCCTGTCACGCTGATCAGCCTGCTGATTGCTGTGCCGGTGGCATTCCGTGTCCGGCTGATGCGCCGTCAGCGCCTGCTCACCACCATTCTTGTTCTGCCGGTCACATTAGGCACGGTACTGGTGGCCGAAGGCTTGCTCAATTACCTTGGGCCTCAGGGCTGGTTTAGCCGCACGCTGATGTTTATCGGCCTTGTCGACAGCCCTTTAAAGCTGACCAATAATTACTGGGGCGTCTTCGCATCGCTGATTATTACCGGCTTTCCTTTCACCTTTTTGCTCACTTTGTCTTATGTCACCGGCATTGATCCGGCGCTGGAACAGGCGGCAGCAACTCACGGCGCCAAAAGCTGGCAGCGCTTCCGCCACGTCCTTCTGCCGCTGCTGATGCCGGGACTGGCAATTACCTTCTGCCTGTCCTTTGTGCTGGCCTTCGCAGTCTTCCCCTCCGCCGTGTTGCTTGGTGCTCCGGCAGGGCCGACACGCGTCATTTCCATTGCCGCCTATCAGGCAGCCTTTGAGCAATATGATTATTCAATGGCATCCGCTGTTGCCATGATTATGGCCACTGTGCAGCTCGCTATTGTCGCGGCAGTCCTTGGCATACGCAGTCTGTTTTATCGCGGCGCGACCAGCGGAGGTAAAGGCTAATATGATCAGAGATACCTCTATCGGATCCAAATTATGGATCACCGCCGTCTGGGTCATTGTTGCCTTTTTTGTCATCAACCTGCTGGCAATGATCGCAACAGTCGTGCTCTCGTCCTTTTCAACGCGCTGGCTCGGCACATGGCTGCCGCAGGCACTGACAACACGGTGGTACTTCACTGCATGGCGGGAGTTCCAGCTCGGTGATGTGCTGATTGTCACCTTCCAGATTGTCTTCACAGTTGTGGCTCTGTCCGGTCTGCTCGGCGTTACGGCAGCCTATGCGATGGCGCGCCGCAATTTCCCCGGCCGCAATCTGGTGATGCTGCTGTTTCTGCTGCCTTTGCTGGTACCGCCAATCACCTTTGGTATTCCGCTGGCAACTGTGCTCTATCAGGCAGGTGTCGGGGGGACATTCTGGGGCGTTGTGCTGGCCAATCTGGTGCCGACTGTTCCATTTGTTATTCTGGTGATGATCCCGTTCATCGAACAGATTGATCCGAAAGTGGAAGCCGCCGCCCATGTCTTCGGTGCGAATAAATTCCAGCTGTTCCGCTATGTACTGATGCCGATGCTGTTACCCGGCATTCTGGCTGCATTGCTGCTGGTGCTTGTCCGCACAGTTGCCATGTTTGAGCTGACATTCCTCACCGCAGGACCAACCAGTCAGACCCTTGTTGTGGCGCTCTACTATTCCGTTTTTGCCTCGGGTGTACGCTCAGTCCAGTCTATTGATGCCATGGCAGTGATCTATATGATTACAACTCTGGTATGGCTGCTGCTGGCACTGCGCTTTGTCAATCCGACACAGATTGTTGCCCGCGCCAAACAGTCTAACAATTAAAAATACACCCGCCGTCAGAGCATATGATCTGACGGCGGGTTTAGAGCGGTTACCGTTAAAATTTAAACGGTAAAATCGCTCTAACTCTTTGTTTCAACACGTATCTTATCTGATCGAAGCGGGATTTAGAAATCAGTCCGGTGGACTGATTTCCCCGCGAAGGCGCTTCACACTTTTCGGGATACGCTATAATTCTCCCGCTGCAATGGCGGGTAAGTTTCCGAGAGCGCTCTCAATCAACGGACGAATAGCGCTGTGCAAAATGTCCTGATTTTCGGTTTGCACCATAATCACATCGGGCAGTTTTAAAGCACCAACCAGCCCTTCTGCCTGAAACTGACTGCATAGCTGAGTAAAAACAGCCTGATTAGAAGTAAACGGCCCTGTCAGATACACTCTGTCAGGAAACAAAATGCGGCACATATTGCCCAGTGCCCGCGCCACAAGACGCGTTGCCAGCTGCATATCAGCATGATCTGCAAATGATGCATCCTGCAAATATCCGCCGATATCCTGCTCTTGCCCCAAACCTATCAGCTCATCCAGCCCCAGTTGCTGCAACAAGACCGGCAAAGCAACGGCTGTTTCCAGACAACCTCGGTTTCCGCAACCGCAAGGGCGATCCTGTAATGTATCGAAACGCCAATGGCCGATCTCACCAAAAGGCCCCTGATGGGCAATGCTGGCGACATCGCGGGAACAATAGGCAAGCCCGATCCCCCAGCCCCAATGCAATAATGCGGCTGTATTGACCGGCGTAGTCTCTGCTTTGAAATGTACATCCAGCTCGATATCCAGCTGGCGGAACAAACAGACAAGCGGCGTAACAGGGTTCAAGGCTTCAGCGAGATTAAAATCCCGCACCTGCGGCCAGCGGGATGTAATCAGCCAGACCCGTTTTTTAACATCAACAATACCGGCCACGAGAATTGTCGTGCCGACATGCACCATCATATCCGGTTGTGAAGCCCGCAATGTCTGTATCATTTGTTGCAGAAAAACCGTCATCTGCTGATTATCCGCATCATCATTCAAACGCTTTGTCTGCGAGGCAAGAATATTACCCTGCAAGTCCAGCAAAGCGCCTTCCACCAGATAGCTGGTCATTTTAATAACAGTGAAACCGACCCGCTTTGCATTCAATCGTACAAGTGTTCCGGGGCGCCCGCGTCCGCGCCTTTCCGCCACGTCTTCCGTTACAAAACCATTATCCAGCAAATCCGCGATAATGCGGGAGGTTGTCATGGATGTCAGATCAAGCGCTGCCGCAAGGCTGGCGCGGGACTGTCCATCCGCCTCCAGCAGACTACTGACAACACGGGCACAATCACGCTGATGCGCATCGGAAAAGCGGAGATTCTGAAAATTCTGCATAGCAACTCATCCCATATTATTATTTTGAATAATATTATTCAAAAATAACTTGCAAGCCTAAAATGAAGGTGTATTCTTTTAATCAGGAGGAGGCAGAGGTCATTGTCAGCTTAAAAAAGCGACATTACCGATCAGCCTTACAATCAGAGCTTTGCAGCCTGCGTCATGCGCGGGAATGCTGATGCTTTGCCTTTTAAAACGGGGAGAATGGCGTGGAAATACGTGTTTTCGACACGAAACAGCAATTGGGAGAGGCCGCGGCAAAACGTGGTGCGGAGGCCATCAGATCGGCACTGCGCAACAAGGGGAAAGCCTCAATTATTGTTGCTACCGGTGCCAGCCAGTTTGAAATGCTGGAAGTACTGATCCGCGAACCGGATATTGACTGGTCCAAAGTCACCGCTTTTCATCTGGATGAATATGTCGGCATGAAAAAGAGCCATCCGGCAAGCTTTCGCCGCTATCTGATTGAGCGCGTTGTTGAACCGCTCGGCGGTAAAGTCACACTTCACGAAATCAACGCCGAAGATAATCCGGAAGCAGAAACCGTCAGGCTCAGCGAGCTGATCATGGGTGAAACCATTGATGTTTGCTTTGCCGGTATCGGCGAAAATTGCCATCTGGCTTTTAATGACCCGCCTGCCGATTTCGAGACTGAAAAACCTTATATTATTGTTGATCTGGACGAAGCCTGCCGTCGCCAGCAAATGGGTGAAGGCTGGTTTGCCACACTGGAAGATGTGCCTGCTCAGGCTATCTCCATGAGCATTAAACAGATTATGAAATCGTCCCTGATCATTCTATCCGTGCCGGATCAACGCAAGGCGCAGGCTGTTAAAAATGCCCTTGAAGGATCAGTAACGCCGCTTCATCCGGCATCCATCTTGCAGAACCACAACAACACTGTGGCTTTGCTCGACACACAATCAGCATCGCTTTTATCATGCGCACCAAAGGCTTAACTGATCTTCAGGTTAACGGCTTTGCCGGTGTTGATTTCAACTCCGGTAAGCTTACCGCATCTGAACTCGACCATGCATTAGAAGCTATGCGCGCGACAGGTGTCACAGCCTGTTTGCCGACGCTTATCACTGCGGCACCGGATGTATTGCTGCAGCGTATTCAAGTGCTGGATAATGCCATTCAGCATAGCAGACTTGGCCGTCTGATGTGCTTAGGCCTGCATATTGAAGGGCCGTTTCTTAATCCGCAACAGGGTTTTGCCGGATGCCATCCGGCTGGCGTTATGACACCACCATATGCCAACCTGATTGATAATTTGCAGGCGCGGATCACCACACCGATCCTGCTGGTGACGCTGGCGCCGGAACTCTCCGGTTCTGAAGAATTTATTGCAGCGATGAAGGCCCGCAATATTCTCACAGCTATCGGCCATTCTGATTGTAGTTTTGAGACTGCGGCTCAAGCAGCCTCGGCCGGAGCCAGTCTTTCCACCCATCTCGGCAATGGCCTGCCGCAGCATATGCCAAAGCTGGATAATCCGCTGTTTGCCCAGCTTGCTGAAGATCGCCTCACCGCCTGCTTCATTGCCGACGGGTTCCATATTCCGCCGCAAGCGCTCAAAGTAATGATACGGGCGAAGGGGATTTCATGCTCCGTTTTGGTAACCGATGCGGTTTCCGCAGCAGCGGCGGAGACAGGCTTTTATCATTTCGCGGATATGCGGATTGAGCGCCATGACAATGGCATGGTCAAAAATCCGAATGGCGCCGGTCTTGCCGGTTCAACGCTGTGTCTCGATCAGGCCGTGCGCAATCTTGTGACATGGGGCATTGCCTCCTTTGATGAAGCAGTGCGCATGGCATCCGGTAATGTTGAGGCACTTCTGGCGCCTGTTCTCGCTGCCCGAGGCATTAAGCAGCCTGTGAGTTTCATCGAATGGACATCTGATCTGTTTATACGGAAAGCAACCTTTCCGGAGCATGACGCATAAGCATCAAAACCGCTTTACCTATAAAAATAAAAAAGGGGAACAGGATGAAAATCAATGATCTGAGAATGAACCGGCGCGTGCTGATTACAGGTGCATCTGCCACCGCATTTCTGGCTGGAAGCGGCTTAAGTTTTGCTCGCAAAATGCCGCTACCTGCCAAACCGGTCGAAGTGAAGCTGATGGATGTCGGCGGGGCTTTGTCGCTCGTCCAGCCTGCGCTTGAACTTTATGCCGAGCGCAATCCGGATAAGGTTTCCCGTATTGTGTTCCTGAAAGCACCGGTGACCGAACTGGCCGGCAAGCTCAAAGTACAGCAAAAGAGCAACCGCGTTGATATTGATCTTGTACTGACCGGCAGTGACGGTCTCGCAGCCGGTCTTGTCGAAGACACGTGGATGCAAATCCTGCCGGAATTTAATGAAACTTTCCCTGATATTGAGGCCAATTACGAGCCCGCAGCCCTGAACCTGCATAAAATTCAGGGTGCCGGTTACGGTGTGGTTGTCACCTATTACCCTTCGGGCCCGCTGCTCGAATATGCACCGGAGCGTGTGGCAAAAGCACCGGAAAGTGCAGAAGAACTGCTGGCCTGGGCAAAAGAAAATCCGGGCCGTTTCCTCTATGCCCGTCCGACAAATTCAGGCCCTGCCCGCACCTTCATGATGGGGCTGCCTTATATTCTCGGTGACAAAGACCCGACCGATCCGATCAACGGCTGGGAGAAAACATGGAGCTATCTCGCGGAACTCGGTGATTATATTGATTATTATCCGGCGGGTACCGGCGTAACTATGAAAGAGTTCGGCGAAGGTTCACGCGATATTATCGTGACCACCACCGGCTGGGACATTAATCCGCGTGCGGTCGGCATTGTGCCGGAGACAGCGAAAATCTCCACACTGAAAGGTTTCCACTGGGTTTCTGATGCCTTCTTCATGTGTATTCCGAAAGGCGTGAAAGAGGATGTTCTGGCGGTGACGCTGGATATTATGGCCTTCCTGCTCACACCGGAAGCACAGGCCTTTGCCTATAATGAAGGCTCGCTCTATCCGGGGCCTGCGGTGAAAAATGTGCCGCTATCCATGGCACCACAGCATAGTCAGGACATTATCAAGCAATTCGGCCGGCCTGAATATGATGATCTGATTGCCAATAATCCGATTGAGCTGCCGCTGAAACCGGAAAAAATGGTGCAGGCTTTCCGAAAGTGGGATGAGCTGGTCGGCGCACGCAAATCATAACCATTACACCTTCACCCCCAGACTGCGGAGCCTGCAGCCTTGTGTATCTATTCGATATACAGCGCTCTAAAGCTCCGCATTTTTTCCGGTTAAAGCGGATAGCATTATGACACAGATCCCGCAGGTTGCTCTTATCGGTGCCGGTTATCGCGGCAATGCCTATGGCGATATTGCCCTGAAAAACCCGCATCTTATGAAATTTGCCGCCGTCTGCGATATCAGACCGGATGCGGTTGCTGCATTTGCCAGCAAGCATGGCATTGCGCCGGAGAACTGCTTTTCAGACAGTATCACCATGCTCAACGCGTTCAAAAGTATTGATGCAGTTGTGGTTGCCAATCTCGACAAGGATCATGAAACTATTGCCGTTGCCGCTCTGGATCGCAAATTCAACGTGCTGCTGGAAAAACCGATGGCTTCCACGGTTGAAGCCTGTCAACGCATGGCGGAAGCCGCCGATCGTAACCAGCGCTTTCTGATGATCTGCCATGTGCTGCGCTACACACCGTTCTTTGCTAAAATCAAAGAGCTGATTGAAAACCGGACTTTCGGGACTGTGCAAAGTATCCGCGCTTCCGAAAATATCGGTTATTATCATCATTCGCACAGTTATGTGCGCGGCAATTTCCGGCGCTTAGAAGACGGCAGTCCGCTAATCTTGGCGAAATGCAGCCATGATATGGATATTCTGCACTGGCTGACGGATGAAACGCCTTTACGTATTTCCAGTTTCGGCAGCCTGAAACAATTTACTCCGGAAAATGCCCCGCAAGGCGCTGCGAAACGTTGTCTCGATGGCTGTCTGGTGGAAATGACATGCCCATATTCCGCACGCCGGATTTATCTGGGTGAACATACCGGCTGGCCGGTTTCCATGATCTCCGTTGACACCAGTCTTGAGGCACGCACGCAGGCGATCCGTAACGGGCCTTATGGCCGCTGCGTTTATCACAGCGACAATACAGTGGTTGACCGGCAGATTGTCGGTATTGAATTTACCAATAATATTACAGCCAGTTTTGAAGTTCATGCCTTCAACAAGCGCACCGAACGCCATATTCATATCGGCGGCAGCGAGGGAGAACTGACCGGTTGCTTTGAAGACGGCAGTCTGGCGATTAAATTCTTTGATGACCGGCCGGATATTACAATTCAAATTGAAACACTTGCCGGTGATCATATGGGCGGCGATCTGCGATTGATGGAAGATTTCGCCACTGCGCTACGTGCTCCTTATGGACATGAAATCAGAACCGCCGCTCAAAAATCAGTCACAAGTCATCTGATGGCGCTGACTGCAGAACAGGCCAGAGTGAGCAGACAGGTCATTGAGTTGTGAACTCCGCATGTGCTTGATCGCGCGAGGATAATATATTCAGATCATAATTATCTATGTTACATGAAGCATGTATTCCGGCATTGTATTGTCGGAATTATTGCGGAGGAAGCATGATGATTTGCAGAGTGATCAGTATAAGCCGGATCAAAAAAGAAGCTGTGCGCTTACTGGTGCTGCTACTGTCGGTTTTCACAGTCACTCATTCTGCTCTATCCCAAAATTTACCTCCCTATCAGGAACTGAGTACCAGACACATATGCGAAGCCACATCAGTGATGGCTGCTCCGGGGAAATCCCCTGCCCATATGTTGAAATCGGGCGAAGAGGTTCGGTTAAAGGACGTCACTTTCGGGGCAGATAATCTACCCTATTTTGCAATCGACTATGCAACCGGAACAGGCCTGCAACGTGCAACAGGTTTTGTGCCTGTAGAAAAAATCAGTCATTTTTGCGATTTCACCAAGCGTTCTGACAGCGGTCACAGTTTTCAGGCTCCTCCCAATACCTGCCATCTGATCGCGGTTAAAACAGACACGCTAACAGCTTTGAACAAGCAAGCCGTCCCTCTGAAAGAATATCGCCCGTCCATGGCCGCTTACCGATTGGCTGACGGTCAATATGCGCTTTCACTTGGCCTGCTGAATATTCGGGCAAGCGGGAATATTTTGGGGCGCGCCAGTGATCTTCCCGAAAACAGCGAATGCTCAACAGGCACCGAATTCATTGAAGCATTAGTAAAAAATGAAAAGGAATTTTCAGAGGGAGAGAATGATCGCTTTGCCTCTGTCTCCGACCGTCTTGCTGCTGCCCGCAACTTGATGGAGCAGACAGGAGATGCAGCTAATCTTAAGAAAGCCTGCGATCTGGGATTGAACGAAGCCTGCAGCAGCTATGCTGAAGCGATCTACAATATAGAAGATCCGGACGGCACTTTACCCGCAAAGGTTACACATTACGCTCTGATGGGCTGTATGGGCGGAGACATACGCGGCTGTCAGCTGGCGATCAACCGCACAGACAATACATTGGAGAATGCGCAGTTTCGCGCGGTCGAGGGCGGCACCGGCAATGCTGAAGATCTTGTACTGCCTGAACTTGCCAAGCCGGGCTGCGACGCACGTCAGGCTGTGAGCTGCATTCTGCTTGCCCGCGGCACCGCAACTTATACAAAGCCTACGCTTGCAGAGGCCGCATCGAATTTTACCGCGAAACTCACAGCATGCAGATCCGGTATTGCATGGGCTTGTGAAGAAGTTCCTGATGCCTTCGGATATGTTGTGCAAGCCCGTGGTGAATATACATCTGCAACAGCCGACGAGAATTATTCACTCGGATCATTGACCGAAGAAATTTGTACGCCCGGCCCGAAACAACCCAATATTGTGCACTGTAAACCCGCTTATTATAAATATCGGGATTTTCTGCAGGCAAACAAAACGCCGCCACTCACGGATACAAGAATTGCAAAAGCAAAAGGTTTGCTTGAACGCGGCTGTATCGCGGGTGATCCGGCAGCCTGTGCGGTACAATCCAAACTAACTGATCACTGGTCTGCTGAAGACCGGAATGCGGCAGCTGCCAGAGCAATCAAGTTGTGCGCCGGACAGTCTGACAAGGACAGCATTTGTGACAATCTTGGTGTTGCGCTTGATCCAAATCTCGAAACGGCAAAACCTGCCCAGCGCACACTCTACGACACGCTTGTTATGACATGCATGACAGACAAAACGTCCAACGGTCCGCAGGCGTGCAGCGCTGCGGTATCCGCCTATGCTTCTCTGGAAAGCACGGATCAGGTACACAATATTGAAACAATGCTGGCGAATGCGTGTAATAATGAAAATATCAATGGCTGTCAGACATTAGCATCGCTTATCGCTACAAAAGCGCAAAATAATCCGGAGACAAATCAGTCACCTGAGGAAAACAAAAGCGTCACTCTGTTATCCGTGCTGCGTACCGGTTGTCGCTTTGATGACAACCCCGCCAGTACCTGCCTTTCCTTAGCAGATAGTTTGAGCTCTGCCGGTGAAGTTAACGCCGCGATGGATGTCTACACCAAGACGTGCGGATATCAGGTTACTCACGCCAACGAAAGACTTGCGGATGTGCGTATTTGCTATGATGCAGCCAAATTCGCACTAAGTCAGAAGACCCGCTATGCCAGTGCACTGCAATGGTCGGAATTTGCCTGCAATTCTGCCGATCTGGGGCTGTCTCCCTATGCATGCAAACTGGCCGGAAATATCTATGCCTCAGGACTTGGTATAGAAGCAGATTTACAAAAAGCCGCTATAGCCTATCGGAACGGATGTTTTCATCCTTACATGAAGACGACAGATGGCGAGGCCTGCCTCAAATACGGAAATATGTTGCTGGAGGCGCATGATAACCCCGACAGCGCAGCCTCTGTAACACCTGACGATCTGCAAAATTCAGGTGACATGATATCAGAAGCTTCCAGAGCCTATGACATGGGCTGCATGGACAATATTGAGCAGGCTTGTCAGGCAAACCGGAAATTGCTGACCGACTGGAGCAAGGGACTATATTCCCATAACCGCGTGCAGTGCCGCGTTGAGGATGACCGTGGGTCTGTCTATTCCGACAAGATATGCCGTGAATTTTCATTCTACCAAGCTGACGGGCAACTCAAAGAAGAACGCCGTCAGATCAGGCTCGAAGTCTATGTATGGCCCGACGGTGACCGCAGCGTCGTCTATCAAAGAGATGGTACGTGGTTACTCAACGAGGTAACAACAGCCGGACTTCGCCATGTCGATGCAACAAAATGCTGGCGCAATCCGGTTTCAAAACGAAGCTTCTGTGTCAGTCCCCTTCAGGAGTAAGGTTTTTCGTTTTTGCCCGATGCAAATCTCACAGAGAATGTCGCTTCAGCTCCCGAACACAGACCAGCCCATGCGGCGGCACAGGATTTCCAAAGCCCGTGTGCCAAGCAGCGAGTTGCCGTGCTGGTTCAAGCCCGGTGACCACACAGCAATGGATGAAATACCGGGAACGATAGCGAGAATACCGCCACCGACACCGCTTTTGGCTGGCACGCCGACACGAAATGCAAAATCGCCGGAGCCGTCATAGTGACCACAGGTCATCATCAGCGCATTGATACGCAAGGCCCGTTCCACACTGACAATACGGTGGTTGCTGACAGGATTGCGACCGGATGCAGAAAGAAACAGCCCTGCCCGCGCCAGTTGCTCACAGGACATCGCCAAGGCACATTGGTGGTGATACACACCCAGAACATGAGGAGGCAGATTGTCGAGATTTTTGTTGGCTTTCAATAAATTGGCCAGCGCCGCATTATTGAAGCCGGTGCGGTCTTCTGCTTTTGCCACCACTTCATCAATATAAATATCGTCGTCTTCAGCGATGGATTGCACAAAACGTACAATCTCGCCGATCGTTTCACGCGGCTGATGCGAGCTCAGCAAAATGTCCGAGATAACAATGGCACCGGCATTGATGAACGGGTTGCGCGGCAGTCCTTTTTCCAACTCAAGCAAGACACTGGAGTTAAAAGGATCGCCTGAAGGCTCGCGGCCGACACGCTGCCAAATGCCATCCCCTCTTTTGCCCAGAGCCAGCGCCAGAGCAAACACTTTGGAAATACTTTGGATAGAGAATTTTTCCTGAGCGTCACCGGCAGAAATCAGCGTGCCGTCATGAAGCATAATGGATATGCCGAATTTCGCGGGATCAACCTGTGCAAGAGGCGGAATATAATCAGCGACTTTGCCACGGATACCGGTATCTTTGATTTCAGCCTCGATTTCATCGAGTACGGCGCGCAAACGCTGTTTCAACTATTTTACACCTTTGAGATACCGCTATTGCGTAACCAACAGTCATGAAAGCAGCGGTGACCGGTTTACACCGCATCACCGCCCGCTTGTGAGCCAGAATGGCTAAACAATGCCAGCCATTCTGTCCATTCTCAAATGCGCGATCTTTTAACGTTTAACGTCAAAATTACGGGTTTCCGGCATCATAAACATTGCCACAAGCGAAATCACACTGGTTGCAACCACATAATAAGCCGGTGCCACAGCACCAAAAATGCCGATCAGCCATGTGATAATAAACTGTGTGGTGCCGCCAAACAATGTCGCACCGATCGCATAGATCAGGGAAACACCGGTGGCACGCAGAGCAATCGGCATCATCTCAGGGATTGCCACAAGGCTTGCAGCACCTGTCATCGAGGTGAGCAGTGTAATCGCAGCGGTTACAATCAGCAGCACAGTCGCATCTTTGGATTCCGACAGCCAGAAGAACAGCGGGATAATAACGATCATCAGCACGATACGCGGCCAGATCATCACGCCTTTACGGCCGTATTTATCAGCAAGATAACCGGCAACGAGGGCGAAAATGAAAGTCATCGTACCGCCAAGCACTGTACCGGCCTGCGCCAGTGTTGCCGGCAGTTTCAGGGTCTGAATGGCATAGGTGGTCATGTAGTTGCCTACCTGTGTCGACACGGTGGTGGAGATCATCACCAGAATACCAAGTACCAGAAAACGGGTGTGATCAGAGAAGACCGAAGTCACAATCTGCGTACCGGTTTTATCGCTCGGCTTTTCCAGAGTTTCCGGCAAAGCGCGGCGGATATAAAGCGCAATCGGAATAAGTGCCAGCGAGACGAGGAACGGAATACGCCAGCCCCATGACACCAGATCTTCATGCGGCAGATACCATGACACCAGCACGCCCATCAGGCCACCGGCAACAACGGCGATACCCTGACTGGCAATCTGCCAGCTGGCATAAAGGCCGCGCTTGTCGCGTGGTGCAGCTTCAATAAGCATAGCCGATGCCGGTCCGACTTCACCGCCAAGTGCCAGCCCCTGCAACAGGCGGCACAGCAGAACGATGATCGGCGCGGCAATACCAATGGTTTCATAGCTTGGTGTTGCGGCGAGACCCAAGGTACCGACGGTAATCAGCGTCACGGTCAGGATCATTGCAGCGCGACGCCCTGCTTTATCCGCGAAAGCACCAATCAGAACGCCGCCAAGCGGACGGGTGAAAAAGCCCACACCGAAAACCGCAACCGAGGCCAGAAGGCTTGCTGTTTCACTGCCGAGCGGGAAGAAGGTCTGCCCGATATAAACCGCGAAAAACGAATAGACGATGAAATCGTAAAATTCGAGGGCGTTACCGGCAACGGCCGCAGCAATTGCCTTGACCGGTGGTTTTTCAGACTGGCCGGACAGATCGTCCGAAGCCGTATGCGGCGCGTGCATAACAGAAGCGCTCATGGTTATCCTCCAACAGATATAATAGTTTTAGTCTTTACGGCCTGTGGTGCCGTTCAGAAATTCCTCCGTCAAGGCCACCCAATAGGCGGCTCCCTCAACGATATTCGCGTCATTAAAATCGAAGCCGTCATTATGCAGCGCACGGCTCACAGGGCCCGGCTGATCGCCGTTTCCGAGGAAAATATAAGAACCCGGACGTTTTTCGAGCATGAAGGCGAAATCTTCACTGCCGGTCATCGGGGTGGTCTGCGCAACAAAATTACCCTCAGCGGCAAAGCGTTGACCGACCTCACGTGCAAACTCAGTTTCTTCAGTGGAATTCTGCAAGGCAGGATAGCCGCGAACATAATCAATATCGGCTTTAACGCCGAAACTCTGTGCCTGCGTGGCGACCAGATCACGAATACGGTCTTCAAGCAGATCGCGGACTTCCGGCTTGAAACAGCGCACCGTCAGTTCGATCTGTGCAGTCTCAGGAATGACATTATTCGCCATACCTGCCTGCATAACACCGACGGTAACGACAGCGGCATCCAGCGGATTAACATTTCGTGCGACAACAGTCTGCAAAGACATTACGATAGCAGCGGTTGCAACAATCGGATCAGCCGTTGTATGCGGCTGCGCACCATGGCCGCCGCGACCGGTGATCTTGATGGAAACACTGTCGGACGATGCCATCATCGCCCCGTCATAAAATTGCAACTGGCCTTGCGGGGAACCCGGCATATTATGAATACCAAACACGGCATCGCACGGAAATTTTTCAAACAAGCCGTCAGCAACCATACGGGCTGCACCGCTATCAGGCCGGCCATATTCTTCAGCAGGCTGGAAAATCAGATTAACAGTACCGTTGAAATTGCGGCGCTCGGCCAGCGCTTTTGCAGCGGCGAGCAGCATTGTTGTGTGACCGTCATGCCCACAGGCATGCATCACACCACTATTGACGCTGGCATAAGGCAGACCGGTTGCTTCCAAAATCGGCAGCGCATCCATATCCGCACGCAGACCAATGGCCGCTGAGCCGTCACCGCTGCGTAACTGGCCGACAATACCGGTCGTGCCGATATTGCGCTCAACCTTATAGCCCCATTTTTCCAGCAGATCAGCGACAATGCCACCGGTTCTGATTTCGTTAAATGCCAGTTCAGGGTGCTGGTGCAGATCGCGCCTCAGCGCAACAAACTCCTCAACATCGCGCTCAATCAGCGTTCTGATGTTTTTCATGACTCCACCCTCCTAGACTTAAAAACCATTACCGATGTTAGCTACGAGGTGCATTTTCATTTGTCCAATGCATAGTAAATTTGATAATCATGCATAACAGGCATACCAGTTTAGGAAAGTTTCATGAACATTCAGCAATTACGACATTTTATTGCGCTTGCTGAGAAAGGCTCTTTCACACGGGCAGCGGAACATGCGCATCTCACCCAACCGGCACTGTCGCGCAGCATTGCGCAACTGGAAGCCGAGCTGGGGATGAAGCTGGTTGATAGAATCGGCAAGCGCTGTGAAGTCACGGCTTTTGGCAATGTGGTGCTCGACCATGCACGCCGCGTATTATTCGAGACAGAAGAGCTTTATCGTGTGGTCAAACAGCAGCATGAAGGCAGTGCGGGAAGGATCAGGATCGGACTTGGGTCAACACCAAGCGCCCTGCTCACAGCGCCGCTTCTGAGCCGGTTTTCAACCACCAATCCGTCTTTGCATATTCTGCTGATGCGCGGTTCCATTCCGCTGCAGGTGCAGGCATTGCGGGAGAGAACTCTGGACATGCTGGTCGTGGAGATCAGAGGTGTGACGATAACCGCAGATCTGCATATTGAAATGCTGCCCGCATTGCGCACAGGTTTTCTGGTCAGTCAGGGGCATCCCTTGCTGCAAAATCAACAAGTCAAATTTTCTGATCTGCGGCCATGGCCATTGGCAACCACCATCCTCGCACCGGAGCAGATACGCAATATGGTCGCGATCTACGGGCCGGAAGCCCATCCCGATGAGAGCGTAACTTTCCACTCCGACGCGATTGACGGGTTGCTTCAGACTACATTGAGCAGTCAAACCATTTATTACGGCGTTATCGCACCGGCACATGAACTGATAACATCAGGACAACTGGTGGAAGTTCCTGTGCGTCCGGTTTCAGACACGTCGCAATTCGCCATCATTCGTCTATCCGGCCGTTCCCAGCCGCCGATGTTCCCCATTCTGCGTAATCTCATTCGCGAGAGAATGGAGGAATGGAGTGCGATTTGACGGCTTTACCGCCATCAGCAGCTCCGGTTCTTGACCATGCGCTTATTATTCTCCAGTAACAACACATACAGACAGTGCCGGAGCATCCCGTGAAAACCATTGCAATTGATTTTGAAACTGCCAATGAGCAACGTGGCAGCGCCTGTTCTGTCGGTCTGGCATGGATTGAAGATGGTCAGGTCGTGCGGGTTGAAGAGCGCTTTATCCGGCTGAAAACTATGCGTTTTTCCTCTTTCAACATTGCCATCCACGGCATTCGTCCGGAGCATGTGGAAGATGCCGGAGAATTTCCGGAAGTGATGGATGAATTCGCCGATGATTTTACGGGAGCAACAATGATTGCTCATAATGCTGCTTTTGATTTCAGTGTCTGGCGTGCATCTCTGGATCAATATCAGCTGAGCTATCCCGAACTGCATTATCTGTGTTCCGTCAAAATGGCACAAAAGGTCTGGCCGCAATTGCCGTCACACAAGCTGAATATTCTTGCTGATTATCTTGGGCTGAGCTTTCATCATCATAATGCTGCGGAAGATGCTGCGATCTGTGCTCAGGCAACAATCGCTATGGCACATTCTATAGGTGCCGCCACATTGGCGGACATGCCGCGCATGATCGGTATGCGTGCCGGACGTCTCTTTGCCAACGGATATGAAGCCTGCACCAGCCGCAAGAAATAATGATAGAAGTGCATATAAAAAGGTGGCGAACCACCTTTTTATCTCTCAGATACGTTTTGCAAGAGCGTTCTGCATGTAATCGGATCCACTGCACCCGCTCTATTTCTTTGTTTTAACGCATGTCTTTATCCCAAAACCGGTGCCCACTTTTGGGAGACATGCTTTAGCTATTACCACCGGCAGCCAGATAACGTTCAGCCAGTCGTGCCCAGAGGGCAGAACCAACCGGCAGATTTGCATCATTGAAGTTATATTTCGGATTATGCAGCACGGCTGAATCCATGCCATTGCCAAGACGCAAGAAACTGCCCGGCTTGTGCTGGAGGAAATAAGAAAAATCCTCGCTACCCGGGATCAACGGACAGGTTGAAACCTTGGCATCACCGATCAGCTCACGCGCAACTTCCGTCGCAAAAGCGGTTTCCGCATCGGAATTGACCACCACCGGATAGCCCAGCTCATATTTGATCTCAGCTGTTGCACCATAGGCTGCCACATGCTGCTCAGTCAGTTCGCAAACGCGCTTTTGCAGCAGCTCACGCACGACCGGTGAGAAAGAGCGGATGCTCACAGCCAGATCAACATCATCAGGAATAACATTGGATGCTTCGCCGCCGTGAATTGTGCCGACAGTGATCACCGCTGTTTCAGTCGGATCGACATTGCGGGCAACCACAGTTTGCAAAGCCATCACCAGACTGCAGGCGACCATCACCGGATCAACGGTCAGATGCGGGCGGGAGGCGTGGCCGCCTTTGCCGATGACTTTGATATAGGCCGTATCAGCCGCGGCCATCATCGGGCCGGAACGGGTGAGAATAGTGCCTTCCGGCGCACCCGGATGATTGTGCAGGCCGAAAATCGCATCGCACGGAAAGCGCTCGAACAGACCGTCCGCGATCATTGCCTGTGCACCGCTGATTTCACCGGCTTCTTCAGCAGGCTGGAACACCAGTGTCACAGTGCCGTTGAAATTCTGTGTCCGTGCCAGATGTTCAGCCGCACCAAGCAGCATGGTTGTATGGCCGTCATGACCGCAGGCATGCATTTTACCGGCCACTGTACTTGCATAAGGCAGGCCGGTTTTCTCCAGAATTGGCAGCGCATCCATATCGGCACGGATCGCAACGCTGCGACCTCCGGTACCGACAGTCAGCCGGCCGACAACACCGTGACCGCCGACATTGCGGGTAACGTCATAGCCCCAGCCTTCCAGCTTTTCAGCGACATAGGCTGCGGTCTTTTCTTCTTCGAAAGACAATTCAGGATTGGCATGGAGATGATGGCGTATTTCTTCCAATGCGCTGCGGCGTGGTTCAAGATCGGCGATACGGGCGAAATTATCGGACTGTGTCATGGTCTGCTCCCGTCCTCATAACGGGATCTCCTGTAATATTTATCGGCAGGCATGCTGCATTGCGGTCAGAGACTCAAACTACTGCACTATATATGCAAAACACGCCGGTTTTGTCTCCGGCGTGTTGTTTTTTATCAGATAAAACGACTGAGGAAGCTGCGGGTACGCGGATGCTGAGGATTTTCGATCACCTCTTCCGGTGTACCCTCTTCAACCACCTTGCCGCCATCCATAAAGATCACACGATCAGCAGCTTCACGGGCAAAGCCGATTTCGTGGGTTACCACGATCATCGTTTGCCCCTGATCAGCAAGGCTGCGCATGGTTGTCAAAACTTCACCCACCAGTTCCGGATCAAGCGCTGAAGTCGGCTCATCGAACAGGATGAGTTTCGGCTTCACTGCCAGTGCACGGGCAATCGCTACACGCTGTTGCTGACCACCGGAAAGCTGGCGCGGATAGGCATTGATCTTGTGGGACATACCGACTTTCGCCAGCAATTCCTTGGCCGTTTCTATAGCCTCGCTTTTGCTGCGGCCATGAACTCCGACCGGAGCCTCAATCACATTCTGCAAAACAGTCATATGCGGATAGAGATTGAACTGCTGGAACACCATGCCGATCTGGCTGCGCTGTTTGGCGATAGCACGGTCTGACAATGGCAGCAGGCGGTCGTTTTTATATTTATAACCGATCTGCTGCTCATCGACAAAAATCGAACCTTTGTCGATGGTTTCAAGCCGGTTAATACAGCGCAGGAAGGTGGATTTGCCCGAACCGGAAGGCCCGAGAATGACCACGACCTCGCCGGAGCGTACTTCCAAATCAATGCCGCGCAGCACTTCAATACCGTGAAAGGCTTTGTGCACATTATGGGCATGAACAAGAGGTTTTTGCATAGTGGTGCTCTTATCCATCATGCATTCTCCTGTATCTGAACCGGTGCTTCGTCTTTGACCGCATCGCCGCGTTCACCACGGTTATAATGACGTTCAATCGCACTCTGCCCGACATTCAGCACGGATGTGATCAGCAGATACCATACAACCGCCACCAGCAGCATCGGGATAACCTCGAATGTGCGGTTATAGATCGACTGAACGGAATAAAGCAGATCGGCCATGGCGATAACACTGACAAGTGATGTCGCTTTAATCATGCTGATCAGCTGGTTCCCTGTCGGCGGCACGATAGAGCGCATGGCCTGCGGGATAATGATACGACGCAAAGCGCGTGCCCGTGTCATACCGAAAGCGGCTGCGGTTTCGCCCTGCCCTTTATCAACAGACAACAGACCGCCACGGATAATCTCCGCCATATAGGCGGCTTCATTCAGCGCCAGACCGACAATGGCAGCAGTCAGCGGCGTGATGAGATCATTGGTATTCCAGCTGACAAGTGTCGGGCCGAACGGGATAGCCAGCGAGATTTTCGGAAACAAGGTTGAAAGATTGTACCAGAAAATCAGCTGCACCAGCAGAGGTGTGCCGCGGAAGAACCAGATGAACAGATTGGACAGCGAGCTTGCCAGCCTGTCCTGCGACATGCGGGCAATTGCCAGAATAAGGCCAAGTGCAACACCGATAATCATCGCCACAACAGTCAGACTGAGGGTGATATACAGCCCTTCCATCACCGTGGAATCAAAGAAATAAGCGGCAACGACCGGCCAGCCGAAATTCGGATTATTGGCGACAATAATACCGAAATCCAATGCCACACCAAGAACAACAGCCCACAGGATCACACGTTTCAGCGGAAAGGGTGCGCGCGCACGGGCGACGTCGAAACGTTCGACATCACCCACGGCTGCGCCTGAACCACGCAACTCACTCATTGTGCGGTCTTTCCGGCGAGATTGATACCGGCCTTGTCAATCATGTTCTTTTCCAGACCCCATTTTTTCATGATCGTGGCATAGGTGCCGTTGTCGATCAGCATCTGGATACCGTCACGGAATACTTCGCTCAGCGGAGAGTCTTTCGGCAGAACTGCGCCCTGATACAGGTCATCAAAGCCGTTTTTCTGGCCGGTTGCAGCCAGTTCAAGCTGACCATTGGACTGCTGAACAAAATAGGTCAGAGGTGCCTGTGATGAGAAGAACGCATCGGCACGGTTAGAGCGCACAGCCAGAATGGAGCTTGGCTGGTCATTATAAGACTGCACTTCAATCGGCTTGCCGTCTGCGGTGCATTTCTCATTCTGCTCCTTGATCACTTTTTCAGCCGAACCGCCAGCCATTACAGCAATGCGCTTACCGCAGGCTGTATCCAGCGATGTGATGCCTTCCGGATTGCCGTGCTTCACCGCGAAAACCACATATTCACGCACCCAGTCGACAAAATCATTGGCACCCTGACGGGACGGAAAGTCACCGTTCGGCCCAAAGCCAAGCTGGTAACGTCCGGCAGAAATACCGCTCAGAACCGATGGCAGGCCGCTGACTGTCGAATGGGTGATTTTGATACCGAGCAGCTGACCGAGTGCATCGGTCATGTCCGTCGCAGCGCCGTTCACGTCCTTACCATTGATGATCTGGTAAGGAGGGAAGGAACCGGAATTCACATCATTAATAACGCCGGCCTTGATGATGTCTTCCGGCAGACGGGCGCGCAGCGCCTCATTCAATGCCTGTTCCGGAATTTTCACATCCTCGGCCAAAGCCTGTTGTGCAAAAACGCTGCCAAATACAGCAGCTGCCAGTATAGTTTTTTTCATCTCACTCTCCCAATAGTTCAGAGCATTTCCAGCTTATCTTCCATGACAGGAAATGCTCTGTCTGTTTGTTTTTACGCGTATCTTATCCGAAAACCGCTTCGCACTTTTCGGGATACGCTTTGGCTGGCGCAATCACGCCTTGTTCGCATAAAACGGAAACAGTTCTTCAACGCTCAGTTTGCGCTGCAAAATACCCTGCAAATGCAATTCCTCAGCGAAATCATTGATCATCGCCTCATTGGCGGCGATACCGCTGACATTCCAGTTTTCCGGCAAATCCTGTGCACATTTCAGCAATTCATCGAGCATCCAGGGCGTGGTTTCCGCATATTTGCGGCGCTTTGCTGTCCACACACGCTGGCTTTCATCCAAGAGCTCGCTCAGCTCCTGCGCCACCCATGGATGTTCTGCCAGAATTTCCGGCTTGATACCCATCAAATGCATGCCCGGCACGTAACCGACATCATTATAATAGGCCAGCTCTGCACTGCGGAAATCGGCCAGCACCTGACGGAAACCGGAATTTTTGCCAAAATAACCGTCCGGCATAAAGGGTGTGAATACCGCATCCAGCACACCCTCGCGCAGGGCATCCATCATCGGCTGCTCGCCCGGCATGGCTTCAATCCGGCCTGCACGGCCAAAACCGTCCAGACGATCTGTAACCGGATGTGCTTCTGTCAGGCGGCCTGCATACCAATAGGCATCCTCAACCCCGATACCATGACGGCGCAGTGCTGCACGTGTCCATGTATTGCCGGAATCACGCCAGCCGGTGACGCCGATCTTCTTGTCTTTCAGCTGTTCAAAACCGGTAATACCGCTGTCTGTACTGGTGATGATGCAACGATGACGGAAACCGCGCATGATGAAATGCGGAATGCCGGTAATGCTGGTATCACCCTCATCACGCAAAGAAACGTAACGGCTGAATGACATTTCGGACGCTTCATGAGCCTCGTCTTCTCCCGGATGAGAAACCAGCGTGCCCACACGATCTACAATCACATCAAGCTTTTCAGAACGCACATCGCCCAAAGCCAGCGGCGTCAGATAATCCCAGTCACGCACAGCGATACGCAATTTAACCGGCATAAATATTCCCTCAAAATTTCCTCTGTACAAATGAAGTTAAATGTTCAAATTGAACCGATCAAACGTTATTATGTTACTGAACATTAAATTGGATAAATAGTTATGGTGCCTGATTTCTCCAGCGAGTGGTTTGCCCGCCACCTTGAAGACCGCACGATGCGCGGCATTGCCCGCGACATGGCAGGATTAATCAGACGCGGCGCCTTGCCGGTCGGCACTAAATTACCGCCGATCCGTGATCTGGCTTATGTTCTGGGGATCAGCCCCGCCACCATCTCCGAGGCCTTGAGCGAATTGCGTAAGCTCAAAATTATCAATGGCAAAGGCCGCAACGGCACATGGGTCAGCGGCGATCATTTTGCAGCAAAACCGGCACGATTGATGAGCTTCGGCAATTACGGCGATGATGTGCTGGATCTTTCAATGGCCATACCGGACACAGCTTTACTGCCATCGCTGGAACAGGCTTTGCGCCATGGTGCGCAGGCGGATGGTCTCAACAGCTATCAGCGTGTACGTATATTACCTGAGCTTGAAGAGGCCGTGCGCCGCGACTGGCCTTATGAGCCGGAAGCCTTTCTGGCCACCAATGGCGGCTATAATGCCACTTATACGCTTATTCATGCCCTTGTAACGCCCGGATCGTCCATCGCCATTGAAGATCCGACAGCCATGCGCCTTCTTGATATTCTTGAAGATTTCGGTGCTAAAATCATTCCTGTCACCTGTGACGATCAGGGCCCGCTCCCCTCTTCTCTGGCATCTGCTCTGGAGCAGAAACCTGCCGCGTTTCTGTTTCAACCACGGGTTCATTCCGTGACCAGCCATTGCATGAGCAAAGAACGGCTGATGGCATTGGGTGATGTTCTGGAAAGGCATGATACACTCATCATTGAAGATGACGGTGTTGCCGATATTGCCATGGCTCCACGGCAGACACTCGGCGCACGTTTTCCTGATCGGGTGGTCCATATTCTGTCTTATTCCAAGACTTTAGGTCCTGATTTGCGTCTGGCAGTTCTCTCCGGCTCAGCCAGCCTTGTTGAACAAATCCAGTCTTATCGTAGCTTCAGTTCCGGCTGGACAAGCCGCATTCTGCAGTCAGCAGTGGCGTGGTTGCTCAAGGATGAGGCAACTCAACATAGTCTGGAACAGGCAAAGCAGATTTACCGGCAGCGTGCCAGCCGTTTTCAGCAGGCATTGGCCGCTCACGGCAAAAACATTCCGGACAATCATGGTCTGTGCTGTCTGATGCCGGTAGAATCCGAACAATTTGCACTGATTACGCTGGCCGCCCGCAATATTGCCGTGGCACCGGGTTCCAAATTCTCCGTCCGCCCGCTGGCAGCCGTGCGCATTGCAACCAGCACATTACAGGATCATCAGGTAGAGGATGTCGCGCGTGCTGCATTTCTCGCCAGCAAACCGGCTTAGTAACGGCCGGATTTTACTATACTCATAAGACCTCTGCTCTCTGACATTCAGCAAAGGTTCATAAAACGTGAACTAACCATTTCCTCATATCGCCGAAATTTGCCATAAATCAGCAAATAATAAGCACCGGCAATTAAGTGTTATTTCGATCGGGAATTGACGAAATGCAACCTATGCAATTTCTGCCTTCCTAAGGAGAGGGATTATGAGTTTTCGTTCTAAACTGCTCGCAACAGTTGTTTTTCCGGCTTTCTCGGCTTCCATCATGATGCAGCCTGTTCAGGCCGGCACATCAGAAGCCCCGATCATCCTCGCACAGGAAAACAGCGAACAGCCGGCTGACGATCAGATGCTGCGTCAGCAACAGGCTGAGGAACAACAACGCGCAGCCGAAGAGGAAGCGCGACGGGCAGCTGAAGAGCAGCAAAGAGCTGCTCAGGAAGAAGCTGAGAGACAGGCCGCAGAACAGCAACGTGCCGCCGAGCAACAGCGTGCGGCCGAAGAAGAAGCCAGACGCGCAGCTGAAGAGCAGCAAAAAGCCGCTCAGGAAGAAGCTGAACGACAGGCTGCAGAACAGCAACGTGCCGCCGAGCAACAGCGCGCAGCCGAAGAAGAGGCAAAACGCGCAGCCGAACAGCAGCAGAAAGCCGCTCAGGAAGAAGCTGAACGACAGGCTGCAGAACAGCAACGTGCCGCTGAACAACAGCGTGCCGCCGAAGAAGAGGCAAAACGCGCAGCCGAACAGCAGCAGAAAGCCGCTCAGGAAGAAGCTGAACGACAGGCAGAAGAACAAAAACAGGCTGCAGAACGGGCACAGCAGGACGCTGCGGAACAGCAGAAAAATGCTGACCAGCAAAAAGTTATAGACGAAGAAGCAGAAAAGCAGGCCAAAGAGGCAGCAGAACAATCCAAGCCCAAGGAAAGCCCGGAGCCGAATCCAGCGCCAGAACCAAAGCCTGACCTTAAACCGGAGCCTGCGCCTCAGCCTACTCCATCCGAAGAAACACCTCCTGCACCAACCGAACAGGAGCCTGTAAAACAACCGGAAGAACAGCCTGCTCCTCAGACAACACCTGAGCAACCTGCCCCTCTGCCGCCTGCGACGGATGAAAAGCCTCAGGAACAAGAGGCTGAACCGGCCAAACAGCCGGAGCAGCCGGTGCAGCAGCCACAGCCGGAGCAGGAAGTTCAGCAGCCTGAAAACACACAGCCTGCCGAACCGAAAGCTGAAATTATTGACGAGCATACACCTGAGCAAAAACAGGAGATTGCCAAAGATCCTGCCAGCACAGATGAAACCATTGTTCTGCCCGTTGAAAACGGAGCCGCCATTCTTGACAGTGATAAGGATGCGGATAATTTCGGCGGAAACCAATCCAGAGAAGAGCGCCGTAAACAGCGTGAAAAACAGCGTGCAGCCGAGGAGCAGAATACGCCCCCGCCTGTGAATGATGCCGCTGCTCAGGTTGAAATTCCGGCCACGATCTCTGAAAATCTGCCGCAGCAGATTGAAGCCAACCTCAAAGAAGAAGGCACGCGCATCAAAGATGCACCAGCCTTTGTGGTTCCGGACACTACAAATATCATCAATAATACGGTTGTGAATAATACCGTTATTAACAACACGACAATCAACAATATCACCAATGTGAAAGTCGTTGAGGAAGTTGATAACCGCATCATTCTGGAGACGGGCGACCGCATCTTCGTCCGTGGCGATGATCGTCCCCGCCTGCGTCGTGATGCCGAGCGTTCCTATTATGATGAATTGCCGCGCGGCCGCCTGCGTGAAACCATTGTGCGTCCCGGCGGCTACGAGATCGTAACCATCTATGACCGTTACGGTGATATTCTGCAGCGCTCACGTATCGACCGTGACGGCAATGAATATCTGATGATCTATGCACCTGAATATGATGACACTCCGCGTGCGGCGATCTTCGATGTCGGATATGATCTGCCGCCGATGCGGCTGACCATTCCTGTCAGTGACTATATTATTGATGTCGCTGCAGATCCGGAACGTGACTTCTATGACTTCCTTGCTCAGCCGCCTGTAGAACGGGTTGAACGTGTCTACACGATTGATGAGGTTCGTCACTCCGCGCGTCTGCGTGACAAGGTGCGCCGTATCGATCTGGATACAATTCACTTTGCCACCGGCAGTGCCGAAGTTTCACTGTCGCAGGCCAAAACCCTGCGCAAAGTTGCAAGCGCAATGCAAAAAGTGCTCGCCAAAGACCCTGGTGAAACCTTCTTCATTGAAGGGCACACAGACGCTATCGGCTCTGACCGCTCAAATCTCGTGCTGTCCGACCAGCGCGCGGAATCCGTGGCCAGCCTGCTGACAGAAGTCTATGACATTCCGGCAGAAAACCTTGTAACGCAGGGATATGGCGAACGCTTCCTGAAAATCCGCACGCAAGCTGCCGAGCAGGAAAACCGCCGCGTTACCATCAGACGCGTGACACCATTGGTCCGCCCGGTTGCACGCAAATAAAATGCAAAAACAAGCCGGTCAGGCGTCAATTCCTGACCGGCATTCTGAAATTTACACCGCATCCTGCAAGATTCTACAGTAGTAAGAGCGACCACAACCCGTAAACTTTAGCCAGTAGATTTCACACTGACAAAGCTAAGCGGGATAAACGCCATGACTATTAAGAGTCTTCTTCTTGGCTCTGCTGCTGCATTTATTGCGGCAACCGGAGCGCAGGCCGCCGACGCTGTTATTGCGCCGGAACCGGAAGCCGTGGAATATGTGCGCGTTTGCGATGCTTACGGCGCGGGCTATTTTTACATTCCCGGCACAGAAACCTGCTTACGCATCGGCGGCTATGTTCGTTACGATGCATCTTTTGGCGATGATCCCTACACCGGCAGCAAGCTCGGTTATGTTGATGCGAATGGCGACCATCAAGACACTTGGGATAAACTCGCACGTTTCACTCTGCGCACCTATACCACTTCGGAAACCGAACTGGGCACGCTCAAAACTTTTACTGAAAACCGCTTCAACTTCTCAAATGGTTCACAGGGCGCCCATACGCTGAATTATGCTTATATACAGCTTGGCGGCCTGCGGATGGGGCTGGATGAATCCGCATTTCATACTTTCACCGGATATCTCGGCGACATCATCAATGATGATGTGGTTGCAGCCGGTTATTACCGCACCAATCTGATCAGCTACACTTTTGCCGGCGGCAATGGTTTCTCAGCCATCATATCGCTCGAACAAGGCGGCGATAAAGGGCAAGATAATTATTATGATGATGCCTCCGGTGTTTGGCTGCAGCGCGATTTCAACAACCGTATCGACAGCTATATGCCGCATGTTGTTGGCGGCCTGAAATTTGAACAGGGTTGGGGTGCTATTGCAGGCACTGTCGCCTATGACTCCAATCTTGAAGAATGGGCCGGTAAAGTTCGCCTTGATGTGAATGTAACAGACACACTCTCCCTGTGGGTGCAGGGCGGTTACGCTTCTTATGAAGAGAATACCGGCATGTATGGAAACTGGGGTGGGGACTGGGCTGTCTGGGGTGGTGCGCAGTACAAAGCAACCGACAATGCGACTTTCAACATTCAGGCTGCTTATGAAGATTGGGGCAAAACTGCTTTTGCTGCGAATGTCGCCTATCAGCTGGTTCCGGGTTTCACCATCACTCCGGAATTCAACTACACCACATGGAAAAAAGACCATCCTGTTCGTATTCTCAGTGGTGAAAAAGATGCTGTCGGCGGTGTGGTTCGCTTCCAGCGCTCCTTCTGATGAACAGTATTAAGGAGATTTTTCAACGATTATTCTCCTTAACAGACGTGGATATTTAATAGTTGTTCTGACCTCCAGTCTTTGAAAAACTAATAATGAAAGCCACGTTGGGAAGACACGGTGAAAAGGAGACTTTTCACCGTGTTTTTTTGTATCTGCCCCCTGCCGATCATTTATCTCCGGTGAGGCATTTATTAGCCGGATACAAACATATAGATTAACTTGATTATTTAAGTCATATTTACTACACAGCATAAAATTTCTGACAGAATCCTTTATGCGGCAGCGGTAGTTTTTGACCTGATAATGTGGAACTTCACCTCCCTTTTTAGAAATTACAGCGCAGAACTGCAACGTTTCCTGCGTCGCCGCGGTGCTGCCCAGGATGTGGCGGCAGACCTGACACAGGAGACTTTTCTGCGCCTGATGACCTCAGCACGTAAAAATAAATTTGCAACCCTGCCCGATAATCACAAAGCCTATCTTTTCCGTGTGGCGGCAAATTTGCAGACCGACCATGCCCGCAGCCAGAAACTGAACCCGTTGGCAGGCCACACCGCCGCATTAAGCGAAACATTTGCCGATCCCGCACCGTTGGCCGATGAAATTTTGATCAGTGCTGAATTCATGCGCATACTCGAACAGGCTTTGTCGGAAGTGCCGGATATTCCGCGTCGGGTTTATCTCATGCGTCTTGACGGCAAAACATTTGCTGACATTGCCCGTGAATTGCATCTGCCGCTGCAAACTGCCTATAGCCAGATGAACCGTGTAATGATCCATCTGCAATATCGCATCAGTCAGGCGGAAAACGGCCCGACAGGTAAACGCGCATGACCACCAAACCAGATATCAGCGACAATGAACACTGGAGCGCGGAGGCCGAACAGGCACTCGATCCGGTGATGCGCAGGACAATCGACTGGTTTACAGTGCTGAGTGACGGACAAGCCGATGAAGAGACAATAGCCGCGCATCAGCGCTGGATTGCAGCCGATCCGCACCATGCCGAGGCCTATAGAAAAGCGGAAATACTCTGGGCAGGTACAGCGCAGATGCACCGGATGCAAAAGCGCAAGACAACGCGCCGCATGAACCGGCGCAATTTCGGCAAGCTATTGTTGCTCGCCGCTTTTGGTGCAGGCAGCTATGGCGTGATGAAAACAATCGCATCGGATTTTCAAACCGCCAGCGGTGAGCGCCGTCTTGTGGCTTTAGCGGACGGTTCGCAAATCCATATGTCCGGCGGCACTGCTCTGTCCGTCAAAATAACAGAGACGCAGCGCATTATTATCCTGCATCACGGAGAAGCTTATTTCAGTGTTGCACGCGGTCAGGCGCCTTTCAGTGTTCAGGCCGCTTCCGGCCGTGTGACGGCTCTTGGCACAAAATTCAATATTGCTTTGCTCAATGATCTGGCTGAAGTTCTGGTGACATAACATGCTGTTCGCATTGATTATGCTGCACAATCCGTCACGTTGCAGCGGGGACAAAAACTCACTTATGAAAAGCAGCAGATCAGCGCCCCACTGCCTGCGGACGACCAGATTGATCTGTCATGGCTGGAAGGACGGCTGGTTTTCATCGACAAGCCTTTGAGTGATATTGTTCAGGTGCTCAATCGCTGGTCGGCAGAGCAGCTGATATTAATGGATAGCAGTCTTGCACAACGTCCGGTGACACTGGTCATCAATATTCAGGACATTGATACGGTGCTGACACAACTCACCCAAACTTTGCCGATTAAAACCCGCCATATACCGCTATGGGGCACGCTGATTTATAGCGCCTAGAGCGCCGTGTGCCAGACTTGGCACACATAGGTCGCTCAAACACTTTTAAATTAGCGGAAAACTGCTTTTTCAAATTATTTTTTAAAATATGATTATTTTTATCAGAAAATCACAAAAGCTTTCCGTCTTACAGTCAGAACCTGTTTGCTGATCTGGAGAAACGGAATGCCATTGCCGGTAAAAAGCGGAAACCTCAAAAAGCGTATGATTTTGCGTCCGCAAATCTGGGCCTGTTCTGTGGCGATTGCTGCACTCATCATGCCTGCGGCTCATGCACAGCAGCCTGAAGCAACTGCGACGGCTGCCGCAGAAGCAAAACGTGACTTTTCGCTTGCTGCACAACCACTGTCTTCCGCGATTGTGCGCTTTGCAGCGCAAACCGGCACGAATATTCTTGTTGACGGCACCCTGCCCGCCAATATCCGCACCGCACCCGTGCGAGGCAAGCTGAGTGTCGATGCGGCACTTGCACAAATGCTCAGCGGTACAGGCTATTCCTATCGCCGCAATGATGCGCGCTCTTTCACCCTGATCCGTCCCGGCACACAGAATGCAGCAAAGGCAGGTGATGCGGATGTGCAGCTGAATGTGATTACCGTCAGCACCGGCACGCCGAGTGTCAGCGGTCTGGTTGCCGGCAAAGATGCTCCTTATGAAACAACTGCGGCGGTAACCTCCATTGATGCGGCTACACTTCAGGAGAAGAATGCCGGTAATATTAATAATGCCCTGCGTGCATCCGCAGGCACATTTACCCGCAAGGCAATGTCCGGTGCCGGTGTTGCGGTCAATATACGTGGCATGGAGGGCTATGGCCGTGTGAATATGATGATTGACGGTGCCCGCCAGAATATCCGCGTGATGGGACATGGCGTGTCCGGCGGCTCTGCTTTTGTCGACAGTGATCTGCTCGCTGGAATGGATATGGGGCGTGGCTCTCTGGGTGGTGCTGCCGGTGTCGGCACGCTGGGCGGGGCGGCCAATTTCCGCACTCTGGGTATTGATGATGTGATCTTGCCCGGCAATTCCTATGGTGCCATGTCGACCATTAAATTCGGTAATAATGCCTATGACTGGTCAAGAATGGCTGCAGCCGGTGCACGCACGCAAAATGGTATCGGTTTTATGGGTGCTTTCAACCGTCGCGACTCCGGCGCACCGAAAAGCGGGGTGGATGAAAAAGGCCGCCGCCTGATCAATCCCAACCAGCAGGAAGATCTGAAGTCCGGCCTTGCCAAATTGGAATTTGGCAATGGTGAGGATCACAAGCTGCTGCTGGGCGGTGTCTGGTATAATAATAAATCCACAATCCGCAGTGAACCGCAGACCTATCGCAATCAGACTTATACGGCGCGTTATGATTTCACGCCCGATAATGACCTGATCGATCTGACCGTTAACGCCTATTATAATGATGCGCAGGTCAGATTTACGGAAGGAAATTATGCAGGGCAGTTCACCCGCGATAAGGGTATGGGGATTGATGTCACCAATCGCAGTCATCTGGATCTGACCAATGATATTGCGCTGAAACTGACCTATGGCGGCGCATACTATCATGATGATGTGACCAATGGTCAGTCCTGGGGCACAGGCGGCCCCGGAGACGGCAAAATCGGCATTGGCAGCCTGTTTACCGATGCTACTTTCTCCTATGGCATGTTCGATCTGACAACCGGCTTCCATTATGACACATTCCGGCTGCAGGGTGATGTTGCCAGAAAACGCGGCAGCGAAACCGTGCTAGAAGCAATCGACCGGTCTGACAGCAGCCTCAACCCGCGGGTCACACTGGCTGTAACACCTGTGGACGGCATCCAGCTCTACAGCACCTATGCGAAAACCTTCCGTCCGCCGACTGTGACTGAAACTTTCTTCCCTGGCGCACATGGCAAGACACCGAACCCGACCAGTCCTAATCCTGATCTCGAAGGCGAGACCAGCAAGGGTTGGGAATTCGGTGTGAATGTGCTTGAAAAAGATGTGCTGGCTTCCGGCGATGCCCTGCGCATGAAAGCCAATTATTTCAGCAATGATGTTGAAAATTACATCACATCGGGCCCTTACTCGATGAAGAATATGCCGATGCTGAAATTCATCAATATACCGGGTAAAACCCGTATCAAAGGTTTTGAACTGGAAGCCAATTATGACAGCGGTTTTGCTTTTGCCGGTATTTCCTACTCAAAAACCAAAACAGACCTGCCTTATGGCATGTGGTCGGACGGTTTTGGAATTGGCGAGCTGAACGGTCTGCCGGACTATACTGTGACCATTAATGCCGGTTTCCGCGCATTGGATGAAAAACTGACAATCGGTGGACAAATCCGCCGTGTTGGCAAGACCAAAGCGGTGAAACCGCCGATGGGACCTCAGCTGATTGATGTTGAAGGCTATATGCTTGCAGATGCCTATGCTTCCTACAAATATAATGAAAATGCGACCTTCTTTCTCAATATTGAGAATATCACCAATCAGGCTTACAAGCCTGCGCAATATATGGATGCACAAAAACTCGGCCGTGGCCGCACGGTTATCGGCGGCATGACACTGCGTTTTTGATCCGCATAAAAACATACGGAGCGCTGATGATACTTCAGCGCTCCGCTTAGAGCATAATTTTAAAGTGCCAGAGCGAGTTTTGTGCGCCCCTTGTGCGTCCAACGGGGGCACGGAGCTTTAGTGTGCAGTACCGACATAAAAATATGTACCGGCCATTGCACCGTTCAATCCGCAATAAGGCACAGTGCCGGAAGGCCCGTTTTCCGTGAGTTTCAAGACTGAACCTGCACGGGTCAGCTCTATCGTCCAGCCATTATCGACAGCAACTTTTCCTTTTGCTTCGCCGTCAGGCTCGACAACACCCTCAGCATTGCATGTCCAATAGCCTGTGACCTGTTCAGTGCCATTGCCGTCGAATGTAAGCTTGCCCGCTTTATCGGCAGAGATTGTGAGCAGCGCATTATTGTTACGCCATGTACCCTGCAATCCCGCCGGAGGTGTTGGCTCAACAGCACTGAGGATTTTCTCCCTGTTGGTCAGCGTGAACTCAAGCCGCTCAGTCAGCCTCTCCTGCGTTTGTGTGGTCAGAGTGAAAAGTTCATCTCTGTCTGCAATGAACTGCCGCTGATCATTCCTCAGGGCTGCGGCCGCTTCATTGTCCAGCTTCTTCAGCAATTCCGCATAGGTTTCAGCGAGTTTCTTATCAGCTGCAGCAATCACCGCAGATGCACAAATAGCCTTCTCGGCATCACCGGATGCTTTTGCACAATCAAAGGAAGGCGCCGCCTGAGCCGTCATCAAACCTGCGGTTAAAGCCGCCAGCACCCAGCCGGATTTATGCATCAAAGAAATCAGCATTATGAAAGCCTTTCAGTGCAAATATGAACCGGTCGTCTGACCGAATATCAACAACCTATACAAAAATGAATTTCCATAAAACCGCATCAGCGCATCACAATAGATTACACAATTTCATCAGCAACAATTTTGACATCGAAACAATAATTGCGAAATTATATCTTCCGGCAGTTTTTGTTGTTTCCTGTTGCGCCAGATATAAAAACAATGCTCTTTATGAGCCCTGTAAAATTTACGCCAACACAATAACATTATTGGAGTCGCGGTTATATGAGATATCGCAATATTACCCTCATTTGCGGTCTGGCTACTTTCCTGACCGTTCCGGCAGTTGCAGTCTCTGCTCACCCCCTGTTTGAAATAACAGCCGTAAACCGTGATGTCGTTCCCGCCGGTGTACCCGCAGCCTTTGAAGTTGCATTCCCGAAAGCTGCGCGCAGTGAGGCCAAAGTCACAGTCGGCAGTGATAATTTCCTTTTTGTGCCTTTAGCATTCATCCCGTTATCTGATACCCGTGTTGCCCTTGTAAGTACCGGTGCCAATGAATGCACCAGTCAGGCCTGTTCAGGTCTCAATGCTGTCCATTATCTGGACCATGATGCAGGCGAACCGCGATATCCCTATACATCTCAGGGTGAGTGGCTGAATGTCGGCATGACAGGCGTTGTCGGTAATCCCGCAGACAGCTGGGGATGGAGCGCAGATATTGCTGACGCGCCGGTTCTCTACACGGAAGGCGGTGGTGGCGGACAGGGACTTTTCTGCTCATTCGGCGTTCTGACCGAACTTGGCGCATCCGGTCCTGTTGAAATCGCACGCATCCCAGTCGCTTTCTCCGATGCCCGTGATGAAGCAACAGCCAAAGAAGTTACCAGCATGATTACTGCCGCTGAAAAGGGCAAAAGCATTACGGTTTCCTACAAGAGCGGATCAGAGAATTTTCAGGAAGTCTATAAGCGCGGCGCAGACGGGCGCTTCACCCTTGAAGGTCAGAGCCGCGTTCCTTCCTGCTGAACTGCCGGATGAAAACACCCGCAAACCGGCCGGAGGGGACTTCCCCTTCGGCAATTATATTGACCGCAATACAAAAATAATGTCTTTTTATATAAGCAATACTTAAAATCCAACATTCGGAACGGAGCGTCTATGGCAGCAGAAGGGCTTGGACAAACACTCGGACCGGCAGTGGTACTTCTCGCAGCAGGTGTGGCGGCTGTACCGCTTTTTCGCAGACTTGGTCTGGGCTCTGTACTTGGCTATTTCGCTGCCGGAGCTCTTGTCGGACCATCCGTTCTGGGACTGTTTACCGACCCTGCCACAATACTGCATTTCTCCGAGCTCGGCGTTGTCATGTTTCTCTTTGTCATCGGACTGGAGATGCGCCCAAGCAAACTCTGGACGATGCGGCATCAGATTTTTGGCCTTGGTCTGGCGCAGGTTCTCGGCTGTATTGCCCTGCTCAGCGGTGTCGGAATGCTTCTCGGTCTTGCGCCCGTCACAGCCCTGATTGCCGGAGCGGGTTTTGTCCTGTCATCGACAGCCGTCATCATGTCCATGCTACAGGAGCGTGGCGAGATCGCGACGCCTGAAGGACAAAAAGCCGTTTCCATTCTGCTGCTTGAAGATCTGATGATCGTACCTCTGCTGGCACTGGTGGCTTTTCTTGCACCCCAGCAGCAGGAGGCCAGCGGCCTGACTGGTATCGCAATTGCCGTCGGTGCCATTCTGCTGCTGATCGCTGTCGGACGATGGTTGCTTGATCCGTTTTTTGCCTTGCTGGCGCGCGCCCGTGCCCGCGAAGTTCTGACTGCCGGTGCCTTGATTGTCGTGCTCGGCGCCGCATTGCTGATGGAAGCCAGCGGCCTTTCCATGGCAATGGGTGCCTTTCTGGCTGGCGTAATGCTTTCCGGATCAAGTTATCGCCACCAGATTGAAAGCGACATTGAGCCTTTTAAAGGGCTTTTAATGGGACTGTTTTTTCTTGCCGTCGGCATGTCGCTCGATCTCGGCATTGTCGCAACCGACTGGCCGACGATCCTTCTGTTTCTCATTGCCTATATTCTTACCAAAGCCGTCGGAATTTACAGTGTTGCACGGCTTTTCGGATCAAGTCACCATCATTCACTGGAACGTACCCTGCTCTTTGCGCAGGGCGGTGAATTTGCTTTCGTGCTCTACACTTCAGCTTTCGGCAACGGCCTTATCGATGCCCGCGACAATGCGTTGTTTTCAACGGTGATTATTCTGTCCATGGCCGTCACGCCGCTGATCCTGCTGGCAGGCGCAAGATTTATGAAACAGGAAACCGCTTCCCTCGACGGCGTTGAGCCGGTTTGCAATCTGAAAGGCAAGGTTTTGCTGATCGGCTTCGGGCGTTTTGGGCAGATCGCATCGCAATTGCTGCTGGCACATCAGACAGAAGTCGCCATCATTGAGTCCGACCCGAACCGTATCCGTGAAGCGCAGAAATTCGGTTTCAGGATTTTCTATGGCGACGGTTCACGGCTCGACATTTTACATCATTCCGGCGCAGATGAAGCTGAAATCATTATGATCTGTATTGATGATCCCAAAGTGACCAATCACATTGTTGATCTGATTAAACAGCATTTTCCCGTTGCAAAACTTCTTGTACGATCGTTTGACCGAACCCATTCCATTGAATTGCGCAAGGCCGGTGTTGATTTCGAATTGCGCGAAACTTTTGAATCTGCACTGCTTTTCGGTATGGAAGGGCTGCGCCAGCTCGGTCTTGATGACGAAAGTGCGGTTGATACGCTTTATGATATCCGCAGCCGCGATGCCAAACGTCTGACAGAACAGGTTCAGGGTGACATTCTTTCCGGACGCGAACAATTGCTCACCGGCACTCCTGTGCCGGAACCGCTGACCCAACCGGCAAGAACAAGCACCACAGAAGATACGCCTCAATAACCGTCAGCATACATCAGACTTCACCGGAAGCCCGCTGCGGTTATTTTCACTTCCCGCAGGTTCATATTCATCTGGTTTTGAAAACGGGCAACCGCCGCATCACTGAGACGGCGGATCATCACTTTGTCACCGCGTTTGAGCGCATCAATATAGGCCGCATGCTGGACAAGAAAATTCAGCATTGAGGTTTCTGCGAGCGCCTGACGCTCATCATTACCCAAGCGGGAAAATCCCGGATTATTGCTCAAGGCCTGCCGGACTTGCTGCCGCACAGCACTCGCTTGCTGCTGATTATTATCGCTGCCATTGGCCATCATCCAGTTCAGGATCAGATAGGCAGCAATGGCATCAACCACATCGCCGGAGCGAAATCCGTCTGCCTTAACAATACTGACCCAGCTGGCGACCGGATTACGTTTGCGGAAGATTTCCCGCACTTGCTGTCCGGCCTGACGTCCCGATGTTTTTTCCACGAAATCCGTAAATTGTCTTTGCACCCGTAACGATACAGCCGGAGATACACGATAGGTTGTGGAAACCGCTCTTTGCTTGCTTTTCCTCTGCGGTGCAGGGCGCTCCCGCGCAGAGGGCATCATGTTATCGCGCATGGACTGATGCATCTGTCCGAGCGCATCGCTCGCCGCAAAATTCTGGAACAAATAATCCTGCGCCATGCCGGAATTCGGCACACCGAGGAACAGGATAACCGCCCAGCAGAGGCGTTTGCTACTCATGCAATCTCTCCGTATCACGTTGAGGAAAGCTCAGAATATTCAGACCATGGTAGCAGATGATTTTTCTGTGTCCATAAAGTGGCCGAAGCTTCATAAAAATCTATGGCCGCGTCTTTGATTAACGTCAGTTGAAACAATAAGTGTAATGTCACCACCGGAAAGCGCTGATATTGAATATTTTAGTCAATGGAACAATTTCACCTATTTCATGAGTTGAAACAGCTATGACAATCATTCGCAAAATACCGGTACTGAAAATCATTATTACAATTGCAACATTGTATAGTGCGCCGGTTTATGCGGCCAATATCACATTGGACAGTTTCATCGGTGCAACAACTGACATTGATGCTGCAAAGCTTGAAAAACTGGCCGTTGCGGTTGAAGCAAATCTTCCGGAAACAGCCAATCATTTGCAGAGCAATCTTGGCGGGCGCAAAGCCCTGCAACAATACGCATCTGCTATGCTGACACATGGGCAGGCAGAGCGTTTGGGCAAGCAATGGACGGGACTTATTGCGAATAGCGCTATGCTGGACAAGGCTGAGAAGAAAGACGGCAGCGTATGGTTTCCCCATGCAAAAGATGCCGGTTTCTTTGCCGGTGGCATTGCCGCAGCGCTCAGCCAATACCCTCAGACGACCGGAAATTTCAGCACCGGAGCCGGTCTGACTGCACCGGCAGCAGGGCAGGATATTGCGGAATGGTTCTCCCAATCTGTATCTGCGCTGTCGCGTCCGGCGCGTGCTGCATTCGACCAATCCCTGCGTGCCGCTGCCGTGCACTGAATATGTTGTTCGGGGAAAAGTTTAAAGATGACAAATATTTATCCCGCTTATAGAAGTGCGTAACAGCAAATTCCGTTACCATGAAAAGCGAGTCCGGATATGGCCTTCGACATCATTCTTTCTCAGGGCCGTATTGCCGACCGTACATCGGGCGCAATTCCCGGTGCCGCCCTCACCGCCGCTATGGTTGGGGAGCTCATCCCCGCAACGGCCACCACGGTCGGAACACCTTCACCGGCCAAAGAGGATGACTGGTCAGAGAGCCTGCCTCAGGCACATGACACATTAACTGCTATCAGCAATGCCGTGGCAAACAGCCTTCGCCAAAACCGGATACCGGTTTTGCTTGCCAATACCTGTTCAGCAAGTCTCGCCAGTCTGCCTGTGGCTGCCCGCGAACGACCGGACAGTGTGGTTCTGTGGATCGATGCCCATGGCGATTTCAACACCCCTGCCACAACCGGCTCCGGCTATCTTGGCGGCATGGTTGTCGCTGCGGCCTGCGGCCTGTGGGACAGTGGCTCCGGGAGCGGCTTGCGGCCGGAACAAGTGATTATTGTCGGCGGACGGGACATTGATGATGAAGAAGCTGCATTGCTGCAAAAAGCCGGTGTCCGCGTTATTCCGCCATCAGAAGTAACACCGGAAGCCATTATGAAAGCCACCGGCGATGCACCGGTCTGGATTCATGTTGACTGGGATGCGCTTGAACCGGGCTTTGTGCCTGCCGCTTATAAAGTGCAGGACGGCTTGCTGCCGGAACAGCTCCGCGCATTATTTGCAGCGCTGCCGCGTGAGAAAATTGCAGGGATTGAACTTGCGGAATTTGAAGCATCGGATGACGATCAGGCCAATGCCGCAGCGCTCGGCATCCTGAAAGAGATTGTCACTCCTTTATTCACAAAAGGGTAATGTCCAACCTGCTGACTACTCACAGGCAATCTCAGGGCTTAGCGATGACGCGCCGTCGCTTCTGATCGTGCTGCCTATGAATACCTGTATGAAAGCGCAGTTCCGGCAATTGCGCTTTCACTGACATAGCCTGTGCCGCCAAATTACGCGCCACCTCTGCACAGGCCTGTTCATAGTCAGCCGCTTCCAGCCATATTTCCAAGAGTTTCTGGCCGTGCTGTACAGTCCGGTAATCGCTGATGCCGGCCTTGGCTGTTGCCATCGCCTGCCGGATAAGATCAGACGGGATCATGCGCAATGTGCCGTCTGCTGTGCGCCAATAGAGAATATCATCGCAGCGCCCCTCAATCCGCTTCAGACGAAGACTGGCACAACCGCACGGACAAGGCTCTTTATCGGGGATTAATATATCCTCGAGACGATATTTCAGCACCGGCTGTGTCTCGCGCGTCAGATCTGTAATGATTGGAGCAAATGCGCCGCTGGCTTCATCAATGATATCACGCTCAATATGCATATAGGCTTCGTTAAGATGCAGATTACCGGCGCGGCAGGTCATGCCCAGAACACCTTCCGTGCATTGATAGACCTGATCGACCCGTATGCCAAACACCGCTTCAATCGCGCTTTTGTCCTCCGGCGACAGCACTTCCGCCACGGAGATAATACAGCGCGGGGCGATATTGATTATCCGCTCCTTCTGCGCCTGTGCCAGCAGACCAAGAATTTGTGCCGGTGCGATCAGCACTGTGGGTTGCTGATCCGCCAGTCTTTGCAAATGGCTGTTAAATGATTGTAACAGATCATAAAATTCAAAACTGATCAGCGCATTGCCCAGCCGCTCATAGAGCATATTATTGGCGCGCAGAAACAGGGACACACGCTGCCGCTGCAGAAATGACGGTGAAAAGCGCCCCAGCATCAGCGCAGCCCATAATGCCCGCTCCCGCTTGTTCGAGGCAAAAAGCCCGCGTTGTCCCGATGTGCCGGTGGAAAGCCCCACAGCAATATTGCGGATCATCGGTGCGAAATCACGCTCCTGCTCAGAGGTCAGCGCAATATGCAGTGCTTCTTCCTTAGTGATACCGACGGTGTTGATATCAGTGAAATGCTCCATCATCAGAGCTTTATTCATCAACGGCCAGTCAGACAGCGGCTTACCGGCATAAGGTGCATAAAAAGGAGAGCGCGGCATGATATTGCGGCGCAAATGCTGAAACGCCTTTTGCTGATGCTGCGAAATCGCCTCACGGGATGCAAAACCTTTGCCATATCGGGCACGGAGAAAGACGGTAAGCGGGTTCATCCTCTCTTCTCGCAACTGTTCAGAGGATAGGCTTCCATGCAATGCGAGGCCATAATCCGCACCTGCGGATTGGCCAGATGAAATGCGCGCAGCTTTGCAAAGGTCTCGATAAAAGCATTGCGGTCGCCAAGACGGCGTAAAGTCATATCCGGCGGCAACCGGTTTTGTCTCAGTGCTTCAAGGCTCCAGATCGCGTCCGCCACCAGAAAAATTGCGCCTTGTGTTGTGGCAGGCAGAAACAAACCTGTCTGACCGAAGCCATGCCCCGGAAGTTCCACAACCAGCGCCGACTGATCGCCCAGAAGGTCATAACCATTGCCGAAAGCCTCAAGCCCGTAAGTTGCAAGACTGACGCAAGGCAATGACTCGACGGCCTGCAAATTAAGAGACTGTAGCTTATCGCGGATGAGCGCCGGACATCCCGCCTGTAAAGTCGCAAAACGGGGTGCGGCGAGTTTCTCAATCGCCTGACGCGATGTTATCACCGGCGGCATTACAGGCAGATCGAACAGGCCCGACACATGATCGGCATGAAGATGCGAAAGAAAAACAAGATCGGGCTGAGCAATGCCACGCTTTTGTAACTGTTTTGGCAGGCTGTCATCAGCATCAAAGGTAACGGGTGTCAGCCAGCGGTAAATCCGCTCGGGAAAAGGTGCCGTTGCCTCTCCGAACAGCTTTCCGTACCCCGTATCAAACAGAATTGTGCCGCGTACCGGATGGCGCAGCACTGCAATACCGGCAGGAAAACGCCCGATACGCCACGGTGCACCGCGCTGCGTCATCGCCAGCGGCCCGCTGCAATAGCCGACATGAAAAGATGTAAAATCCAGAATGGTTTCAGAGATTGCCGGCATAATCTTTAATACCATCCTCAATCGCCACGGCTGGTCTGTATCCCAATTTTACCTGCGCTTTACTGATATCCAGTGTCAGACTGCGACCGAGCGATGCCACCGCCTGACAGGTCAGCACCGGCTCGCGGTCAGGTGCGAAAATGCGATGCAAAAATTCCAGCCCTTTGGCCAGCCGCATGGCATTACCATAGGAAATATGAATTTCACGCGGATGAGCATCATTTAATGCACAGACCGCTGCCAGCAATTCCGAGAAACGGTAAGCCTTGCCGGACGTGATATTGAAAACCTCACCGCAGGCATTTTCACTGAAACCGGCCAGCGCCATAGCCTGTGCTGCATCGGACACATGAGTAATATCGATCCGGCTTTGCCCGCCGCCGATCATTGGCACCCGCCCGCGGCGGATTGCCTGCAACAAACGCGGCATCAGTGAGCGGTCACCGGTGCCGTAAATCGCTCTGGGACGTAACGCACTGGTGCGCATAGCTCCCTGCCGGTCTGCGGCAAGCACCAGACATTCCGCTTCATATTTGGTACGGGCATAATGACTGGGAAAAATTGCAGGCAATTCCGCATCTTCTGCCAGATTAAACCGGTCTTCTCCGTTGGCATAAATACTCGGTGAAGATGCGAAGACAAACCGCGCCACATCCGCTTTGCGTGCAGCATCCAGCAGGCGCTGTGTCGCGGTTACATTGATCGCCTGAAATTCCTCCGCTTTACCCCAAGCTGTTGAAAGAGCGGCGCAATGAAAGACAATATCAACCTGCTGAAAGGCTTGCACCGGATAATCGGCGCGCAGGTCAAAAGGAATAAACTCAATCCCCTGCGCTTGCAGCAATTGACCGGCATACGCATCACGCCCCTGTGCCAGAACCTGATGTCCCTGCGCAGACAGATATTTTGCCAGAGTGTTGCCGAGGCATCCTGTTGCCCCTGTCACAAGTATCTTTGCCATTAATACCGCAATATTGTTCCGCCGATAGAAATCCCTGCCGAAGTACCGGCAAGCAAGACCAGATCATTGCGCTTAAGCCGTTGTTCCGTCACCGCCATATGCAGTGCCATCGGAATGGATGTGGCGATCTGATTGCCGAAACGCGAAAATGTCTGAATAACCTTATCCGGATGAAGTCCGATCCGTGCCAGCCCGTGTGTCAATGACGGGCCGCTCGCCTGATGAGGAATGATACAGTCAATATCAGCAATATTCAGCGCACCTTGCGCGAATAAACGCTTCAAAAATCGTGGCAGATAACGCGCTGTTACGCGGAAAGCCGCCTGCCCGTTCATGCGAAAATAAGAAGCATCCGCTGCCGCCACCGGATCAACCGCGGCTGATATTCGTGTGCCGCCACCAGCGAGAACACAGGCATCGCGCCCTTCCGAATAGGTTTCAAATCGGCTGGCAAGCAGACCTTCCCCGTCGGCTGTCAGCACAACGGCTGCTGCACCATCGCCAAAAATGGCGGCAACATCCGGCTCATTCCAGTCCAGACCGACTGAGGCAATATCTGCGGAAAAGATCAGTACATTGCGAGCAAGCCCCAGTTGAATTTTCATAGCGGCAAGATCAAGCGCCTGAATAAAACTGAGACAGGTTGCATTCACATCATAAGCTGCAATACCGGATTTCCCCAAACCCAGCCGGTGCTGAACCAATGTGGCCGTTGAAGGAATAACCTGCTCCATAACCCCGCAGGCGCCAAGGATAAGATCAAGCTCCTGCGGCGCAATACCGGCAGCATCCAGTGCCTGCAATGCGGCCTGCTCAGCCATGAAAGAACTGGTTTCCGCACCTTGCGCCACATAGCGGGCATTGAGGCCAAAGCGGTTTTCCACAGTACCGGACGGCCAGTCCAGCATCGCATCAATTTCCGTGGAGAGAACACATTTTTCAGGCAGATAAGCGCCGGTTCCTGCGATTTTCAACCCTGGTTTCAATCCGGGATTTCCCGCACCATTTTCAACGATGGCCATTGATACTCGCATTTAAATTATGGTGTTCCTTAACGGGGTCGCATGATAGCCGGCCTCCGTCAAGAGACGTTTTGTAACGGAGTTTAGTGACAATGACGGCAAAGTCAGGCTATTTAACGGGTCTGTGTTTCAGCGAAAGAGCATGTTTCGCAGACGGGAAATGAGCGGGAGACCGGATGAATTCGCTGTATTTGCGCCTTTGGGCTATGCTGACCGGCTGGGGTGCTGTCGGGCTGATTTACAGCCTGACCAGCAGTCAGGATCAGGCATCGGCCATCATGCTGCAACCGTCAGCGATTGATTTGTGGTTTGATTTCGACCCGAATGCTATCTGGCTATACTTGTCATTTTTCCCGCTGGTGGCGCTGGCATATCTGTTTTGCCCGCAAACACGGCTGATCTGGCTGGCGAGATCCATGCAGCTTTCTGCCTTAGGCGCAGGGATCATTTTCACTTTCTGGCCGACAACAATGCAGTTTCCGCCGGTTACACAGGATACATTCAGCGCCTCGGTTCTGAAATTACTGATCCAATATGATTCATTGCAGAACTGCCTGCCATCCCTGCATGTGACGCTCACAATACTGGCAGTCTGCGCGCTTTGGCAAAGAACGCATATTCTGCGCAGCTCCGTTATAGCGCTGTGGGGCGCAGCGATTACAGTGTCTATTCTGCAATTACATCGCCACCAATTTGTAGACCTGATCGGCGGAGCGGCTCTGGCTATCTGTGCAGGCCTGCTCACGCAACGGGTGCTGAATATCAGAGCGGAAATGGCTGTGAGGCGCGCCACATGATCGCTATTACCTTTCCGATTTTTCTGCTGATTATCCTTGTGCTTAGTGAAATGATTATCCTGAGCAAAACGGGCAAGGAAAAAGTCGACTGGCATGATGTGGTGTTCAACCTGAATTCCGGCCATCTGATGCTCTGGCTGTTTCGTGGTCTGGAACTTGCCTGTTACGGTTTTATCGTTGCAAATTTCAGCCTGAATATTGTGTCGGAGTGGTCACCGGTCTGGCTGTGGCTTTTTGCTATTCTGATGTGGGATTTCTGCTTTTACTGGCTGCATCGTCTGCATCATAAATTCGCGCTGCTCTGGGCCGTGCATGTGGTGCATCATCAGGGAGAGCATTTCAATCTGTCGCTGGCCGTGCGCAATTCATGGTATTCCTCCCTCGCCTCCATTCCCTTCTTTATTCCAATGGCACTGCTGGGCGTTCCGCTATCCGTCTTCATTACGGTTTCGGTGCTGCATTATGCCATTCAGTTGATGAACCACAGCGCTCTCACACCAAGACTTGGTTTTCTGGAATATATTCTGGTCACACCGGCACATCACCGCATCCATCATGTGGATGACAGAGCCTATTCGGACTCGAATTATGCAGGAAGTTTTGTGTTCTGGGACAGGCTGTTCGGCACCTATCGTCCAGATCTGCCTGAAACAGATTTCGCCTATGGCGTAAAAGGCAACAAATCTTCTCAGAACCCGTTTATTGCCAGCAATGAGCCTTTCCGCCAATATTTGCAGGCACGCAGAGAGAAGAAACAACAGAAAGCGCCGGATTTTGTCAGTTCCGGTTTTATTATCTTAAGCGGCGCGGTCATCCTGTTTGCGCTCGTTACCGGCTATATCTGGCTCTATGGCTATCAGCTCAGCCAATCTGTCACAGAACAGGCTTTGCTGTTCATTTTCCTCGCAACCGGCTCCATTGCTTTAGGCGGTATCAGTGAGGGCAGACAATGGGCAGTTCTAGGCTGGTTTGCGATTACATGGCTGATGCTGCTCAGTTTTGCCCTGTATTTTCAATGGCACGGCCTGTTCTGGATGATTTTTATGGCTGCCTTAGCCGCACACAGTACCGCAGTATTATTAGGCTGGGGACGCATTGCCGTAATCCACAGCGCTGACACCCTGAAATAATCTCTGCAACCTATCCGGTAAAACATCCGTCTTAGTCGCATTGACTCTCCGGCGAAGAAGCCGTATCGAAAGATGATTAATCGTTTAATCAAGATCGTCTTATGTCCGATTCCCTGCAACCAAAACAAACGGTCAATCTTAGCGATGTCGCTAAGGCTCTTGGCGTGTCAGTTGCAACGGTGTCCAATGCCTTGTCCGGCAAAGGACGCGTATCGGCCAGTCTTATCTCCCGCATTAAAACTAAAGCTGCCCAGATGGGTTATGTCCCGAGCCATACAGGGCGGGCTTTGCGCACAGGGCGCAACAGCGTGCTGGGTCTGGTCTTGCCGGATATTGCCAATCCGCTGTTTCCGCAGATTGCACAGGCGATTGAAGCAGCGGCTGCGGCTGCCGGTTATGGTATTCTGATTGCAGACTCGCGCGGCGATGTCAGTCTGCAGACAGAGGCGATCAACCGCTTGATTGAATATGGTGTCGATGGTCTGGTGATTGTACCGCGCCTTGGCACCCGCATTGCGGATCTGGATATTCCTGTCGCGGTGATCGACAGCCCTTCCACACCGGGCAACACGGTTGCGGCGGATCACTGGCAGGGCGGCGAACTGGTCGGCCAGCATCTGGTGTCCGGCGGACACCGTAAAGTGCTGCTGATCGGTAAAAATCCGGCCTCTATCGTGCAGAATGACCGCTTGGGCGGTATTCGTGCAGGATTAGGCAGACAGACAGACATTGATGTTCTGTGGATTGAACATCACGAGGCTGAATTCGGCAAAGGTGCCCATCTCAGCCTGAATGAGAAAATTGCATCCGGCACAACGGCCATTGCCGCCGTGTCCGATGTGCATGCCCTGCGTGCGATGACCGAGCTGTATCACAGCGGGTACCGCGTGCCGGATGATGTCAGTGTTATTGGTTTTGATGACCTGTTCTGGGCGTCAGGCATTACGCCTGCACTTTCCACCGTGCGCATGGATTTGCCGCGCATCGGTGAGATTGCCATTGCCTCACTGGTACAGGTGATTGAGAGCAAAAGTGAAAATCGCAAAGGACCGGTGCCGACTTTCGGCACATCCCGTGTGCCTATGACACTGATTGCCCGCCAAACATGCCGTTCTATTCTGTCTGATCACTCATCAGAGCATTTCCAGTATCAATGAAAACATCAGAAATGCTCTGTCTCTTTGTTCTTATCGCATTATCCGGACGAAAAACCGGTTCCCACTTTTTCTGGAAATGCTCCAACTCCGCAAAAGGACTTTAAAAGTGCTGAAGAAACTCATCGCCGCATCCACCATGGCGCTTCTGACCACAGCGTCTTACGCCGCTGACAAGACCCTGACCATCTCGGTTTACGCTTTTGCGCAGGATGATTTTAAAGAAATCCTCTACAAGCCGTTTGAAGAAAAATGCGGCTGTAAACTGGTTGTTGAAACCGGCAACAGCGTAGAGCGTCTGGCTAAAATGGAAGCCAACAAAGCCAGCCCAGTTGTGGATATGGCTGTTGTTTCCATGGCGGATGCGCTGCAAGCCTCCCGTGCCGGTCTGATCGACAAGATCGACACAGCCAAGTTGTCCAACTTTGACAAGCTCTACGACATTGCCAAAGACCCGAACAAAGACGGCATGAGCGTTGGCTACACCTTCTACGCGACATCCATCGTCTACCGCACCGACAAGATGAAAATCGAGTCCTGGGCAGATCTGCTGAAGCCTGAATATGCACCGCATATTGCTTTCCCGAATGTGACCACCAATCAGGGCCCGACAGCACTCTATATGCTGGAAAAATCCCTCGGCCATAATGAAGCTGATCTGAAAAACGCCATTGCTGCGGTTGGTGAGAAATCCAACGATATCGTAACTTTCTACGTTAAATCCTCGCAGCTCGTTCAGCTGATGCAGCAGGAAGAAATCTGGGCAGCGCCAATCGGCCGTTTCTCCTGGGCGCCTTTCACCAAGCTTGACCTGCCGCTCGGCTGGGCAACACCGAAAGAAGGCCAGACCGGCGGCATGAATGTGATGGTTGTTGCCAAGGATTCCAAGAACCGTGATCTGGCGCTCGAATTCATGGACTTCTGGCTCTCCACCGAAATTCAGACCAAGATTGCTGAAAAGCTGGTCGACAGTCCTGCCAATAAGGAAGTCAAGGTTTCCGACGAAATTGCCAATAATCTCACCTATGGCGAAGAAACCGCTAAAAGCCTTCAGCTCATTCCGTCCGATGTCGTTCTCGATAACCGTGACACATGGCTGAAAGAATGGAACGCCAAAATCGGCCAGTAATCCGGCCACAATAACAGCAGCTGCCCGTAACATTTTCAGTTCACGGGCAGCTTTCTTTTTTGATCTATGCCCCCGCCTCCAGCTAGAGCGCCGGGCGCCCTCTCGGGCGCACAAAGGTCGCTCTAACACATTATATTTACACCATAATTCCTTAAATTGTTTCAAATTTAAGGAATTATGGTGTAGGCCACCTGTCTTATAGGAAAGCTTATGTTCAACAACCGCACCGAAGCCATGTGGCTGGCCTTGCCGGCAGCGCTTTTCGCGGCACTTGTCTTCCTCGTCCCTGTTATTCTTCTGCTGTCTGAAGGTTTCAGATCGACAGAAGGATGGACAATTGCCCCATGGATTGATTTTTTCTCCGAGCCGATGAACCGCACCGTGTTCTGGCGTACCCTGCGGCTGGGACTGGAAGTAACCGTTGTCGCCGCGATTATCGGCTATGCTACTGCATGGGCGATTGTCGGCCTGCCTGCCAATTCTAAAGGCCGCATGATCGGCCTGATTATGCTGCCGACGATGATCTCGCCGGTTGCCCGTACCTATGCGTGGATCGTTATTCTCGGCCGCACCGGTATTATCAATCAGGCCCTGCAGGCTGTGGGCTTAAGCGATGCGCCGCTGCGTATTCTGTTCACCGAAACCGCAATTTTCATCGGTCTGCTGCAGCTCTTCCTGCCGCTAATGGTGATCTCGCTGATCAGTGCGCTGGAAAACCTGCCCAAAGATGTGGTGCCTGCAGCCCGTGTTCTCGGTGCCAGCTGGTTTACCGTTTTCTGGAAAATCATTCTGCCGCTGACCAAAGAAGGTCTGGTTGTCGGCGGTACTCTGGTTTTCACCGGTTCGCTCACCGCCTATATCACACCGGCCATTCTTGGTGGCTCCAAGGTTCTGATGCTGGAAACACTGCTTTATCAGCATGTAACCGTATCCAATAATTTTGCTGCGGCCAGCGTTATCGCACTCATTCTCGTCGTGATGAGTTTCGCCGCTAATATTCTTCTGAAGCGTATTGCGACAGTGAAGGGCAAAAAATGAACTCGAATTTGCTTTCACGGCTGATTAATCCGGCCAATCTGGTTCTCTGGCTCGTCATTGTCTTTCTGATCGGCCCGTTCCTCATCATCGTTGCCGCCTCTTTCTCGGCAGGCGACACACTGGCATTCCCGCCGCAGGGCTTCTCGCTAAAATGGGTTTATAAGGTCTTTACCATCGAGAGCTTCCAGCAGAGCTTCGTCACCTCCATGGTTCTGGCGGTCGGCGGAACTCTGGTGGCCTTGGCACTCGGTGTTCCGGCAGCCTATGCGATGGCGCGCTATGACATGCCGTTTTCTGAAACCGTGCGCACGATTGTCTCTTCGCCGATCATTGTGCCGGGCATCATCGTCGGCCTGGCACTGCTGCGTTATTTCGTGGTGCCGGTTGGCATGTCCATCACGTTGGCGCTGTTTCTGGCGCATACGGCACTGGTGCTGCCTTACGCAGTGCGCGTGGTGTCTGCCAGTCTCAACAATCTGCGCTCAGACATGGAAGAAGCGGCTGTGCTGCTCGGTTGCTCGCGCGCCGGTGCATTCTTCCGTGTGGTGATGCCGAATATCAAAGGCGGTATTCTTTCCGCTTTCATTCTCGGCTTTGTCACCAGCTTCAATCAGGTGCCGGTGTCACTGTTCCTCTCCGGCCCCGGTGTGCGCACCCTGCCAATCGATATGCTGGGCTATATGGAAATCGTGTTTGATCCTTCCATCGCAGCCCTCTCCTCTCTGCTTGCTTTTCTGTCCATGGGCATTGTCCTTCTCGCAGAACGTTTCCTAGGATTCTCCCGCTATGTCTGATCAAGCCTTTCTTACTCTCGACCAGCTGACACTGCGTTACGGCAACACCACGGCCGTGGATAAACTCAATCTCACAATCAACAAAGGTGAATTGCTGGCGCTGCTCGGCCCTTCGGGCTGCGGTAAAACCACCACCATGCGTGCGATTGCAGGCCTGATGGACGTGGCAGGCGGCACCATCCGTCTGGACGACAAAGACATTACCCGTGTTGCTGCCAATAAGCGCGAAATCGGGCTGGTGTTTCAGTCCTATGCGCTGTTCCCGCATCTCACCGTATTTGACAATGTTGCCTTCGGCCTCAAGCTCAAAGGTATCAAGGGTGATGAACTGCGCCAGAAGGTTGAAAGCGGTCTGAAATCCGTTGGTCTGGCCAAATTTGCTGACCGTAAGCCGCCGGAATTGTCCGGTGGTCAGCAGCAGCGTGTTGCCCTTGCCCGCTCGATGGTGATGGAACCGAAAGTGCTGCTGCTCGATGAGCCGCTGTCCAATCTGGATGCGCGTCTGCGTCTCGACATGCGCACCGAATTGCAGCGCGTGCAGCAGGAAACCGGCGTCACCATGATCTTCGTGACCCACGATCAGGCAGAAGCGCTAGCGCTCGCTGACCGTATCGTGGTGATGCGTGCCGGTGCGATTGAACAGATCGGCACACCGGAAGAAATCTACAATCATCCGGCATCGCGCTTTGTGGCTGACTTTGTCGGCTTCGAAAATGTCTATGCGATCCGCGACGGCAAACTCTATTCCGAAACTGGTGAAGTGCCGCTCAATGCACCATTGCCGAAAGCTGCCGGTCTGGCGTTCCGCCCGAAGATCGTCACGCTTGGTACCGGCCCGCTCAAAGGTATTGTGCGCGGCGCCGCATTTGCCGGGAACACCCGTGAATATGTGCTGGAAACACCATTCGGCTCAGTCAAAGCCGATGTTGATGCCGCTCTGCCTGCCTATGCACTGGGCGATGAGGTTGCCTTTGATCTGCCAATTGATCAGGCGGCAATTCTGGAACGGGAGTAAATTTCAGCATGGGTGTCTGGATTGATACGGATATGGGCTTTGATGATATCGCCGCCATACTGGTGGTGAAACATCTGGGTCTTGAAATCGACGGTGTGTCTCTCGTTTTCGGAAATACGGAACTTGGTCAGGTCTGCCGCAATGCGGCTGGTGCGACACAGGTTTTCGGCTGGGATTTTCCGATCTATCGCGGACGGCACAAACCGGTTCTGGCGGAGATTGAAACTGCCGCCGGAATTCTCGGTGAAACCGGCATTCCGACACTCGGCCTGAATTTACCTGTCTGCGAAGACAATACACAGGGCTGTGCCTTCACCGCCCTGTGCCACTGGCTGGAAAATACCTGCGGCACCAAGCGTGTTCTCGCGCTCGGCCCCCTCACCAATATTGCCGCACTGGCACTGGCGCGCCCCGATCTGGCAGCACGGATTGACGAGCTGGTCTGGATGGGCGGCGGCGTAGGCAAAGGCAATCACACGGCCTCAGCCGAGTTTAACGCTCTTGCCGATCCGGAAGCACTGGCAATTGTACTTGCCCATGAGCTGCCGCTGAAAATGGTGGAACTTGATTTCTGCCGTAAAACTCTCGCCACACCGGATGATGTGCATCCGATCCGCGCAGCCGGTGGTGCCAATGCCGCTTTGATTGCCGATATAACCGGCGGCTTTATCAATATTGCGATCTCGCGTGGCCGCACGGCCATGGCGCTTTATGATCCGGCAGCCGCTGTGGCCTTCGCCCGTCCTGATCTGGTGCGTTTTGACAGGGCGTTCATTGGTGCGGAACTTTGCGGCTCGATGACACGCGGCCGCACCGTGGTAGAAACCCGCTCCAGCCATGCCGCCTTCAACGCGGCCTATGCAGCTGACGGCGATGCGGAAGCCATTCTCGGCATTATTTTCGATGCCCTCAGAACAGAGGCAGCCAAATCATGACACATGCAGAACCCTTTGATCTGAGTTCTCCTGAACTGCGCCTTAGAGCAGCAGCCGCGGCACGCGGTGCAGAAGCTTTTGACAGCCTGATCATCAACGGCACCGTCATTGATATGGTGACCGGCGAACATCGCCGTGCCGATATCGGCATCACCGGCGCTCTGATTGCCTCCGTTCATGCACCGGACAGCCGCAAAGATGCGGCCAAAATCATTGATGCCAAAGGCGGTTATATCACGCCCGGTCTGATCGATACGCATATGCATATTGAAAGCTCGATGATCACCCCTGCCACCTATGCCAATGCTGTGGTGCCGCGTGGTGTAACAACCATTGTCTGGGACCCGCATGAATTCGGCAATGTACATGGCGTAGCCGGTGTTGACTGGGCAATTGCTGCGACCCGTGATCTGCCGCTGCGCACGATTATGCTGGCACCTTCCTGTGTGCCGTCCGCACCGGGGCTGGAACTGGCCGGTGCAGATTTTGACGCTGATGTGCTGAACAATCTGCTGGCGCGGCCTGAAATCGGCGGTATTGCCGAGGTCATGACCATGCGCAATGTCATTGACGGCGAGCCGCGCATGAGCGCCATTGTCCATGCGGGACTTGCAGCGGGCAAGCCGGTTTGCGGTCATGCACGCAGCCTCACCGGCTCTGATCTCGCGGCCTTTATGGCAGCGGGTGTGACTTCCGATCATGAGCTGGTTTCCGGCCAAGATCTGATGGAAAAACTGCGTGCCGGTCTGACGATCGAGATGCGCGGTTCCCATGACCATCTGTTGCCGGAATTTGTGCAGGAACTGAACCGCCTCGGCCATCTGCCGCAAACTGTTACCCTCTGTACGGATGATGTGTTCCCTGATGATCTGCTCAATGCCGGTGGTCTTGATGATGTGGTGCGCCGCCTCGTGCGCTATGGCATGAAACCGGAATGGGCTTTGCAGGCGGCAACACTCAATGCAGCGCGCCGCTTTGGTCGTGATGATTTGGGGCTGATTGCAGCAGGTCGCCGTGCTGATATTGTGATCTTCGACAACCTGTCCGATTTCACTGCGCAGACCGTGCTGACCAATGGTACCGTAGCTGCTGAAAACGGCATTCTCGCACATGCCCTCACCAGCACCAGCGCCGGTGATTTCCTGCAATCCATGAAGATCGGTGCTTTAAGCGCCGATGATTTCCGTATTCGCAGCGATGCCAAGCGTGTTGTTGTGGCAACCATTGACCGCCCGCGCTTTACCCAATGGGGACAAGCGGAAACGGACGTTGCCAATGGTTTTGTAGTGCCGCCGCAAGGTGCAACTATGATTGCCGTTGCTCATCGCCATGGTCGTGCAGAGGCGAAACCGCGCGTTGGTTTTCTGCGCGAATGGGGCAGCTGGCGCGGTGCTTTCGCCACCACCGTTTCCCATGACAGCCATAATCTCACAGTCTTCGGCGGCAATGAGGAAGATATGGCACTCGCAGCCAATGCCGTGATCGCTGCCGGTGGCGGCATGGCTGTTGCACTCAATGGCAAAGTCACCGCCCTGCTGCCACTGCCGGTCTCCGGTCTGGTGTCCGAGGCATCGCTGGCCGATGTCGCCAAGCAATTTGCAGCTTTGCGCACAGCTATGGATGATGTGGTGGACTGGCAGCCGCCTTATCTCATTTTCAAAGCCTGTTTTGGTGCAACACTGGCCTGCAATGCCGGCCCGCACCAGACCGATCAGGGCATTGCCGATGTTAAAACCGGACAAGTGCTGGCTTCCCCAATCTTGCTAGAGCGTGTCGCGTTTAATCTCACTCATGGCGCTCGCCCTAGTTTTTCTTAATTGTCGCATGTTCGCGAACGCTAAATGAGTCCATTTAGCTGCGACATGCTTTAGTGACAGAGTAATACCTATGACTGACCCTATCCTCGACGATATTGCTTTTCTGACCGAGCTGCGCCGCGATCTGCATGCGCATCCTGAACTCGGTTTTGAAGAAGAGCGCACCTCCGATATTATTGCCAAACTTCTGGAAGAGGCAGGTATCACCATTCATCGCGGTCTTGGCGGCACAGGTGTGGTCGGCACTTTGCAGATCGGTAACGGCACCCGCACCATTGGCCTGCGCGCCGATATGGATGCGCTGGCCATGCCGGAAATGGCGGATCGTCCTTATAAATCAAAATTCACCGGTAAAATGCATGCCTGCGGCCATGATGGCCACACCACGCTTCTGCTGGGTGCAGCCCGCGCTTTGGCCAAAAGCCGTAATTTCTCCGGCACTGTGCATTTCATCTTCCAGCCTGCAGAAGAAGGGCGCGGTGGCGCCAAGCGCATGGTTGAAGAAGGACTGTTCAATCTGTTTCCGTGCGATGCGGTCTATGGCCTGCATAATATGCCGGGTCTTGATACAGATGAAATCGCTGTGGTTGAAGGCCCGCAACTTGCCTCTTCCGACAGCTGGCGCGTCACCTTCCGCGGCACCGGCACCCATGGTGCAAAACCGCATTTCGGCAAAGATCCGGTCACGGCAGCCGCAACTTTCATAGCCTCATTGCAGACAATTATTGGTCGCGTGGTTGACCCGCTGCAACCGGCTGTCGTCAGCGCCTGCTCCTTGCAGGCCGGTGATCCGAAGGCGCTCAATGTTATTCCGGATATTGTGGAAATCGGCGGCACGGCCCGTGCTTATACCCCGCATGTCCGTGACCAGCTTGAGCAGGAAATCGGCCGCCTCGCACAGGGTACTGCGATGATGTATGGCATTACTGCCGAGTATGACTTCATTCGCCGCATCCCGCCGGTCGTCAACAATGCCGACGCCACAGCACGTGCATTGCGTGCCGCGCAGGATGTATTTGGCAGCAAAGTGCGCACCAGCTTCCCGCCTTCCACTGCGGGTGATGATTTCGCCTTCTTCGCCGGTGAAGCTCCGGGTTGTTATGTCTGGCTCGGCAACGGCCCTGCTGTCGACGGTGCCCTGCACCACAATACCGCCTATGACTTCAATGATGATGCCATTGAACATGGTGTACGTTTTTGGACGCGCCTTGTGGAGCAGGAATTGTCGGGAGACCATGATGCAACCGCATGAATTCTGGCAAAAACTCTATGCGCCTGAAACATTTGATGTGCAGGGCGTGCATGAGACTTTCTTTCCGGCAACGCTGGATGACGGTCGTCAGCTGCAACTGCCGATCCGTCCGCTCTCGGATAAACAGCACGCGCTGGCATCGCTGATCGTCAATCAGGCGGCCTTTGATGTGGTGGATGCTTTGTCCGATGATCTGGCCGCTAAACTCAAGGTCTTTGAGCCGGATGTGATTGTCGGTCTGCCGACGCTGGGTCTGACCCTTGCCAGCGAAGTGGCACGTAAACTCGGGCACAGCCGCTATGTGCCTTTGGGGACATCGCGCAAATTCTGGTATGAAGAAGAATTGTCGGTTCCGCTGTCTTCCATCACCACACCGGATCAGATCAAGCGGCTCTATATCGACCCGCGTATGCTGCCGCTGCTCGATGGCTGCCGCATTGCTCTGGTGGATGATGTGATCTCCAGCGGCACGTCGATTGTAGCAGCGCTCAATCTGCTGAATTCCCGTGCACTCAAGCCGGTCGTTATCGGTGCAGCCATGCTGCAAACCCAGCGCTGGCATGCGCCGCTTGAGCAACTCGGCGCAGAATTTGCCGGGATGACACGCGGCTGTTTCACCACACCGATGCTGAAGCACGGCGAAAACGGCGGCTGGATAATCGCCACATGACAAGACCATTTACAGGTCAGATGCATTCACAGGCTCAGTCAGCAACAACATAGCCGGACTGTAAGTTTCAGGATCAAGACGCCTGGTCAGGATTGCCGCAATAGCAATGCTGACCATGTGCCATTTCCAGCCTGCAGCAAAACTTCCGGTCTGCTCATGCAGCACGGAAACAATCAAAGGCGGCAGAGCTGCCAGCAAAAAGCCCCCGCCCTGCATGACTGCGGAAAGCGCTCCGGCCTGTAACGGGTCAGGAATGTGCTCCAGAGCCACCACCAGCAGCAGTGAAAAACAGCCCCCCAGTCCGGCACCGACAAGCGCAACATAAAGAAACGGAGCGCTTGCTGGTGCAAAAGCAAAACCGGCAAATCCTGTAAACTGCATCGCAAGCGCCAACCGCAGCCATGGTCTGCGATCCCTGCTGTTGCCCTGTGCCAAAGCAGGCATAATCAGCGCGGAAACAGCCTGACACAGTGCCATAACGGCAAGCAGACTACCGCTCGCCGTAACACTCCATCCCGCTTCCTGATAATAAGGCGCAAGCCAGGCTATGACGGATGAATAACCGCCATTCACCAGCCCGAATGCAATCATCAGCAACCATGTCCGTGGACGGGAGAACAATTTTGTCAGGCTTTTACCGGTCTGAACTGAAGAAGAAGCAGGAAGTACCGCCCATACCAGAACAGTTGCAAGAAGTCCCAAAATTGCAAAATAACCGAAGCCTGCCTGCCATGTTCCGGTCAGCTGCACAATAACAGGTGACAATTGCGCGCCAAGCGCGCCGCCTGCCAGTAGCATAGCGGAATAAAGCCCCATAATATTGGCAAAACACTCGGGAAAACGCTGCTTGATAATTGCAGGAAAGAGAGCCTGCACCGCCGCAACACCAAGGCCGATAATAGCTGCTGTCATCAGCAATGCAGGCCCTGTGGTTACAGTCAGCCGCATCAAAGTGCCGACAGTAATACAGGTCAGCGCCGCAAGAAGAATACCGCGCATCTCACCCGTGCGTAACAATGCGGGACCGGCAAATGCCACGCAACCCATCAGCGCCATAGGTATCAGTGTCAGCAGCGCCATACCGTGATGGCTCAATCCGGTTGCGTGACTGATATCTTCTGCGAGAGGGCCGATAGCCGCAATAAAGGGCCGGAGATTAAGCGCCACAACAATAACAGCCATCAGGAAAAGATAATTTCTGCCCTCCTTCATATTCATCTTTCTCCTGATCGTTTTACCTGCAGGCATAGTGAAACAGGCAGCCGCGCACCACGCTCACAGCGCCCTGAAAACTGCCTGCTTTACCGGTATCTTGTCTTATATGTCAGCTGATACGTGCGTAATGTTCAAAGCCGACGCTCTTCAGCGGAATTGCCTCATGCTGATAGCCGACCGGACGGATCGGGCTTTTGAGTTCACGGGACAAGAGCTTGCGCTCACGACGCTTCTCCGGATGCACAATCGGCACCGCATCCAGCAAACGCCGCGTATAAGGATGTGCAGGTGAACTCAAGACAGCATCACGCGGGCCGATCTCGATAATCTCCCCCAGATACATGACCGCGATGCGATCGCTGACTTTTTCAACCACCGCCATATCATGGGAAATGAAAAGGATGGAAATGGCATATTCCTCCTGAATTTCCTCCAGCAAGTCCAGAATTTGCGCCTGAATGGACACATCCAGAGCGGAAACCGGCTCATCGGCAATAATCACCTTCGGGTTCAGAGCCAGTGCGCGGGCAATGCAGATACGCTGCCGCTGACCACCGGAAAACTGATGCGGATAGCGGTCTGCCTGTGCTTTTGTCAAACCAACCCTGTCCAGTAATTGCAAAACCCGTGCCTGTATTTCAGCGGCCGTTCCCAGACCGTGAATATGCAGCGGTTCTGCAACGATCTGCGCAACTGTCATACGCGGGTTCAAAGATGCATAAGGATCCTGAAAAACCATCTGGATACGTTTGCGTGTTTCACGCATATCCGAGGCATTCATGTCTCCCAGTTTACGTCCCTGCAGCCATATTTCACCGCTATTGGCCTGTATCAGTTGCATGATCGCTTTGCCGGTCGTGGATTTACCGCAACCGCTTTCGCCAACCAGTGATAGGGTTTCTTTTTCCCGTAATTCGAAGGAGACATTCTCCACGGCGTGAACATTGGCAACAACGCGCTGAAACATACCTTGACGCACAGAAAACCGTGTCACGAGGTTGCGCACACTCAGTACAGCATCCGATGTATTCTCAATGGCAATGGCATCATTACCGCGCATTTCGCCAAGTTTAGGCGCAGCATCCAGCAAGCGGCGGGTATATTCATGCTGCGGATTGTTGAAAACAGCGTGAACCTCCCCCCTTTCAACAATTGCTCCGTTCAGCATCACCACAACCTTGTCGGCGATCTCGGCCACAATGCCCATATCATGGGTAATCAGCAGAATGGCCATGCCGGTTTCCTGCTGAATAGTTTTCAGCAGAGCCAGAATTTCCGCCTGCACAGTCACATCCAGTGCTGTCGTCGGTTCATCAGCAATCAGCAAATCCGGCTTGCACAGAATGGCCATGGCGATCATCACACGCTGGCGCATACCGCCTGAGAGCTCGTGGGGATATTGTTTCAACCGTCGCTCGGCTTCCGGAATACGCACCTGATTAAGCGCCTCCAATGCGAGGCGCCCTGCCTCAGCCTTGCTCACCTGCCGGTGCCGGATAACAACTTCAGCCAGTTGCGCCTCAATTGTCAGAACCGGATTGAGCGAAGTCATCGGCTCCTGAAAGATCATGGCAATCCGGTCACCACGCAGCGCCTGCACCTGCTTTTCATCCATCGCGTAGAGATCAACAGCCTGTCCCGTTTTGTCATAGAGCAATGCCTGCCCGCCGGTGATTGTGCCGCCCATAAATCCGACCAGCCGCATCACCGATTTGGCCGTTACCGATTTGCCGGAGCCGGACTCACCGACCAACGCCACGATCTCCCCGCGCCCGATGGCAATATCTATGCCTTTCACCGCAAAGGTTGAGGCATCCATACCCTTAAACTGTACGGCAAGGTCAGAAATTTCGAGCAATTTTTCGGTCATCATAATCTCCGGCAAACAGGCTTTTATGGTCTCAGCAAGCGGCGTAAGCGCGAATTTCCACGGCGCAGTCACGCCGTGCCGCATGTCCCGTTACAACCGACAATGCCGGAACACCTTCAGGATCAATCCAGTCATTCCACACTTCGCAAAAAGCGTCATATTCGCTGATATCGAACAGCCAGACCTGCACCATCAAAATGTCTTTGCGCGATGATCCGACACTCTGAAAATAGTCATCAATGATATTCAGGATTTGCAAAGACTGGTCTTTGACATCTCCCCCTTTATCCGGTGCTGTCAGACAAACCGAAGCCAGTTTGTCGGATGCTTTTCCGAGACATATTCTCGGCTGATGTCCTGCTCCGTCGATCCGGCCAAGCTCTCTCAGTTCCATAGGGTTCTCCAGTTCTTAAGGCTTGAGTTCGGTCTGTGTTTCAGCTGCGATAAGCAATCACAACAGCTTCCACGAGCACATCGGAACGGTAGAGTTCTCCGCTGACGCAGGTACGTGCCGGCGGGTTGGCAGGGTCAGCCCATTCATTCCACACAGAATTCATGGCACCGAAATAGCGCATATCTTTCAGCCAGATATGAACAACGAAAATGGATTTGTGATCGGAGCCTGCGGTTTCCAGAAGCCGGTCGATCTTCTGCAGCACTTCTCTCGTCTGCTCTTTAATATCGCCGCTTGTGTCGGTTGCATGCACACCGGACAAAAACACCATATCATTATGAACAACGGCCATGCTTTTCAGAGCGCCATCAGTCTTTGAGATTTCAATACGTTCGACCAAAGTAGTTGTTCCTTCTTTTTAAGTTGCAGAATTTTTGGATAACGAAGTTCAGATCATCTCGTACTCAGACGAGGATCAAAATGCGTCCTGAGAACATCACCAAGCAGATTGATCGCCAAAACTGTGGTGAAGATGCAAAGGCCCGGGAAAAATGCCATCCACCAGGATGTGCTGATGTAAGAGCGGGCATCTGCAAGCATTCCGCCCCATGTCGGTGTTGATGCAGGTACACCCAGCCCCAGAAAACTGAGACTTGATTCAGCAATAATCGCTGTCGCCATGGCGAAAGTACCGACAATCAGGGATGACTGGATGAGATTAGGCAGAATATGTTTCCACAGGATGTGACCGTCCCGCGCACCGAGTGACCGTGCAGCCACAACAAAATCCCGCTCGCGCAAGCTCAGCGCCTCGGCGCGTGCCAGACGGCAATAGGGAATCCAGCGTTGTGAGGCGAGCGCGATAATCAGAATGCCCAAGCTCTGGCCAAGGAAAGCGACAATGGAAATCGCCAGCAGCAAAGGCGGGAAAGCCCAGACGACCTCCAGAAATTTCTGAATGACAGAGTCAACACGACCGCCGTAATAGCCGGAAACCACGCCGAGTGTGACACCAACCAGACCGGAGAAAATAACCACGGCAACGGCAATAATCAGCGAAACACGCGAGCCGTAAATGATACGGCTTAACAGATCCCGACCGACATGATCCGTGCCGAGAAAATGCGGGCCGGTCGGTTGCGGCGGCATCAAAGCCAGCATCAGATCCTGCTTATTCGGATCAAACGGTGCCAAGAATGGTGCAAAGAGGCTTGCGATCAACAACAGGCTGACAACACCCAGCCCGAAAGCAGCTTTCGGCGTTTTGACAATCTCTGTGAGTTTTTCTGTACTGAAGCGGAAAGTCATCGGCGTTACCTCAGACGGATACGCGGATCGACAATCGTGTAAATCATGTCAATCACGAGATTAATGAAAACGAAAAGCGAGGTGTAGACGAGGACAAGGCCGGTAATCAGCGGAAAATCGCGGAAAGTTATGCCCTGCAGCAGCAGATAGCCGATGCCGGGCCACGAGAAGACCGTCTCGACAATGATCGCGCCGCTGATGAGTGTGCCGAATTCAAGCCCGATGATGGTGACAACGGAAATCAAAGCATTGCGGAAAGCATGGCGCCACAAAACGACACGTGCCGACATACCTTTGGCGCGGGCGGTCATGACATAATCTTCCTGCAGATTTTCCAGCACGGATGCACGGGTAATCTGCATGATGATGCCCGCCATATTGGTGCCTAATACGATAACCGGCAATGTCAGATGTCGTACCGCATCCCAAAGCGCATCCAAGCGCCCTGCAAGTAACGCATCGATTGTCAGAAAACCTGTAATAGCCGGAACATCCATACCCCATGTTGCACGCCCGCCCGATGGCAGGAGGTTAAACATACCTGCAAAGAGCAGGATCAGGAGAATACCAAGCCAGAAATTTGGCAGGCTGATGCCGAAAAACCCGCCGATTGAGCCGATCGTATCGACAAAGGAGTTCGGCTTGCTTGCAGCCCAGACACCAAGTGGCAATCCCAGAATGACGGCAAGCAGTGTGGAATAGATGGCAAGCTCAATACTGGCCGGCAAACGCTGTAAAATGAGATCCATGACAGGTTCGCGATAGCGGAAGGATTCTCCCAGATCTCCCATCAGTGCATTCTTGATAAAGGTCAGATACTGAATATAGACAGGCTGATCGAGCCCCCAGGCAATACGGATATGCTGCCGGATCTCTTCAGTTACCTCATCGCTGACCAGCATATCCACAGGATCGCCGGGTGCGAGTTTTATCAGTACAAAAATCAAAAGTGTCACCATGAAGAGCACAGGAATTGTGCCCAACACGCGCTTCAGCGTATAGCCCAACATGGAAAATCCTCGGGAATTGACCGGAGCATGCCACGGCGAAGCGGAAGTAAACTTCCGGCTGCGGCATACGCAATATTAAAAAGACGGGTACATAGTCTGATCAGTGCAACCGGATCGGCAGGCTCCCGAAACCGGACAGGAATATCCCTTATCCGGTTTCAGAAAATCCGCATCGGAAATCAGCGCAGGTGGATTTCCCAGCCGTTCACGCGGTCGGCTTTGCTCGGTTTGAAGTCGATGCTTTTGGAAACACCCCATGCCAGACGGTGCAGCCAAAGGAAACAAGCCGGAGCGTCTTCCGTGATTGTCACCATGGCTTTATTCAGCATGGAGACCCGTTTGGTGAAGTCAAATTCTTCACGCTCGGCCTGCAGCAATTTATCGACTTCCGCATTGGAATATTTCAGACGCGGTGATGCACCGGTTTCAAAATATTGCGCCAGCGCAGGGGACGGATCCAGCATATTGCCGCGCCCCATATAATAGAATGGTGTGTCGCCGCGCTGTACATTCGTCCACAGAGTTGCCCATTCCGGTGTCTTCAGCGTTGCTTTAAAGCCCGCCTCTTCCAGCATCGGAATAATCGCTTCTGTGATCTGGCGGTCTGCAATATAGCGTCCTACCGGCGTGTAAAGATCAACCGCAGCACCGGTTGCACCTGCCTCTGCCAGCAAGCTCTTTGCTTTTTCCGGATTATAATCAAACGGTGTCTTGTAATCAGCGTCATAGCCAAGCTGACCTGCACCGACCGGTCCGTTCAGCAAGGTTGCCTGATTACCGAGAATAGCGCGGGCAATACCCTCACGGTTGATTGCATGACATACCGCTTTACGTACCCGTGCATCATCCCATGGCTTGGTCTCAGGGCTCATGGCAATGAACATAGCTTCTGCGGAATCGACCATTTCAACTGTCGCATTCGACATTTGCTGCACGCGGTTAATCAGTTGCGGCGGAATTCCCTGCGCGATCTGCACCTCGCCATTGGCCAGCGCGGTCACACGCTGCTCCGGCTCGGTCATCATCCGGTAGAGAATGCGCTTCGGATTTGTCTCACTGACCATCGGATGGCCATCCACGCGCTCAATCACAATATGGCTGCCGATACCGACTTCCACCAATTTATACGGGCCTGCACCAATCGGATGCTGACGATCAGCTTCCTGTGCGCCGTATTTGTCATAGATGGATTTGGACGTGATCTGCATGAATGCCAGATAATTCGGCAGTGTGGAGATTTTTTGCGTTGTTGTAATCCGCATACGCAGATCATCAAGCGCTTCAACATTTTTAATATACTGGACAGAGGCCTGCGACATGCTCTGCGGGTCGTTACGCGCGCGCTCCATCGAATGGATCACATCTGCAATGACAACCGGATCGCCGTTATGACGCTTCTGATCCGGCCGCAATGTCAGAATCCAGTTCAGGTCATCTTCAGGCTCAAGGCTCTCCGCTAAAAACGGAACAAATTTTGCCTGTTCAAAATCCCAGCGTGTCAGGCAGCCATAAATCTGACACCAGATCGAGCCGATCAGCACAACGGAATCCGCATAGGGATTATAACCCGTAACACCTTCGGTAATCGCAACAGTGATCTGATCAGATTTCTGAGCCTGTGCCGGTGATCCCGCAACACTGACAGCCAGTGCAGCTCCCAACAGCAGGGCCTTTTTAATTCCCTTAATCATCTTTCCCCTCCTCTTTTTATGTCATGCGTGACAAGAAGTAGTTTTTTTTAAATAAGTAAGCTATTACTTACTTTCTTGTCAATTGCCCTCATTGCAAAATACGTAAATATACGATCTGAAATGTCAGAGCGTCGGAGGATTACAGAATGAGTAAAGTGGATATGAACACTTCCAAAGCTGTGCGCTCGCGCAATGCACAAGCCACAAGCCAGGCTATTCTCGAATCAGCCATTGTTGAATTTTGCGAATATGGCCTGAGCGGCGCCAGTACATCGCGTATCGTCGAGCGTGCAGGCTGTAATATCCGCATGCTCTACCATTATTTCCAGAACAAAGAGACACTGTATAAAGCGGCTCTGGAACAGGTTTATAATCAGCTGCGCGGCAGGGAAGCTGAGCTGAGCATACTCGACCGCGACCCGATGGATGCGATTAAAACCCTGACCGCATTTACCTTTGATTATATGCGGGACACCCCTGCCTTTATCAAACTCGTACTTGGCGAAAACCTGTTGCAGGGAGAGTTCATCCGTACCATCCCGAGCATACCGCGCTCGTCACGCCCGTTTATCCAGTCGATCCAGACACAACTCGACCGTGGGGTTGCAGCCGGAATATTCCGCTCGGGGATCGATGCCACCCAGCTTTATATTTCTATCGTCTCTCTCAGTTTCATGTATCTTTCCAGCCAATATACGCTGTCTGTTACTTTTGGCGTCGATATCTCCTCAGAGGAGAATATCCGCACACGCCGCCTTCACGTTGTGGATATGATTGAGAAATATCTGAAGCTAGGCGCGGAATAAGCCTTATGAAACAAAAACTGCCGTCAGATCGCTAAAATCTGACGGCAGAATAAAAAGCGTAAGCCGTATTTACCAGTCCATGACAACTTTGCCGGAATTACCGGAGCGCATGGCCTCGAAACCGTCGCGGAATTCATCAATCTTGATACGGTGCGTAATAACCGGAGACAGATCAAGCCCGCCCTGCACAAAGGCGATCATCTTGTACCAGGTCTCAAACATCTCCCGCCCGTAAATGCCTTTCAGATTGAGCATTTTGAAAATGACCTTGTTCCAGTCGATTTCAAAACCGGCAGGGGCGATACCGAGAATAGCGATCTTGCCGCCATTATTCATCTTGTCGATCATATCGCGGAATGCAGGTGCAGCACCGGACATTTCCAGCCCGACATCAAAGCCTTCTGTCATGCCGATAGACTTCATCACATCATCAAGATTTTCTCTTGAGGCATCCACCACATAATCAATGCCGACTTTTTTGGCGAGATCCAGGCGCACCGGATTGATATCAGTGATGACAACCTTGCGCGCGCCCGCACGTTTGGCGACCATTGCCCCCATGATGCCGATCGGGCCTGCACCGGTAACCAGCACATCTTCGCCGATCAGATCGAAAGACAGAGCCGTATGCACGGCATTGCCGAAAGGGTCAAAAATAGCGGCGATTTCATCCGGCACTTCATCGGGAATTGCCACCACATTATATTCCGGCAGGCAGATGAACTCTCCGAAAGAACCCGCGCGGTGCACACCCACGCCCAGCGTATTGCGGCACAGATGGCCACGACCCGCACGGCAGTTACGACACTTGCCGCACACAATATGCCCCTCACCCGAGACGCGTTCCCCGACTTTATATTTGGTCACAGCCGAGCCGATCTCTGCGATCTCGCCCATAAATTCATGACCGACAACCATCGGCACAGGCACGGTGTTTTGCGCCCACTGATCCCAGTTCCAGATATGCACATCCGTACCGCAGATTGCGGATTTTTTGACCTTAATCAGCACATCATTCGGGCCGATCTCAGGAACAGGGACGTGCTCCATCCACAGACCCGGTTCTGCCTTTGCTTTCACCAGGGCTTTCATCATATTCGTCATTGGAGTTCCCTCAGATAATGCCTAATTCACGGCCGGTTTGTTCAAAGACCGCAATAGCTTTGCGTACATCCTGCTCCGAATGGGCTGCCGACATTTGTGTACGGATACGCGCCTGACCTTTCGGCACCACAGGGAACGAAAAGCCGGTCACATAGACACCTTTTTCAAGCATTCGCGCGGCCATTTCCTGTGCCAGCGCCGCATCACCCAGCATTACCGGAATGATCGGGTGGCCGTCTCCGGCAAGTGTAAAGCCGAGTTTCGTCATTTCACGGCGGAACAATTCTGCATTCGCAGCGAGACGCGCGCGCAGCTCCGCACCGTTTTCGATGAGATCAAAAACTTTCAGTGATGCCGCAGCAATAACCGGCGCGAGTGTGTTGGAAAACAGATAAGGCCGTGAGCGCTGACGCAGCCATTCCACAGTTTCAGCCTTGGCAGATGTATAGCCGCCGGATGCACCGCCAAGCGCCTTACCGAGCGTGCCGGTGATAATATCAACCCGTCCTTCAACGCCGCAATATTCAGCAGAGCCGCGACCATTTTTGCCGACAAAACCAACCGCATGGCTGTCATCGACCATGACCATTGCATTATATTTGTCCGCGAGATCACAAACGCCCTGCAGATTGGCAATAATCCCGTCCATCGAGAACACGCCGTCTGTGGCGATCAGTTTAAAGCGGGAGCCTTCCGCCTTCTTCAGCTCTTCTTCAAGCGCGGCCATATCATTATTGGCGTAACGGAACCGCTTGGCCTTCGACAGGCGGATACCGTCAATAATCGATGCATGGTTCAGCGCATCCGAAATAATTGCGTCTTCTTCACCGAACAGCGTTTCAAAAAGCCCGCCATTTGCATCAAAACAGGAAGAATAAAGAATAGTATCTTCCATGCCGAGGAATGAGGAAATCCGGTCTTCCAGCTGTTTATGCTCTTCCTGCGTCCCGCAGATAAAACGCACCGATGCCATGCCGTAGCCATAACGGTCGAGCGCCTGTTTCGCAGATTCTGTCAGTTCTTCATTATCCGCCAGTCCGAGATAATTATTGGCACAAAAATTCAGAACGCGATCTCCCGAGGCCACTTCGATTTCACCGGCCTGTTTGGAGGTAATAATACGCTCGGTCTTATACAGGCCGGATGTTTTCAGGCCATCCAGCTCGGAACGGAGATGTCGAAGAAAATCATGTGTCATGCTTAAAGCTCTCTCACAATTATACCGGCATCTGCCCTGCATTTTATCAGTTTTTTCCGATGCAGGGCAGACAGAATGCAGATCAGTTATTGACCGGTTGCATAGCCATTTTTGCAAAGTCCGGTCAGGTCAGACAGGGAAAGCGCATCCATATCCAATGCGTTTAAAAGGTCATTTTCAGCGGTAAAATCCCGTCCGTACATTGCTGAGAAGATTTTAACGCCTGCCTCATGCAGTTCAGCCGGCTTACCTGCAAGGCGAGCCAGTCTGGCAGTCATCACCAGACCGAACGGCACATCTTCCGTGACATAGCGGCTGTCCGCAGTGGTCGGGCCGGAACCGCCATTGCCTGCGGCATGCATTTCCTGATTCATCTGTGAAATCGAGCTGACAGGAACATGGAATGAAAGATGGAAATGCTCGAAGATTGTCCGCACTTGCAGCCCCAGAGCCGTAGCAACATTGATGCGTTCCTGATCCAGATCTTCCAGAAGACGCCCGACATTCGGTGTTACATTCTGCCCCTGGCTCCAGCTTTCACCGCGTTCCATACGGGTCATATTCCCCAGTGCAATACCCATATGGTTTTGTGGATTGAGATTGGACAAAGCGATAGCCAGCAGGCTGCCACGATCCACGAAACGATCCCCGAAAAGTGTCTGGCAAAGTGCCAGCCCTTCTGCGCTGCGAGATTCCGGCACTGTCGCAAGATCAATACGTTTGCGCACAGTATTTACATTCACTTCCGTCTGGCTCAGCTGCCGGCCTGAGACAACCGTTGTTCCCCACGCAATAACCGGAACGCTGATATCACGCACAGCCAGAAGGCGGGACAGATAGAGCGCACCAAAGGAGGCATGGGAGCTGATGATAACGCTCTGCTCCGCACGGATATAAGGTGCCACAGCATCCAGCACCGCCTTGTGCCCATAGGCAGGCAGAGCCACCACCAGCACATCAGAACCTTCTGCCAATGTACGTGCATCAGCAGCCACCTGCGGCCGGAATGTGCCGGTCACAGCACCGGAGGCAGTCAGCGCTTCGCCTGCAGCCAGCGCCTTTGTGCGCTCCCCCGATGGTGACCAGAGAATAGCTGTGTGGCCTGCCTGTTCCAGAAATGCTGCCATACCAAACGCGATTGATCCGGCGCCAATAATCCCTACCCGCATAGTTTTCTGTTCCTCACTCATAATCATTCAAATTATTCTGCGGTTGTTCCGCATTTTGTTATTTGGGTCGTAAATTGCTGCCAAAGCCGCCATTCACACCGGCAAAGGCAACGACCAGAAAAGCTTTGGCAGGCTGGCTGCCGATACTGGTCAGGCAATGCGGCACCTCTGCCGAATAACGGGCTGTCTCGCCTGCCCTGACCACCGTTTGCGACGCTGTGTTGGAAACGTGGATTTCACCCTCAAGACAATGCAGATGCTCCATTGTTCCCGGACTATGCGCCTCACTCTCCAGCTTACCGTTAAGATCAAAGTTCAGGAGATACCATTCGATCAGCGCAATCATGCCGGCCGGTGCCAGAATCTGCAAAGTACAGGTACCGTCCGGACTGCGGATCGTAGGCGTCAGATTGCCGGGCAGCAGGTGAATCTGATCTGTCCGCTCATTGGTCACGCCGCCCATAAGGCAATCCAGATTAACCCCAAGCGCCTGTGTCAGATGCCACAGCGTGCCATAGGTCGGATTGGCATTACCGCGCTCGATCTCGGAAAGAATGGAACGCGATACGCCTGCCATAACGGAGAGATCTGCCAGTGTAAGTTTTCGCTCTTTACGCAAAGCCTGCAAACGAGGCCCGATTTCCGGTGGTGTCAGCTGCTTCATTTGCTCACTCCTCAAACTATGCCGCAGACCTATTCCTCTACAGGCTCTCCCAATGTATGCATCAGTCTGTTTGCCCAGCCGAAAAGCGATGCAGACAGAATGAGATCAAGGATTTCATTCTGATCCAGCCCCGCCTCAGCCAAAGCCTGCATGTCGGTTGCGTCCGCCTGCGGCGGGCAGGCCGACAGGCGAACTGCAAAATTGAAAATTGCTTTCAGCCGCGGTTCAATATCCGCATTCACACCATCACGAAAAATGGCGGCAATGGTATCCTCTTCCTTTGCCAGCTGATTATAGCGGCTTGCATGTACCGCCGCGCAATAGATACATTGGTTTACAACCGAGGCTCCCACTGCCCCGATTTCCCGCTCCGCACGGGACATGCCGCCGCGATTATACATCACGCCGTTAAACAGCGGAGACCGGTGCTTCAGCGTTTCAGCATCATGCGCCAGCACCAGAAGATAGTCCGAAACCTTGGTGTTGGACGGCGTGACTTTCAACGCATCCAGCTGTTCAGGCGTTGCATCCGCCAGCACAACCGGCGTCACATAGGGTTTCCAGACCGGCACTGTTGTCGTGAATTCATGAATGGTCTTACCCATGTAAACCTCTCATCAAACGCAAACCGGCTGCAACGCGGATCTGATAGCTGACAAATGCCAGAAGCTCCGAAAGCCGTACAATATCAGCGTCATTCACACCGGCCTGACGCAGCTTTTCAATATCGGCACCCGTGGCATCTTTAGGAGAGCGCGTCACAATATCCGTATGCCGGATCAAAGCCTGCAAACGCTGATCGTCACCGCCGCTGAAGCTCAGATCAGCGATCAGAGCCGCTTCTGCAGCATTATCCGCCTGTTCCAGCAAAGTTGTGAAATGCTGTGTCAGCGCTTCGTCCTGATTATGTCTGGCAACTCGCACCGCAATGGCAGCGCGTTCGGCACGGGACAACCCGCCCGCATCAGCAGGCATTAAGGCACTGTCATGGGTTTGCTGTGTCAGCGCCAGAATATCCGCACGGCCTGCCAGCACCTCACGCAGAGGATCTGTGGCTCCGATACCGGCGGCACTGATAAGAATATCCGCAGTTTCCGTCATTATACCTTCTCCGCCTGTTGCGACTGTATCTGCTCTGCATCCGGTAAAGGTGAAGCTTTCCACTCATCGCCCTGCAGTTCCGGCGTGCTGTAATCCAGCAAGGCCAGCCAGTGCTGCTCAAAATTTTCCTGATAAAGCCGGGCTGCAATCTCACGAGCGAGAATGGCCGCGCCTTCGCTGATGCCCGGAATATCGCCGCTCAACTTGCCAAAACTGGCCGCCGCACCAGCATTGAAACTGTAGATATTAGCCAGCCAGGGAGCCGTGCCCGCCTCTTTCTCGCGGAAAGAAAAGTCGGCGGAAAGATAAGGATGATTGCCGAGTTCTTTATTTTCCTCACCGGCCGGAGGTGTATAGCAATCGCGCCAGAGCAGGATTTTATCCGCATAGGCTTCCAGTTCTTTGCGTGCCAGCGGGTCAACGGTGAAGCCGGTGCCAAGGATCAGGAAATCCGTAACCAGCCGGCTACCGTCCTGTGTTGTGATAATGAGTTCATCACCGCTCTGCTCGACCGATTTCACACCGGCATTAAAATGAAAATGCGCATTGTCATGACGGCTGACCCGCAGCGTTGAGCCGCGCGGTGCAGGGGTCTGGGTGCGCAATGAATAATTCATGATCTGCCAGCGGCGTGCATCATCCAGCTTAGAAAAAGCGGCCGTAAAACCAAAGGAGCCAATACCCATCAGCTTGTTGATCTGCGGCATTTCCTTTCGGCGGATGAGATGGCGCACTTCTTTGGCACCGGCTTCCAGCGCTTCAGCGGCATTATCCACCGCAGAGGCTCCCACACCGACCACAACAATCCGTTTGGAACGCAGCGCCTGAAAATCAATCGCATCAGAAGAATGCGCCCAGAACTTCCTGTCCAGCCCCGCTACAAAATCCGGAATATTGGGATGCCCCATACCGTCACGGCCAGTCGCCATGACAATTTTGCGCGCCAGAATTGTCGCCTCTTTGGCACCGCTGCCCGCCAGTGTCAGGCGCATCAGCGACCCTTCCGGCAGGATGGATTTTACCTCGACATTATTCTCAACCGGCAGAGACAGAACTTTCCGGTACCAGCGCAGATAGTCCATCCACATCGGGCGCGGGATTTTATCCATCTCAGCCCATGCATCATTGCCGAATTGTGCCACATACCACGAGCGGAATGTCAGCGAAGCAATACCATAGGCAGGACCTGTCAGCTGTTTTGGTGAGCGCAGTGTTTCCATACGTGCATAGGTCAGCCACGGGCCTTCAAAACCTTCAGGACTGCGATCAAAAATACGAATATTACGGATACCGCCTGCCAGCAGTGAAAATCCGGCAACGAGCCCGCACATACCGCCGCCGATAATCACGACATCATGCACTTTCTCTGCACCATCAGTTGTTTCCACCCAGTTTGCAGGCGGATAACACAGACAGGCCAGATCATCGCGGACACGATGTTCCAGCTCTTCAAGAGTGGAAGCGGCAACGTTAAGCGGTGCCTGCACGTTATATTGCATAACTCATTTCCATCCGGTTTTCTCAGATAATGATGAAGTTCCGGTCACATCAGAGCGACCGGAATGATCTGCATGACCTCAGCTCGAAACAGGCAGGACTGTTGCGCTTTCCGGCCTCCAGCTGACCCAGATGTCATCCCCGACTGAAGAGGTGATATCTGCCGGATGACTGAGCGCATTGAGAACGGTACCGCCGTCCACCTCAACAAAGACGGATGTATGATTGCCTTTAAATACCAGCTGACGGATGCGGCCCTTCAGACGGTTCTGACTTTCCGGTGCTGTTTCTGTGCAGCGGATCGCTTCTGGGCGCAGAGCAATGAAATAGCCGTCCTGTGTTGAAACGCTCGCAGTGCCGCGCGGAGCCGTCAGAATATTGTCATTCCAGTTCAGCTTCAGCATATCATTTTCAACGCCGGAAACCTGACTGCGCAGCAGATTGGTTTCACCGATAAAATTGGCAACAAAAACGCTCTTCGGTGCACGATAGAGTGTATGCGGATCACCCATCTGTTCAATGCGACCTTTGTTCATCACAATAATCTGGTCAGACATTGTAAGTGCCTCTTCCTGATCATGCGTAACAAAGACAAAGGTCTTGCCGGTTTTTTCCTGAATGGATTTCAGTTCGATCTGCATCTGCTGGCGCAGTTTTGCATCCAGTGCCGAGAGCGGTTCATCCAGCAGCAAAACCTGCGGATCCGGTGCCAGCGCACGCATCAGAGCCACACGCTGACGCTGACCGCCGGAAAGTTCTGATGGCAGGCGATGTGCATAATCCTGCAACTGTACCAGTTCCAGCAGCTCGGTCACCCGCTTGTGAATAAAGTGCTTGTCGCGGCCTTTTAGCTCCAGACCGAAGGCAATATTCTTAGCAACGGACATATGCGGAAACAGCGCATAATCCTGAAACACAATATTCACATCGCGCTTATTAGGCGGCAGCTTTGTCACGTCTTTGCCTGCGATGATGATGCGGCCGGATGTCGGTGTTTCAAAGCCGCCGAGCATACGCAAAGTGGTGGATTTACCGCAACCGGAAGGCCCGAGCAATGTGATGAACTTGCCTGCTTCAATGGTCAGGTTAAGCTCTTCCACCGCAACAAAAGAACCATAGCTTTTTGTTACATTCTCAAATTTAACGATCGGTTCCATTAGCGTGTCCTCGAACGGCGGGTTTTATATTCTGCATAGAGGCCAACGGCTGCGGTCACCAAAAGGACAAGCGTTGCCATGGCATTGATTTCAGGAGACATACCGCCCTGCACTTTGGCGAAAATCAGCATCGGGAGCGTCGGCTTGTAACCACCCAGAAAGAAGGTGCGCACAAAGTCATCAATCGACAGCAGCACGCAAAAGATCATACCGCCCATGATTGCAGGCCAGAGATAAGGCAGTGTCACCCGGAAGAAGGCCACAACGCTGTCTGCACCGAGATCACGCGCCGCATCCACCAGATTGCCCGGCATTGTGCGCAGCCTTGTCAGCACCATCACCACCACAAAAGGCACGGCGTGTACTGTGTGCCCCAGAATAATGGCGGCTGTGCCGGTCGGCATATCAATCGACGAGATGAAAATGCGCATCGAAATCGCCGAGATCATCCCCGGCACCACCGCAGGCAGACAGGCAAGCGCAAAAATAATTGCCTGACCTTTAATCCCTTCCGCCACAATCAGCATGGCAATCCATGTGCCGATAGTCGTAGCCGCCAGCGTGGTCGCCGCAGCAATCAGAACGGAATAGATAACAGCTTCGAGAAACTGCTTGTCCTGCATGACCTTGACATACCAGTCGAAGGTCCATTCGCTGATCGGAAAAGCAATGAAACTGGCATCTTTAAAACTCATCGCCATCATCAGCATCAGCGGCAGCATCAGATAGATGACAAAGGCCCAATAGGTTGCTGTCAGAGCCGTGCGCGGTGCATCATGAAACAGGTTACGCATCAGATCACCCTCCGTTTACGGCCGCCGACAAGGCGCATGAAAATTCCGGCTGCGGTTAAAGCGGTTACCAGCATGATGATGGCAAAAGCCGCGCCTACCGGCCATTTATTGCTGGCGCCGTGGAAGAAGCCGCTGATGGTTTCAGGGAACATCACCGTACCGGGCCCGCCAAGCAGCATCGGCGTGGCGAAAACACCGACTGTTGTGAGAAAGACCAGTGAGCAACCCGAAATAATGCCTTCCTTGGACAAAGGCAGAATAATTCTGCGGAATCGTGTCCACGGGCCTGCACCAAGATCGGCAGCGGCATCGAGATAGGAGGACGGGATTTTCTCAATCGCGGAATAAAGCGGCAGCAACATATACAGGCATACGAGATAGATCAGGCCGAATGTCAGGGAGAACGGGCCGTAAAGCATCTGGATCGGCCGGTCGATCAGACCAATTTCCCGCAGAAAAACATTGAGCGCACCACGGTTTGCCAGCAGCATAATCACCGAGAATGTGCGGATCAGCTCCCCTGCCCAGAACGGGACGAGCAGCAGCAGCAGTGCTTTGGAGCGACCCTCCGGACGCACAATTTTCGCAACATAATAGGCGACCGGATAAACCACGATCAGGGTTGCCGCAGTTGCAAAAAGTGAGAAAAAGAAACTGCGGATCAGGGGTGTGAAGTAAATCGACTCCTGAAAGAAGATCGCATAATTATCCAGCGTATATTGCGGCTCACTGCCCGCAGGCAGCGGATATTGCGACATCAGGCTGATTTTCAGCATCTGATAAATCGGCCCGACATGCAGAAAAATGAGCCAGAGCAGAGGAAAACCTGCCAGCAGGATCACGCGTCCGTAACGCGAATTGACCGCGGCTCCCAATGTTTTCTGATACAAGCCGGAATTCATGACTTTTGCTATTCGTGTCGAATAGCGCGGCATTTCCGCTTTTTGGCTTATACCAATATCGTCCCTGATAGAGGTGTCAGACATATAGCTTTCCTGTTCAGCCCTGCGACGCATGTCGTGCTGTTTCATCAGACAGTCATTTTACGGGAAGGATGTTTGCGCCGGATCGGGCGCAAACATTCATTCAGAACACAGAGCCGTCAGGCGGCTTTGACCTCGGCAGTCGCACGGTCAACCAGTTCGTTTTTCATATCGCGGTTGACAGAGCTGAAGAAGATAACCCGCTCAAGCTGGTTCTGCGGCAAGGTTGCTGCCATTTTCTCACGGTCATTCAAAAGATCAGCCACACCGTTGATGGTGGAACTGTAACCGGACTGACGTGTCATCGATGCACCGACTGCCGGATCTGCCAGAACTGCATTGAGCAGCTTATAGGCATTTTCCTGATTAGGTGCATTATTGACGATGTTCAGCGTATAAACGAAGCCGAATGTGCCTTCTTTCGGCGCAGAAAGCTGGATCGGATGACCTTCCATAATCAGCTTGGCAACCGGACCTGACCAGGAATGCGCCAGATAAATATCTTCATTGATAAACATCTGCTGCACTTCGGAACCGGCATCGTAATATTTACGCACCATATCCTTGTGTTTAATCAGGAGATCGCGGGCATCATTGGTGGCCTTTTGTGCAAGCTCACGATTATCCGTATAGCTGACAAAATCACCGTCATAGCCAAGATATTGCATGGCCAGTGTCAGGAAGTCGCTGACGATATAAGAGGTCTGCCCCTTATATTCCGGATCAAACATGATCTCCAGACTGTCCGCTTCCTTAACGTAATCGGTATTGCGTGCAAGCCCCTCATAGCCGGCCAGAATTGGCAGCCCCCAGAGCTTGTCCTCAACGCGCGCCCATTTGGCATCCTGATAGACAGAATTGAGGTTTTTCCAGTTGCTGATTTTATCTGTATCAATTGCAGAAATCAGCTTGGACTGGATGAACTGGCTATAGCGGTGCCCTGCAACCGTTACGATGTCGGTTGACGGATTGGCGCCTTCTGCAGTCAGCAGGTTATATTGCTTGCCCTGATCGTCTGTCAGACGAACGCGCACTTCAATACCGGTATCCTTCTGGAACTTGTCCAGAAAGTCCTGCGGCAGAAATTTGTCATAGGTTGTAACATTCAGAACGCCGTTTTCAGCCCATGCCGGACGCGGTCTGATGATATATGGTGACGACAGCACAGCTGTCCCTGCCGCAACCAGCTTCAATGCTGACCGGCGGTTAACCAGAAGAGTCTTCCTCATTATGTTCCCCTGAAGATATTTGTTTTTTATTATCAGGCGCAGATCAGGCTCACCCACAGGATCAATTGAAAATACTTCGCCGCTTCCCTTCGGCAGAAATATCGGATCTGGTGGAAAAATTTCCGCTAAAATGGATAATTCCGATAAAGCAGAAATATGTCAAGGGCTTTATTATAAAGAAATAATTTTTAGCATTATAATCAACGACTATAAACAAAGGCCCTTAAAATGCAAAGCAAATCAAAATTGCATTTGATTTAACATCATAATTTTATTGATGAATTTTTCCAGAGAATATTTTTTAGTTATGCCTGATTTACGCAGGGAAATTGACAATTCTGCTCTGTGCAACCCAAACTGAAAAATCTTTTATAGCGGATTTTTTCCGCTGCTTCCGCTTCTGCACAGCTCAACAATGAGACCGGATAATTCTCGCAGAGAGAATCTCCTGACCTGCATGCGCCATTTCGACGCAAATTAAACCATCTGTACAAAAATCTAACACAAACGCCCTGATGCCGCCGATTGCAGGGAAAACGGTTGCAGGCAGGCAAGTTATTGAATTGCAGTAAATTTTATGCAGCACGCCGGGCAAGTACAAAAAACGGTATCATGAGTTACAAGCCTGATCCGCTGTCCGGCAGCATTCCCGCGAAAAGGGGTTGGGTTCCCGCGACCGATACTATATGAAGCCCTTACAACTTTAGATCTAACTCAATTAGGCAATGCTTCAATTGCTAATTGTCCCGATCTTAATCACTTCGTATTAATTTATTCAGTTTATACGTTCCTGTGTCACGGCATCGGAACAAAGGTTCACACGAATGCAACTCTTCTCCGCAAAGATCCTCGCGGGTCACCGTAATCGCATGCCTTTCAAATCCACAACACTCGCTCTTACAGCCGTTCTGGCTGGCAGTCTGGCCATTGCCGGATGCAGCACTGGCTATAATGTTGCTGAAACACAGGCAACATCTGTCACCAAAGTCGGTTATGGCCTGCCTGCAAAAACCACTGCCATCGCCAAAGCAGATGATATGCAAGCCCCGCGCACGCAACGTGCACCGCGTGTTGCTGCTACCAAAACAGTGGCATCTTCAAAATCAGTCAGAGTGGCTTCCGCAAATTATCTGGGACGTGCGCCTTATATCTGCACACCAAGTGGTTTCGGCAGCAAAACACGCTGCTTTAACAGAAGCTGACGGCAAACAAGATATCTGCCGCCAGCTTCATAGTCAGTTGGATGCCATAGCCGGCATCATGCGGTCCAGTTGTCTGCTCACATAATCACCCCGGCGGAATTTGGTGATTTCATCACCTTTTCTTGCCGGTGCGTGTTTGAAAATATACCAGTCACCATTCGGCTCTTTTCGTTGATAAATAACGCCGTTCTTTTCGCGGTGGCTGAAGCAGGTTGTTGCCGGAAAACTGGTACCTTTTTCATACCATGTCGCACGGAAACATAATTTTCCGGGATCGGTGATAAACCAGATCCCCTGACCGGCAGAAGCATTGCTGCCCCTGCCGGACCATGCCTTGAATTGCCGTTTTGACACGGCAAAATAACCGGCGCCGTCTTTCCACATCCATGAATTATGGCTGTAAATCCGGTAAATTTCGGAACTGCTGAGTGGCTTAGCCGTGTCTGCACCTGACGCTGTCTGAGCCGCTGCCGGAGCTGCAAGACCAGCGGAAACGCTCAAACCCAATCCGCCGGCTACCGCTATTATAAGTGTCATTGCACGAAACATTGACATAATCGCCTCCCTCACGCTCAGACAGCGTGGTTCAGTTGGTTGGTGTATTCACAACGCGCCATTCAGGCTTCCCGAAACCGTTCGCCCATGGATAAACTTCACGGTCATTGAAATAAACCACGGTTTTCAGTTCAGGAAATTCCGGATGAGCCTTGGCAACATTCTCAGCCCAGTTCCGGTCATATGCGGCATCGCCGTCATAGCCCAGCTCGGCGACCCAGATCGGTTTGCCGAAGCCTTTTACACGGTCATAGCCCGGTGCAAGACGTTCAGAGAAAGTCTGATCCCCGCCCTTGGTTGCACGGTCGTATTTTTGGTAACCGAAGACGGAAAGCCCAACAATATCAACATAGTCATCGCCGGGATAAAAGGCCTGAAGCCCCTCATTGCCTTTTGGTGACCACATATATTTGGCATTTGGCAGACTTTCTTTGCATACACGCACCATACGCTGATACGCCTTTACATATTCATCGGGCTGCCAATGCGCCCAGGTAAACTGGTTATCCGTTTCATCCATTTCCTGCGCCCAACGGATGATAACCGGACTTTTCAGTTTTGCCGCTTCTGTGCAGACCTTTGCCATATACACATCCCGCTCCCCTTTCAGAATGCTCTGCAAAAGCTGCGGTGAGGAAATACGCCAGTCCGGCGACCACGACCATGGTTCGACTGAAATCAACAATGTGCGGCCGCGTTTGAGCGCGTAATCATCGGCAAGTGCCAATGACCCCAGCTCAACATCTTCCCATGGCAGAAACAGATGTTCGATTTTGGAATTCTTGTCATCACCGAAATCGCCATGCGGGTCATAAGCACCAAAGCCTATAGAGGATGGTGTTATCACCGGACGTTTCGTGGACGGCTGATCCTGAGTTGCTGACATCTCGTTAGGGATACCAAGCGGAGTGCTGCTTGCGGCGTGAGCAGTACCGGACAACATGACCCCGACGAATGACAATGCAATAATTTTGGATATCCTATCCATTGCCTTTCTCCTGCGTTAATTTGTACCGTTCGGAGCCTGTGCAGAGAACGGTTGCTGTTTGGCATCTGCCTGTTGCGTGAACGGCTGCAGCTTTGCCAGCTGAGCGCTCACCGTGTCTTCAGCAATGAGTTTTTTGAACTCATCACTGTCTGCGGCCTTGGCATGTTTAAAAACATACCAGCTGCCGGAAGGTTCTTTTTTCTGATAAATCGTGTCTTCATAAATACGGTGGCGGAAACAGGTCTTATTGGCCTGTTTTGTCTGTACGCCATGCCATTCAGCTTTCAGACACATCAGCCCCGTATCACTCAGCACCCACCGCCCTTCAGCCCAGCGGGTATCATTCCCTGAGCCTGACCAGCCGATAAAGGTGCGGTCTTTTTCCTGCATACGGCCTGCGCCGTCCGGCCATTGCCAGGTTTTATTCCGGTAAAGCACATAGAGCTCTGCAGCGGACATTGCTCTTGCCTGTGCGGGCACTTTGACCGGTTCTGCGGCACCGGCCGGTATAACGGGCACACCCGTCATTGTCAGTGCGGCCAGCATAACACTAAATCTGCGTAAGCCTGCACCATATTTCTGAATTCTGGTCTTGTTGTTATCTCTGCTCATAGCCTGCTTCTCCCTGCTGTTCCGGCTTTTCCATCATTGCCGGTGTGAAGCCTGCCTCTTACGCCCCCTCCTGCCGTTACAGCAGACTTTGCTTCCTTCTCTGCCAGAGCGGCAGAATGTGTTTCCTTGTTATTTCGGGCCGGTTTACCAATCATCGTGATACGGAAACCCGCTGCTTCTGCACTTTCCTGAGAAACTGCATTGCGCAGATCAACAAGAACGGGTGCGTTCATGAGTTTTCTCAAGCGGGTCAGATCCAGCCTGCGGATACAATCCCATTCTGTCACGATGACAACGGCATCCGCATTGCGTGCACATTCATAAGGATCATCAATCAAAGCCACATCATCCAGCATCTGCGCGGCATTCGGCATTCCCACCGGATCAAAAGCGCGGATTGTTGCCCCGAAACGCTGCAAAGTCTCGATCAGAGGAACCGACGGTGCCTCACGCATATCATCCGTATCCGGTTTGAATGTCAGACCGAGAACCGCGATGGTCAGCCCGTCCACATCACCGCCGACAGCATCAAGCACTTTCAGCGCCATTTTGCGTTTGCGTGCTTCATTCGCCGTTACAGTTTCTTCGACAACCCGCAGGGCTACGCCGTAATCCTGAGCGGTGCGCAACAGAGCCAGCGTATCTTTCGGGAAGCAGGAACCGCCATAGCCGGGACCTGCATTCAGGAAGCTGGAGCCGATGCGCCGGTCAAGACCAATACCCAGCGCCAGATCACTGATATCACTGCCTGCCAGTTCGCACAGGTCGGCCAGTTCATTCATGAAGGTAATCTTGGTCGCCAGAAATGCATTAGCGGCATATTTAATCAGCTCGGATGTGCGCCGCCTGGTAACCACAACCGGCACATCATGCGGTGTAAAAACATCGCGATAAAGCTGCATCAGCACGGTTTGTGCATGCATATCCTCAACACCGATCACTACACGATCCGGCTTCAGAAAATCCGGGATGGCTGCGCCTTCGCGCAGGAATTCAGGATTGGAGGCGACCGAATAGCTGCCACGGCGGCGCACCGAGCCGATAATCTTGTCAACCGCATCGCCGGTGCCGACCGGCACAGTGGACTTCACCGCGACCACTGCACCTTCCGCCAGATGTGGTGCGATTTCCTTGGCAGCCATATAGACGAATGACAGGTCCGCATCGCCGTGACCGGCGCGCGCCGGTGTACCGACAGCGATAAACACAATATCCGCATCTTTGACCGCTGCTGCCAGATCACAGGTGAAAGACAAACGTCCCGCCTGATGATATTTGCTGACCAGCCCGTCCAGCTCCGGTTCGTAAATCGGCAGGATGCCCTGATTAAGTCCGGCTATTTTTGCAGCGTTCTTATCGACACAGATAACGTCATTGCCCCAATGTGCAAAACAGGTGCCGCTGACGAGGCCGACATATCCGGTTCCTATCATCGTGATTTTCATGATCTGCAACGCCCTGAGGCGCCTCCCTGTTATAATTTCCTAGAGCATGTCAGTTTTGACTAAATCCGATGAAATGCTCTATCTCTTTGTTTTTGCTTGCATCTTATCCGAAAACCGCTTCCCGCTTTTCGGGATACGCTCTAATCTTCCGATATGTTTGCTGATGTGTCTGAGCGCCAATGCGGGCTGAATGTGGTTATGCGCAGCGATTGTCCGCCGACACCGGCACCGGCTGCCGAATAACGTTCTTCGAAAAGCCGGACATGTTTTGCGCCCAAGGCAAGCACTTCGAGGCTTTCACGTCCCCGTTCAAAAGTTGCAAATCCGGGCAGAATGATAAGGGTCAGAATGGTCGCCAATAGAACCGGACGATAATAGCGTGTGGTCATACGCACTTTGTTTTCCACACTGTGCCGGACAAGCACCACGATCATCAGCACCGCATAAATCACACTGTTGAAAATGGCGAAGAGATAAAATCCGCGGCTTTCACCGGCATCAGACACCAAAAGCACAGCAAAAACAGAACCAAGCGCAATGATTGCATAAGGCACCAGAACCCTGAAAGGCAGTGGATCAACCTCGGATGTTCCCTTCGGCGTGACGCGGAAGTCAACAAAAGATCCGGTCATCCAGTCGCGCAATGCCGCAAGTGTTCCTGCCAGTGCCCAAGGCCAGCGGGCAAGCAAAAAGAGTATGCCTTCCCAGCTCAGAATTTGACTATTTACAGGTCTGAATGTTCCGGTTGCCCGCCAGCGATAGGCGAAAACCAGAAGGATCAGCGACATCGGCAGAAAATGCGTCAAAAATTCAGGATATGTGACAGCAACAAAAGGCTTACCGCGAATGAGCGCAATAACCGGCATGGCAAAGAGTGTTGCAGTCAACAGCGAAGACAGCGGATACCAAAATTGTGAGAACAAAAATGAAAACCGCAAACGGGGTGTCAGGCGCGGGATCAGATCCGGTGAATATTGCAGCAGGATCATTACAATGCTGCGTGCCCACTGAAATTCCTGCGTAATCAGGTCGCCGAAAGTGCGCGGGCCATCGCCATGCGCAATGGCATCAATCGCATGGACACCACGCCAGCCATAGGCATTCATCATCAGCGTTGTGGAATGGTCTTCAGCCAGTTCCGGTCCGAGCCCGCCGATTTCCCTGAGAGCCACAGTACGCACGGCATAATGAGAACCGATACACATCGGTGCGAAACCGCCGCTATAGCCTGCTTGCAAGCATCCATGAAAATTCGCTTCTGCAATGAGACGCCCGCGTGCCGACCAGCTTTCCGCAGCATTGCGGTCACAAATACTGGGTGCGGAAACATAACCGACAGCCGGGTCGGCGAAAGGCCGCAACATCTGCCAGAGATAATCCGGTTCAGGCACATGATCGGCATCAAGCTGCGCAACAAAATCATAGCGCTCATAGCCGTAATGATCATAGAAAAACGCGAGATTGCCTTCCTTGCAGCGTGTACGGCGCGGCCATGTCTGCCGGTGATAATCGGCGCGGCCTTTGCGTGTCGATACGAAAACTCCGTGTTCACGGCACCATGCCAGTGTTTCCGGTGACGGATCTTCATCCGCAAGCCAGGTATCATGCGGCTGTGTCTGCGCCAGCATCGCCAGCAGTGTTTCAGCAACAATGGGAAACGGCTCTGACGGCGCTTTGGTCACAACCATAGCGATCCGGCTGTTCTGCGGTATACGCAAAGCACCGACAGGCTTTACCGCAAAGTAAAACATGACCAGAAAATAAGCAGGAATCAATGTTAACCATGCCAGCGCCGCGGTTGTGATAATCGTTCCGAAAGTGCTCACATGATGCTCAGGCTGCAGCCACCAGACCCAGAAATAGATGAAAGCTGCCAGCCATATGGCAACACCGGCAATATATTCTGTCCGTCTGTAGCCCTGAAATACGGATACCAGCAGCGGTTCACCATTCAGAGTGAAGGACTTCTGTCTGTTGATGGCAGGACGTGTCATGATCTCGCCTCCAGTCCGAAGAAAGGAGCCGCAGTCCGGACGATTGTTTCCAGATCCGAATATTGCGGTTCAAAACCAAGCATATGGCGCGCAAGAGCGGGATCGGCATAAAGAGCCGGCGGGTCACCTGCGCGACGCGGACGAATAATGATGGGGACCGGACGGCCGGTTACCTTGTCGATCGTATTGAGAATTTCGCGGATAGAGGAGCCGCGTCCTGTCCCGAGATTGACAGCAAGATTGTCACCGCCACCAGCAAGATAATCGTAAGCCAGAACATGGGCGCGGGCGAGATCAGTGACATGAATATAGTCCCGCACACAGGTGCCGTCCTCAGTGTCATAATCATCTCCGAAAATCTCAAGCTGTGCGATTTTTCCGGCTGCGGCCAGCAGCGCGCGGGGGATGAGATGGGTTTCCGGATCATGCCACTCTCCCAGCTCACCTTCCGGATCAGCACCGCAGGCATTGAAATAGCGCAAAGCCACATAGCGCAGCCCGAAAGCCGAGGCATAGTCAGCCAGCATATGTTCAGCAATCAGCTTGGTCTGACCATAAGGACTGACAGGGATCTGAGCGGCAGTTTCCGCAACCGGCAAATTTGCCGGCACGCCATAAGTGGCGCAGCTCGAAGAAAAGATCACCTTATCCAGCCCTGTCTCGCGACAGGCATCCAGTAAAGACAAAGTTCCGCAGACATTATTACGGTAATATTTTGCAGGGTCTGTAACGGATTCCCCGACATAGGCGGACGCAGCAAAATGAATAACAGCAACCGGCATATAACGCAGGATCGTTTCCGTCAGCAGCATCGTGTCCAGAATATCGGCCTGAACAAGAGGGCCATAGCGCACGGAAGACCGGTGCCCCGTGGACAAATTGTCATAAACAACCGGCTCAATGCCCCGGAATTTCAGAAGCTTGGCTGTATGGCTCCCGATATAACCGGCACCGCCCGTAATCAGAATGCGCTTTGCTGTCATCTGGCCATCTCCCGTAATCTGTTGCCGGAGAGGCTCAGACGGCTGTCAAAATAGGTGATCGTCTTTTCCAGACCTTCGGTCAGCTGCACCTGCGGCTGCCAGCCCAGTTCACGCATTGCAAGCGAGATATCAGGACGCCGCTGACGCGGGTCATCGACAGGCAGCGGATGATGAACAATACGCGAGCGTGAACCTGTCAGATCAATCACGATCTTCGCCAGTTCACCGATCATAAACTCACCGGGATTGCCCAGATTAATCGGTCCTGTCACCGATGCATCAGCCGCCATCAGACGGACAAAACCTTCGATCAGGTCATCCACATAGCAGAAGGAACGGGTCTGGGTGCCGTCACCGTAAATCGTAATGTCCTCGCCCTTCAGCGCCTGAACAATAAAATTGGAAACCACACGTCCGTCGTCCGGTCGCATATTCGGACCGAAAGTATTGAAAATCCTGACGATTTTTATTTCTGTGTCATAGGCTTTGTGAAAGTCGAAAAACAGGGTTTCCGCACAGCGCTTTCCCTCATCATAGCAGGAGCGCGGGCCGAACGGATTGACATTGCCCCAATAGGTTTCAACCTGCGGATGAATATGCGGGTCGCCGTAAACCTCTGATGTTGACGCTTGAAAAATGCGGGCATTATAGCGGGCAGCCAGTGTCAGCAGATTATACGCGCCCAGCACACTGGTCAGCGTTGTATGTACAGGATCGGCCTGATAATGCGGCGGTGATGCGGGACAAGCGAGATTGTAAATCTCATCCGCTTCCAGATCGAACGGCTCAACAATATCATGATCAATAACACTGAAAGTGTCATAACCAAGCAGATGCATAATATTCTGCTTGCTGCCGGTCGAGAAATTATCAACGCAGATAACCCGATGGCCTGAACGGAGGAGACGCTCACAGAGATGCGAACCGAGAAAACCGGCTCCGCCTGTAACAATAATCTGCTTATGTAATATATCCGACTGAACAGCATAAAGCTCACGTACAGGTGTTCTGCCAGACTGATTACCAATATGTTGATTAAGTTCACTCATCTTCAACTCCATCAAATTTATCTTTAAATCTGCATTGATGTAAAAAGAAATTTAATGAAATTACTTAAGTAAACCTACTAAAAATACTCAAAGTATAAACGGAATTTTAACAAAATTACTTTCATATACTATATACCGCTCTGTCAGAGGATTGTCGTTATCGCTGCATCCTGAAAATTATCATTTCGTACATTTCTTATTTGATATGATAAGATATTGCTTGAGGATGATGTGCTGAGAGATTTCACAGGCTTTCACTGCTAAGAAATGCAGTGGACGGGAGGAACCGGATGCATAAGCAGTCTGACACTCCGGAAGGAAACCCTGACCGGCTGAGAGCTGAAGCAACATGGCCGCAGGTTGAGCGCCGCCGCTTTCCCCGCACCGGTCAGGATGTTCTTGAGCCGGTGATCATTCCTTCAACCGCACCGCCTTTACCGTCGCTGCATTTTTCCACGCAGGACCTGCCTCCCGAAGAGCAATTCGAGGCATGGCGCGCTTATATGCGACCGATTATTGATGTCCGTTTGCCGGACAATGTTCTGCCTGAGGACGGATTTTTTGCGTGTCATACTGTCTGGCATTTCGGGAAAATGCTGTTTGTCCGGCAACAGAGCGATGCCTATAGTTACGCCCGCACGGCTGCACAATTGCGCTACAGCCCGATTGATCACTGATATCTGGGATTAAGACGCAGCGGACAGGCATGGACGGAGGTTGACGGCAAAGTTATTAAAACCGGCTCGGGTCGCGTGGCTTTCCGTACACTCGGACACCCCTATCGGGGGCGCTGCACCAGTTCTGAAATTGTGCTGCTCTATATGCCTTACAGCCTGTTTTCCGGCGAGGCCGGTCTATTCAAGTCTGTCAATAATTCCATCCTGTCAGGAACGCTTGCCACGCTGCTGGCGAATTTTCTGGCTCAGGTTGAAACACATCTGCCCTCGCTGACACTGGATGATCTGCCTGGTATTGTACAAACAATCAGGAATATGATTGTGAACGGCGTTGAGCCCTGTGTCCGTCCAGACCATGACCATCCAGGTCAAATCGGCTTCGGCACCATGGAACGGGTGCATCACTACATTCATCACAATCTTCACGATCCGCAACTCACAGCAGAGAAAATCTGCCGGTCGGTCGGCATATCCCGTACGCGGCTTTATCAGCTGTTCGAGTCCCATGGCGGCGTTCTGAATTATATCCGCAAACAGCGCCTGCAAGCGGCCTATGAAACATTGCAGGATCCGGCCAATCAGGACAGAATTCTCGACATTGCCCAAACGGCCGGTTTTGATGTTGCCGCAAATTTCACCCGCGCATTCACCAATGAGTTCGGCGTCAGCCCGAGCAAAGTGCGCAAAAACCTATCCGCACCGCATCCGGAACCGACAGATTTTCCTGTCCCGAACAGCAAACAGGTCAGTTTTGAGAACTGGCTGCGCAATCTCGACCTGTAATAAAAGCAACGAGAGAAACAATACGACAATAACAGGCCGGTTGACTGACAGATATACTGACTATTCTGGTTTTTTATTCTGTATTTCTATGCATCGCACATCGCCACCGGCCTGTTCAGAATATAAAAACCGGACCATCCGCTTTACCCTGAACAGCATTATTCAGGAGACGGTTTTACAAAACATCCTCCCAAGATATTTTGAAAACTGCACGATCCTAAGCCCCAAGATCAGGCCGAATGGCGGAGAGGTTACGCAACGGATTGCAAATCCGTTCAGCTTGGTTCAAATCCAAGGTCGGCCTCCATTTCTGACCAATATCAGTCATAATATTGGTCAGAAATGGCTCTCTCCTTACGCCCAGAGAACGCAAATATGATTTCGATAAATACAGTTCTGACCGGTTCCGTTGCCCCGCTTGGCCCCCGCGAAGCCCCCAGTGCAATTGCAAAAACCCCGTCGCAGGGCAAGAACTGGCTCGGCACAGAAGGTTTCACCAAGGATGCACAAGGCGATCGCAAGCATCACGGCGGGCCGGAAAAAGCTGTTCATCATTATGCCTATGAACATTATGCGGTCTGGAGGCAGGAAATCGGCGAGCGGGATGTCTTGCAACAGGCAGGCGCGTTCGGTGAAAATATTTCGACCACCGGCCTGACAGAAGAGACTATTGCAATCGGGGACATATTTCAGGCTGGCGATGCCATTATTCAGGTCAGTCAGGGGCGTCAGCCCTGCTGGAAGCTTAATTTCCGCTTTGATACCGGTGACATGTCCCTGCGTGTGCAACGCAGCGGCCGAACCGGCTGGTATTATCGTGTTCTGCAGGAGGGCTTTGTTGAAGCCGGCGATACATTACGGCTGATTGAGCGCCCCTCACCTGACTGGACCATCCGCAAGGCATGGCATATTTTATATGTCGATACGCTGAACTTTGCAGAACTGGCTGTGATGGCTGATCTTGAACATCTTGCGCAGAACTGGCGCGATTATGCCGTTAAGCGACTGGCTACACGAAAAACGGAGGACTGGTCACGCCGTCTGCAAGGCTGACCGGCGTCTGAAGCCTCTCTTCCGCTCTAATATGGAACAGGCAGTATCCTGCCTTTATCAATTCAGGTCTGTGATGAGAAAAAGTACTGCACTTGCAATCGAAGTCTCTGCCCGCGAACGGGAACCGATTTTTCTGGCCTTAGCCCGCTCTATTATCGGCGAGATTGAACGCGGCCGCCTCAAACCCGGCGCGGCTTTGCCCGGCACACGTTCGCTGGCGCAAACACTCAAACTCAACCGCAATACTGTTGATGCGGCCTATCACGAACTGACAATGCAGGGCTGGCTTTCAGCTGAACCATCGCGCGGCACCTTTGTTTCCCATGACCTGCCGGACGTTTCCGGCTCAGGAAAAACAACAACGGCCGGTAAACAGCCCTCTCCCGTGAACAGCAATCTGCCGCTTTTTACGCTCAAATTTTCTGACGGCGCACCGGATGCGCGCCTGCTGCCGACAACCGCCTTTGCGCAGGCTTTCCGCCGTGCACTGACAAGCACCAATTTCACCCATGGCGGCTCCTATAGTGATCCGGCAGGCAATAAATCACTGCGGGAAAATCTTTCAGCCTATCTGAATGTCGAGCGCGGTCTGGTGGCAACTGAGAAAGATATCCTCATTACCAGAGGCAGCCAGATGGCGCTGTTTCTGGCTGCAAAAGCAATCATTGAGCCCGGCACAAAAATTGCCGTTGAGCAACCGGGTTATCCTTTGGCATGGTCGGCATTTCGTGCAGCAGGCGCAGAAATCTGCGGCATAGCGGTGGATGAAGGCGGCATTGATGTTGATGCTCTTGAGGCACTTGCCCGACAAGACCCGCAGCTCAAAGCCGTTTACCTGACACCGCATCATCAATATCCGACAACCGTCACACTCGGAGCCGCAAGACGGCTGCGCCTGTTTGATATTGCACAGCGTTACGGTCTGGTCATTATCGAGGATGATTATGACAATGAATATCGCTATGACGGCCGCCCTGTCCTGCCACTAACCGCGCGTTCCGGCAAGGAACTGCCGGTTATCTATCTCGGCTCCCTGTCCAAGGTTCTGGCTCCGGGCATTCGTATCGGCTATGCCGTTGCACCGGCGAATATTCTCAGGCGGATGATCCGGCACCGTGAGGCGATTGACCGGCAAGGCGATCTGCCGCTGGAACTTGCCCTAAGTGACCTGCTCGCTGACGGCACTATCAAGCGCCATGCCCGCAAAGCCCGCCGGATTTATCACGCAAGACGCGACTTTCTCGCCGGACAGTTGCAAAACCTGCTCGGCGATGACGGCCGGTTCTCGCTTCCGGCCGGTGGTCTGGCCATCTGGTTCAGACTCAATCAGGGGTTTTGTGCACAAACATGGTCTGAAAATGCTGCCCGCTCCGGCCTCTCCGTCTTGCCCGGTGCACATTTTGAGCTGGATAAAAGCCGTGCCACACAGGCTTTCCGCATTGGCTTTGCCAATTCAAGTGAAGCCGAACTCGCACGGATGGTGCAGATATTGGCGCGGTCAAAAGCCTGATATAACAAAGCCTTCGGCTCCCTCTCTGTTGAACCTGTTTCATGCCGCTGTTCCCATCCGAACAGCGGCTGAATTTCATTCTGCATCGTAGAAATTTATTTCTGTGACACTTCGATGAAAAAGATTTTCATTTTGAATCTTTTTTGATAGGATTTTTTTCGGGAGAATAATGAGGGGGAAAGATCGGTGAATCTACCGGCGCTTATTGAAGCACAGTGGTCACGCCTGACAGCCAATCAGCAGAAAATTGCTGATTTCGTGCTGACGAACCCCTTTCCGGTTGCCACAATGGGCATTGAAGAGCTGGCAACAGCCACCGAAACCTCCACCGCCACCATCACACGTTTTGTCAAAGCTCTCGGCCTGAACGGTTTTACCGAATTTCGCGCCCATGCTGTGCAGGGTTATCAATCCTTGCTGAAGCCGGTTGAAAATATCGACCGCGCCCGTCACATTCCGCCGCGCCGTGTGATTAAAGACGCCTTCAAGAATGCCCTTTCACAGGTGCAGACTGTTGCAAAGCAAGCGGATAATCCGGTCTGGGAAAGCGCTGCCATGCGTATCCAGAACGCCCAGCGCATTGCATTCTTAGGCTTTGGTGTCAGCGGCAATCTGCTCCAGCTTTTTGCCGACAGGCTGCTGCCTTTCAGCCGTGCGCAGGTCATGCTGACCGGTGAGAACGGCATGGAACGGGTCGCTCTTAAAATCGCAGGCCTCGGCCCTGAAGACCTGCTGATCGCCATGGCATTGCCACGCTATTCACAACACACAGTCGATTTTATGAAGCTCGCCCGTGGTCGCGGCACCTATTGCATCGCGGTTACAGACGGAGCGCATTCTCCGCTTTGCGCCCTCAGCCATGAGCAGATTTTCATTCCGGCGGATCATCCGGTTCTGCACAGTTCCGGCATTGCCGCACTTGCTGCTTTTGAAACTATTCTCGCCGTTCTGGCGGCCCATCATCAGAGCGTGTCCGATGCCGTATCGATGACACGCTTTCTCATGCCCTATTTTTATGCGGATGATGAACAGCATCCGCAGTCCAAAACGAGGACCACGGATGTCAGTGAAGCCGAGTAACCCGCAAACAGCACCGGTTATCCGCGTTGAAAATATCAGCGTTGATTTCAAAGGTGATGAAAGCACATTCCGTGCGGTTAAAAACCTGTCTTTCGAGATCAAGGCCGGAGAAACACTGGCTGTGGTTGGTGAATCCGGTTCCGGCAAATCCGTAACCTCGCTGGCAATCATGCGTCTGGTGGAAAGCGGCGGCGGCAAGATTACCGAAGGCGGCATCCACTTTACCGGCAATGACGGTGTTACCACCGACCTCACCAAACATTCCCTGAAGGCGATGGAAAAGATCCGCGGCAATGATATTGCCATGATCTTTCAGGAACCGATGACCTCGCTCAATCCGGTCTTTACCGTTGGCGAGCAGATTGCAGAAGCTGTGCGCCTGCACCAGAATTGCTCTGCTTCAGAAGCGCGTGCAGAAGCACTGCGCATGCTGGAAAAAGTCCGTATTCCCGATGCGGCACGCCTGCTTGACCGCCACCCGCATCAGCTTTCCGGTGGTATGCGCCAGCGCGTGATGATTGCGATGGCACTGTCCTGCAAACCGAAACTGCTGATCGCGGATGAGCCGACCACAGCGCTTGACGTGACCATTCAGGCACAGATTTTGCGTCTCATCCGCCTATTGCAGGAAGAGATGGGCATGGCTGTGCTGTTCATCACCCATGATATGGGTGTGGTGGCAGAAGTAGCCGACCGCGTTCTCGTGATGCGTCACGGTGAAAAAGTCGAAGAAGGCACTGTAGAGGACGTTTTCAAGTCGCCGCAGCATCCTTATACCCGTGCTTTGCAGGCTGCTGTGCCGCGTCTTGGTGCGCTGAATGGTGAAGACCTGCCGCGCCGTTTCCCTATGCTCAAAACCGATCATGCAGACGGTAAGCCTGCTGAATTTGAAGTCTCCCCGCCGCAGGACACCATCAAATCCGACGAACCAGTGCTGAAAGTGCGCGATCTCGTCACCCGTTTTGATATCCGCCGTGGTTTCTTCTCCAAGCTGGCCGGTCGTGTACACGCGGTTGAACAGGTCAATTTTGATCTGCGTCAGGGCGAAACTCTGGCACTTGTCGGTGAATCCGGCTGCGGAAAATCCACCACCGGCCGCACTCTGATGATGCTGCAGGAAGCCACATCCGGCTCGGTACACTATCGCGGCAAGGATATTTTCAAGCTGAGCGGCGCTGAGAAACTCGCCGTTCGCCGCAAGATCCAATATGTGTTTCAGGATCCGTTTGCCTCGCTCGATCCGCGCCTGACCGTCGGCTTCTCTATTGCCGAGCCGCTCATTACCCACGGCCTTGCCAAGGGCAATGAGATTGAGGAGCGGGTTGTGCAATTGCTGCGCGATGTCGGCATGCAGCCGGAACATGCGCGCCGCTATCCGCATCAGTTCTCCGGCGGCCAGCGTCAGCGTATCTGCATTGCCCGCGCTCTGGCCGGTGATCCGGATATTCTGATTACGGATGAGGCTGTGGCCGCACTGGACGTTTCCATTCAGGCGCAGGTCATCAATCTGATGATGGAATTGCAGGAAAAACGCGGGTTGTCCTATATTTTCATCAGCCATGACATGGCCGTGGTTGAACGCGTCTCGCACCGTGTTGCCGTGATGTATCTCGGACAGATTGTTGAAATCGGCCCGCGCCGTCAGATTTTTGAAAATCCGCAACATGCCTATACCCGCCGTCTGCTCTCTGCGGTGCCGATTGCTGATCCGGCACGGCGCGACCGCAACAGACCGCTGATTGAGGGCGAAATCCCAAGTCCGGTGCGCAAGCCCGACGATATGCCTGTTGTCAAACCATTGGTTGAGGTGGAACCCGGCCATTTTGTAGCCCGCCACCCGATCGGTGATTTTAAATAATAAGTGGAAGGAGAGACTAATGAAACTGAAATCAATTCTGCTGTCATCGGCATTAGCTGCCGCTGTCATGCTTCCGGGCACCGTATGGGCGAAATCGCTCACCGTTGCTGTTCAGGACAACCTGACCGGTCTTGACCCTGCTGTGGTCAATGACACCCTGTCCCAGACCTCGCTGCGTCTGATCTATCAGGGTCTGTTCGGCTTCGACAAGGATATGAAACTGATCCCGCTTCTCGCTGAAAGCTATGAAGCCAATGAAAATGCCACCGAGTTTACAATCAAACTGCGCAAGGGCATCAAATTCCATGACGGCACAGATTTCAATGCTGCTGCCGCCAAGTTCAACATCGACCGTCTTGCCAATCCGGATAACAAACTGTCCCGCCGCAGTCTTGTTTCCATGGTTAAGGAAGTACAGGCCGTTGATGATTCAACCATCAAACTGACCCTCAAAGAGCCTTTCGGTGCCATGGTTGCCTCTCTCGCCCATCCGGGCGCGATGATGATTTCTCCGGCAGCGCTGGAAAAATTCGGCAAAGATATCGACCGTAATCCGGTCGGCACCGGCCCGTTCACTTTCAAACATTGGGCTGCTGATACACTGGAAGTCGTGAAAAACGACAATTACTGGAAAGAAGGCATGCCGAAAGTTGACGGCGTGACCATCTGCTCCGTTCCGGAATCCGGCGCCCGTTTTGCGATGTTGCAGACCGGCGAAGCTCAGTACATTCCGACATTCCCGACTGAACTGATGAAGGCAGTCGAAAACAATCCGAATGTTCAGGTCGAAGCGACACCGTCGATCGTCGAAACCTATGTCGCCATGAACAATCTGAAGAAGCCGTTTGATGATCTGCGCGTGCGTCAGGCTCTGAACTATGCCGTTGATAAAGACGCTTTCTGTAAAGTTGTTTCCAATGGTTACTGCTCACCGGCAGATTCCATCATTCCTTCGGCTCTGGCATTCCATGTGAAGGCCGGTGACTACACTTTCAATCTCGACAAAGCCAAAGAGCTGATGAAAGAAGCAGGCCTCGAAGCCGGTTTTGAAACAGAAGTCTGGGCTGCCTCCAATACCGGTTCCCTGCGTGCCGCGCAGTTCATCCAGCAGCAGCTGGCGCAGATCAATGTAAAGGTCAATGTCGTGCCGCTTGAAGCCGGTGTTGCCGCGCAGAAAGTCTGGGGCGTTGATAAGCCTGAAGATGCAACTGTGCAGCTGTATTACGGCGGCTGGTCTGCTTCGACCGGTGATGCTGACTGGGGTATTCGCCCGCTGCTTTACGGTCAGAGCTTCCCGCCTGCAATGTTCAACGTCGCATATTATAAAAATCCGAAGGTTGATGCTGCGATTGAAGCAGGTATTGCAACTGCAGATCCGGCAAAACGTGCTGAAGCCTATGCGGAAGTGCAGAAGCTTGCTTGGCAGGATGCACCGTGGATTTTCCTTGGTGTAGGCCAGAATATTGCTGCCAAGAGCAAAAGCCTGTCAGGCGTTTATATGCTGCCTGACCGCGGCTTCCTGCTCGAAGATGCCGCTTTTGCTGAATAATCGCATCTGAAAGCGAGTGCTGACCGCTATTTGACGCGTATCTTATCCGAAAACCGCTTCGCACTTTTCGGGATACGCTTAATACGGTCAGCACAGTTTTTCAGAAAGGAAATCCATGTTTGCCTATCTGATCAAACGGCTGTTGGCCACTGTCCCTGTCATTGCGATGGTGATGGTCTGCGTTTTTGCCTTCGTGCATATGTTGCCCGGTGATCCTGCCCGCCTTGTTGCCGGCCCTGAAGCCAGCGCTGAAGATGTCGCCGTTGTGCGCTCCTCGCTCGGGCTTGATAAACCGCTGCCTGAACAGTTCGTCCGCTATTTTACCCGCGCTGTGCAGGGCGACTTCGGCATTTCGCTGAAAACCCGCCGCACTGTTGCGGAAGAAATCGGCGCCCGCCTGATGCCGACCGTCTGGCTGACCTTGTTCGCCATGCTCTGGTCAACGGCTCTCGGCCTGCTGATCGGCGTTGTCTCCGCTGTCAAACGCGGCAAATGGCCTGATTATGCGGGTATGATTATTGCGGTTTCCGGTATTTCCTTTCCGCCTTTCTGGCTCGGCCTGCTACTTATCAACCTGTTTTCCGTCCATCTCGGCTGGTTCCCGACCGGCGGCTACGGCACATGGCAGCATTTTGTCATGCCGTCCTTTACGCTCGGCGTCGGTGTTGCGGCAGTTATGGCACGTTTCACCCGCTCTTCCTTCATCGAAATTGCCCGTGAAGATTATGTCCGCACTGCGCGCGCCAAAGGTGTGCCGGAACGCCGTGTGATCTGGAAACACTCCCTGCGCAATGCGCTGATCCCGATCATCACCATGGTCGGCCTGCAATTCGGCTTCCTGCTCGGTGGTTCGATTGTGGTTGAGAGCGTGTTCTCATGGCCGGGTCTCGGCCGTCTGCTGGTCGATTCAGTGTCCTATCGTGACTATCCGGTCATTCAGGCGCTGATCCTGCTGTTCTCGCTGCAGTTCATTTTCATCAATATGCTGGTTGATGTGCTGTATGCTTTCGCAAATCCGGAGATCCGCTACAAATGAGTGCGACAACTGTTGTGGTGGAACCCACCGAAAAAATGCGCAAGCCTTTGGCTGAATTCTGGCGCCGCTTTAAAAAACAAAAAGTGGCTATGGTTGCGCTTATCTTCATCATCACACTGGTGTTGATGGCTATCTTCGCGCCGTTTGTTGCCCCTTATGATCCGACAATTCCGGATTATAATGCTGTGCTGCAAGGGCCGAGTGCCGCCCATTGGGCAGGTACGGATACCTATGGCCGCGATATTTTCAGCCGTATCATCTGGGGCGCACGGATTTCACTGTCCGTCGGCTTCCTGTCCGTGACACTGGGTGCTCTGGTGGGCGTCTCGCTCGGCATCATTTCCGGCTATTACGGCCGCTGGATTGACTCCGCCGTGATGCGTCTGTGCGATCTGCTGCTGGCCTTTCCGGGTATCCTGCTGGCGATTGCCGTTATCGCTATTCTCGGACCTGGCATCACCAATGTGATCTATGCGGTTGCGATCTTCTCGATTCCGGTTTTTGCCCGTCTTGCCCGCGGTACAACTTTGCAGCTCAAGCGCACTGTCTATGTGGATGCCTCGCGTGCCATCGGGGTTAAAGACCGAGTGATCATGCTGCGCCACATTCTGCCGGGCACACTGCCAAATGTGATCGTCTATTTCTCCATGCGTATCGGGACATCCATTCTGACTGCGGCATCCCTCTCCTTCATCGGTCTGGGCGCACAGCCGCCAAGCCCTGAATGGGGTGCCATGCTGGCAGACGGTCGCTCCTATATGGGCGTTGCCGACCATTTGACCCTGTTTCCGGGCATTGCGATTTTCGTAACCGTTCTGGGTTTCAACCTGTTTGGTGATGGTCTGCGCGACGCATTGGATCCGAAACTGCGCTCTGACTGATGAAGTTACGCCGTCTCAATTGAGACGGCGTTCTCATGACAGCTTTCAATATCTGAGGAATACCATGTCTGAAACTACTCCTGTAATTGCACTCCACGGCGGTGCAGGCACGATCCTGAAATCCAACATGACACCGGAACGGGAAGCCGCCTATCATGCAGGTCTCAAAGCCTGTCTGGAAGCCGGCCTGAAAATTTTGCATGAAGGCGGCAGCGCACTTGATGCAACCACTGCAGCCGTTATGGCGCTGGAAGACAATCCACTGTTCAATGCCGGTCGCGGCGCGGTTTATACCACTGATGCTACCCATGAGATGGATGCTGCCGTGATGGACGGTGCGACCCGTGCCTGCGGTGCGATCACCGGCATTTGCGGCCCGCGTCATCCGGTGCTGGCAGCCCGTGCAGTCATGGAACAGACCGAGCATGTGTTCCTCGCCGGTAACGGTGCCAAGCGCTTCTGTGAAAATGCCGGTCTGGAAATGATGGAGCCGGAATGGTTCGGCACCCAGCAGCGTCTGGATGCGCTGAAAGCGGAAATGGAACGCCGCCGTCTTGGTCTTGCGGATGATGGTGATCCGGCACGCAAACACGGTACAGTCGGTGCGGTTGCGCTCGATAAAAATGGCCATATTGCTGCTGCGACTTCCACAGGTGGCATGACCGCGAAAACACCGGGTCGCGTGGGCGACAGCCCTGTGATCGGTGCCGGTACATGGGCGGATGACAAAACCGCTGCAATTTCCGCAACCGGTCATGGCGAATATTTCATTCGCTGGGCGGTTGGTCATGAAATTGATGCGCGCATGCGCTGGGCAGGCCAGAGCCTTGCACAGGCTGCAGGCGATGTAGTGCAGGAACTCGGTGAACTCGGCGGCTCCGGCGGCCTGATCGCCGTTGATGCCAAAGGCAATATCGAACTGCCGTTCAACAGCCCCGGCATGTATCGCGCATGGTGCGGTGCGGATGGTGTCATCCATACCGGTATTTACGGCAAAGAAGACTGATCTTCCTACTCAGTTCTGAAGAGACAATCCCCCGACCAGTAATGGTTCGGGGGATTTTTTTGCTCGTCGTTTCTATCATTGATGAAATTGCAGCGTATTTTTTTCAATGGCCGCTCTGGATCGTCTCCCCGAATTCTATTACTTTGCAGTCAGCCTAAAATTACAGGGTCATTAGAGCGCCGTGCATCCCATTGGGCGCACAAAGGTCGCTCTAAGATTTTAAATTATGCAGCAGCTGAAAGAAGTCATTTCGGTGCCACATCAACAAGACCCTCAGAGCGACAGCCACCTACCGGATATTCCATTTTTCACGCAACTCGGCATTCTTCGCAGACTTCTGAACTCATCGGAAGAGTTTCTGAAACTGGCAGCCATGTCTGTTACGCTGTTGCTGATTTTGCTGGCAACCGCCTATGGGCAGGTAACGCTCAATCAATGGAATGTACCGTTTTATAATTCCATTGAGCAACGGGATGTGCCGGAATTTATCCGGCAGTTGCAGATCTTTGTCTTCATTGCTGCCGGATTGCTGGTGCTCAATGTTGCACAAAACTGGTTCCAGCAAACGCTTTCCGTGGTGATGCGTAAAGCCATTGTCAAAAACCTCCTTGATTGCTGGCTGCATGGCAATAAGGCATCTAAACTCGATAAGACCGGTTTTTATGCGCAAAATCCCGACCAGCGCATCCATCAGGATACAAGACAGCTGGCGGATTCAACCACGGGGCTGACAATCGGCTTCATTCAGTCTTCTATTCTGTTATTCAGTTTTATCGGCATCCTGTGGAATGTGTCGGAAGGTTTTGTATTCCGCTATAACGGCTACGAATTTTCACTGCCGGGCTATATGGTCTGGGCGGCCATTCTCTATGTTGGTCTTGCGTCTGCCCTCAGCCGTTTAGTGGGGCGCGGGCTGGTCAAACTGAACGCTGCCCGTGAAGCGCAGGAAGCAGAATTCAGAACCGCTCTTGTTAAGATTATTAGTGAAAACGATAATTACCCGATGGCCAATGAGAGCGAACGGAAAATCGGCTTTTTGCGCGGCAAATTTCAAGGCCTGTATTCCAGCATAAAAAAGCTGATCCTCATGGAGACCAATCTCACATGGATTTCATCAGGCTTTGGCTGGATGGCCATTGTGGTGCCGATATTGGCTGCCGCCCCGATCTATTTTTCCGGCGGCTTGAATTTCGGCGGGCTGATGATGACAGTCGGCGCGTTCAATCAGGTCTATTCGGCTCTGCGCTGGTATGTGAATAATTATCAGGCCATTGCGGAATGGCGCGCGCATCTGCTGCGTATTACCGGCTTCCACACATTGTTACTGACCGAATAAAAACAGGCGCGGTCTTCTTCCGCGCCTGTAACATTCATAACTGTGTTCGTATGTTTAATCAGCGTTTAGCCGCTGCTGCGCGTTTCAAAATCTCAATCACCATCTCCGAGGCCTTGTTCAGTGAAGCCACCGGCAGGAACTCGTAGATCGAATGGAAATTATGCGCACCGCAGAACAGGTTCGGGCAAGGCAGACCTTTTTCTGACAGAACTGCACCGTCATAACCACCGCGCATCGGAATGGCATAAGGTTCGACACCAATAGCTTTCATCGCTTCCAGAGCCAGTTCAACCGGATAGAAATTATCGCCCTTCAGGCCTTCGGCAGCATTGGGATACATCGGACGATATTCAACCGATACTGTGCCCTCACCATGCAACTGATTAAAACTTGCGGCAAGCGTGTCGATAAAGTTACGGCGCTTATCATAGCCCTCTACCGTAAAATCGCGGATATCAACCACGATTTTGGCAGATGCCACGCTGCCCTGAATAGCTTTGACCCAGTAATAGCCTTCACGATTTTCCGTATGTTCCGGCCTTTCACCCGCCGGCAGCATACCAATATATTGCTGGGCATAGAGAATAGCATTGCGCAGCTTGCCCTTGGCCGACATCGGATGAGCAGGCTGGCCGCGGAAAGTGATGTGGAACTCACCGGCATTCCAGTTTTCATAGACAATTTCACCCACTGCACAACAGTCCAGCGTATAGGCGAAATCCGCATTGAGGCTCGGTACATCCAGTGCTTTCGCGCCAAGCAGACCGATCTCTTCATCCGGCACAAACACGACTTTAACCTCGCCATGCTCAATCTGCGGATTATCCTGCAACACCTGCATCGCATGCATGACTTCAGCGATCGCTGACTTGTTATCCGCACCCAGCAGGCTGGTGCCGTCTGTCACGATAATACGGTCACCTTCATAATTTTTCAGCTCCGGAAATTCCTCAACGCGCATCACAATATCAAGCGCTTTATTGAGGACGATATCCCCGCCCTGATACTCCACCACATGCGCCTTGGTATCAGTGGTATATTCACCGCTGGTATCCATATGGGCGACCCATGCGATCACCGGTGCCTGACGGCCGGCATCTTTGATATTGGACGGCAATGTACCAACCACGATGGAATGATCTCTCATTTCCACGTCCAGTCCCAGATCACGCAGCTCGCCTGCCAACAGATTGGCGAGTTCAGTCTGACCGCTGCTCGACGGCAATTTCCCCGCATCGGATACGGCTGTGGTATTAATACGGGTATAGTTCAGAAAGCGTTCAACAATATCCATCGGATTCTTTTACCTCATACCAAGGCGGCTCAAGATGCTAACGCATCACGCCTTGAAAATGTTCAATCACCACACGGGCTTAACCAAAGTCCAATGAGTTTTACTCAATGAACTTTGGTATCAGCTTACAGTTTCATTTCATCTTGCAGAAATGGCGCCGGTGACGGCGCCATTGATTTTGAAACAAGTGCTCACCAAAAACGGGTAAGATCGTGTTGCTTATTCTTCGATATCAACATCTTCAAAGAGATAACCGCCGAAAGGATCGATACGGAAATCTTTGACTTTCTTGCTGACCGGCTGTTCCATTACCTGATGGGCAATCGTCAGCCACGGAGCCTGTTCTTTAAAGATCACCTGCGCCTGCTCGTAAAGCTTGGTGCGTTCTGCCTGATCCGTGGTCAGTTTCGCTGCCTGAATAAGCTTTTCGAAATCAGCATTACACCAGTTGGCACGGTTACTGCTGCCGACAGCTTCACAACCCAGCAAAGCTGCAAGGAAGTTGTCCGGATCAGCCATACCACCGGTCCAGCCGAGCATGACTGCACCGTCACGGTCTTTTTCCAGCGAGCGTTTCAGATACTCGCTCCAGTCATAGGAGACGATCTCAGCTTTAACACCAACTTTTGCCAGATCAGCCTGCATTGATTCCGCTGCACGGCGGGCATTCGGCATATAAGGACGCTGCACCGGCATTGCCCAGATCTTCATCGAAAGATCTTTAACACCGGCCTCTTCAAGAAGCTTGCGCGATGCTTCAATATCATAGGCATCGTCTTTAACGTCTTTATTATAGCCCCAAACACCCGGAGGCATTGCGTTGACCGCAACCATACCGGTTGAACCGAATACGGCATCAATGATCGCCTGTTTGTTGATCGCCATATTCAGCGCTTTACGCACGCGCACATCGTCGAATGGTGCAACAACAGTGTTGTACGCCATGAAAGCAATGTTCAGGCCTTCTTTACGCTGCACTTCAAGCGAGGTATCCGCTTTCATCTCATCAATATCCGCTGGGTTCGGATAAGCGATGATATGGCATTCGCCAGCCTTCAGCTTCTGATAACGCACGGAAGCATCTGGTGTGATCGCGAAAATCAGATTGTCGATCTTCTGTTTGCCACCCCAGTAATCAGGATTGGCCTGAAAACGCACAGCGCTATTTGCCTGATAATCCACATATTGATACGGGCCGGTACCAACCGGCAGCTGGCTCAGCTGATCGGTTTTGCCTTCTGCCACCAATTGATCCGCATATTCTTTGGACTGGATTACAGCAAAGGTTAGCGACAGCGAAGCAATCATTGTTGCTTCCGGACGGTTCAGCACGAACTTAACCGTATAATCGTCGATCTTCTGGATTTCTTTAATCAGTGTCGGGAAAGAATAGGCACCATATTGCGGCCATGTCCCCTTGCCGTAAAACGGATTTTCTTTGTTACCCTGACGGTCAAAGCTGAAAATCACGTCATCCGCGTTGAATTCGCGGGTTGGTGTGAAATAGCTGGTCGTCTGGAATTTTACGCCTTTGCGAAGAAAGAAAGTATATTCCTTACCATCTTCCGAAATTTCCCAGCGCTCGGCCAGACCCGGTTCCAGTTCTGTTGAACCGCGCTTGATTTTAATCAGACCGTTGGACACGTTACGCGCCGAAGCGTCATAAGTTGCACCTGATGTGGTGGTTGCCGCATCAAAATTGTCCGGTGCCGCTTCAGAGCAATAAATCAGTGTTTTTGCTGAAGCCTGAGCAGAGGCCATTCCGCCGAGCAGCAAAGCAAGTGCTGTCGCCGAAAGCGCCTTTTTATAAATATTCATACTGGTATTCCCCATTCCATCCGGCAGACAAAACCTCTCTGTTCAAGTAACCAACAGAACTGCCTTGCCTGTTCATTTTACGCGCATCCCGAAAACTGTTTCACAGTCTTCAGACTACGCTCTTAGTCCGGTCACAAAGTGATTGATGACCGGAGTTAAGTGATTCCGTATCGTGATAGTGGAACGATCTCTGCCCGAGTGCCATTGATAATTTTGAATAAAATCACAATCATCCCAACTAAATCAGGGGAGGCTCAGAACCGGTGAAACGGGAGACCGGCTTGTCGCCATTCGAATGATGCTTTCACTGATGCGATCCATTCCGGCAAAAATACTCGATCTTTTTACTTTGCGCATATGTTATCCGATCGAAGCGGGATAAAAAAACAGTCCAGTGGACTGTTTTTCCCGCGAAGGCGCTTCACACTTTTCGGGATACGCTCTAGGTATAGACACGCCGGTTCCGGCATTCTTTCAACAATGTCGGTCAAACCGGAAGATAACATGTCTGTTAAAAGTATTTTCTTCACCCTGCTTGCAACCGGCACAATCTGGGCGGGCAGTGCACAAGCTGAATGGCAGGCGATTGAGAAGGTGGAAACCTATTCTGTCTCCGGCACAACAGGCCCCGAGCTCTATGCTTCCATCGGCCAAAAAGGTCCGCAGATCGGCAAAAACAGACGCACCATTGCACATACAAATTTCACCCTGCTCTGGTCGCGCAAATATAAAACCGATGATGGCAACTGCACTTTGGTTTCCGCCAAACCAAAACTGACAATTACATATACATTGCCTAAACCGGCGCAAAAGCTACCGCCGGAGACTGCCGCGCTCTGGGCAACATTCTATGCCGGCATTGAAAAACATGAACATATTCACGGCGATTACATCAAAGAAATGGTGCAGAAAATTGAAACGGCCACCGTCGGGATGTCCGTTGCCAATGATCCGAAATGCACCAAATTCAAAACAGAGCTGAATAAAGTACTCTCGGAACTGTTTCAGGAACAGCGCCAGCGCGGCCGCGATTTTGACCGTTCAGATATGGCACAGGGCGGAAATATTCATCAGCTGATCCTCGGGCTGGTCAACGGCCACTGAATCACGACCACTTTATACATCCGTCAAAACTGACCATTATGCTTATTCTCAGCCTGAAACAGTGTTCAAAAGCGCTGTTTCACGCCCGTTTCGGCACATCAGTCATCCATATTGGCAAATAATGCCGTCTTTTTGAGCATTATTGTGCCTGTACTCTGCCATTTCGTCACTGTAGTTATCAGCGCGCAGAAAGAGGAGGTTGTCTGCAACGGAGGATATTCCAGACCCGCATGCTGTCTTTATACAGCCCGTATCAGCATCAAACTATGTTGAACGGCAGCTTTTGATGTAATCAGCACTTGTAAGCGGGGCCAAGGAATTTTATCAGCACTCAATAATAAGTTGTAATACCCCTTCACCTTCCCAGTCTGAACGGGTAAACGAGCATAGCACGACACTATCCGTAAAGGATGCAGCGCGTGTCAGGATCAAACGGAGCAGGCAATTGAAAAATCATTCTGATATCTGGGATATCGTTGAAGAGAAAAGCCCTGCCTATTTTGATCTGAGTGATACAGTCTGGGACAATCCTGAAACCAATTACGAAGAATATAAAGCCAGCGATGCCCATGCGCAGATGCTGATGGATGAAGGTTTTCGCGTAGAGCGCGGTATTGCCGGTCTGCCGACCGCCGTTATGGGCGAAGCCGGTGAAGACGGCCCTGTCATTGCTATTCTCGGTGAATTTGATGCCCTGCCCGGCCTGAGCCAGATTGCCGGTCTGGCAGAACCGCAGGAAATTGAGCGCGGCGGCCATGGTCATGGCTGTGGACATAATCTGCTCGGCTCGGGTTCGCTCCTCGCAGCCTCTGCGCTGAAAGACTATCTGGCAGAAAACGGTATCAAAGGCCGCGTGCGTTATTACGGCTGCCCTGCGGAAGAAGGCGGTTCAGCCAAAGGCTTCATGGTTCGTGAAGGCCTGTTTGATGATGTGGATGTCGCCTTCTGCTGGCATCCCGCTCCTTTTGCCGGTGTCAATGATCCGGTTTCTCTGGCCTGCAATGAAATCAGCTTCCATTTTACCGGCCGCGCAGCCCATGCCGCATCCGCCCCGCATCTCGGCCGCAGTGCGCTGGATGCCGTGGAGCTGATGAATGTCGGCGTCAATTATATGCGCGAGCATATGCCTTCCAGCGCCCGTATCCATTATGCTGTTACCGATACCGGCGGCATTGCACCGAATGTTGTGCAGGCCAAAGCCACTGTGCGTTACCTGATCCGCGCGCTCAGCCTGCCGGAAATGCAGACATTGCTGGAACGCGTTCGTAAAATTGCACAGGGTGCAGCCCTGATGACGGAAACCTCCGTGCGTGATGAGATCATCAGCGGTGATGCCAATCTGATCGGCAATTCAACCCTTGAACAGCTGATGCAGATCCAGCTGGAACGTCTCGGCGCACCTGTTTTTGACGAGCAGGACACAAAGACTGCCCGCGAATTTCAGGACACTCTGAGCAAAGAAGATATCTCGGATGCTTTCCGCCGCTTTGGTGTTGAGCCGAAAGACGGCCTTGCCCTATGCGAAGAGGTCTATAAGCCGTATAACGGGGATAATTCCCTTGTCGGCTCTACCGATGTGGGCAGTGTAAGCTGGGTGGTACCAACTGTGCAAATGCGCGGTGCGACCTGCGCAATCGGCACGCCGCTGCATTCATGGCAAATGGTGGCGCAGGGTAAATTGCCTGCCGCCCATAAAGGCATGGCACATGCAGCGAAAATCATGAGCAGCACCGCTGCAGAATTGTTCCGCAATCCGGAACATATTACAGCGGCCAAAGCAGATCATAAAAAACGCCTCGGCGGTACAGTTTTCATCAATCCGATACCGGATGATGTGCAGCCTGCCCTCCCCGTGCAAAAAGCATAGTCAGCGGGCTACAGGAATCCATTATGACAACCATTTTTCTCATCTCTCCTTCTATTCACACGCAGTTTCGGACGGAAAACCAGTTCCCACTTTTCCTGAAACTGCTCTAACCGGCCAAGGACATTATGAAGCAACTCAGCTTTTTTGAAATCCTCAGCTTCGGGCCTGACGGCTGGGGGCAAGTTCTGCTCACCGGCGCATTAATGAGTGTTGCCCTTGCTGTGACCGGCTTTTTGCTCGGCGCAGTCATCGGCGTGTTCGGTGCCTGGGCAAAAATCTCAGGCGGACGGATTACCCGTACCATCGCGGATGGTTATACAACCATTATCCGCGGCATTCCTGACCTGCTGATTATCTATCTGTTTTATTTCGGCGGCAGTGCAGCGATTACCGCGATTGGTAAACTGTTCGGCGCTGAAGGTTTTCTCGGCTTTCCGGGTTTCCTCGCCGGTATGTTGGCTATCGCCATTTCCTGCGGCGCGCATCATACGGAAGTTTTCCGTGGTGCGTTCAAAGCCGTTGCCAAAGGCGAGCTGGAAGCAGCAACCGCCTGTGGCATGGGTCGCTGGCTGAAATTCCGCCGTATCATTGCGCCTCTGTCGCTGCGTCATGCGCTGCCGGGCCTTGGCAATGTGTGGCAGGTATCGTTGAAAGAATCCGCTCTGGTTTCCGTGACCGGCGTTGTGGAACTGCTGCGTCAGGCACAGATCGGTGCCGGCTCAACCGGACTGCCATTCAACTTCTTCCTGATTGCCGGTGCCCTCTATCTGCTGATTTCGTCTGTTTCAGGCGGCATTCTGCAGTCTGCTGAGCGCTATTTCTCCCGCGGCGTGAGGAGAGCCCAATGAGTTTTGAATTCTTCGCTGAATCTTTTGTCGCCATGCTGGCGGGTCTGCCTCTGACCCTGAAACTGGCTGCGACTGCGATTGCACTGGGCGCCTGTCTTGCTCTGGTCATCGCGATGATGCGCCTGTCCGGCAATGTTGTGCTGGACTGGATTGCACGTATCTATGTGTTTGTGTTCCGCGGCACGCCGCTGCTGGTGCAGATTTTCATCATCTATTACGGCCTCAGCCAGTTTCCGGCGATCCGTCACTCTTTCCTGTGGCCGATCCTGCGTGAGCCTTACTGGTGTGCGGTTATCGCTCTGACGATGAACACTGCCGCCTATGCCGGTGAAATCATCCGTGGCGGTCTGCTGTCCGTGCCTCATGGCCAGATTGAAGCAGCCAAGGCCTGTGGCATGTCCCGCTTCACCGCTTTCCGCCGTGTGGTCATGCCGCTTGCTATCCGTCAGGCACTGCCTGCCTATGGCAATGAAATGATCTCGATGGTCAAAGCCACCTCGCTGGCCTCGATCATCACGCTGATGGAAGTGACCGGTATTGCTGCCAAGCTGATTGCCGAGAGCTATCGCGCGATTGAAGTTTTTGTCGTTGCCGGTGCAATTTACCTGTCCATCAACTTCATTCTGACCCGTCTTCTGCTGCTGGCTGAATACCGCCTGACGCCATATTTGCGTCAGCCTGTTCCTGTCAGCGTACCGGCCAATATTCCTACTGAAGGAAAAGCATCGTGAGCAATACAGTATCCGCATCCGCACCGGTCGCGCTGAAAGTCGAAAACCTGCGCAAAAATTTCGGTCAGGTCGAAGTGCTGAAAGGTATTTCGCTCGAAGCCCGCGAAGGTGAAGTAATCTCCATTCTCGGCTCTTCCGGCTCGGGTAAATCCACATTGCTGCGCTGCATCAACCTTCTGGAAACACCGACATCCGGTACGGTCACCATTTCCGGTGAAACCATCAAGATGGCGCAGAACTCCAAAGGCGAAAGCTATCCGACCGACAAGAAACAGGTCTCGCGCATCCGCTCGGAACTCGGCATGGTCTTCCAGAGCTTCAACCTCTGGTCACACAAAACCATTCTGGAAAATGTAATTGAAGCGCCGATCTATGTGCAGGGGCGCAACCGCGCTGAAGTCATTGAAGAAGCGGAAGCACTGCTGGCGAAAGTCGGTATTGCCGATAAGCGCAATTACTACCCTTCACATATGTCCGGCGGTCAGCAGCAGCGTGCAGCGATTGCCCGCGCGCTGGCGATGAAGCCAAAAGTAATGCTGTTTGACGAACCGACTTCCGCACTTGATCCGGAACTGGTAGGTGAAGTTCTTCGCGTGATGCGCGGACTTGCTGAAGAAGGCCGTACAATGCTGGTCGTGACCCACGAAATGGGCTTTGCCCGTGACGTTTCCAACCGCGTTATCTTTGTACATCAGGGTCAGGTTGAAGAAGACGGCGCACCGTCGGAAGTCTTCACCAATTCCAAGTCAGAGCGTTTCCGCAAATTCATCAGCCACGAAAATGCGGCTTAAAGCATTTCCAGCAAAAGTGCGAAGCGTCTTCGCGGGGAAATCAGTTCGCTGGACTGATTTCTATTCCCACTTCGATGCATAGGATAATGCGTAAAGACAAAGAGACAGAGCGGCTCAAAAGTTCAATCCTGAATGGAGCCGCTCTAAATGAACAAGAATAATTGTAAACAGGGTGCTTCTATGAAAATCAGCCTCATCACCAAATCGCTTCTTGCTTCTGCAATGCTGCTCGGCGCCGTATCGGCCAGCGTCACTGCACAGGCTGAAGAAAAGAAATGGACCAAAGTAACCATCGCAACTGAAGGTGCTTACCGTCCATACAACTTCACCAAGCCGGACGGCACACTCGACGGCTATGAAATCGAGCTGAGCAAATATCTCTGCGATCATATGAAAGTGGAATGCACGCTCGTTGCAACACCATTTGACAGCATGATCCCTGCTCTCAACGCCGGTAAATTCGACGCGATCATGGCTGGTCTGACCGCCACTGCAAAGCGCGAAGAAACCATTGATTTCTCGGTTTCTTACGGCCTGACACCACAGACTTTTGCAACGCTGAAAGACAGCCCATATGCGAAACTGCCGCATACCGGCGAAACTCTGTTCCTTGCCAATGAAGATGAAGCCACGAAGAAAGCCATCGGCGAATTTTCGACTTCAATCGAAGGCCGCACTGTTGGTGTACAGACCGCTTCGCTCGGCCTGACACTGCTCAACACCTATTTCAAAGATTCCGCTGATATCCGCGAATATAAGACAACTGAACAGCACGATCTGGATCTGAAGTCCGGCCGCGTTGATCTGGTTGTAGCGTCGCTGGCCTATCTGGCCGATGCTGCGAAAAAGCCAGGCAATGAAGATATCGTTCTGACCGGCCCTTACTTCAAAGGCGGCGTTCTGGGTCGCGGCGTTGCCGTTGGTCTGCGCAAGAACGAACCAGAACTGCAGAAGAAGTTCAGCGAAGCGATTGAAGCTGCAAAAGCAGACGGCACAATCAAAAAGCTGTCCGAAAAATGGTTCGGTTTTGACGTAACTCCATAAGTTACAGATACAATTTGAAATCATGAATGTGGCCGCGATTTTCGCGGCCACATTTTTTTATCGTGAGCAAAAGCAACAAGACCATGCTCAAATCCGGTCATCGCATAAAGACATGATCTGATCTGAAACTTTGATGATCCGCTCTGCGCAATATGATTGGACGGCAAGGCTTTGTATCTGTAGAAGCCTTTGTTATTCAAACATTTCTCATCCTGCATCCGGATCACGACTATGCCTGTATATGAACTCGCCGCACTCGGAGCCGCGACTTGCTGGGCGTTCACAGGTATTATTTCTGCCATTCCCGCCGGTCATGTCGGCGCATTGGCTTTTAACCGTGGCAGGCAGGTTTTCGTCACCGGATTATTGCTGATCTATGTGCTGATTTCCGGCTCATGGCGCGACCTCAGTTGGGACAGCGCAGTTCCGCTGCTGCTCTCCGGCCTGATCGGGATTTTCGTCGGCGACTCTCTGCTGTTCACCGCACTGAACCGCCTCGGCCCCCGCCGCTCCGGTATTCTGTTTGCGCTCAATGCACCGATTGCCGCCGTGCTTGGCTGGATACTGCTGGATGAAACATTATCGCCTATGGGTGTGCTCGGCATCGCCGTCACGATATCCGGTGTGTTGCTGGCCATTCTGTTTGGCAAGCGCCGTGCGCAAATCCATGAATGGGAAAAGATCAAAGGCCCGCTCTGGATCGGTGTCGGGCTGGGGCTGGCGGCGGCAACCGGTCAGGCTATCGGCTCCATTATCGCCCGCCCTGTCATGGCCAGCGGGATTGATCCGGCATTGGCCTCGCTGTTGCGTGTGGGTATTGCCGCCTGCTGCCTGACCGTGCTGACACAATTGCCGTTTCCGGCGCTCAAACCGAAAAAGCCTTTTACGCTGAAGATTGCCTTCCTCACCGCTTTGACCGGCTTTCTCTCGCTGGCACTGGGCATGACTTTGCTGCTCTTTGCGCTCTCCGGCGGTAAGGTCGGTATTGTTTCCACCATCTCGGCCACAACACCGGTGATTATTCTGCCGCTGCTATGGCTGCGTACCGGTGAGCGCCCCGCCAATGGTGCATGGCTTGGTGCTCTGCTGGTGGTAGCCGGAATGGCGCTGATTATGCTGCGCTGAGTGAGATACTCACTCAGCCGCCTGCTGCTGATAATGATGGCCGGACACCACACGCACCGCTTCAGAAACCGCCTGCGCAATGCGGTTCTCAATCAGCGCATTGCTCAGTTTACCATCGGTAAAATCACGATCCGAGACATAGATTGCAGTCGGCAGTGCAAAAGCCTCAAAGAAACCGAACAGCGGGCGCAGCTGATGCTCGACGATCAGTGAATGACGGTCACCGCCGCCGGTTGCAGCCAGAATGACCGGTTTGCCACGCAGTAATTTCGGATCAAGCAGATCGAAGAAATGTTTGAACAGTCCGGTATAGCTGCCTTTATAGGTCGGGGTGCCAACAACCAGCAGGTCAGCAGCGGCAATTTCATCCACAATGTCAGAAGCCTGCTTGTCGAGCTGCGACGGCCAGCGTGCAGCAGGAAACGACGCTCCCAGATCGGCTATATCATAAACGGATGAAACACCGCCGAGGGACAAAGCTGCCTGTCCGGCAATATGTTCAACAAAGCCACGGGTTTTTGACGGGCTGGTCAGGTTACCGGAAAATCCGGTTATGCGGGGCGCACTCATAGTCTTTCCTCAGAACTCTCAGAATTTTCATGTGTCAGCGGGGGCGGCAAAGGAATCTCCCCCGTAAAAACCGGCACGCGATAGCCGCGCTGCACAGCTTCTCGTTGCGCGATTTGCAGATACCAACGCCGGACGGAGGGATAATCATTGAGATTGATTTTATGACGTTCAAAACGCGACACCCACGGCCAGACTGACATATCGGCAATGGAATAGTCCCCTGCCAGATAATCTTTGCCGTTGAGATGCTGCTCCAGCTTCTCGTAAAGCCGCTTGGTTTCACTTGCGAAAAGCGCGGATGCTACCGGTGCCACATCGGGATGATAGGTCAGGAAATAATGCGCATGGCCAAGTGTGGGGCCTAAACCACCAACCTGCCAGAACACCCATTCCAGCACCGCATAGCGCTCAGCGCCTGATGTTGGCAGAAACCTGCCGGTCTTCTCTGCGAGATAAGTCAGGATTGCACCGGATTCCAGCAATGTCAGCCCGTTTGAATGATCTACAATCGCCGGAATTTTAGAGCCCGCACTGATCTTGCGGAAACTATCAGAGAACTGCTCGTCTTTGGTCAGGTCAATTGCATGCGCCTGATAAAGCAAGCCAAATTCTTCCAGCGCAATGGAGGTTTTCAGCCCGTTGGGCGTAATCCATGTGTAGAGATCAATCATATCAGTCAAACATCAAGTCGGGCATCAGGTCGGGCATCGCATCGGATGTTTGGCGGTTTGTTATATTACGTCCGGTCACATCTTCCAGCCCGTCAAAAATCTCCCGTAGCCGCAGCACAATTTGCTCAACACGCGGATCAGCCACACTATAGATCATCGTCTTGCCGTCGCGCCTGCAGGCAATGGCACCTGCCTCGCGCAGAATACTCAATTGTTGCGACAGGCTCGGCTGCGGAATACGTAGTTCCGCTTCCAGCTCACCGACCTGCGCTTCCTGCTCCATTAGATAACAAACCAGCGCCAGCCGGTTTGCATTGGCAATCAGCTTGAGCAGGTCACTTGCTGTGGTGACAGAACGGCATAAACGGGCTGCAACCGGCTTGGTCATTAAACCTCTCATTATAACCACGCGCAAACATTCTATAAAAAAATATATTGATAACTGATATTAATCAATATGTTATAAATTCAAGCGTTAAAAATTATGACCTGCGCACATGCCAAAAACTAGAATAATCCGTTATAAAGCCGCACAAAATTAGAACAGCCCGCTTTGGCTTTCATTTTACAAAAACGTAAATTGTATCTCAGTACCACAGGCGGATAATTCCGGTTTCTGCCTGTCTTCTGAAAGGGCAGTTTATGAAAATCGGTGTTCATCCCAGCAATCTGCATCTGCGTATCGCACAGGTCTGGCCTGATGCCTTTGCCGCACTCGATGGTGAGTTTGTTGCCTACCGAGAAGGACGCGACACCGGCAGACTGATTACAGAAGGCAAGATTGATTTTGGCGGCACCGGCTCAACCCCGCCGATCACTGCAGCTTTGGACGGGTTGCCTGTCAACTATATCGCCGCCTCCGCACCGCGCCCTGCCAATGGTGCCATTCTGGTGCGCGCTGACAGCCCGATCAAATCCACATCTGATCTGAAACACCGTCGCATCGGGCTGGTGGACGGCTCTTTCCAGACCTATTATCTGGCACGCAATCTGGAAGAGGCCGGTCTCAGCCTCGCCGATATTGAACGCGTCGAACCGGAGGTCAATGACGCCCTGCCCGCCCTGCTCGACGGTCGTGTTGATGCGTGGATTGCTATGGCACCGCGGCTGGAAAATGCACTTGAGCGCGATGATATCCGCCTGCTCTCACGCTGCGGCTCCACTATTCCCAACCGCTCTTTGTTCTGGACGCTGGAAAGCAGCGGGTTTGATGCCGCAACCCGCCTGAAAATTGCGCAGGAACTGGCACGGATAGGCCGTGAAATCACTGCCGATCCGCATCAGGCCGCCCGCAGGCTGGTGGAAAGCGGCGCAACGGAAGCCAGTTTGCAAGGCTGGGAAAAGGTAATTGCCTCACGCGATTTCACTGTCATTCCGGCGGATGAAACCATCCTCACAGAACAGCAGACAGAAGCAGAAGTTCTGCATCGTCACGGGCATTTTGACCGCCTTGCGCAGATTTATCCGCAGGCTGCCTGATCGCACCCATCACCGCAATTTACGAATACGGACAATGATATGAATATTTTCTGGTATATGTGCGCACCTGACGGTGCCTATCCGTGGAAGCCTGAAGGTTCCCGCAAGGTTGATCTCGGCTATTACAAGCAGCTTGCCATGGCATATGACCAGCTGGGCTATACCGGCGCACTCTTTGCCACCGGCGCCCATGATGTATGGGGATTGGCCAATTCGCTGCTGCCCTATACGGAGCGACTGAAATTTCTCGTTGCCATTCATCCGGGTCTGATTGCGCCGACTTTGCTTGCCAAAATGGCAGCGAGTTTTCAGGAATTTTCCAACGGCCGCCTGCTGGTTAATGTGGTATCGGGTGACGCTAAAATGCTCGGTGCCTATGGTATGAACATTCCCCATGATGAACGCTATGATATGGCCGATGAATATCTGACCATCTGGCACAGACTGTTTGCCGGTGAGAGTGTGGATTATCAGGGCAAATATTTCACTACAACCGGTGCCAAACTGGCACTGCCGGTGAGTGATACGATTGCCCCGCCGCCGCTCTGGTTCGGCGGCTCCTCCGATAAAGCGCTCGATGTTTCCGCCAAACATACCGACACTTACCTGTCATGGGGCGAAACACCGGAGCAGATCGGAGCCAAAATCGCCAAGGTCAAAGAACGTGCCAAGCAATTCGGTCGTACTATGCAATATGGCATCCGCCTTTATGTAATTGTGCGCGATACGGATGCCAAAGCATGGGAGGCCGCCAATGATCTCTATGCTCAGATGGATGCCGCATCCATTGCCGCCAATCAGCGCTTTGTTTCCAACACGGATTCCGTTGGTCAAAAACGCATGAGTGCTTTGCATGGCGGTGTTAAACCTGAAAACTTACGTGATCTGGAAGTTGCACCAAACCTCTGGGCGGGTATCGGCCTTGTGCGTCCGGGTCCGGGTACTGCCATTGTCGGCTCGCCGGATACGGTGATCCGCACACTGGAGGCCTATCGTGAAGCCGGTGTGGAAACATTCATCCTCTCCGGTATGCCATTGCTGGAAGAAGCCTATCGTTTCGGGGAAACTGTGCTGCCGCGTCTTGATGTTTCAACAGAAGTAAAGCAAGCAAAGAATTACACATGGTCAACACTGTTTGACCGCGACCTCTCCAAGGCAGTTCCGGCTTGACGATGAGTACAGTGAAGACCTATCCCGCGATCGCAATAACACCGGTGCAATCCTTTGCCAGAACAATGCTGACCAGCATTGAAAATCTGCTGGGTGCAATCTGTGCAGCGCTCCTTGCCGCATTGCTGCTGATTGTGCTGACAACAGTGGTGCTGCGCTACGGCTTCAATACCGGTCTTCTCGGCTCTGAAGAACTGGCGACATGGCTCTATGTTGCATTGATTGCTTTTGGTGCGCCGCTGGCCATCAATTCGGCACTGGCAATGCGGCTTGATCTGGTGACATCCCGCCTCTCGCCTTCGGGTCAGCGTGGCGCGGCTATTATTGCGGACACTTTCACGCTGATGAGCGGGCTGATCCTCAGCTTCGGCAGCGCGCGAATTGCTGTGCTGCTCGGCGGTATTTCTCCGACACTCGGCCTGCCGGAGTGGATCAGGTTCGGTTTTCTCGGTCTCGGCGGGTTCTTTATTCTGATTGTGCTGGGGCTACAGCGCATCAGCGAGAATAAAATACCGGATCTGCTGATTGCCGGTCTGCTGGCAACGGCGCTCTATATCGCGGTCAGTCATATCCATATTGATACGGATTTAAGCCCGAGCATTGTACTGGGTCTAATTGCTCTGGCCGGACTGCTGGTTGCTGCACCTTTGCCCCATGCATTTCTGGCCGCCGCCTATATTGCCATTGCCTTTGGCAGCACCTTGCCGGAACCGGCTGTGGTGTCTTCCACCGTGACCGGTATTTCCAAATTCCTGCTGCTGGCAATTCCGTTCTTTCTGCTGGCGGGCAGCCTGCTTACCGCCGCAGGCATTGCGCAGAAAATCGTGCAATTTGCCTCATCACTTGTCGGCCATCGCCGTGCCGGATTGGCGCAAACCACATTGCTGACCAGTGTACTGTTTTCCGGTGCTTCCGGCTCTTCTGTCGCCAATGCGGCCTTCGGCGCTGCAACCTTCCAGCCGGAACTGGTAAAGCGCGGCTATCCGCCTGCACAGGCCGGTGCAATTATTGCGGCGACTTCCGTGCTGGATAATGTCATCCCGCCGTCTATTGCTTTTCTCATTCTCGCAGCGGCAACCAATCTCTCAGTCGGCGCATTGCTTGTCGGCGGTTTTTTTGCCGGTGCGATCATGGCTCTCTGCCTTGCCGTCGCCATTCATCTGACCGTGCGTGAACAGGCAACACAGCCGCGTGCCAGCGGACAGGAACGCCTGCATTCAGCCATCGGTGCCATCCCCGCTTTCGGCCTTGGCATTATCGTTGTGGTCGGCATCCGCATGGGCGTTGTCACCACCACAGAGGCCGCTGCTATTGCTGCGCTCTATACACTGGTTATGGCTCTGATCGGCAAAGTCGGAACTGCATCGCTCTATGATATTTTCAGGCAATCCGGCAAAGAAGCCTCTGCTATCGGCTTACTTATCGGCACGGCCAGTCCTTTCGCTTTCCTGCTGGCGGTGGATGATATTTCCGGCACGATTTCCGATCTGGTCAACGGTCTTGGCGCGAACCCGATCATCATTCTGATTGCCATCAATCTCGTATTGCTGGTTGTCGGCCTTGTGCTGGATATTGGTGCTGCCATTTTGCTGTTCGGCCCGATCTTTCTGCCAATTGCCGTTGCTGCCGGTATTGATCCGGTGATGTTCGGCGTCATTCTCGTGGTCAATCTGATGATCGGCGGGCTGACACCACCGGTCGGTATGCTGGTCTTTGTGGTCAGCGGTGTTACCCGCCTCCCCGCCACGGCTCTTTTCAAAGCCATGACACCCTATTTCATCGCTCTGCTGTTTTCTCTCGTCATTCTCGGCGCATGGGCTCTGCTCATCTGACCTGCTCTCATAAGGATCCTCCCGCTATGATTACGCTTAACCGCCGCCATTTTCTGCGCACAGCCACGCTCGGCACTGCCACCGCCCTTGCCATGCCTGCCCTCATCCGCACGGCGCAGGCTAAAACCGCTATCACTATCGCCTCGCTATTTGGCGACGATAAGCCGGAAACCAAAATCTGGTTGAAAATCCGTGATCTCGTGGAAGCAAAACTGCCGGGACAGTTCCGTTTCAACATCGTCAAAGACAGTGCTTTGGGTGGTGAAAAGGAAGTAGCTGAGGGCATCCGCCTCGGCTCAATTCAGGGCAGTCTCTCCACCGTTTCCGCGCTTTCCGGCTGGGTGCCGGAACTGCAAATTCTCGACCTGCCATTCCTGTTCAAAGATGCTGACCATGTGCTGAAAACCGTGCAGGGCGAGACCGGTAATGATCTGAAAGAAAAGCTCAAAGCGCAGAACTTTATCGCTACCGGCTTCATCAATTACGGCGCGCGGCATTTGCTGACCAAAGAAGCCGTGACCAAGCCGGAACAACTCAAAGGCAAGCGCATCCGCGTTATTCAAAGCCCGCTGCATACCAAGCTCTGGAGCAATTTCGGTACCACGCCAGTGGGTATTCCGATCACGGAAACCTATAATGCACTGGAAACCGGCGTTGCCGATGCGATGGATCTGACAAAATCAGCCTATGCGAGCTTCAAGCTCTATGAGGTTGTGCCGTTTGTCACCGAGACGAGCCATATCTGGGCGTCGGGTGTGGTCTATTTCTCTGCCAATTTCTGGAACGGTCTCAATGCCGAGCAACAGCAGGTGCTGCAGGAAGCATCACAAGAGGCCACCGGCTATTTTAATCAGCTGATCGTTGATGATGAAGCCGCAGCGATCACCACGGCCAAAGAGCATGGTGCGCAGGTTCTGCAGCCGGAAAACTACGACCAATGGCAGGCCGGTGCAAAAACCGTCTGGGATGATTTTGCACCGGTTGTCGGCGGTATCGATCGCATCAATGCGATCAAAAATCTTTAATCCAAGGGTCAGCTAGCCATCCCCCTCCTCAGCCGGAGGGGGACGTTAGAGTTTTAACTCTCAACCTGATATTTCTTCAGCATTTCAGCGGCACTGATTTCATCGGTGATGAAAACCGTCGGTTTCAGCAGTTTCATCGCACCAAGCAATGCCACCACTTTTTCCGGCCCGCCGGAAGTGAGGATACGCACCGGTGCTTTTTGCAACTTATCCATGCTGACCGACATCACGCGCTCATGCACCGGATCGGAAACGATCTCGCCATTGCGGTCATAGAAATGGAACAGCATATCGCCGACTGCGCCATTCTCGATCAAAGAGCGCTTCTGCGCTTCATCAATCAGACCAACGCGATAGGATGTGCTGCTGGCCGTTTCAATGCCGCCGATGCTGAGCAGCACCATATCCAGATCATCAGCCATTTCGAAAACATCTTTCAGGCCGCAGCGTTCAACCAACGCCTCGCGCGTTTCCTGACTGTCAACCAGTGCCGGAGCGGGAATCAGATAGCCCTCGCCCTGAAAAATCTGCGCGAATTGCCAGGCAAATTCCGGCGGATTGAACCGGCGCGGCTGTGCAATTCCGCCGAGAAGCGAAATCACTTTAAGATCATTAAGACTGCGCGCACCGATATGCTGCAAAGTGCCGGATAATGTGCGCCCCCAGCCCACACCAATGCGCATACCGTGCTGTACTTTCTCGGAAAGATAGGCACCGGTTGCAGCGGCAATCGGCACAATCGGGTCAGTCTCCGGCGTTGACAGCGGTGCAACGATTGCCCGTTCCAGCCCGAAGGTCTGCTCCAGCATTCTTTCCAGCGCAGTCAGACCGGCCAGCTTGCCTTCAATCGTGATCTTCACCTCATTGCGGGCACGGGCTTCGGCCAGCAGCCGCACAATCGTTACACGACCGACACCAAGCACATCCGCAATGTCATTCTGAGTCATCTGCTCAACATAATACATCCACGCCGCGCGGGTGCGCAGCCGGTTGGTTTTATTCTCGCTGGCGACGCCTTCTGATCCGACGATAAATTCCGGTGTTTCCTGAACATTACCCGATTTGCGCTTTGTGCTTTTCAACCCAATTCCCCGAATATTTTGCACATACTTATACGACCTGCTGAAAGACTGGCCGATAAGCAGGTTTTTCTGCGCGCAGCTTATTGCTTTTTCAGCCATGAAGAAACAATAATCCCGTCATCATTTCGGGTTATACCCGCATCATGCGCGCAGGATGAACGACCATGCATCAGGACATTCCGAACGACATCGCCGTCAGTATCAAAGACAAGCTGCGAGGCCTGCGTTATGCCCTGCGCCGTACCCGTCACGGCCAGAATGAGGCTGCGGAACCGGCAATCCTGCCGGATATTGTCCTCAACCGTGCTGCACATGTTGCGGCAACAGTGATGGATAAAGCATTCAGCACCGCTGAAAATATCTCGATTTCTCTGGTTTCCGACAATCCGTCCATTCATGACACTGCGCCGGATGTGCAGGGTTTGAGCTTCTATTTCACAAGCGGGCAGGAAGGGCAGCGCGCGTTTCATCGCGATATGTATTATCTGACCAAGGCCGTGTTACGCCGCAACAAAGCAGAAAATGTGCTGATTCAGGAAGCCGTTTTCATGTCGGTCTATAATCATATGAAACAGCGCTATAGTGCGGATATTGCCCGCCTGCATGACCCGAAAACTGATGTGATCCAGCAGACTGCCAGACTGTGCACGGCGCTGTTTCAGGAAATATTGCGCCAGCAGCCGGTGCGCCAGTCCAGCAGCCTGTCCGAACAAGCTCTGATTTCAGGCTTTGCGGCCATTAGTCTGGCCTGTGGACTGGCAACGGCCAAACCGGTCGATATGGAAAATATTGATAATCTGGAAAGCGCCCTGCTGGCAGTGGAAGCACGCGGCGAGCGTATTCTTGAAAGCTTGCAGAACAAGGATGAAGCGGCTCTGCAAAAACTGTTTGCCACACTGATTTTTCATCTGCCGTAAAGACAAAAACACCGCTGCAACATTGCGTTTTGCAGCGGTGTTTATTTTTATTTTAGTTCAGAAATCAGCTTCTTTGCCCGCGGGATGGAAGCGGGGCTCATGCTCAGTTCTGTCAGCCCCATGCGGATAAATTCTGCAATCAGATCCGGTCGTGCTGCCGCCTCACCGCACATTCCCACCATAATACCGGCTTGCACGCCCGCTTTTGCAGTCATCTCAATGGCAGCCATTACCGCCGGATGTGAAACATCATTCAGCTTGGCAACGGTTGGGTTAAGCCGGTCTGCAGCCATAACATATTGGGTGAGATCATTGGTGCCGATTGAGAAGAAAGCGGCCTCCTGTGCCAGCTGTTGTGCAGCAAAAACAGCAGCAGGTGTTTCAATCATCACACCAAGGTCAAACTGACCGCAAGCCTTGCCCTCACTGAGCAGTTCTTGTCTGCATGTCTCAATCAAAGCTTTGGTTGCGCGGATTTCCGCCACATCCGAGATCATCGGCAGCATGACTTTAAGCTGACCATGCACGGCAGAACGCAGCAGGGCACGCAATTGCGGCTTGAAAATATCCGGCCGGTCAAGACACATTCGGATACCGCGCCAGCCGAGAAACGGATTCTCCTCCTGCGGAAATTCAATACCGGCAATCGGCTTGTCACCACCAATATCAAGCGTGCGTACAATCACAGGATAAGGTGCAAAAGCCTTCAGCAACGCTGAATAGGTTTCTGTCTGCATATCTTCCGATGGCAGATGCATATGTTTCATGAACAGCAGTTCGGTACGGAACAGGCCAACGCCCATTGCACCGGCAGCCTGCGCCACCTCAATCTCTTCCAGCGCACCGAGATTGGCGGCAACTTCAATTACTGTACCATCGGCCCGCTGCGGGATCATGGTACGATAGGCTTCCAAAGCCTGTTTTTCAGCCTTCGCGTCTGCAATACGCTGCTTGAAATCCGCGCAGATTGCTTCATCCGGATCCGGCGCGACACGGCCTTTACTGCCGTCAACAGCAATCTGCTTCACATCTTTCAACTGATGCACCGCCTTACCCAGACCGAGCACCGCCGGAATACCATGAGTGCGGGCAATGATCGCCACATGGGAAGTTGCGCCGCCATGGCCACAGACAATCGCACCGATCTTTTTCAGCGGTGCGCGGGCGAAATCCCATGCACCGATATCTTCAGCAATCAGAATAGCGCCATCCGGCAAGGCTTCCAGACTGATATCCTGCTGCCCCAGAAGCGCCAGACAAATCTGACGGCCAACGGCCTGCACGTCATCAGCACGGGCGTTGAGATAAGGGTCATCAATCTCTGAGAACTGACGGGCAACGGCTGCACTGGCACCGAGCATGGCGGAGAGCGCATCCAGCCCGCCACGGATCAGTCCTGTTGCTTCATCAAGCAAAGTCTCGTCCGCAGCAATATCCTTCAATGCCGCAATAATACCGCGATCGCTCTCGGCAAGATTATCCGCTTTCAGCTCCGCATCCATACGCTGCTGAACATGCGCGACAGCATCATGAAAACGGGCAAGTTCTGCGGATATTTCAGAGGTTTTCAACGTGCGGTTATCAGCAGAGATTTCCGGCGGGAAAAACGGATAGGCCTCACCAATTGCCACGCCTTCACTGGCCGCAATACCGGCTATAAAACCGGTCTCTTCCGGCTCTGCCACCGTAACAGCCGGAACTACTGGTTCAACAGATGCAGGCGCGCTCGCAACAACAGGAGCATCCGCATTTTCATCCAGACCCGACAGCGGATTTTCCAGATAGCCGATCAGCGTTTCCAGTGCCTCAATCGCATCTGCACCTTCGGCTCGTACGGTCACCGTGTCATTTTCCTTGACCCCGAGCAGCATCAGCTTCACAGAGCTTTTTGCGCTGACACTTTTGTCCGCTTTAGCAATCTCAATGTCCGATTCAAAGCTCTTGGCAAGCTTCACAAAGCGGGTAGCCGGCCGTGCATGTAAACCTTCATGCACCCGTACGATTGTCGAGCGTTCCATGCTATACCTGTTTCAGTCGTCTAAATATTATGCGTGAATGATAATAGCGGCGCCGGCCTGCAATTGTGCCACCAGCGCCTGCGTATCCACTTCGGAAGCGCAAATTTCTCCCGGACGCTCGGTGCTTTCAGAACCGTTGAACGAAATCACCACATGGCCGATATCCAGCACTTTTTGCCACGCGCTGGAGCCGACAGAAGTGATAGTCGCCTCAAGAGAACCGATGCTGATCTTTGCGCCGGTAGCAGGGGCTTCTGCAGACGGTTGGTCTTCCACCGCATGAAGCACAGAAACCTCAGCCAGCTCTGACGGAGAGCCGTCAGCAAACAGGATAACTACGCCGCCTTCAGCCAGATCCGCCACTTCAGGACCCACAGCGGTAATCCGCGTTTTAAGAGAAATTGTCATAATGGCGGAACCTTTCAATCTGTCATTCAAATTAGTATTAAAAGAGCGGTCAGTCCCTGGCGACCAGACCGCTCTTTGTATTGTGTATTTTAAAGAACCATCAGGCTCACAGCCCATGCAATCAGCACCGAAACCGGCCCCATGATCTGACGGCTGATGAGAACCGCAGGAACACCGATCTCGATGGTTTTCGGCTTGGCTTCACCCAATGCCAGACCAACCGGCACGAAGTCACAACCGACCTGCGTGTTATAGGCAAACAGTGCAGGCAGAGCCATTGCCGGAGCAATTGTACCATTGGCAATTTGCGGCCCGATAATTGCCACACCAACCACCTGCGCAATCACCGCACCAGGTCCGAGAACCGGCGACAGAAACGGCAGACCGCAGATTGCGGAGAGGATCAGCAAGCCGATAATATTATTGGCAAGCGGCCCCAGCGGCTGTGCGAGAATATCGCCGATACCGGTATAGAGGATGAAACCGATCAGCATGGTAACGAAAGCCATGAACGGCAATACGTTACGGATAACCTGATCGATGGTACGGCGACCGGCATTAAAGAATACGCCGACAATACCGCCCATTACACGGCCGACACTGCTGATAAAGCCGATCAGACCGCCCTCAGAAGGCTGTTCAACCGGTGCAGCAGCAGGTGCCTCAGCCTTGGTCTGTGCCGCAGCGGCAGCCGCCGGTGCGGAACCATCTGCAAGGGCAATATTTTCAGACTTCACACCCGACACATAGATATCTTCGGTAATATACTGTGCCAATGGTCCTGACTGACCGACCGGCATCACATTAACCGTCGGAATGCGTTTGCGCGGATAGACACCGCAACGTGCCGTGCCGCCGCAATCCACGATTACAACAGCCATTTCGCTTTCAATCGGCGGGCTTTTAAAGCCGTCAACCGCTTCAGCACCGGTCAGGTCTGCAATCTGACGGGCAATCGGGTGAATACCGCCACCGGTGACAGAAACAACCTTGTTACGCTGTTCGGTCGGCTGAATGGTCAGCGGGCCGCCCCAGCCGCCGGAACCCGGATTAATTGTTACGGATTTATAGGTTTTTGCCATGTTCCCCTCCCGCCCCTCAGAGCTCAATGCCCTGACGGCGCGCCATAATGGCGGTAATACGTTCTGTCAGCATACCTTTGAGCAGGATCACTACGAGACCGACCAGCGCATACCAGATGGCCACAGTGATATGATAACCGCCCGGCACTGCGCCCTTCTTTTCCAGCTCCAGCAGAGCCACAAGAATGCCGCCCCAGACGAAATACTCGCCCGGATTGATATGCGGGAACAGACCAAGCGGCGGATGCACATAGGAAACCGCAGCATCGTAAAATGCAGGCTTATGCTTTTCTGCGAGAAACGACCCGAATGTATAGGCCATCGGATTGGTCAGGAAGAAAACAGAAAGTAAAGGCAAAACCGTATAACGGGTCAGCGCGATACGTCCGGCACCGCGCGCCAGACCATGCACGCGCTTTTCTCCCACCAGTTCGGTGATCGCGTAGAAAGCGGTCATCAGCACGATCAGTGTCGGAATGATGCCGGTAACAAAGCCGGTCAGAACCTCGCCACCCTTCTGGAACACACCAATAAAGTGTTTACCCAAAGCGGTAAGCCAGCCGAGCTGTTCTTCCTGCTGCACATTTTGCAGGCGTTCACGGAACTGATCGACAGTGATATTGCCGCCGGTTGCAGCCGCTGTTCCCGTATCGGTGCTGGCCTGCGCCAATACCACGAGATCATTGCCACTTTGCTGCACCGCCATTTTGCTGTGCAGCCCTGCGTTTAACACTGCGTCGGATACCAGCCCCCCCGCATGATGCAGGGATTGCATGGTGACGTCGGCATGTTGTGCCAACATTGCTGTAATTGACATATTACCTCCCTGATTGCCGCACCGGACATGCGGCCTCCCCTACTCTTTTTTAGTTCAGGCTTCCGCTATCTTCAGACCGGTTAATCCGGTCTCTCCGTCAGACGTATCAGCCAGCCTTTCGGCCTGCTCGATTGCAGAACGCACCGCATGTGCCACAGCCGGCTGAAATACGTCCTGTTCCAGCTGCTCCCGCAATTGGGTCAGTGTCAGCCCTTCAAAAGCATCACGACGGGTGAATTTGGCAAAGACTGTACGACCGCTCATCTCCAGCAATCTGCGCACAACCAGATCACGATCCACCACGATCAGAACAATAACGCCCTTACCGAAACGCCCGCGCACATGGCCGGCACCAACATATCCGTCTTTGTATTTATTGCTGATGCCCTTCATGACATCGGTATAGTGACGCATCTGGAACCAGACACCCAGCGACTGGAAACCCCAGAGCAATGCCAAAGCTAATAATGCCCATTGCCATATCGCCATACGATATCCTCCCGACTGCCTCTGAACCCGTCATCAGCTCATTCTCCCGAGTGAATTAGAGAACATTTGTTTTTTTCAATGTCAATATGTATAATTCATTACACGCAGGTCAAAGCGAATGGACCATGACATTTCTCCTGTCATCGCTTATGATTACTGTCAATAAAGTGCCCGCATAAAAGACCGATACAAGAAAGAGCTCATGATGGATCTGCTATTCAAAAACCAGATGGCAAATGTGCCTGATTTACGGCACAGGCTGCGTCAACTGCGCTGGTTTCGGGCGACTTTGCGTAAACATGCCGGTCTGATTACCGAAATGACCGGTATGCGCTATGATATTGATGAAAAACGCCTGACGGAAGCCTTTCTCAACTGGATCGAGCTGGTCAATCAGAACAAGCATTATGCTGCTGTTGACCGCAAGGATTTCATTATTTTTGCCGCCGGTCTGGTTCTTAAAGAACTGATCCGCCTCAGCCCCGCCAGAGCCGTGAATGCGCCGGATAAAGTTCTGACCGGCGAGATGGAAAATTTGAACGAAATCATCCGTTTCTGGCCGGAAGGTTTTCTCTATACCAATTACTGTATTTGTGCGATTGCCGCGATACAGGAACAGGAATTCGGCATAAGCCCCGATATTGACCAGAGCGCCAATGATCTGCGCACCTGGTGGACGTATAAAGAAAATGCGTCTGAAATGCCGGGTTTTGCCATCGCCTTTCTCGACAAGTTTTTGGGACAGGAACCCAATTGGGTGATGCCGGATTTTGCCTCGGCACGCGCGGCAGTGCAGCGTGCACTCGGCGCAGACAATCCTGCCGTTGCACTCACGCAGCCATCACAGAATTAAAATTAAAAATCCCCCGCAGGATGGAAAGGAAAGCCTTGCATCCGGCGGGGGTGGGATCAGAAAAACAGGCTATACAGAGGGAACGGTATGCAGCCTGTTTTCTGCAATTTTATTGTGCTGCCCTGCTGCACTCGCCAATGATACGCAGCACAGCATCACGCTGCTCCAGCTGAGGCATATGTCCGCAATTGCGGAACACATGCACACCAACTTCTCCCGGCAGGCCATGGGCATGAGCCACGGGAATAATGCGATCCTGCGCACCGAAGATCAGCCGTACAGGAATTACCAGCCCCTCAAGGCTTGAGCGGATTTCAAATGTCTGCGTATTGTCCGCACATAAATGCGCCGCCATACCGGCCTGCGCTTCGCGCAATTCCGTATCCTGTGCCTGCGCAACCGTCGCATTGATGAAGGCTCTGGAGAGCATATTCTCATCGGCAAACAGTTCTTTCAGCCAAGGTACAATGCTTGCTTCACTTTTGGCCTGTACCAGACCATTGAGGAATGCACCATTGATCTGCGGGCCGAGACCGGCAGAGGAAATCAGCACCAGCGAGCGCACATCAGCAATGCCGCGCGCGGCTGTGACAGCCGCAACAGCGCCACCCATCGAATGACCGACCAGAATACAGGCTTCAACTCCATGCGCCGCCAGTGTTGCTTCCACACTGGCCGCAATCGCATCAATACTCTCCGGCACGTAGCGCGGTGAGCCGCCATGGGCTGGCAGATCAAGCGCCAAAACCGGATTGCGTAAAGTACCGCCGGCCAGCAGCATGCGCCAACTATTGAGATCTGACGCAAAGCCATGGATCAGCACAATTGGCAACTGCCCGCTTTCACCTTGGCGCAACCAGACCGCATTGAGCGCAGCTTGCACCGGTGATGTGAGTACCGGACGAGGTGCAGTGGCCTGCACCGGCGAAGCAACAGGGGTCGCAGCCGCCAAGCTGAACTCTATGTCTTTCTTCTGAATACGGCCTTTAGGACCGGAACCCTGTACCGCACTCAGATCAAGACCTGCATCTTTTGCCAGCCTGCGCGCCAGCGGTGTTGCACGAATGCCTGCAATTTCAGTCTGTGCAACCGGCGCGGGGGTAACAACCGGCTGCACAGCGGGGGCTTCAGAGACTGAAGGCGATATTTGCGGTTCAACAGCCGATTCTGAAACCGGTTTGCTGGCAGCTTTCCGCTCCTCGCCTTCAGCATAAATCCATGCAACAGCCTGACCGACCGGCACAACTGCGCCTTCCGCAGCAGACACATCGCCGAGAATGCCGGATGCCGGTGCATCCACTTCCATAGCGGCTTTGTCAGTTTCAATCTCAAACAGCAACTGACCTTTGGTGACCGTATCGCCATCCTTGGCGTACCAGCGCGAAATCTGGCCGGTCTCCATATCCATATCAACTTTAGGCAGGATGACTTCAACCGCCATGACTAGCGCGCCCCCTTCACAAGTTCACGGGCGCTTTTGAGAATATCCGGCACCTGCGGCACCGTTGCCCGTTCAAGATCAGGATTATAAGGGATTGGTGTTTCCGCACCGCCAAGACGAATGATCGGAGCATCAAGATAATCAAATGCATCGCTTTCAGCGACAAGCGCACTGATTTCAGCGCCGATACCCAATGTCTTAACCGCCTCGTAAACGCACATCAGTTTCGAGGTTTTCTTCACACTGGCAATAATGGTTTCGCGGTCAATCGGGCGCACAGAACGCAAATCAATCACTTCAACATTGATGCCTTCTTTGGCTAGTTCAGCAGCCGCATCCAGCGCCTTATGCACCATAATTGCCGAGGCAACGATGGTCAAATCTGTACCTTCACGCACCACTTTCGCCTTGTTAAGCGGCACGGTGTAATAACCTTCAGGGACTTCGCCCTTCATTTTGTAAAGCAGCTTATGCTCGAAGATCATCACCGGATCAGGATCTTCAACCGCTGCCAGCAACATGCCCTTCATATCATAAGGGGTGGAAGGCTGGACAACTTTCAGACCCGGCACATGGCCCAGCCACGCCTCAATGCTCTGGCTGTGCTGCGCTGCAGCACCGGTGCCGGAACCGGCAGGAAAGCGCATTACCAGCGGCACGGAAACCGCACCGCCCAGCATGTAACGGATTTTTGCCGCCTGATTAACGATCTGCTCCATTGCGAGCGCCGCAAAATCAGAGAACTGGAATTCAAAAATCGGGCGCATACCGGTCAGCGCTGCACCGACGGCAACACCGGCACCGCCAAGCTCGGAGATCGGCGTATCCATCACGCGGTCTTCACCGAAACGATGCACCAGATCGCCGGTGACCTGAAAAGCACCGCCATAAACACCAATATCTTCACCCATCAGGAAAACGCGTTCATCGCGCTCCATGGCGATTGCCATCGCTTCCTGAATAGCCTGCGAATAACTCAACTCACGGATTGTCGTGTCCATTTTTCTATCAGTCCGTGTATACGTCGCGTGTCAGATTGGAGAGATCCGGTGACGGGCTGTTCTTGGCGAACTCGATAGCGTCAGCGATCTCTTTTTCGACATTGGTGCGGATTGTTTCAATTTCGGCATCATCAATGAGGCCGTAGGTTTTCAGATCAGCCTCAAAGCGGGCAATCGGATCACGATTGGTTGCCCAATCCTCGATCTCTTCCTTAGTGCGGTAGCGGTTACGGTCGCTCTTGGAATGGCCGCGCAGACGATAGGTCTTATTCTCGATCAGGGTCGGGCCTTCACCGCGGCGCGCCCGCTCAATCGCCTCATGGGCAGCTTCGGCCACATCAGAGAGATTATTGCCGTCCACAATCACCCCCGGCATATTATAGGCGGCAGCACGGTCAGCGATATTTTCAACTGCTGTCGAGCGTTTGGTCGAGGTGGACATGCCATAGCCGTTGTTTTCACAAACAAAAACCACCGGCAGTTTCCAGACCGAGGCCATATTCAGCGCCTCGTGAAACGCGCCTTCATTATTGGCACCGTCACCGAAGAAGGAAATAACGACCTTGCCGTTTTTCTGTTTCTTGGCCGACAGAGCAGCACCGACAGCAATCGGAATACCGCCGCCGACAATACCATTGGCACCGAGATTACCCTTTGAAACATCAGCAATATGCATGGAGCCGCCGCGACCCTTACAATAGCCGGTTTCCTTGCCGAAGAACTCGGCAAACATACGGCCAATGTCAGCACCTTTGGCGATACAATGACCATGGCCACGGTGGGTCGAGCCGATCATGTCATTTTCTTCCAACGGCAGGCATATACCCATAGCGCTGGCTTCCTGCCCGATGGACAGATGCATAGTGCCGTGAATAAGACCGCGCGTGTAGCTTTCTTCCGCGCCTTCTTCAAAACGGCGGATCAGATACATTTTATGCAGCGCTTCTTTCAGCTTTTCCGGTGAATATTCACGGAAAGCAAAAGGCAGATTGCGCAAATCACCCTTCGCGCCATCGTCCGTCTGAGCCTTTTTGACCTGAGCCATCAAAGTTTACTCCTCAAGGCACTCATCAGAACGGGGGTCTGATGAGGCCATATATCAAATTCAAAAATGTCAGGCGCCGTAGACCAGTCTGTCCTGACGGGCGCGCAATTCTGCGATCTTGGAACCTGCAGCCACAGCGGCATTGGCATAGGTGATCAATTCACCTTTTTTGATCGGCGCAGTAACGATACCGCCCTGCAGCAAACCACATGGAATGGCTTTAGCGGCGCGGGCTTCACCGGCAGTCATGATCCATGCGCGGTAGCAATATTCACCGATGGCATCGAGGGTTTCACCGATCGCCATATCCTTCTTGGCCACAGCTGCGACTTCCGCCACAGGCTTATCCAGCGGCACCATATCCGGCTTGCCATAGAGCACGACGCGGGCGCAGGTCAGCGGCACTTCCAGCGAGGTCAGGTGATAAGGACGATGGAAGGTGAAATACGGACCTTTGCCCATTTTCAGATCTTCCATACGCTCACTAATACGCGGATGGGACATGTCCGCAACAACAAACACGCCCGGTGCCACGCCCTTGCCGATCGTATAATCAACCACGCCCACACGAGAGAGCACGCCACCATCTTTTTCAGGGATCAGGGTTGAGGACAGCTGATCGAGCGTTGCAGCCGGACCATGCATACCGGCTTTATCCGGCACCAGACCGGTGGCATTGGCGATTGCCGCCATTTCCACCATGGTTTTGGAACCATCAACAAATTCCACCAGCATGCGCACATTCATATTACGGCGAATTGCTTCTTCCATATAGGCGTCCGGCACGGCATCAATATTGAGCGGATTGTTCTTGCCCTTGCCGGCAGCAACAATCGGGTGTCCCATAGCAGACACGAATTCAATCAGCTCCATACAGGAAGACGGCTCGTCACCGGCACCAAGCGAATAGGTGACGCCGAGGCGGTCCGCTTCGCTTTTCAGATAAGCGCCGATGGTCACATCTGCTTCAACATTCATCATGACGAGATGCTTGCCGTGCTCCATGGCACGCAGACCGATTTCCGCGCCGACGGCTGGCACGCCCGTCGCATCGATCACCACATCAATCAGATCATTCTCAAGGATCAGATCGGCATTGTCAGTAACAGCAACTTTGTGCGCTTCCATAGCGGCTGTCAGGTCGGATGCAGTATTAACCTCACGGCCATGACCACTTTCCTGAAAAGCAATATCAACAGCTTTCAGCGCATTCGGCACACGCAATTCGGAAATAGCACCAATCTCGATACCGGGCATATGCGCAACACGGGTCACAATATCCGTACCCATTTCACCTGATCCGATCAGGCCGATACGAATTGGCCTGCCGCTATCAGCACGGGCTTTCATATCGCGGGCAAGCCCTGTCAGCGCAACATTGGTGGTCATGAGTTCCTCCTGAGAGCGTTTTGGGTGCTTGACGCTCTGTCTGATTTTATCAGTTCTATAATCGGGTATTGAACATTTGTATTCAAGTCAATACCTCTGTTCAATTCATCTGCAGTAAAACAGTCGCAGGTGACGGTACAAAAGCGTAAAACCACGCCGCAGCAGCGTCACGAAAACCAATGCGCAGCATCAGGAAAAAATTCTGAGCTGCGTAAATTTCTGTATATTTTCCGCTAAAAACACGGCTTATTAAGAGCGAAATTCTTCAGGTCACATTTGCCCCCGATTGACTTGGATATAAATTTCGCAGATACACTTTGGTATTAACTAAAAAACAAATGTTGCATCACAACATAATAACGCTCTTACATATCCCGGGAGGCTTGGAGATATGAATGAATTCCTGAATGGCTTGAAATCCGCGATTGATACACTGGGGCCAACAGTCCTGCTGCCAATCGTGATCTTTATTATCGCCGTCATCCTTGGGGCAAAGGTCGGCAAAGCATTTCGTGCCGCCGTCACCATCGGCGTTGCCTTTATCGGTATCAATCTGGTGCTTGGCCTGATGTTCACCTCAATCGGTGAAGTGGCTCAGGCAATCGTTACCAATACCGGCATCAAGCGTGACATTGTTGATGTGGGCTGGCCTTCCGCCGCGGCCATTGCCTTCGGCTCTTCCGTCGGCCTGTGGGTTATTCCGGTCGGCATCGCCGTCAATATTGCATTGTTGCTGATGCGCTGGACACGCACACTCAATGTTGACGTGTGGAACTTCTGGCACTTCGCCTTTATCGGCTCGCTCGTTGTCGCGGCGACTGACAATCTGGCCTATGGTATTGCCATTGCCGCTCTGGTTGCCGCGCTGTCGCTGCTGTTTGCCGACTGGTCAGCGCGTGCCGTTCAGCAATTCTATGATGTGCCGGGCATTTCCGTTCCGCATATTGCATCGGCGCAAATTCTGCCGATTGCCATTGTCGTAAACTGGGTTCTCGACCGCATTCCGGGCATTAACAAAGTCAATATCAGCACAGAAACCATTGAACGCCGCTTCGGTGTTTTCGGGGAACCGGTGGTGCTCGGTCTGATTATCGGTCTGGTTCTGGGAACCATCGCTTTCTACAATGCCGGTGATTTCGGCACGGTACTGGCTAAAGTTCTCGGCACCGGTATGACACTGGCTGCTGTAATGCTGCTGCTGCCGCGCATGGTGAAAATCCTGATGGAAGGCCTGTTGCCGGTATCTGATGCCGCGCAGGAATTTGTGCGCAAGCGCACCGGCGACCGCGAATTGCTGGTCGGTCTTGATTCAGCAATCCTGATCGGCCATCCGGCTGCGATTTCTTCATCGCTGATCCTTGTGCCGATTGCAATCCTGCTCTCGGTTATCCTGCCGGGCAACCGCGTTATCCTGTTTGCTGATCTTGCGGTTATTCCTTTCATCGTGGCGCTCACCGCCCCGCTTTTGAAAGGCAATGTGTTCCGCATGGTTATTGTCGGTACAATCACGCTGACAATCGGTTTCTATGTGGCTAATGCTCTGGCACCGCTATTCACCAGCGCCGCCGTCTCTTCGGGCTTCAAACTGCCAGATAATGCCTTGCAGATTACTTCGGTGGTCGATGGCTTCCTGTGGATTCCATATGTTATCATTGAAGCAATTCAGTGGCTTGGCGTTGCCGGTATCGGTGTGCTGGCTGTAGTTGTGGCTGCTCTGTTTGTACTCTACCGCCGCAATACGCTGGCCTGGGAACGTGCAGCCGGTGCCGCTGATGAACCTGCAGATCAGGCCGCAGCCTGATAATCATCTCAAGCATTTACCCCGTTATCGCGGGGTAAATGCACAATATTCATAGTGAACGGAGAAACAGGATGGCTATCAGCCTCTTCAATTCCCTAACAGCTGACGCAATTCTGCTCGGCGTTGAGGCAAAAACCAATGAGGAGGTTATCCGTCTCCTGGCCAGCCGGTTGCATCAGCTTGGTTATGTCAAAGACAGCTATGCCGATGCGGTTGTGAAACGGGAACAGTCTATGCCGACCGGCCTGCCGCTGGAGCGCACTGACAATGTGGCTGTGCCGCACACTGATCCTGAGCATGTGCTGAAAGCAGCAATTGCCATGGCCACGCTGAAAACACCGGTTGATTTCGCAAATATGGAAGATCCGGATGAAACAGTCGGCGTCGGCACCGTGTTCCTGCTTGCCATTAATGACAAGGACAAGCAGATTGAAACACTGCAATCCATTATGGGCGCAATTCAGTCACCGGAGATTCTCGACGGTCTGAAACTGGCACAGACAACAGACGACCTTAAAAAACTACTCGGTTAAATAATATTATAAGGAGCGACCTCATGGCTAAACAGAAAACTATTCTCTTTGCCTGCGGCACCGGCATCGCCACCTCAACAGCGGTGAATGCCACTGTAACCGAGGAAATGAAAAAGCGCGGCCTCACTTTCAATGCTCAGCAGGCCAAAGCTACGGAAGTGCCGTCTCTTGCAGATAATGTGGATTTCATCGTCTCCACCACACCGATTTCAGCATCTGTGACCAAACCGGTCATCAAAGGTCTGGCCTTTCTGACCGGCATCGGCAAAGACAAGGTTCTGGATGAAATTGAAGCCGAATTGCGCAAATAATTCACGCTCCGGAAACAAAAAAGCCGCTCAGTTTTGAGCGGCTTTTAGTTTTTTAACCGAACGGTTGCGTCATGCTGAATGACGGCTCGGTGAACCATTCAGCACCCTGTTCAGTCATATAGAAATGATCTTCCAGACGGATACCGAATTTTTCCGGCACAACAATCATCGGCTCGTTGGAAACGCACATACCTGCCTGTAAAACAGTCTTATTCCCGCGCACCAGATAAGGTGCCTCGTGAATGGTCATGCCAATGCCGTGACCGGTACGGTGTGGCAGACCCGGCAATTGATAATCCGGCCCCAGACCGTGGCGCTCCAGTACTGCCCGTGCTGCATCATCCACGGAGCCGCAGGTTGCACCGATTTTAGCCGCTGCAAAAGCTGCAAGCTGCGCTTCTTTTTCAATATCCCAGATGTGCTGCTGCTCAGAGGTCGGCGTGCCGAAAATATAGGTGCGGGTCAGGTCGGAATTATAGCCCTGCACCAGACAGCCGGTATCCACCAGCACCACGTCATTTTCGGCCAGCACATCATCCTGCGGCAACCCATGCGGGAAAGCCGTTGAGCGGCCAAATTGCACTGCGCAAAAAGTGCTGCCATTGCTGCCGATAGCCTTATGCGCTTCATTGATGAATGTGCGCACAGTACTGGCTTTGATACCCACATGCAGAATACGGGCAGCGCGACGATGCACTTCCAGTGTCATCTGCATGGCCTGTTTCATGAGCGCGATTTCTGCCGGTGACTTCACGCTGCGACAGCCATCAATAATTACCGTTGCATCCTGCAAGGTGACGGAAGGTGCAGCTTTACCGATACCGCTGGCCATGCCGAATGGCAGCGCCGGATCAATAGCCAGAACCTTGCAATTCTCGTCCTGCAGAATTTGTGCCACCAGCTCAGATGGGCTTTCATGCTCTTCCCAGAGGCGGATGCGCGCATCCATAACACGCACGGCTTCCAGCGACCCCGCTTCAAAAGCCGGACAGACCAGATAGGGTTCGCCTTTCAGCGGCAGTATCATCGCCACCAGACGTTCGATCATGCCCCAACCGATACCGGTGAAATAATTGAGGCTGGTGCCTGCGCCGACGATCAGCGCATCTGCACCGCTTTCCGCCATCAGCTTGCGGGCTTTTTCAATACGCTCCAGCCGCTCAGCGACTGATATTGCCGGTGCAATATCTGTCCAAGGGCGAATTGCGCTCAGCTCTGTAGCGTAATCAGAACCACCAATCATCAGTCAGACCTTCCGTCTCTTTCAGAATTTGCAATCTCATATATCAGCTTCATATCGCTGAATATAGCAAATTTCTTTTCTTTAATTGCAAACAAAGACGGAAATTATTGACAACATATTTGTAGACAATATTAGCGAATTTTTCTAAGCTGAGCCGACTCCACAACAATAAACGGGGGAACATGAATGGATTTTGATTTCACGCGTATGGATCCGCAGGATCGCTACCGGCTGCTGACAAATTTTGTCGGCCCGCGCCCGATTGCTCTGGTCACAACCCGCGCGGAAAACGGGCAGGACAATGCCGCCCCGATGAGCTTTTTCAACGTCTTTTCTCATGATCCTGCGATTGTCATTCTCGGTATTCAGACAAGGCAGGACGGGCGGGAAAAGGATACTGTACTCAATATCCGCAGAACACAGGAATTTACCGTGAATATGGTGGATATGGCGCTTTCCGATGCCATGCTGGTTTGCGGCCTCGGCTTTGAGCCGGATGTTGACGAAGTGGCAATGGCCGGCCTGTCATCGCAGGAAGGTGCGCAGGTTTGCTCCCGCTGGCTGCCTCAATCGCCGTGCTCCATGGAATGTCGGGTAGAACGGCTGATTGATTATGAGCGCCGCGTCATCGTACTTGGCGAGGTTGTGCATATGCATGTGCGCCGCGACTGTCTGGATGATGCTGGCCGTTACGTCAATCCGGACACTTATCAGCCAATCGCCCGTCTGCATGCCGATAATTACATCGCTTCTGATAACCAGTTCGTTCTGAAATCGCCGGGATTAGCTGCGTTTCAGGATCGTCTGACCAATAAAGGCTAAGCCCTTGCGCATACTCCTTATCAATCCGAACTCCACCCAGTCCATGACCGATCAGGCAGAACGCAGCGCCCGCCGCGCAGCTTTGCCGACCACTGTCATTGAAGCAATCAATCCGGCAGACACCCCGCGCAGTATTGAAGGTCATGCCGACGAAGCGATGGCCGTACCTTCCATGCTCCAGCTCATCCGCGAAGGTGAAGCGAAGGGCTTTAATGCCTATGTCGTTGCCTGTTTTGATGATCCAGGACTGGATGCCGCGCGTGAAGTGGCCGGAGGGCCGGTTTTCGGCATTTGTCAGGCCGCTGTGCAGGTTGCCATGACCATTTCCAAACGCTTTTCCGTCGTTACTACCCTGCCCCGCTCCGTGCCGATTATTGAGGATCTGGTGCAGGAATATGGCGCAACCCATCATTGCCGCCGCGTGCGCTCCATTGATATGCCGGTGCTGGCTCTGGAAGACGATGCCTGCCACACGGAAGAAATGCTGGTGCAGGAAATTGAACGCGCCAAACGCGAAGACCATGCTGAGGCAATTGTACTCGGCTGTGCCGGTATGTCTGAACTGTGCGAGCGGCTGGAGCAGCGCTGCGGTCTGCCGGTGATTGACGGTGTAACCGCGGCTGTCAAACTCGCAGAAGCCTATGTCAGTGCCGGATACCGCACTTCCAAAGCCGGTGCCTATGATTATCCCCGTGTGAAATAAACCATACCCTCCACCGCTAATAAAAGCCTCCGGCCAGCAATGTCCGGAGGCTTTTTAATGGGTAAAAAACAAAAGACGACAGAGTGACCTCTGCCGCCTTTTGCCGGATGGTGCCGGATATCCGAAGACATCCGGCACGGAGGGTTCTTCTAAATTTAAACCTCAGATTTCACCAATGCGATGACAGGCAACGCGACTGCCGTCATCATAGGCTTTCATTTCCGGTTTTGTTGCCGAGCAGCGGCTGTCGGCAAAGGCACAACGCGGATGGAAAGTACAACCCGAAGGTGGTTTCAGCGGACTTGGCACTTCACCGCCACCGATGACACGGTCACGATGCGGTTCGGCAATATTCGGGATCGTTTCCAGAAGCAGGCGTGTATAAGGATGTTTCGGATCGGAAAACAGGGTTTCCGTGTCCGCTTCCTCAACAATCCGCCCCAGATACATCACCGCAATACGATCCGACATATGGCGGACAACGCTCATATCATGGCTGATGAACAGGAAGGTCAGGCCAAGCTCGTCCTGAAGCTTGCGCATCAGATTGAGAATTTGCGCCTGTACGGAAACGTCCAGTGCCGAAGTCGGCTCATCGCAGACCAAGAATTCCGGCTCACCGGCAAGTGCACGGGCAATGGAAATACGCTGACGCTGACCGCCGGAAAATTCATGCGGGAATTTCTTGCCGTCCGATGGTGCAAGACCAACGATTTTCAGCAATTCTTCCACACGGTCATTGATCTCGGCTTCAGTCTTACGCAGTTTCAGTTCACGCAGCGGTTCAGCAATAATGCTGTGCACCCGCCAGCGCGGATTGAGGCTGGCATAAGGATCCTGAAAGATCATATGTGCCGACAGCGGCGCACCGTTTTTGGACGGTGCAAAACGGATTTCGCCATTGCTCGGACGGTAAAGACCGGTCACCAGACGCGCCACAGTGGACTTACCGCAACCGGATTCACCAACAAGGCTCAAACACCCGCCCTGCGGCACGCTGAAACTGATATCATTGACCGCATGCAGCATCTGGCGCGGTTTGCGCTCGATCACACGGTTGAGCCACGGTGCGGAAACATCGAAGCAAATGCTTAAGTCTTTAACTTCAAGCGCGGCAGGTGACTGTTTCATAGCAATATCATTCATCAGGCAGCTCCCGCATTGAGCCAGCAGGCACTGACACCTGATCCGCCGGCAACCGGCATCAGATCAGGCCGTTCCTTATGGCAACGGTCAAAGGCTTTCACGCAGCGCGGATTGAAGGCACAACCGCTCGGAATAGCATCGAGACGCGGCATGGAGCCGTCAATCTGGTTGAGCCGTTCCACACGTTTACCGAGCGCTGGAATGGAGCTCATCAAACCACGCGTATACATATGGCTCGGATTTTTCAGCACGGTTTCAACCGGTCCGTTTTCCACCAAACGTCCGGCATACATCACCGCCACACGGTCAGCAGTCTCGGCAATCACGCCCATATCATGGGTCACCAGCATTACCGCTGTGCCATGTTCTTTGCAGAGACGGCGCAACAGCGAAGTGATCTGCGCCTGAATAGACACGTCGAGCGCGGTTGTCGGCTCATCCGCGATAATCAGCTTTGGTTCTGCGGCAAGCGCGAGTGCAATCACTACGCGCTGGCGCATACCGCCGGAGAACTGGTGCGGATAATGATTGATCCGGTCTTCCGGTGCGGGAATACCCACTTCTTTCAACAGCGAAATCGCCCGTTCCAGCGCCTGTGTGCGATTTAAGGCTAAATGCTGGGTAATGGTTTCCACCAGCTGCGATCCGATTGTGAAAAGCGGATTGAGTGAGGTCAGCGGGTCCTGAAAAATCGCACCGATTTCACGGCCGCGGATTTTCTGCATTTCCTTGTCACTGAGATTATCAATCCGGCGGCCATTGAGCAAAACTTCACCACCAGCAATGTGTCCCGGCGATTCAAGCAAGCCCTGCACGGCCAGACCGGTCATGGATTTACCCGCACCGGATTCACCAACCACGCCGAGAATTTCTCCCGGCATGATCGACAGGCTGACATCGGACAAGGCAGTCAGTGTGCCGCGTCTGCCCGGAAAATCCACCCGCAGATTTTTGACCTCAAGGGTCGGTTTATTGGATGAGGTATCTGCCATATTATGCTTCCTCTCCATGTTTGCCTGCCAGCGGATAGCTCGGCGGGAAAATCTCTGATACCGGCGGATTATTGTAGGAACGCTCAGGATATTTGGCGATCAGGCCGTCATATTGCGCCTGTGCCTGTGCGCGTGCTGCCTGCATATCAATGCCTGCAACTTCACCGTGACGCATCGACAGACGACCATCGACAAACACGGCTTTGGTGACTTTGCCGGAACCGCCGGTGACCAGCGTGGTGATCGGGTCGATGCTTGGTGCCATGAATGTATCATCAAGGCCAAACACAGCAATATCTGCCTTGGCACCCGCCTGCAGGCGACCAAGATCATCACGATCCAAGGCTTTGGCACCGCCCAGTGTCGCTGCATCAAACAGATTAGCGCAGCGGATGCTCTCCGGCGTACCGTCATTGATACGGCAGGTAATCAGCCCGATCAGCAGATTCATCAGCATATCGGGCGGTGTGGTGTCGGTGCCCATAGCAATATTGATGCCACGCTTTTTCACACTGGAGAACGACTTCAGCGTGCTGCCGCCACGGGCTGAAACCAGCGGACAATGAATGATCGACACATTATTTTGCGCGTATAGCGTCAGGTCTTCATCTGTAGCATTGGTGGCATGAGGAGCAATAATCCGGTCATTGAGCACACCAAGGCTGTTGAGCCAGACCGGTGCAGTGGTGCCGTGAAGGCTACGCACGGTTTCCACTTCCATCAGCCCCTGCGCCATATGCAGACGGATTTTGCAATCCAGCTCACGCGCCACATCCTGCGTGCGCTTCAGCAAATCAGCGGTGCAGGTTTCCACACGATCCGGTGCCAGCATACCGCGCACCAGATCACCATAACGGCCATTCTGACGGGCGATATAATCAGCTGCATCTTTGAGGCCGGCAAATCCGCGCTCTTCATTAAAGACCGGTATAATCTTACCCGGTTCCGCCAGCATCATGCCGCCGGAACGGTAAGCAGGGCTTAAGTAAACACGCAGACCGAGATCACCGGCTGCATCCGCTGCCGCATCAAATTCCGCAACGGTTTCGCCCCATTCACGGTAAAATAACGAGGCAATCGGTGCCGCCGTGGTGATGCCGTTTTGCAGCAGCTGACCGAAAGCAAAACGCTTCTGGAATGCCAGCTCGTCCTGACTGTACATTTCATAAGGGCCGCTCTCGATATAGGATTTCGGCCAAACACGGCCTTTCGCCCAGCCCGGATGGTGGTCAATACCGAGAATGGTTGTATCGAGATCAGACAGCGCATCGAGGTCAATCAAACCCGGACTGATGAGCGCATTGCCCAGATCAATGCGGCGGGCAACCTCACCGGCAAAATCGTGACCAACGAACAACACGGTACCGTCTTCGATCACCACTTCACCGTTTTTATACAGGCGATGCTGGCCATCAATATGCCCAAGCACCCATTGTGCTGTGAGCAGTGTGCGCCCCTCAGGACGCGCACCCAGTTTCAGGCTTTCAAGTGCAGTGAATTGTGTCTTGTCAGTCATGGCATTTCCACCACTGCTTTACCGTTACGTGCAGCAACGCGGCCGCCTTTAATCACCAGCGGGCGTGGTGCCACATCAACAACGGCATGAGCCAATGTCTGGCCAGTGAGCAATGTCATGTCAGCCTTGCAACCAACATCCAGACCATAGCCTTCCAGCTGCATCACATCAGCGCCGCCCTGCGAACAGATATACAGCACATGCTCCAGATCCACGTCACGACGCAGACCGTTTTTCATGCCGATCACTTTGGCACGGTCGATCATATCCGGCTGTCCCCACGGGCCCCATGTGTCGCGGATACCGTCACAACCGGCACCCATGCGGATACCTGCTTCTTTGAGGCGCAGCACAGACGGAACCGGAACAGAAGGTGCGCCGGTGGTGAGAATGGCAACATCCAGCTCTGCCAGCTGCTCAAGAAGGCTCGACACGCGCAGATAATCATTCGCACCGAGTGTGAAAGCATGGCTGATCGCGACTTTACCCTGCATGCCATTGGCACGGATACGCTCGAAAATCAGTTCCATGGTGAAAGCACCGAGCTCACCCAGTTCATGCAGGTGAATATCAATCGGCTTGCCATGTTTTACAGCAAGCGCAAACAGCGCATCCAGCTGTCCTTTCGGATCACGGTCGATACCGCAAGGATCAATACCGCCCAGCACTTCACAGCCCTGTTTCAGCGCTTCATCCAGCAGTTCCAGTGTACCCGGCATTACCATCAGACCAGACTGCGGGAAAGCCACAATTTCGATGTCGATCAGGTCTTTGAGTTTCTCGCGGGTTTCAAACACGCCTTCGAGAATTTTCAGACCATGGGTCGTATCAATATCCACATGGCTGCGGATATGGCTGGAACCGTGAGCGATCAGGCCAATGGCATGGCGCATCGACTGAATATGCGGATCGAGACCGATTTCAAGACGCTTTTCACGTTCAAAATCAATACGCTCACGCAAACTTGCCTGTTTGCCGTTCACATGCCAGTCGAGACCCCAGTTAGTTTTATCCAGATGGGTATGGGCATCAATCAGACCAGGGATAACAATATGTCCCTGACCGTCTTCAACAGCCACACCTTCCGCACTGAGATTGGTTCCGTACTCAGCGATACGACCATTACGGATCAGAATATCGGTGACAGCACCTGCCTGCGGGCGCACATTGCGCAACAAAAGATCAGACATAAATTTTACCTCAGTTTTGGATTAAGGGCATCGCGCAGCCAGTCGCCGAGCACGTTGACAGAAACAACGAGCAGGCAGAGCTGCAGAACAGGGAAAACGGTGATCCACCACAGGCCGGAGAACAGGAACTGGTTGCCCAGACGGATCAGTGTGCCAAGGCTCGGCTGGCTCGGCGGCATGCCGATACCAAGGAAGGAGAGCGTGGCTTCAGTGAGAATTGCCATACCAAAATTCAGCGTCGCTGCCACAAGGATCGGCGTCAGCGTATTCGGCAGAATGTGATACATCATGATGCGGCGTGCAGGCACCTTGAGCAGACGTGCAGCCTGCACATATTCCTTGGAGCGCTCAACAATGGTCTGCGCACGCACGGTACGGGCATATTGCACCCAGCCAGACAGTGTGATCGCCAGTACCAGAACACCGGCAGCCGCATAATCACGCAGGTCGGCAGGCAGCATCTGACGCACCACTGCGCTGACCAGAATAGCGATCAGAATGGTCGGGATTGAGAGGAGCACATCACCGATACGCATCAGCAGATTGTCGATGATACCCTGCATATAACCGGCGATCAGACCAAAGCTTAAGCCCACGATCAGCGACAGCACAACGGAAGCCACACCGATCAGGATGGAGATACGCGAGCCATAAAGAATGGCGGAGAGAATATCGCGTCCCTGTGTGTCTGTACCCAGCAGATAAGGCCACTGACCGTCAGCACTCCAGATCGGCGGCAGTTCGGAATTCCACAAGTCAAGCTGTGCCGGATCAAACGGATTTTGCGGTGCAATCAACGGCGCGGCAAAAGCTGTCACGATCATGAAGAACAGCAGAAAGGCTGCAATCATTGCCGGTTTATTACGGGTGAATGACCACCAGAGATCACTGTCACGCATACGCTGCCAGCGGCTTTGCGGTTTCACAATCGGGGCGTTTATTTTGTCTGTCATGTCTGCCCCTTAACGTGTAGCGGCGCGCAGGCGCGGATCAATCACAGCATAGGTGATATCAACAAGCGTATTCAGCGCAACAAAGATGAAAGAAACAATGCAAAGATAGGCGGCCATCACCGGAATATCGATGAATGTCACAGCCTGAATGAACAGCATGCCCATGCCCGGCCACTGGAACACGGTCTCGGTAATCAGCGCAAAAGCGATCAGCGAGCCGACATTCATCGCAGTCATAGTCACAACTGGCATTAAGCAGTTGCGCAATGCATGGCGGAAATAGATGCGGTAACGCGGAATACCACGGGCGCGGGCGAATTTGACAAAATCGGAACGCAGGGTTTCCAGCATTTCAGCACGTACCAGACGCATAATCAGCGTAATCTGATAGAGTGACAATGCAATGGATGGCAGGATCAGCGCCATGCGTCCGGAATGGGTGAGGAAGCCTGTCGACCACCAGCCGAGCTGCACGACATCGCCGCGACCAAAGGCAGGCAGCAAACCAAGACTTACCGAGAAGACGAGAATAAGCAGAATACCGACTACAAAACTCGGCAAAGACACGCCGATAATCGAGGCGAACTGGAACAGTTCCGTATACCATTTGCCACGATGGATGGCCGTAATCACCCCCATCGGAATACCGATAATCAGCGACAGCAGCGTGGCGACAATCACCAGCTCCATCGTTGCGGGAAAGCTCTCGGCGATCAGCCCCAGCACTTCCTGACCGTTACGATAGGAAATACCGAAATTGCCCTGAACAGCATCGCTGACAAATCGCGCATATTGCGTGATAAAACCGTCATTCAGCCCCAGACGCTCGCGCAGATTGTCACGGTCGATCTGGCTCATCTGTTCATTGGCCATCAGTTCAACAGGATCGCCCGCAAAACGGAAAATCATGAAAGCCAGCAATGCCACGGCGAGCATAACCATCGCCGCATTTGCCAGTCGCTTGATTATAAATACAAGCATTCAGTTCCCTCTCCCAAGGATAATCATGCTATGCCGCAATCTGTATGACCGCGGCATAGCTAAATTCGTTATTTCTTCAGAACAGTCAGCCAGTGGCGCGGCTTGTTATCAGCCTGCTGGACAACGCTTTCCACTTTGTCGGTGAGAACCCATGCAATCGGCTGCTGGTGCAGCGGCAACTGGATGATTTCTTTTTTGACGATTTCCAGTGCCTGTGTCTGCAAGGCCAGACGCTTCTCACGATCCATTTCCGTGGAAGCTGTTGTCACCAGCTTGTCCAGTTCCGGATAGGACCAGCCGCCCCAGTTGAACACACCGGCCACTCCGGATTTGGTCTGGATGACCTGCATCAGAATGGAATAGCTGTCGAGCATCGGCTCATTCGCCCAGCCGAGAATATAGGCATCGGCCTGACCGGCTGTACGCTTCGGTGCCTGTACAGCTGTCGGCCCGATATCCAGCGACGGTTTGAAACCGGCACGGGTCAGCATGGAAACCATGCCGTTGCACAGTTCTTCTTCATTCAGATAGTTTTCATAAGTGCAGACCAGCGTGAACGGGAAGCCTTCCGCGCCGTTTTCCTTCAACAGCGATTTCGCTTTGTCCACATCATAGCCGTAGAGCGTATCCAGCTCCGGCACATAGCCCGGAATTTCCGGTGCAATAATCGTACCGGCATTGCGGGATTTATCACGCATAATGCGCTTTTTAATCAGATCCATATCCAGCGCATGGGCAAAAGCCTGACGCACGCCCAGCTTGTTGAACTGGTTTTCATCACCGTTGTGCAGCTTCTCACGACGCTGGAAACCGACAAATACAGTGCGCAGATCGGTGCGCTCCATCAGGCGCAGACCCGGAGCTGATGCCAGACGCGCCAGATCCTGTGTCGGCGCGGATTCAGAGAAATCCACATCGCCGCCAAGCAGCGCTGCTACGCGGGTTGCAGCAGAGGTAATCGGGGTGAACTCGATCTTGTCGATATTATGCTGCGGCTTATCCCACCAGCCTTCATTTTTCAGCAGGATGGTTTTGCTGTCCGGCACGCGGCTTTCCAGCTTGAACGGGCCGGTACCATTGGTGTTATAGGTCGCATAACCTTCCTTCTGCCCGCCCACATCGGTCGGCAGCAGGGAATCGTTTTTCACCAGCCAGTCTTCATCAAACATATGAATATTGGTCAGGTCGTTGAGCAGCAGCGGATAAGGGCCTGTCAGCTCGATATCGATTGTATAATCGTCAACAATTTTAGCGGATTTATAGGCCGGCAGATTACCACGCAGCGGCGATGTCGGATGGCTTACACGGGTGAGCGAAGCCAGAACGTCTTTAGCGGTGAAATCCGCACCGTCATGGAACTTCACATCTTTGCGCAGATTAAAGCGCCATGTGTTCTCGCCGACAACTTCCCAGCTGGTTGCAAGGGACGGCTCGATCTTCAGATCGGCATTATAGCGCACAAGCCCTTCATAAATGTGGCTGAGAAAGGCAATCGTATAGCTGTCGCCGTAGGAATAAGGGTCCATCGAATAGACATCATGCGCTGCGCCCCAGCGCAAAGTCTCAGCAGAAGCAATATGCGCGGTATGACCTAATGCGAAAGCCATCAGACCCGCGAGGATCGATTTTCTGAATTTCATGAATTTGTTCCCCAAAAAAGACAACCGGCTCTTCACTCTTGATGGTGTTTTGTCCGGACGGGGAGAGTGTGTGGAATTCAGATTTCATTGTCAACTAAATTGTAGACATATTTTTTTACAAAATATTAGAGCAAACAGATAATATCGGGGAAAACCCGATCCAAAAACAGAAACAGCGCCTGCAAATGAACCTTGCAGGCGCTGTAAATATCGAAATTCAGCAAATATTATGCTTATTTAGCAATACGCGTCAGCCAGTGGCGCGGCTTATTGTCGGCACGAATGGTGACATCTTCCACTTTTTTGGTCATGCCCCATGCCATCGGCTGCTGATGCAGAGGAATCATGATCACTTCGGATTTAACAATGCCGAGTGCCTCGGATTCCAAAGCCAGACGCTTGTCACGATCCATTTCCAGCGCTGCTTTTTCCGTCAGCGCATCGAGTTCAGGATAAGACCAACCGCCATAGTTTGCCACACCGGCAGCGCCTTTGCGCGATGACAGAACCTGCACCAGAATGGAATAGGCATCCAGTGTCGGCTCATTCGCCCAGCCGATCATGAACATATCGGATTTACCGCTGGAGCGTTTCGGTGCCTGAACAGCACGCGGCCCGATATCCAGCTTCGGCTTCAGACCGACACGGCTCAGCATGGTGACGATCACCGAGCAGACATCCTCTTCATTCACGCTCTCATCATTCATGCAGAGATAGGTGAATTCTGTGCCGACAGCACCGGCTTCTTCCAGCAGTTTTTTAGACAGTTCCGGATCATATTTTGTCGGGATATCCAGCTCTTTCGTATAGCCCGGAATTTCCGGTGCAACGACAGTACCGGCCGTATGGGTCATGCCGCGCATGACGCGTTTTGCCAGCAAATCACGGTCAATCGCATGGTCAATTGCCTGACGCACACGAATATCGTTGAAGAAATTGTCGCGGCCGTCGTTCAGCTTTTCCTTGCGGTTAAACACCAGATTGATGGTGCGCAGATCAGGGCGCTGCTCCACACGGATATCCGGTGTGCTTTCCAGACGCTTTACATCCTGCAGCGGCACACCATCTACCAGATCAATCTCGCCGGAAAGCAGGGCTGCAACACGGGTTGCAGGCGAGGCAATCGGGGTAAATTCAATACGGTCGAGATTGTGCTTCGGTGTATCCCACCAACCATTATGTTTGACCAGAATGGTCTTGCTGTCCGGCACACGGCTTTCGAGCTGGAACGGGCCTGTACCATTGGTGTGGAAGGTTGTGTAACCTTCAACCTGACCGCCAACATCGGTCGGCATTTCAGAATTGTTTTTCACCAGCCAGTCGCCGTCAAACATGAAAATATTGGTCATGTCGTTCAGGAAAAGCGGGCTTGGCGACGAAACTTCAATATCAACGGTGTAATCATCAACAGCCGTTGCGCCAACAAACAGCGGAATATTGCCGCGCAACGGTGAAGACGGATGGCTGACACGCTTCATGGAAGCAAGAACATCCGCGGAGGTGAAATCGGAACCATCCTGAAATTTCACCCCTTCGCGCAGCTTGAAGCGCCAGACCTTATTGTCGATCAGCTCCCAGCTGGTTGCCAGCGCAGGCTCAACAACGAACTCAGGCGTATAGCGCACCAGACCTTCGTAAATATGGTTCAGAAACGCCAGATTGGACGTGCTGCCATAGGAATACGGATCCAGCGAGAAAATATCGCGTGCACCGCCCCAGCGCAGTGTCTCAGCAAAAGATGCAGTGCTGATACAGGTTGCAACCGTACAGAATAATAGTTTTTTCAGTAGTGAAGTCATAGTCGTCCCTCTCGCCGACAGATAACAGCACCCTCCTTTTCCTCAGACGGGAGAGTGCCGAACAGGATTGAGACGATGTTTTATGCAGACATAATTGTCAACATATTTGTCATCAAATATTTTAAACAATATAAAAAACTCCGGCAGGCCTGCGGCTTACCGGAGCTAAAAATCGCGTAATTAAAAATGGAAATCAGAGCAATGCGGCGCGCAGACTGGAGGACTGATCTTTGTCATCTTCCAGTTCCAACTCACATTCGACACGGTCGAGATGTTCAATCACGGCTTTGATTGCCGTTTCCGTATCCCCGCGCGCAATATGTTCGACAATTGCCTGATGCTCATCCGGCCCGCAATTATGCAAATGGCGTGAGCGATAAACGGCCGTAATCAGCGATGTGCGCGAGATCAGATCTTTAACAATACCATAGAGGAAAGATGACCCTGCAAGCTCTGCCAGCAACAGATGAAACCCGCCGGAAAGCCGGATAATATCCGTGCGATTGCCCTGCCGGTCAGCATTGCGCTCTTCTTCCACATGGGCATTCAGCCGCTGAACATGCTCTTTATTGATATTCTCGCACAGGCGCTCAACCACACGATGTTCAATAGCGCGGCGGGCATAGAACACATCCCGCGCTTCTTCTACCGATGGCTCTGATACAAATGCACCGCGATTGGCCTGAATTGTCACCAGCCCTTCGCGTTCCAGTGTTGCCAAAGCCTGACGGATACGCGCACGGCTGACATCAAAAATTTCCGCCAGCTCTTCTTCTTTCAGCCGCGTGCCGGGCTTCAGCCGCCGCTCGGCAATCGAGAGCCATATCCTGTCAAATATCTGACTTGCCGGCGTAGCCTGGGCACTTTCTGCCTTGGACATGGAAACTCCCGTTATTTCACTTATCTCTCAATTCGTATCAGGCATGCATAATCCTGCCTGTTTAATTATTTTCAAGAGAATGTCGACATGATTGTTCTGAATATTGCTGCTGAATGTCTGACAAATAGGTGTAAATATCAAGAAGGTAAAATAAAAGCCCGCGATCAGAGATCGCGGACCATATAGTTTCAAGCAAAAAGCGGCTGATTAACGCTCGATTGTACGGTTCCAGCGGCTGTTCCATGCCTGACGGTTTTTATTGACCGCATCCCAGTCCAGAACATTTGCAGTTTCCATGTAACCACGGAATGCTGTGAGCTTGGCAGCTGCATCTTCAGTGCCGGCCTTAGCATTGATGTTCGAAGGAATGATATTTCCATTGTCCAGAGCAAGGCTCTGGGCATCGGCGGACAGCAGATAATGTGCCAGTTTCTGGCTCAGTTCCGGCTCACTATTATTGGCAATCACACACTGGGTAACGGCCAGCACGACGGAACCTTCTTTAGGCTGCGCATATTCCACCGGAATACCTTTGTCCTTCAGATTGTTCACGCCGGTTGGTGTCAGCGGGAAAATAGCCGCTTCGCCGGTCTGCACCATTTCAGAGATTTTGGCCGAGCTAGGAATGAACTCGATCACATTCTTGCCGATGGTGTCGGAGAATTTCTCAAAACCCGGCTCAACATTGTTTTCATCGCCGCCCTGAATGCGGTTAAACATCAGGAATGCGTGAAGGCCAAAGCTGGAAGCTGAAGCGGACTGAAACACAACCGCATTGGCGAATTTAGGGTCAGCCATATCCATCCATGAGGTTGGAGCTGCCCAGCCTTTTTCATCAAACAGCTTTTTATTATAGGCAAGACCGGTCATGCCCATATCAACGCCGATGGCCATATCGTCTTTCAGACGCGCTGCCGGCTGGATTTCTTTCAGCACCGGATCATCAGAGATCGGCTGGCAAAGATTGCTGCCGATAGCGCGTACCATCACACCGTCGTCCAGCAGCATGACATGCATCTGCGGATTGTCTTTGGCAGCGGTTGCTTTGGCCAGAATATCGGCTGAAGTGCCCGGAACCACAACAACTTTAACATTATTGGCTTTTTCAAACGGCGGCAGAACATGCTCGGTATAAGCGCGTTCAAAATTGCCGCCATTCATGCCGATATAGAGTGTCTTGGTTTCTGCCTGTGCAGCTGTTGCAACAGCAGCGGCACCCAATGCCTGAACGGAAACCATTGTCAGTTTAGAATTCATTTCGTGCTACTCCCATTATGAAGATTAAAGATTGCCTTATCCGCCCGTTCTCAAGCAGAAAGGTTATGAAAACGATCAATGCTGAAAGCCCCGATCGGTATGTTGCTTTGGCCTTGTGTTACCAGATCACACAGCACCGCCCCCACAGCTGGTGCGGTCTGAAAGCCCGCTCCGCAAAAACCAAAAGCATGAAAAAGCCCGTTCACCTTGGAACTCGCGCTGATAACCGGATTGCCATCCGGCATTTCAGCCTCAGTGCCGGACCAGAAGCGGATAACATGGGCATGTTCCAGATGCGGAAACAGCGCAATTGCCCGCTGCATAACAGATGAGGCGGCAGTCACCGAAGGTCGGGAATAGTCCGGATTATCCAGCACAATTCCGCGCCCGCCGCCCATCACATAATTACCGCGCGTCACCTGACGGCCATAGAAGCTGCCGCCCTCTTCGCCCATGCTCATTGGCAGGCGATAAGGCAGCGGCTCTGTCACCACCATTGACGGATAGATTTTTTTGAGCGGAACGCTCTCACCAAACTGGCTGGCAAACTGATCCGACCATGCACCGGCCGTATTGACCAATTGGCGGCACCGGATTTCCACGTCCTCACCGGCCTGCAACACAAAACCACTGCCGGTACTGACAGCCTGATGCACCGGCATATGTTCCAGCACCGTGGCACCGGCAGCGCGGGCTGCACGGGCAAAGGCCGGAGAAACCAGACGCGGATTAGCATGGCCATCATCATGGCAGAGTGATGCTCCGGCAACATCGCCGGTCAGCCACGGGAAACGTGTTTTCACGGCCTTGCCGCTGATGAGTTCCAGCTCCAGACCATGCGGACGCACACGCGCCGCATAGGCTTCGAGCTTGGCGAAATCTTCTTCCGTGCGTGCCAGTTTCAAATGACCACTGCGCTGATATTCACCATCAATGCCGATCAATTCCGGCAAACGAGCCCAGATTGCATGAGACAATTCCGCCAGCGGCAGCTGTTCTACGCCGCGCCCCTGACGGCGCACACCGCCATAATTGACACCGCTGGCCTGCGCGCCGCAGAAGCCCTTATCCAGCAGGATCACCGACAAACCGGCCTTGCGTATCGCCAGTGCCGCAGAACTGCCGACCAGACCGCCGCCGATAATGGCTACATCCGCTTCCAGACGTCTGGTCATGATACCACCTCGTCTTCAGCCGCCTGCTGCATCGCACCAAAACCCAGCGGCACCGGCTTCACCGGCGCCTGCGCACGCAGCCGCCCGATTTCAGATGCATCAATATGCAATTGCGATGACAGTAGTTCCGTGGCTGCAGCCGTACACATCCGCCCCTGACAACGCCCCATACCGACACGGCTCAGCGCTTTCAGACGGTTGATCTCGCGAATACTGCCGCCGCTGATTGCATTGAGTGCCTCGCCCACGGTGATTTCCTCACAGCGGCACAAAGTGACCTCAGGGCTGACAGTCTCAAACCAATCGCGCGGAAACGGAAAAGCCTTTTCCAGCAGGTCGCGTTCGGTGATGATCTTTTGATGCGCTTTTTGCAGTGCATTAATGCGCGCTGCATCAACGGGAAGTCCGCGCTTCTGCACCAAAGACAAGGCGGCCATTTCACCGGAAATTTCCGCTGCATCGGCACCGGCAATACCGCTGCCGTCACCGGCAAGGTAAATGCCCTGCTCGCTGCTCTGTCCCTGTGCATCACGCACCGGCAACCATGCTCTGTCGCGGCTGTTAAATTCAAAAGCACAACCGGCGAGATCCGCCAGCTGTGTTTCAGGACGCAGCGCAAAACCATAGGCCAGCGCATCGCAATCCAGCGTTTTAACACCGGATTTGCCTTGAATATGATAGCGGATACCCTCAACATGGGTTTTACCGACAATACTGTCAGGACGCGCATTATAAATGGTTTTCACACCGGCAAGACGCAATTGCATGGCATAGAACATGCCCAATGCCACAATGCGCGGTGCATGGAGTGCCAGTTGTGCCAGATGCAATTTGGCTTTGAAAGGTGCCGTATCCAGCACCGCCACAACTTTGGCACCGGCTTTCATATATTGCCATGCCACCAGATAAAGCAGCGGCCCCGAGCCCATGAAAACCAGCTTGTTTCCGATGGTCACGCCTTGTGCTTTCAGTGCCGTTTGCGAGGCACCGAGCGTATAGACACCGGGTGTTGTCCAACCTGAGAATGGCAGAACACGATCCGTCGCGCCGGTCGCCACAATCAGTTCGGAACATTCAATCCGGCGATAGCTGCCATTGGAAATCACATCGAGAAAACGTGTGTCGCCGCTTGGCGAAATATTCCACACCAGCGTTTCCGGATGATAATCAATCGCCGGTCTCAGCGCTTCAAAAGTCTCATGCAGCGCTTTGGCTTTTGATGCTTCCGAACCGTAGCGCTTGGCATAGGAACGTCCGTCATCAATCAGCGGCTGGCGATAAATCTGCCCGCCTGCCCGCAAACCTTCATCCAAAACAACAGGACTCAAACCAGCCTTGACCAATACTTCCGATGCACGAATACCCGCAGGCCCTGCTCCGATAATCACCGGCTGTAAATCGGCTTTGGCCATCATCACACTCCGGCGTCCACAGGTATGGCTGTTACAAAACGCATACCTTCCTGCAACGGCGTGGTGCAGGCACGAAGGCGCTGCCCCTCTTCCGTCATAACATAGCAATCCTGACAGGCACCAATCAGGCAGAAACCGGCACGGTTCTCACCGGTGAACTCGGTTTGGCGCACATGGGAACTCACCGCCATAATAGCAGTCAGCACCGTGTCGCCGAGGCGTCCGACCTGTGCAACGCCGTTCAGTGAAAAGCCTATTGGCTTTTCATCCTGACGGTAGCGGCGGTGAAATTGCCCGCCGCTATGTGAAGTTTGCGTTTGAGCACTCACTGCGGATCAGCCTTTTCCGACCAGAATACGATCCAGACCAAACAGGCGATCCAGAATGACCATCGCAACCGTTGCCACAAGGATCATCAGGGCAGAGACCGCAGCCATCATCGGATCAATCGATTCACTGGCATACATATACATGCGCACCGGCAGAGTGACTGTTGACGGCGAGGTCACGAAGATCGACATTGTCAGCTCGTCGAAACTATTGATGAAAGCCAGCAACCAGCCACCGCTCACACCCGGCAACAGCAATGGCAGGGTGATGCGTTTGAACACTGTCCATTCACCGGCACCCAGTGTGCGGGCGGCATTTTCCGCATTGCGATCCATACTGCTGAGCGAAGCCAGCACCAGACGCAGCGCGTAAGGTGTGATGATAATCGCGTGCGTTGCCACCAGCCAGAAGAACGAACCGCTCATACCCATCAGCGAGAACAGACGCAGGAACGCAACGCCGAGCACCAGATGCGGAATAATCAGCGGCGACAGGAACAGCGCATTCAGTGCATCGCGCCCCGCAAAATCATAACGGGTGATTGCCAATGCTGACGGCACCGCCAGCAAAGTGGAAATCGTCGCCGCAAGGAAGGCCAGTTTCAGACTGTTTCCGAAGGAGGTCATGAAATCATTATGCTTGAACACGGCTTCAAACCAGCGCAGCGACAACCCGTTCCAAGGCATTGTCAGCGTGTTTTCCGGTGTGAAAGCAACAAGGCAGACTACCACCATCGGCGCCAGCATGAAGATGACAACAAGGCTGTGAAAAATCAGAGCAACAGGACCATTTTTCTGCATGATATTACCCCAGCTTCCGTTTGGCCTGACCTTCAATCATACGATTATAGGCAATCATGATGATGAGGTTTGCGACGAGAACAATGATGGCAATGGCAGCACCGAGCGGCCAGTTGAGCTCAATCATGAACTCGTCATAGACAACGGTTGCAGCCATTTTCAAACGGCGGCCACCGAGCAGGCCGGGAATAGCAAAAGAGCTTGCCGACAAGGCAAAAACGATCAGGCTACCGGAGAGAATGCCGAGCATAGCCTGCGGAAACACGATACGGCGCAGCGCCGTAAAGCGTGATGCACCAAGTGTCAGCGCTGCGGCTTCCACCGTCGGGTCGAGTTTCTGCAACACTGTCCAGACCGGAATAACCATGAATGGCAGCATGATATGCACCAGACCGATAACAATCGCGGTTTCGGTATAGAGCAGCTGCACCGGCTCCAGCCCGACTGTTGTCAGCGCACCATTGATGAAACCATTACGGCCAAGGATCATGCTCCAGCCGAAGGTACGTACCACAACCGAGACCAGCAGCGGGCCGATAATCACCAACAGGAAAATCGAGCGCCAAGGAGAGCGCATATTCGAGAGAATATAGGCTTCCGGCACGCCGATCACCACGGCAATCACTGTTGTGATCAGCGCAAGACGCAAAGTGCGCCAGAAAATCGACAGGTAATAATCATCCTGCAACACTTGCGTATAATTGTGCAGGGTGAAGGTGTTTTCGATACCGGTGTCGTAATTATAGCTGTTGAACGACAGAATGACTGTCAGCGCCAGCGGCAGCAGCACAAGACCGATGAAAAGCAAAGTCGCAGGCCCTGCCAGAAACAGCGGAGCAAAGCGGCGTTTTGCCTGAGATGGGGCGGCAGAGGTTGCGCTCATGGTCAGGCCGCTCCGCCTGCAAGCATCCGGCAATCTTCATGCTGCCAGACCAAACCAACTGTTTCGCCTTCTGCCGGTGGCGGTGTGCCAACATTTGGCAGCGACACAGACAATTGTCCGGCAGGTGTTGCAACCGTGACAAACCACTGGCTGCCCATAAAATAGCGGGCGGCAACAGTACCATCCACATGACCGGCACCGGCTGCGGTGAGGTTCAGTTTTTCCGGACGGATGAACAGAGAAACCTTGTCGCCGCTCACAGGTTGCTCCGGTTTGAAGCGTATTGCGGTATTTTCAATCGCCAGCATATCCGCTTCAACCTGCGCACTCAGGAAGTTGGACTTGCCGACAAAGTTGGAAATGAAATCATTCCGCGGATGCTCATAGAGCTTATAAGGCATATCAACCTGCGTGATATTACCCTTCTCCATCACCACAATACGGTCGCTAATCGACAAAGCTTCCGCCTGATCGTGGGTCACCATAATGGTGGTAATGCCCACAGCACGCTGAATGCGGCGCAGCTAAAACTGCATTTCTTCACGCAGCTGCGCATCAAGATTGGACAAAGGCTCATCCAGCAGCAGCACCGGCGGATTGATCACCAGCGCACGGGCAATCGCCACACGTTGACGCTGACCGCCGGACATCTCACGCGGATAGCGGTCGGCCAATGCGGAAAGATGCACAAGAGCCAGCGTTTCTTTCACGCGTTCATCACGCTCCGCTTTCGGCACTTTGCGCATTTCCAAACCAAAGCTGACATTCTGCGCAACGGTCATATGCGGAAACAGTGCATAGCTCTGAAACACCACGCCAAGCTGACGCTGAGCCGGAGCCGTATAGGTAATATCGCGACCATCCAGCGTGACAGAACCGGATGATGGCGTCACCAGACCGGCGATCATCTGCAATGTCGTTGTCTTGCCGCAGCCGGAAGGACCGAGCAGAGAGATAAATTCACCTTTTTCCACAGCCAGATCGAAATCTTTCACCGCTGTGAATTTTCCATAAATTTTGGAAACCTGTTTCAGGTTCAAAAAGCTCATGCATACCTCCCTGAGCAGTACCGGCATTTCTGCGCTGCGGGTTATCCGGCCGTTTACCGCTCTCTCAATCGGCCTGTTTCATGGCTGCCTTGTAACAAGGGCATGCGGGCAGATTTCACTTAAAGCGGAATTTATCCAATAATTGACAGAAATTTTGCGAATTAGACAAATTCTATTTTCTATTCTGAAATATTTTATATAGTTTAATCCATAATACGGAATTATTCCAATTCAAGAGTCGCGCAATGAGTGAAAATACGAAATCCCCTGTGAATACGAGCCTCACAAAAGCCATCCAGATTTTAAAAGGACTGGCCGCTCATTCACGGGACGGAATGCGGCTAATTGATCTGGCACGCGAGCTGGAACTCAGCCAGCCATCCACGCATCGCCTGCTCAAAAGCCTGATCAGCGAAGGACTGGTTGAGCAGATCAACGACACAAAATCCTATCGCCTCTCACTGGATTTTTTCTGCATGGCAGCGCAAACCCGCCAGCGTGATGGTATATTGGATTTTGCCCGTCCGGCACTGCTACGTCTGTCAGCTACCTTTAACGACACTGTATTTCTGCTTGTGCGCAGCGGTTTTGATGTCGTGTGTCTCGACCGCGTGGAAGGCCCGTTTCCGATCCGCTCTTTCACAGGTGATATCGGCGGAAAAGTTCCGCTCGGTATTGGTCAGGGCAGCATCGCCATTCTGGCTTTTCTGCCGGAAGAAGAGCGCGAGGCGATTATCCGTTTCAACATGCCGCGCATTCTCGACCGCGCAGCGATTGATGAAGTTGATCTGCGCATTATGATTGACAGTGTAAGACAGACCGGCGCTGCCCATATGAATTTTGAAATGATTGAAGGCATGGCAGGACTCGGCGTGCCGGTGCTGGATCAGAACGGTACAGCCGTTGCGGCACTGAGTATCGGCACACTGGCCTCGCGCCTGACAGAACAGCGCCAGCGCACCATCGCTGATCTTTTGAAAAAAGAAGCCGCGCTGATTTCCAGCAAGCTCAATCCGTTTGATGCGACATTGCGCTATCCAAGTCAGGCGCTGTCGCGATAAATCATTCACCGCTGTATCCTTGCCAGATGCAGCGGTACTACCGGCCTCAGCCGGGCAATTCTGGTGCATCCTGCTGCTTTCGCCGCAATGCAACCTCTCTGAGCAACCAGTCGAGGAAGTCCTTTGTCACCGGCTTTGACCGGAACAAGTCCTCCTGACATACAAACTGGTAAGTCTCCTGCGGTTCAAAGCAATGTTCCGAGACCAGAAACATCTGGCCGGTTTTAAGCTCCTGCTCAACCAGCGCCTGATCGATCAGCGCCACACCCTGTCCCTCTTTAACCGCCTCCAGAATAATATGCTGATCGTCAAAAATCAGATCCTGCTGACTATGACCAAGCATCAGGCCAGATGTGGCAATCCAGCTCTGCCATTCCGATACGGAGCGATAATGCAGACGGTTGCTGCATAAAAGTTCTGTTGCACTCTTATATTGATTACGGATGGACGTCCCGCAAACCGGTACCAGCCTTTCACGCAGCAATTGTTTTGAGAATTTTCCGGCCACACCACCCAGACGATAATCGATCACAATATCCGGCTGACCAGATGCAGGCACATTGGTATCGAGATGGGACAGATGCAGCTGCAGACCCGGATGCTGCGCCAGAAATTCAGAAATGCGCGGCGCAATGATTTTCATCGAAAAGAACGGCCCCACTTTCACACGCAACACCTTCTGCGCCGTGCGCGGGCTGATATGGCGGATTGTTCCGGCCAGATCGTCAAAGGCACGCTGACAGGATGTGAACAGCAGACTGCCTTCCTGTGTCAGTTCCACACCATGCTGTCTGCGGATAAACACCCGCAAACCCAGATAGTCCTCCAGCAGACGGATCTGATGGCTGACCGCGCCCTGCCCGACGCATAATTCATCCGCTGCGCCTGTGAGACTGCCGCAGCGCGCAGCGGCCTCAAAAGCCCGCAATGATTTCAGTCCGGGTAAATCACGCATCTTTCATCCTGTCCGGAATTTCTCAGATATGAATTATTTCGATATTTTAAATCAATTTTTTCACATTGCATACAGGTTTTAAATCCATCATGCTGGCAATTGAAAAAACAACAAAAATTCAATTAAATTATTAATATCAATGTTTTAATTGATATTAAATTAGTTTCACACGGCGAATGGAAGCGCCAAGAACAAGCCTTTATTCTAAAATCAGACATTAGAAGAATGAAGGGCAACATCGGGGAATCTTTAATGAAATCAGCATTCATATCAGCGGCAAGCCTGATCGCTCTGGGCATTATGACCGCTCAGGCTCCGGCGGCAGAAAAACTGCGCATCGGCACAGAAGGTGACTACAAGCCGTTCAATTATGTAACCGGCAGCGGCGAAATCAAAGGTTTTGACTATGATATCGGGCAGGCCGTCTGCGCTGAAATGAAAGTTGAGTGCGAATGGAGCACGCATGAATGGTCGGGGATTATTCCTGCCCTGCAATCCGGCAAATTTGACGTGATGATCGCCTCAATGGCCGTCAATGAAGAGCGCAAAAAACAGGTTACTTTCAGCAATCCGTATTATTTCAATGCCATGCATTTCATTGCCCGCAAGGATCTCGGCATTCAGGAAATCTCCAAAGAAGCCCTGAAAGGCAAGGTCATCGGCACTCAATCCGGCTCGGTTGCGGTCGATACGCTCAAAGACTATTTCCCTGACAATGAAGTGAAACTCTATCCTTCGCTCAGCGAGGTATTCCTCGATATGGACAGCGGTCGTCTCGACATGGTTCTGGAAAGCCAGATGGCACTGAGCGACTGGCTGGCGCAGGACAGCGGTAATTGCTGTGAATTTGCCGGTAAGCCTTTCATTCTGGATGCGGCACAGGGCAATGCAATGGCCGTGCGTAAAGACAGCGGCGATCTGGCAGAGCGTCTCAACACCGCGCTTGCAGCCATCATCAAAAACGGCACTTACGACAAGATCCGCCAGCAATATTTTGACTTCGACATTATGGTTCGTCCGGTCAATGCCAGCGCCTATCTGAAGTAAATCTGCACACCTCAGATCATTTCTTCCCCCGTAGCCTGCAAACAGCGTTCCGTTCACAGGCTCATGCTTTCTGCCCTGCTCACAGCAAAAGCAGGCGGGGCAGAAAGCCTTTCGCTTGCAATATCAATACCGCATAAATGAAAGATGCCCCTATGAGCTTCAAAGTCGCCGTTCTTGAACTCAATCAGGAAACCAATACTTTTTCCATGCTGAAGACCGCTTTGAAGGACTTCCATCTCTGCCACTATTTTAAAGGACAGGAAATCGAAACCCACTGCCGCGGCACCAATTCCGAGATCGGCGGCTTTATCGAATGTTGCGAAGCCTATGGCTGGGAGCCGGTTTATACGGTTGCCGCCCGTGCCGAACCGGGTGGCTTGGTAGAAAAATCCATGATCGAGCATTTTCAATGCGATGTGGCTGAAACGCTAGAAGGACACAAACCGGACGGCGTGTTCATTGTTTTCCACGGCGCTATGTGCACGGAAAGCGCGGATGATGCCCAGATCGAATTGCTGCAATTCATCCGTGGCATTGTCGGCAATGATATACCGGTTGCCGGTACATTCGACTTGCACGCCAATAGCGCACCGGAAATGAGTGCGCTGCTGGATATTGCCGTTTCTTTCCGCACCTATCCGCATGTGGATATGGCTGAATGCGGACGTAAGGCAGGTAAATTGCTTGAAGACGCGATGCGCGGTCAGATCAGCCCTGCGATTGCTGTGCGCCAGCCGCCAATGCTGAATGGCTGTAATGACGGCCGCACCACCCATGCTTGCGCCATGACTGAAATTCTGGAGATCGCAGACAAGATTGCAGCACAGGACGGTATTCTCGCCACTTCGATCAATGCCGGTTTTTATGATGCCGATGTGTTTAACACAGGCCCTTCTGCTGTGGTTTGCTATGACCGCAATAAGGTGAATGAAGCTCAAGCCGTTAGTCACGCCGAACAACTGTGTCAGGAAATTTGGAACCGTCGCGAGGATGAGGATAACCGCTTGCAGGCACCGGAAATGCCCGAGGCAATCCGTGCGCATTTTGCCAATAACACCAAACAAGGCCCGCTGGTAATCGCCGACTTCTCCGATAATCCGGGCTGCGGTGCCTATAGCGATGCGACCACAGTGTTGAAGGGCTTATTGGAAACCAATGTCGGGCGGGCGGCCTTTGGTGCTTTCTGTGACCCGCAGGCCGTTGCAGAACTGGCAGCGGCAGGTATCGGTGCGCAATGCACTGTCAGCCTTGGCGGTAAAGTTGACCCGAAAATCGGTGGCGGTGCAATTACGCTGACCGGTGAGGTCATTGCCATTTCAGACGGCAATATTACATTTGAGGGCCCGATGTTTCAGGGGCTACCAGCCTCACTTGGCAAAAGTGTCTGCTTCCGTGTCGGCAATACCGACATGCTGATTTCGTCGGAACGTCAGCAAATGCTGGATAAAAACCTGTTCCGCAGTGTCGGCATTGAACCTGCTGATTATGATATTGTGGTAGTGAAATCCCAGCAGCATTTCCGCGCCGCTTTCGGGCCGATTGCCTCAGCGATTATTGAAGTGGATGCCGATGGGTTGAGCACAGCCAATCTCGGTGCCCGCGATTATAAAAAACTGCGTCGCCCGATCTATCCGCTGAACGCGGAAACAACATTCAGCGTCTGAGCAATACATCGTATAACAACAAAACCGGCTCTGCATTGCATGGCCGGTTTTGTTTTGTCTGCTTCAATCCTGTTTTTAAGCTGGTCATTTGTATTGGGGAACAGTTATAGAAAACTATCCTTTAAAAACATAAAGCTGCACAGACCATGGAACTTCGCTCTCTCGCCTATTTTGTTCTGGCCTGCCAGTATTATAATCATGCAGAAGCGGCCAAAGCCGAGCAAATTTCCCCCTCCACCCTCAGCACCGCAATTTCTGCGCTTGAGACGGAATTGGGGCTGGAGCTTTTTGTGCGCGGCCCCAAAGGTCTGGTGCCAAGCGAAGCCGGACGCTGGCTGTTTCAGCAGGCGACTGCGACCTTGCAGGCAGTAGAAACCGCCTTCTCCGGCAAGGCCATTTCAACTGCGCTGAAAGTCAGCTCACCGCTGCACTTCATGTTTGGCAAATTATCCCGTGCGGCAACGGCTGCCGTGCGCCCGTTCCGACTTTCCCATCCTGAATATTATGCACAAGTGCATTTCCGCTCACCTCTCATCAGCGCCTTCGACACCAGTAAACCTGAGAATACAGATATTCTGCTGGGCTATGCTTCGCAAAATGGCAGCGAGCAAGAACAATTTCTGTTTGATGATGAGTGGATTGCCGTTGCAGGCGGCCTTGTGCCCGATGAAGATCAGGCTCCGCTCAGCCCTGAGGATTTACGCAATTACAGCCTGTGGCTGCCGCCGCTCTTACCGGCCGAAGAAGCCCGTATCCGCGCCTATTGCCGCCAGCATGATCTGCCTGCGCCGGAGATGACATCGGAAGATGTGGGGATTTTCACTCGTCTCAAGCAAGCCAAGCAGCCGGTACTTCTGCTTGCACCGCATAGTCTGCTTGCCAGCGGCATCAGCCGCAATGATCTTGCTGTGCTGCAATTGGAAAACCCGTTGCATAGCCCTGTCACAGCGAAAATCACCACCAAAGATGAAAAGCTGACTGTCGTCGCACAGGATTTCATCACACTGGTGCGTGAAGAACTGAGCAGACAGACCGTGACGCTCTATAATCCGCCGGTGTCGCTGCGCGATATTCAGAGTATTCTGACGCTCTATCATTGCCGCAATATGAGCGAAGCCGCCCGCAGGCTCAATCAGACCCAGCCTGCCTTGTCCGCACAATTGCGCAAGACAGAGCAATTGATGGGCACAGCGCTGTTTGCCCGCCATTATAAAGGCCTGCATCCGCTGCCGACAGCGGTGCATAAAGCCCCTTTGCTGCAAAGCGTGCTCAATCTGGCTGATGCGATCCGCCAGGGTGCACAGCAAATTGCAGTGATGGACGAGCCGGTGATTTCTTTCGGCCTCAGCCCGATGATCTTGCTCAGCCCGATAAGTGCTACAGCCATCAGCAATGCGATGAGGGAATGGCAGCTCCTGTGCCCGCATGTGCTTTTGAAAGTGAGTGAGGCACCGGCGCATGTTCTGCAAGAACGCTTGAAGCAGGGCGAGTGCTCTATTGCTCTGCTCGAGAGCACAATACACCCTGAAAATGCTGCGTTCTTAACCGATCTGGGGCCGCTGCAATATATTTCCGATATTGATGCAGAGGACGCACCGCTGGCCTTGCCTGCTACTGGTGACAGTATCCGCAATGCTTTGATGCAAATGCCGGAAGCGACAGACTATCAACCGGCGCTGGAAACCCAGTCCCTGCAATTATGTCTGGCACTTGCGGGCAACGGCTACAGCACGATTATCCCTGCGGCACTGGCAGACAATATCACTTCCGCCAAGCCGTTGTTACAGTATACTTTGCCGGATGCGCCGCATTTTTATCTGACTGCGGGCACCAGCGGCACCCGCAATCTCAATGAACCGGAGCATATTTTGCTCGCTTGTTTGCGCAAGACGTTTCAGGCAGCCAACTGACGATAGGCTGCCATATAGGCTTCCGCCTGACCGAAACTGTGTTCATTTACCAGCAGGCGCTTGACCAGCGGGGAAATCGCACATTCCTCGGTCATGCCGATACCACCGTGAAGCTGAACGGCCTCCTGCGCGATATGACGGGCTGACCATAAAGTCTGCACCCATGCGGCAAGAGTCAGAGCGCGGGCATCTTCCGCACCATTGTCCTGCGCTTCCGCTGCAGCTTCGACCAAAGCTTTTGCCTCATCCAGCGCCACCGACATATCCACGAGACGGAACTGAATGGTCTGGAAAGAACCAAGCGCTTTGCCGAATTGCTTACGCATCCGCATATAATCCAGCGTCTGCCGGTAGAGATTATCCATCGCGCCAAGACTGTCTGCGGCAACAGCAATCAGAACATCTGCGGAGCAGGCTTCAATGTGCTGTTGCGTATCATCACCGGATAGCAGCACCTGAATATCCGCCGGTGCAATATCTGCCGTGATCTCACTCATCGTCCGGCCGTCAATCATCGACAACTGACGGAACTGCGCCTTTTCCGCAGAGACCAGACACAAAGCAACGCCACTGCCTTGTTGCACCAGACACAACAGTTTTTCAGACGCACGTGCACCAAAGACCTGTTGCTTGTTGAATGCCAGACCAGTGCCGGTCAGTTCCGGCAGGTTAGCAGACTTGATCCCCTGCGCTGCTGTCGCCAGTTGACCGGCAATGCCTATGCGCAGCTCACCGGCGAGGAAGTTCTCCAGTAATGGCTCAACATCCGGATTGCTCTTCTGCGCTTCACATAACAAACTTGCTGCCAGTGCCGCACCGCAAGCAAAATCTACCGGCAAGGCAACACTTCCCAGAGCTTGTGCCACCGCTGCCAGACCTTCTGCGCCCAGCTCCGCACCACCCGATGCCTCCGGCAGCGCAAGACCAATCAACCCCATTTCCGCAATCTGCGGCCACAGATCGAGATCATTTTGCGGCAATCCGTTTTCCGGTGTGTGATCAGCAGCAAAGCGGGTCACAAAATCCGTCAGCATCCGCAATTCGTCTGCTTTTTCTTCGCGTGTTTTCTGCATATCCGCTCTCCTCACCTTAAACCCAGAACCTGCTTGGCAAGGATCATGCGCTGAATTTCATTTGATCCGCCCCAGATCGTCAATTTGCGCAAATTGAGCCATGCAGCAGCGGCACCGGCAGCCGCCGGATTTTCCGTCTCCGCCTCACCATCAAGGAATGCCTCGCTGTAGGGCAGCACCTGCGCACCAAAAATATCCAACCGTAATTGCGCCAATGCCTGAGCAATCTCAGTGCCACGGATTTTGAGCTTTGAGGCTTCGGGACCCGGATTTTCACCCGCTTCACTCTGTGACAGGAGTTTCAGTTCCATATGTTCCAGCGCCAGACGCTGGATTTCAATCCGCGTCATACGATCCTGCAATAGCGGATCATTCGCTACACCAAGACGTGCGGCATCTTCTTTCAATTCACCGAGAATACGCTTGGAACGCGCAGCACCGGACATGGAAAAACGCTCATATTCGAGCAGATATTTGCCATAGCCCCAGCCTTCTCCTTCGGTACCAATCAGGTTTTCAACCGGCACACGCACATCATTGAAGAACACCTCGTTAAACTCGGCCTCACCATCCAATGTGCGGATCGGGCGAACCGTAATACCGGGGGTACGCATATCAATCAGCAGGAAGGAAATGCCCTGCTGCGGACGTTCGCCTTTATGCGTCCGTACCAGACAGAAAATCCAGTCTGCCCATTGCGCCCATGTTGTCCAGATTTTCTGACCATTGACCACATAATGATCACCATCCCGCACAGCGGAAGTTGTCAGCGAAGCCAGATCAGAACCTGCCCCCGGTTCGGAATAGCCCTGACACCAGAATGTCCGGTTCTCGCGAATATCCGGCAGAAAACGTGCCCGCTGTTCGTCATTCCCAAAGGAATGGATAACAGGCCCCGCCATGGCAATACCGAACTGACATGGATGCGGTGCGCAAATCGCACCATATTCCTGCTCAAACAAATAGCGTTGCACCGGTGTCAGACCGGCACCGCCCATCTCTTTGCTCCAGCCGATTGCATACCAGTTGCGCGCTGCCAGCACTTCCTGCCAGCCGGTCAGATCCTCCTTGGTCAGGCGAATATTGTGCCGCACCTTATAGGCCAGTGCTTCCGGCAGATTGGTACGCAAATAAGCGCGTGCATCCGCTGCGAATGCGCGGTCGGCATCCGTAATCTGTAGTCCCATTCTTGTACTCCGTCCCTTAAATCACAAAGATAATCAGACAATTCCGGCGCTTGTCAGCGCACTGATCTGTGTCTCATCCATATCCAGAAACTCCCGCAGAATATCCGCACCATCAGCGCCCAGCTCCGGTGCCTGCCGGATATCACCACGCGGCAAGCCGTCGAAATGCACCGGCTGTTCCGGCACCAGCAGCTTACCCAATTGCGGATGTTCAACTTCATGCAGCAATTGGCGATGCTGCGCATGGGCGCTTTGTGCGGCCTCATCCACCGACCAGATTTCTGACACGGGCAAACCGGCTTTACCCAATTTCTCTACCACTTCGGCAGCAGTATAGTGCCGTGACCAGTCTTCGATCTCTGCCTGCAAAGCATCACGGTTCTGACTGCGCAACTGGTCAGAAGCAAAACGCGGATCATCTGCCAGATGCGGCTTGCCCAGCGCCTCTGCGAGACGGGCAAAAAGCGCCTTGTTGGCCACAGCAAGAATGAAAGGCGCATCCGATGCAGCAAAAGCACCAAAAGGCGCAGACAGCGGATGCTGATTACCAAAGCGTGCAGGCCGGTTGCCACTGCCCTGCCATCCGGCGAGCACAGTCGGCAGCAGGCTGAACAGTGCATCAAACATAGCCACATCAATCCGCGCGCCCTGTCCGGTAACCGAGCGGCGGTACAGCGCGGCAGAAATCGCCTGCGCCGCATAAATACCGGAAACAATATCGCCGATGGAGTCACCAACCAGTGTCGGGGCACCCGATGCCTCGCCGGTCACACTCATCATGCCAGACAGCGCCTGCGCTACCACATCATAGCTCGGCATAGCGGCCATCGGCCCTTGCTGGCCAAAGCCGGAGACGGAGCAATAGACCAGATCCGGTTTCAGCGCCTGCAACTGTTCTGCACCAATCCCCAAACGATCTGCCACACCCGGGCGGAAATTTTCCAGCACCACATCGGCTTTCAGCGCCAATTCCTGCGCGATCTTCACCGCTTCCGGCTGACGCAGGTCGAGTTTCAGGCTGCGCTTATTACGGTTAAACAGCTGAAAATTGATACTCTGATTGTTACGCACCGCGCCCATATAGCGCTGATCGTCGCCCTGCGGCGGTTCGACCTTGATGATCTGCGCGCCCTGATCCGCCAGAATGGCAGAGCAAAACGGCCCTGCCAAAACGCGGGAAAAATCCAGCACCGTAATACCCGCAAAAGGTTTCTGCTGCTTCACCATTCCAATTCCTCCATACCGGAGACAAGAATAAGAAACCGCGCCATGCCTTGTGAAATAGTGATACGGCAATCAGGCTATAAAATTTACCGAATTATCCCGTGTAATTGAGCAGTGCCGCTCCGCCTGTCAATCCCGCGCCCGCGGCTGTCAGCAGGATCAAATCGCCTTTACGATAAACACCCTGCCCCAAAGACAGACTGAGCGGAATGGTCGCCGCTGATGAGTTGCCATAGTCACTGATCGTGCGGGTAGTCACCGCATTGCTCAGTTGCAACTGCTCTGCCACCGCATCGAAAATTCGTGCATTGGCCTGATGCGGCACAAAATGATTGATAGTCGTGGATTCAACATCTGCCTGTTGTAAAATTATTTTGCCGCATTCCGTCATAGTCTTCACCGCCTGTGCAAACATGGTACGGCCATCGCGCATGGTCATCAATGTTTCACCTGCCGGAATGCCGATCAGATCATAATGACTGCCATCACTGGTAAGTGTGGAACTGACCAGATTGCACAACCCGTCTCGGGATGGTGCCAGCACAACGGCTCCGGCCGCATCGCCAAACATCACGGCAGACGCCCGTTCTTGCCGGTTGATACGGCGTGAGAGAATATTTGCCGCAACAATCAACACTGCCCGCCCCTGTGTTCGCACCAATGCATCCCCCATCACCAGCGCATAGAGAAAACCGGAACAGGCACCGGCAAGATCGACAGCACCGGCACCTGACAGCCCTAATTTATGTGCCAGCAACGGGGCGGAAGGCGGCAAAAGATGATCGGGCGTAGATGTTGCCAGCAGCACCATACCGATCTCAGATTGAGCTATACCAGCATTTGCCAGCGCCATGCGTCCGGCTGCTGCCGCCAGATCCGTCAGTGTCTCACCATCCTCAACCCAATAGCGACTGCGGATGCCGGTGCGGCATTCAATCCAGCCTGCCTCAAGCCCGAGTTCGGTTTCGATCTCTGGGTTGAACACCTGAAGCTTGGGCACGGCATGACCGAAGCCGATAATGGATGACGGATAAGAGCCACTCATAATTTACCGCTTTGCAACAGGTCTGCCGCCTCATCAATCAGCTGGTAACTGCGCTGCAATTCCTGTTCTGTCACGCAATAAGGCGGCATCAAATAGAGCACATTACCGAGCGGTCGCAGAAGCACGTCATGCGCACGGAAAAACGCTTTCAGCCGCAAAGCCACATTCGAGAGATAACCGCTGCTTTGCGCTTTAACATCCAGTGCTGTGATGGTTCCACATTGCCGGACATTCTCAAAACGCGTGTCATTTTTGAAATGTAGCAACTCACGGCTCTGCATCGCCTGCAAAGTCTGCACCCTTTGCAAAACCGGCTCCTCACGCCAGATTTGCACATTGGCAAGCCCTGCCGCACAGGCAATCGGGTTCGCCGTATAAGAGCTCGAATGATAGAAAGTGCGACTGCGGTCGGTTGAAAGATGCGCTTCAAATATTTCAGGTACACACAGTGTCACGGCCAGAGGCAGCGCCCCGCCGGTAATCCCTTTGGAAAGGCATAGAATATCCGGCGTGATACCGGCCTGCTCACTGGCAAATAGAGTACCGGTACGTCCCCAACCGGTCATCACCTCATCGCAGATCAATAAGACACCATGCGCCTCGGCAATCGCTTTCAACTGCCGCAACACAAAAGCCGGATAGATTTTCATGCCGCCTGCGCCAAGCACCAGCGGCTCGACAATTAATGCTGCCAGTTGTCCGCCACGGCAGAGCTGTTCAAACGCATCCAGCGTTTGCTGTTCGCGCCCCTCAGCGGGAAACGGAATTGTGGCCACATCATAAAGCAGTGCACCATAGGCCGCATTGAACACGCCGCGCTCACCGGCAGACATGGTGCCGATTGTGTCACCGTGATAACTACCGGCCATCACCGCAATTTTGGAGCGTGGTTCACCGCGATTATGGAAATAGCCCAGCGCCATTTTCAGCGCCACTTCCACACAAGTCGAACCACTGTCGGAATAGAACACATGTGACAAACCATGCGGCACAATACGGATCAGTTCCCGTGCCAGTTGCTCCGCCGGTTCATGACTGTATTCCGCAAAAATGATCTGGTCATATTGCTCTGTTGCTTCACGAATTGCCTGCATGATCGGCGGCGTACGGTGACCATGCGTAATCACCCACCAGGACGAAATCAGATCCAGAACTTTACGCCCGTCCTCATCAATCAGATAGGCACCTTCGGTACAGGTAATCTTTTTCGTAACCGGTTCCAGCAGATGCTGGGTAAACGGATGCCAGACCGGCGATGAATAATGGCTCATCGGTCACCTCCGATAAAATCATGCAGATTAAAGTTCTCTGTAAACGCTTGAGCCAATGTCTGCGGGTTCAGATCATCCAGCACCGGCAGGCGACCAAGGCGGCGCACTTTGCCAAGCTCGCAAATGATCCCTTCACTGTCCTCATGCGCATGGCCGATAAAACCCACACCCAGCACCGGAATATTGCGGTTACGCAGTGCTTCCAGTGACAGCAGACTATGATTGATTGTGCCGAGCTGTGTACGGGCGCAAAGAATAACCGGTTGCTGCCAGCGGGCGAAGATATCGAGATAAGTCTGGCTGCGTGTCAGCGGCACCATCAAGCCACCTGCACCTTCCACCACCAACGGCCGGTCACAGTGCGGAATATTCAGAGCGGTGGGTTCGATTTCCACCCCCTCGGCTTGTGCCGAGAGATGCGGTGAAGCAGGTAATTGCAAACGCCATTGCTCCGGCAGGACAGGACAGTCCGGCACTAATCGGCGCACGGTCTCGCTGTCAGTCTCTTCCTCCAGACCGGATTGCACCGGTTTCCAGTAACGGCCTTGCAAAGCCTGTGTGAGGGCTGCGCTGAAGATGGTTTTGCCGATACCGGTATCGGTCCCACTGACAATAAATACAGGATTATTCATAGGAACTTGTAATCTGTTTCAGCACTTCAGCCATACGGGTGATCTGTGCCTCATCAACATTTAATGTGATAGAAATACGCAGCCGCGCAGTACCGAATGGCACTGTCGGCGGGCGAATGGCGCGGATATCAAAGCCATGATTTTGCAGAGCTTCGGCCATTGCCACTGCACGTTGATTATCTCCGATCTGATAGGGTATGATCTGAGAACCGCTTGGCTGCCAATATCGTTCTGCATGACGAATGAGTGCCTGTAATTTCTCACGCCGCTGCGGTTCTGCAACCAACGCCTTCACGCTACCGCGCACAATCGCTGCCTGCAAAGGCGCTGGCGCAGTTGAGAAAATAAAGCCTCGCGCCCGATTAATCAGTACATTAATCAAAACTTTTGCCGCGCAGAGCAGCGCACCGGAAGCACCAAGTGCCTTGCCGCAAGTATGCAAGATCAGCACATTATCCTGCCCCGCCAGTTCTGCCGCTAAACCCCGCCCGTCTGCGCCAAACACACCAGTCGCATGCGCCTCGTCAATATAAAGGAAACAGTCATAATGATCTGCCAAAGCACTCAGCTCTGCGAGCGGAGCAAAATCACCATCCATAGAATAGAGGCTTTCCACTGCCAGCCAGAGTTTGCCGCTTTTCTTTGTCGCACGAAATTGCCGGATGGCCGCTTCAAATGTTGCAATATCATTGTGCGGCACGCTTTTGGTCTTCGCTTTACCTGCCTGCAAGCCTGCATGAATACTGGCATGGATCAGCGCATCATAAAGCACCAGATCGCCAGCTTGGGGGAGCGTAGCAAACACCGCCTGATTGGCGTCGAAACCGCTGGCAAAGTACAAGACTTGTGGTGCCTTGAAAAAAGCAGCAGCTTCCGCCTCCAGCGCTTCATGCTCCGGATGATTGCCACGCAACAAACGTGAACCGCCGGAGCCGACCGGCACGCCACGCTCCAGCGCCTGACTGGCAATATTGCGTAAATAGTCCGAGCCAGCCAATGCCAGATAATCATTGGATGAGAAATCTGCACCTTGCGCCACGTTGAGACTACGCAGCCGTCCCTTGCTTTCAAGCCGTTGCAATATCGCATTGTAAGGCTGCATCAGCATGTGCAGCTTTCCTCAGCCACAGTCTCAGCCTGCATGCCCAAACGCTTCAACAAATCCGCATCGCGGTCATCGCCGGCATTGGCGGCTGTCAGCAGAACATCGCCGATGAAAATCGAATTGGCACCGGCGAAGAAACACATTGCCTGCATTTCATCGCTCATATTGCTGCGCCCTGCGGTAAGCCGCACATGGGATGTCGGCATCATAATCCGCGCCAAGGCGATAATGCGGATGAAAGCAATGGAATCCACCGGTTTAGCATTAGCAAGTTTGGAGCCTTCAATCGGGATCAGCATATTGATCGGTACGCTTTGCGGCACTTCCTCAAGATTGGCCAGCGTCACCAGCATATTAACGCGATCCTGCTCGCTCTCCCCCATGCCGAGAATGCCACCGGAGCAGACATTGATACCGGCCATCCGCACATTATCCAGCGTATCCAGCCGGTCTGCGAAAGTACGGGTGGTGATAATCTGCGGGTAGAATTCCTCAGACGTATCAATATTATGGTTGTAATAATCCAAGCCCGCCGCACCTAGACGCTGTGCCTGCGGCAGTGACAACATGCCAAGCGTCATGCAGGTTTCCATGCCCATGGCTTTGACGCCCTGAACCATCGCAACGACCATATCCATGTCGCGCTCTTTTGGACTGCGCCATGCCGCGCCCATACAATAGCGGGTAGCACCGGCCGCTTTTGCCTGCCGCGCTTCAGCCAGCACACGCTCGACTTCCATCAGTTTGGAAGCCTTCAGGCCGGTCGGATTATGCGCTGATTGGTTGCAATAAAAGCAATCCTCAGGACAGCCGCCGGTTTTAATACTCAGTAATTTGCTCATCTGCAGGCGGTTCGGGTCAAAGTTCTGCCGGTGGATGACATGCGCCTGAAACATCAGATCATTAAACGGCAGATCATAGATGCGGCATGCTTCCTCTGCCGTCCAGCGTGTCTGAGGTGCATTCTGATGAGAAACAGGCTGAGACATGAAATATCCTTATAAAATGATGCTCGTTATAAATTATAGATAATTTTACGAGATTCGGAATTTTCACTTCAGTTAAAACGTCAAAATTGATATGTCCATATAAAAAAATCTATAAATTTATATCGCAACAAACCCAACATTGAATTTTTATCTATAATTTGACGCAAGCCTCCTCTGATGCTCCTCCTATCAAAACTTCGTCAGCCTCATGAATTCAGTGTCTTTTGCTGCAATTTTTGTATTATGCAGGCAGTTCAGATCAGAACCGCAAGAGAGATTTCATGGTGCCGGTACATTTCAAACGCCTTTCGCTCGCCATTTTGGCGCTGGGCATATCTGTTGCTTTCAGCAGCCCGCTACAGGCAACTGTACCCGCCACCGGCACTGAGCACCTGAATAAAGCCTTGCAGGAATTTATTGTGCGGCTGGAAGAAACCAAGCGCACCAAACTCCCGCCGCGCCTGTCCAACAGTCAGGATGCACCTGTGCTTGAGGATTTGTGGAATGTACCGGCGATTATCGGCCAGGCACCCTATCAGGCGAGCGATTTGCCAATATTGATGGATATTATTCAGCAGCAGGCACAGGTGACCAAGGCCTATGTGTCTTTCTCAACTGATCCGCAAAAACCGGCAGATACCGAGAAAAACAGCATCGCTTTTCAGGATGAAATCACCCGCTCTTCTGCCGTTATGGTCAGTTTCATTGCTGCCGCCCTCGAAGCCGCAGGCGACTATGCCGAAACACTGAAAACGACAAGCAACGGCAAAGCACAAACGGATACAATTCTTAAATTGCGGCTCGGCTTGCAGCAGGTCATTAATGGTTCTGCGCTGATGTTAAGCAATCCGGAACTCAATGCCCATAATCAGGAAAGACTGGCGCAAGCACTGGCAGATAACGCCCCCGCAATTGCCAAAGCTATCTCCTTGCAAGATCGTAAAATGCTGAGCAATATTATCGAGCGCGCCAAACCGGTCTTGCGCGATACTGCACGTCAATCCGCCGACCGGTTTATTACGGCTATGGCAAATAAAGACTGCACCGTTCTTTGCGCATTACATTGAAACTAAAGGGAAAATAACTGATGAAACCAGTCTGGCTGGAAAAATTCTGGAGTTCCCTGTCGCTGATCGGGATGTTGCTCGGCACGCTTTTCTTCGCAGCCTCGCTTACGCCATCGCTGGTGCCGCGCCCCTTTTTGATACAGGGCGTGCTGTCGGGAGCCTGTTTCGCCATTGGTTACGGGATCGGTGTTTTTCTGTTCTGGCTGTGGAACTATCTGCAATTGCCGAAGCCTAAAGGCCGGATTTCCACGATCATCAAAATTACGGCCATGGCCGTGACCATCATCACAGCTATGGTGTTTCTATGGCATGCGGCAGACGGACAAAATTCCATCCGCAATCTGATGGGATTGGAAAAAGTTGAAAGCGCGCACCCGCTGAAAACCGGCCTGATTGCGCTGATTACTTTTGTTATTCTGATCGCGCTCGCCCGTTTATTTCATCTGATTTATCGCAGTTCCAGCCGCTGGCTCGATCGCTATATCCCGCCACGCCTGTCACGTTTTACCGGCTTTCTGATTGCTGCCGTGATTTTCAGCATGGCAATCAATGGTGTGCTGTTCCGCTTTGGCCTGCATGTGATGGATTCTTCCTACCGCAAATTTGATGCGCTGATGGAAGCGGAAGTCCCCCAACCGCAAGACCCGCTGAAAAGCGGCAGCGCCGCCTCGCGGGTCAAGTGGGATGAGTTGGGACGTATGGGTCGCAGCTATGTCAGTTCCGGTCCTGATGCGCAGCAGATCAGCAATTTCACCGGCCGTCCGGCACAAAATCCGCTGCGCGTCTATGTAGGCTTGCGTTCCGCTGAAACTGCCAAGGAACGCGCCAAACTTGCGCTTCAGGAGATGATCCGTGTTGGCGCATTTGACCGCTCTCTGCTGCTGGTGACCATTCCGACCGGCACCGGCTGGGTCGATGAAATGGGCATTGATCCGGTGGAATATCTCCATGATGGCGATATTGCCAGCGTTGCCGTGCAATATTCCTACCTCGCAAGCTGGCTCTCGCTGTTGGTTGAGCCGGGCTATGGCAGTGAAACCGCGACGGCTCTGTTTGATGAAGTTTATGATTACTGGACAAAACTGCCGAAAGACAGCCGCCCGAAACTCTATCTCTATGGCCTGAGCCTCGGCGCAATGAATTCTCAGCTTTCATCGGAACTGTTTCAGGTGCTGGGCGATCCTTATCAGGGCGCTTTGTGGAGCGGCCCGCCATTCACCAGCCGTTTGTGGCGCTCCATCACCAATAACCGAAATGAAGGCACACCGGAATGGCTGCCGGAATTCCGCGATGGTTCCTATGCACGTTTCACCAATCAGAATAATGCTTTGAGGCTGCCAAACAGCCATTGGGGGCCGATGCGTATTGTCTATCTGCAATATGCCAGCGATCCGATTGTGTTTTTTGATCCGAAAGACTTCTACCGCGAACCGGACTGGATGAAGGCACCGCGTGGTCCTGATGTATCCCCGCAGCTGAAATGGTATCCGGTTGTCAGCATGTTGCAGCTGGCCATTGATCTGATGCTGGCCACTACCACGCCGATCGGTCACGGTCATGTCTATGCACCGCAGCATTATATTGACGCATGGGTAGAGGTGACTGATGTCAGCTGGTCACAGGCAGATATTGAACGGTTGAAAGAACATTTCATCGCCAAGCTGCCCAAATAATAATCATGATATAGCGGGCTTTGCCACAGCAGAGCCCGCCATAATTTTAACTATGCAGATTGCGGCCAAGCGCCGTAAAAGCGGCCTCCTGAAAGGCTTCGCCGCGTGTCGGATGCGCATGAATGGTCTGCGCCACATCTTCCAGCACAGTGCCCATTTCCAAAGCGAGTGCGAAACCATTGACCAATTCGGATACATCATGGCCGACGGCCTGTATGCCCAGTACCAGATGATTATCCGCCCGTGCGACAACACGGACAAAACCTGTCTCATCCTGCTGGGTCATAGCGCGGCCATTGGCCATAAACGGAAAACTGCCGGTGACAATCTCATAACCATGCAATTTCGCCTGATCCGGTAACAATCCAACGCTCACCACTTCAGGATCAGTGAAACAGACGGACGGTATCACAGGCTCATCCAGCGCCGCTTTATGTCCGGCCAGATGTTCCGCCAGCATCGCTCCCTGTGCCATTGCCCGATGTGCCAGCATCGGTTCGCCGGTCACATCACCGATTGCCCAGACATTGAGCATCGAGGTCGCGCAATATTTATCAATACGGATGAAAGCGCCATTCATTGCCAGATCAAGACTTTCCAGTCCGAACCCGCTGATATTTGGCCGCCGACCGACAGCCACCAGAAACTTATCCGCTTCCACCACCACCGGCGCACTATTGCCATGCTGGTGCACCAGCAATGAACCGCCATCTGCGCTTAATCCCCGCGCTTCACTGCGCGTCATCACGGTAACGCCCAGAGTTGTCAGCCGTTTGCGCACCGGCGTGGTCAGTTCTGCATCCCAAAGCGGCAAAATACGATCCGCTGCTTCAATAATCGTCACCTGCGAGCCGAGTTTGGCAAAAGCCGTACTCAGTTCCATGCCGATATAACCGGCACCGATCACTGCTAAGCGTTTCGGCACCTGCTCCAGCGCCAGAGCATCTGTTGAGGAAATAACATTGCCACCAAAGGGCAAAGCGCCGATCTGCATCGGCAATGAGCCGGTTGCCAGAACAAGATGTTTGGTACGGATACGGGTTGTACCGGCCTTGCCATGAACCACGACAGTTTTACCGTCAATGATCTCTGCAGTGCCTTTCAGCACTGTGACCTTATGCTTTTTCAACAGGCCTTCAACACCGCCGGTCAAACGCCGCACAATAGCACCTTTCCAGCTGAGCGTTTTGCCCCAATCCAGCGACACATCTCCAACGCGCAAGCCCAACGCCGAGCCGGATTGCTGAGCAAGTGCGTGATGATAGGCATCAGCCGCATGGATCAATGCCTTGGAAGGAATACAGCCGATATTCAGGCAGGTGCCGCCAAGCTGCTCCTTCTCAACCAGTATCACCGGCAGTCCAAGTTGTCCGGCACGGATGGCAGCGACATAACCGGCAGGTCCGCCACCAATAATCAGCACATGTGTTGCAATATCTTCCATCTCACACCTCAATGAAAAGTGTTGCGGGAACTTCAAGCAATTGCCTGATGCGGCGGATAAAAGCGGCGGCCTCATAACCATCGACCATCCGGTGATCGAAAGAGGATGACAGGTTCATCATCTTGCGCGGCACAAACTGGTTCTCCTGCCATTGAGGACGTATCGCGATGCGGTTCACACCGATAATCGCCACTTCCGGCTGGTTGATCACCGGCGTTGTCACCAGCCCGCCGAGGTCACCGAGACTGGTGACGGTTATGGTGGAACCGGAGAGTTCTTCGCGTTTCGCCACGCCTTCCCGTGCAGCACCGGCAAGCCGTGTGATTTCTGCGGCCATTGCCCAGAGATCCATCGCTTCTGCATGATGCAGCACCGGCACCATCAGACCGGATGGCGTTTGTGTTGCCATGCCGATATGCGCTGCCTGATGGCGGGTCAGCACCTGCGCTTCCTCATCATAAAGCGCATTCATCTGCGGAAAATCGCGTAGCGCCACAACCAGCGCACGGAGAATAAACGGTAGCACAGTCAGTTTACCACGCCGTTCCGCATGACTTGTATTCAATGTGCTGCGGAGAATTTCCAGATCGGTCACATCCACCTCTTCCACATAGGAAAAATGTGCGACCTCGCGGGAGGACTTCGCCATACGCTCCGCAATCTTGCGGCGCAGACCAGTGATTTTAATCTGCTCTGTACCGTCGCGACGTTGATAGGCCGAACTCTGAGCACTACCGCCGCTGGCTGTGAAATGATCGAGATCATCACGGGTGATACGCCCTGCCGGCCCGCTGCCCTGCACCTGCGTGAGATCAACGCCCAGCTCCCGTGCCAACGCCCTGACCGCAGGTGATGCAAGCGGCTTGTCATGCGCTATCGTGTTTGATGGTTGTACAGCCGAAAAAACAGGTTTTTCGGGCATTGTTGGCTTTACAGGAGCTGGCGGCACAGCCTGAACCGGCGGAGGTGGCGGGGCATCATCCGCCCCAGCCTCTGCCCCTGCCCCTTCCACCTCAATCTCAACCAGCATTGCACCAACAGCCATCACCGTTCCGGCTTCCGCACCGATCTGCAGGACCGTACCCGCCACAGGCGACGGCACCTCCACCGTTGCCTTATCGGTCATCACCGCAGCCAGCAACTGATCCTCTGCGATGACATCACCGGCTTTGACATGCCATTCGACAATCTCAGCCTCGGCAACACCTTCGCCGATATCCGGCATTTTAATGATCTTTTTCACCATTTATGCCTCCATCACTTGCATGAGCGCCCGACCGACCCGTTCCGGCCCCGGAAAATAATCCCATTCATGGGCATGAGGATAAGGCGTGTCCCAGCCGGTCACACGCAGGATCGGTGCTTCCAGTTGATAGAAACAACGCTCCTGTACTTCCGCCGCCAGTTGCGTACCGAAACCGGATAACCGCGTCGCTTCATGAACGATCACGCAGCGTCCGGTCTTGGCGACCGAGGCCGTAATCGTCTCAATATCCAACGGCACCAGCGAGCGCAGATCAATCACCTCGGCATCAATGCCGGTCTCGGTGACAGCCGCTTCCGCCACATGCACCATAGTGCCATAGGCCAGCACTGTGACTGCAGAGCCTTTGCGCCGGATGGCCGCCTTGCCGATCGGCACCGAGTAATAGCCCTCCGGCGTTTCACTCAAAACATGTTTTGACCATGGCACCACCGGCTGATCGTAATGACCGTTGAATGGTCCGTTATAAAGCCGTTTCGGCTCCAGAAAGATCACCGGATCATCATTCTCGATGGCCGAGATCAGCAGCCCCTTGGCATCATAAGGATTGGACGGGATAATGGTCTGCAACCCCGCCACATGGGTAAACAGCGCCTCAGGGCTCTGGCTATGGGTCTGCGCACCGAAAATACCGCCGCCGCACGGCATACGGATCACCATCGGCGCGGTATAATCACCGGCAGAACGGAACCGCAGGCGTGCGGCCTCCGACACGATCTGGTCATAGGCCGGATAGACATAATCGGCGAACTGGATTTCCGCTACAGGGCGCAGACCATAGGCGCCCATACCGACTGCCACACCGACAATACCGGTTTCGGAAATCGGTGTATCGAAGCAGCGCGCCTCACCATATTTGCGTTGCAGCCCTTCTGTGCAGCGGAATACGCCACCGAAAAAGCCGACATCCTGACCGAACACGACAACCTTGTCATCGCGCTCCATCATCACATCCATCGCTTCGCGGATGGCCTCAATCATTGTGCGTCTTGGCAATACAGGTTTTGACATGATCAATACCCCATCTGCTGGCGCTGCTCGCGCAAATGCTGCGGCATGTCCTTATAGACATCCTCGAACATGGTTGCGGGACTGGCTTTCGGCCCTTCATGCAAAGTGCCGTATTTCAAAGCCTCGCGGGCGGCATCATTAATCTCCGCATCAATACCGGCCAGCAGCTGCACATTACGCTCCTCGCTCCATTCGCCTTTGCGGATCAGATGTTGTTTGAGCCGCTCTACCGGATCGCCCAGCGGCCAGTTCAGCTCCTCCTCTTTCGGCCGGTATTTGCTCGGATCATCGGAGGTGGAATGCGGCGCTACACGATAGGTCACCCATTCAATCAGTGTCGGCCCCAGATTGCGCCGTGCCCGCTCTGCCGCCCAGCTTGCCGCCGCATAGACTGCCAGATAATCATTGCCATCCACCCGCAAAGACGGAATAGCAAAACCATGAGCGCGGGAAGCAAAACTGATATTCTCGCCACCTGCCACCGATTGCGGTGATGAAATCGCCCATTGATTATTAACGATATTGAGAACCACCGGCGGACGATAGACCGAGGCAAAAACCAGCGCCGCGTGAAAATCGCTTTCGGCAGTGGAACCGTCACCAATCCATCCGGCTGCAATTTTTGTATCGCCCCGCATAGCAGAGGCCATTGCCCAGCCAACGGCCTGCACAAATTGCGTGCCGAGATTGCCGGAGATCGAGAAAAACCCAGCCTCCGGTGCCGAATACATAACCGGTAATTGCCGTCCTTTAAGATGGTCTTTTTCGTTGGAAAGCACCTGACAAATCATATCTGTCAGCGGGAAGCCTTGTGCTATCAACAGCCCCTGCTGGCGATAGGTGGGGAAATTCATATCCCCTTTTTGCATCACCATCTGAAAAGCGCAGGCAATTGCCTCTTCACCGGTACATTGCATATAGAAAGAGGTTTGCCCCTGTCGCTGCATACGCATCATGCGCCGGTCATAGGCGCGGGTTTTGAGCATGGAGCGCAGACCGTGGCGCAATTGCTCTGCCGTCAGATCCGGCACCCACTCGCCTTTAGCCTCGCCGTCATCATCCAGCACCCGTACCAGATTATAGGCCAGATCATGCATATCATAAGGATCGGAATCAACCGGCGGGCGGCGCATTTCGCCCGCTCCGGCAAAACGTAAATGCGGATTAGGCGGCGGGACACTTTCTCCCCGCATCGTGCGGGGCATATGTAATGAGAGTGGCGGATATGACATGACTGCACTTCTCCATTGGCTGGAACTGATACTGCATGCTGTTTCTGCCGTTCCCCCCGAACGGCAGAATGTATTCCGTTTGTCCCCTTAACCTCTGCTGTCTATATTTTCGGCCACGGCCTTTGCTGCGGACGAAGTTGTTCATAGGCATGGGCAAGTTGCAACACGCCCAGATCATCAAAACGCTGACCAATAATCTGCAAACCGATCGGCAACCCTTTTTCCGTGTAACCACAATTGACAGACACAGCAGGTTGTTCCGACATATTCATGGCAACGGTGAAAGCAATATGCTCGAACGGGCGCTGCGGATCATTCAGCGGTGAAGCCCATTCTGCCGGATAAGTCGGCATCGGCGCTGTCGGCGAAATAATAAAATCATAAGAGCTGATTGCCGCCAGCGCCGCATTGCGCATGGCCTCGATCTGCGCAAAGCCCTGATAGACCTGCGCACCGTTCAAATCCTTACCGCCTTCTGCCCACTGATAAATATAAGGCAGGATTTTTGCCTGATTATCCGGCGTCATTTTAGAGATGTCGCCCCATGAGCGCACGCGCCAGAAATGATCCAGCCCGTCAATCATCTCACGGGTGAGATAGCTAGGCACTTCCTCAACAATCGCACCGGCATTGGCAAAGGCTTGTGCTGCAGCTTCTACCGCCGCTTTGACCTCAGGTTCAACGGCAGAGCCAAAACCGGCATCCAGCCACAGGCCGATACGCAGATCCTTGACATCGCGGTCGAGATTCATCCAGTCGATACGGTTGTAAGGCAGGCTCATCGGATCGCGGCGATCCGGCTTGGACAGAACCGACATATAAAGTGCTGCATCAGCAACCGTACGCGTCATCGGCCCCGCAACACGACCGATAAAAGGCGGATCAATCGGAATACGCCCGAAAGATGGCTTGAGCCCCACCACACCGCACCAACCGGCAGGCAGGCGGATGGAGCCGCCAATATCTGTACCGATATGCAAAGGGCCGTAACCGGCAGCGGCAGCCGTTCCCGCCCCCGCACTTGAGCCGCCGGGATTGGTGGCCAGATCCCACGGATTGCGTGCCAGCTCATGGAAACTCGAAAGGCCGGACGACAACATGCCGAGATCAGGCATGGTCGTTTTACCCAAAATAATACCACCGCTCTCGCGGGATCGGGCAGCAGGCGGTGCATCTTTTACAGCCGGGTTCAATGCTATTGCCGCGCAGCCGAGCGGCACCGGCAAACCTTTGGTGGCGATGTTTTCTTTGATCGTCAGCGGCACGCCGTCAATCGGCCCGCGTTCTTCTTTCCGCCTCCAGCGACCTTCCGACAGAGTTGCTGCGGCCAGTGCCGCTTCCGGCTCAAAAGCCCACATCGCATGAAGCTGCGGCTCGCAACGCTCAATCCGGTCGATCACGGATTCTGCCACTTCCACCGGCGACAGAGTACCCGCTTTATAACCGGCAACCATTTCGACAGCGCTTAAATCAGCAAGCTCGGACATATCTGCTCCCATTTCCCTGTCTGACGCGAACCTCTTGGCGGATTTTGATCGTCAGACAGACATTCAGTTTTTCATTACAAAGTTTTCACCCGCATTTTACGCCCGTATTTTTTTACGTCGGCCGGAAAACGGTTTTGGCACGGCATTAACCAGTGCTTGTGTGTATGGATGCTGCGGATTGTCAAAGACCTCATTGGTCGGCCCTTCTTCAACAATTCTGCCCAAATGGATCACCGCCACACGGTCTGTAATCACCCGCATCACACCAAGGTCGTGACTGATAAACAGATAGGACAGGCCGAATTGCTCCTGCAAATCCATCATCAGATTGAGCACCTGCGCCTGAATGGAAACATCCAGCGCCGAAACCGGCTCATCAGCAACAATCAGTTTCGGGCGCGTAATCAATGCGCGGGCAATCGCAATACGCTGGCGCTGACCGCCGGAAAATTCATGCGGATATTTATCCGCGGCTGATGCGGACAAGCCTACCGCCTCAAGCACCTGACGGATACGCTCTTCACGGTTTTCCACTGTTGTGGCACTTTCCAGTGACACAACCGGCTCCGCCAGAATGCGGCGCACAGAGTGGCGCGGATCGAGCGAACCGTAAGGATCCTGAAAAATAGCCTGAAACTCCTTGCGTGCGGCTTTCAGCTCCGCCCGCCCCAGGCTGTAAATATCCTTGCTATTGATGGTCACACTACCGGATTGCGGCTTTTCCAGCCCCATTACCGACCGTGCCAGTGTAGATTTACCGGAACCGGATTCGCCGACGATGCCAAGACTTTCACCCTGCTTCAGGCTGAGGCTGACACCATGCAGCACCCGCAAATTTTGCGGCTTGGAAAGCAAGGACTGTTTTGGCAACGTATAATCACGCACCAGATCGCGGACTTCCAGAAGAGTGGTCATGCCATCACCTCATCTGTCAGCGGATGAAAACAAGCGACCCGATGCGTCACATCCAGAAAATCCGTATTACCTAACGGCGGGACTGTTGCACGGCAATCAGCCTGCACAAAACGGCAGCGGTCAGCAAAGCCACATTGTGGCAAACGACTGAACGGATCGGGCACCACACCGGCAATCGTGGTCAGGCGCTGGCGTTTATCCGAATTTTCCGGTTTTGGCCGCATTGTCAGACTATGGGGCGAGGCAGCGAACAGCCCACGTGCATAAGGATGCGCCATATGGCGGAATACGTCCTGCGTATCGCCGGTTTCGACCACACGCCCTGCATACATCACTGCAATGCGATCCGTCATTTCCGAGACTACGCCGAGATCATGGGTAATCAGCAGCAGTGCTGTGCCGCTCTCGTCAATCAGCTCATCCAGCAGATCAAGAATTTGCGCCTGCACGGTAACGTCCAGTGCCGTGGTCGGCTCATCCGCAATCAGCAATTCCGGCTCGCAGGCCAGTGCCATCGCAATCATCACACGCTGGCGCTGACCGCCGGATAATTGATGCGGATAAAGTTCCAGATCAAAGCGCGGGGCAGCAAGGCCAACACGATCCAACAAACGACGCGCGACCTTGTCAGCATCGGCACGGTTTTCTCTCAGATGCAGACGACGACCTTCACTGATCTGTGCACCAATGGTTTTGATCGGGTTCAGCGCCGTCATCGGCTCCTGAAATATCATCGCCATCTGTCGACCGCGCATCGTGCAATGGGCAGTCTCTGAGATCGTCGTCAGATCCTGCCCGTCAAAGCGCAGGGTTCCGCTCAATGCCATACGATGCGGCAACAGCCCCATGACAGCCAATGCGGTGATGGATTTGCCGGAGCCGGATTCCCCGACAATGCCTAGACGTTCGCCACGGTTCAGTGTCAGCGTGATGCCGGACAGAATTTCGGCCTGCTTGCCTCCGGCTTGCAAATGCACGCCCAGATCACGGATTTCGAGAAGCGGTGTGGTCATCTCTCTCTCCTGACACGAGGGTCGAGTATATCACGCAAACCATCACCCAGCATATTCAACCCGAGAACCGCAAAGGTAATGGCCAGCCCCGGAAAAATCGCCAGATGCGGCGCATCATAAATATAGGTCTGCGCATCATTGAGCATCTTACCCCAGCTTGGCATAGGCGGCTGCGTACCAAGACCGACATAAGACAAACCGGCTTCCGCCACGATAGCCAAGGCAAACTGAATGGTCGCCTGCACGATCAGCACATGGCCGATATTCGGCAGAATGTGATCCAGCGTAATCGCCACATCACCACGCCCCGCACAGCGGGCGGCCAAGACATAATCGCGCTTCCATAAACCCATCGATGCACCACGGGTAATACGGGCGAAAACCGGAATGTTGAAAATACCAATAGCGATCATCGCATTAACCGCACCGGGGCCGAATACAGCAGTGATAATCACGGCTGTCAGCAGCGCCGGAAAAGCAAAAGCCAGATCGGTCATGCGCATGACAAAGCCGTCAATCATACCGCCGCGTGCCGCCGCATAGGCACCGAGCGGCACGCCAAGCCCCATACCAACCGCAACGGCAATCAATGCCACCGACAAAGAGTTGCGCGCACCGACCATGACCATCGACAGCACGTCACGGCCAAGCGCATCGGTACCCAGCCAATGCTGCATCGACGGCCCCTGCAATTTGCGCAGGATATTCATGCCTGTGGGGCTGTAAGGTGTCCAGACCAGTGACAGCACGGCCAGTCCGATCAGAAATCCGGTAATGATTGTACCAATCAACAGGCTGCGGCTCAGTCCGAAAGACAGCAAGACCATACGGCTGCGACGGGAGAAATTCTCTGCCATGCTCATGCCCGCACTCCTGTGGAAAGGCGCGGATCAAGAAAGCCATAGGCCATATCCACCAAGAAGTTCACTGCAATCACACTGGCTGCCAGCAAGGTCACCAGCGACTGCACCGTGACCAGATCACGCTGCGCAATCGACTGGAAAATCAGACGACCAAGACCCGGCAGATTGAACACGTTTTCAATAATGATCGTACCCGCCAGCAGAAATGAGAATTGCAGACCCAAGATCGTCACCACAGGGATCAGTGCATTAGGCGTCGCATGTTTCCACAAGGCTGCATTGCGGCTCAAGCCCTTGGCGCGGGCTGTGCGTACAAAATCTTCGCTCAGGGTTTCCAACACTGCGGAACGGGTAACACGCGCCAGAATGGCAGCCAGCGGCAAGGCCAGAGCCACGGCCGGCAGGATCAGCGAGCGGGTGCCTGCCCACAGACCATTTTCCCAACCGGCAAAACCAGAAGCCGGAAACCAGCCAAGTGTGAGGGCAAAGAACAGGATCAGCAACAGGCCGAGCCAAAAATTCGGGATCGCCACACCAATCTGTGCAACGCCCATCCCCACCACATCGGTTGCACTGCCGCGCTTTGAAGCGGCGATCACACCAAGAGGAATGGCGATCACCACCGAGAGGATCATTGCCAGCACCGCCAGAGGTAAAGTCACCTGCAAGCGTGGCCCGATCAGCTCACTGATCGGCACGGAATAAGTATAGCTGGTGCCGAAATCACCAACCGGAAAGCCGGTAATCCAATTGAAATAACGAACAATCAACGGAGCATCGAGACCGAGCTGTTTTTGCAAGGCCGCCAAAGTGTCTGGCTGCGCATTAATGCCGAGCATAATCGCTGCCGGATCGCCCGGAAGCACCTGCATCAGCAGGAAAACAATAACTGAGGCCGCCAGCGTCGTCAGGATCAGAGAGATCAGACGCCCTGTAAAATAACGCAGCAAATGCGGCCTCCTTCAATATTCATTTCAGCATCAACAGGATCAGTCTGCCCAGTACACACTGGTCAGGTCATTGGCCGGAATGGTCTGATTTTTCCACATACCTTTGAGCTTCTTGTCCCAGACACCGATTTTCGGCAGGGCATAGAGAAACACATTCGGCTCGTCTTCAGCGAGTTTGCGCTGCAACTGGCCAAGCAATTCAAGCTGTTGCTTGTCGTCTGTTGCTTCTGCGAACTGCTTGTAAATCGCCTTATATTCAGGGCTGTTATAGTTGAAGTAGTATTTGTCCCGCGCATAGATATCGAGATCGCGGGTTTCCACATGAGCGATGATCGTCGCGTCAAAATCACTGCGGGCAAAGACCTGATCCAGCCATTGCGCGAACTCAACCGGCACAAGTTTCACCTCAATGCCAACTTCTGCCAGCATTGCCGCAATCACCTCACCACCACGGCGTGCATAGGCAGGCGGCGGCAACATGATGGTAATGGAAGTCCCCGCAGGCACACCGGCTTCTGCCAGCAGTGCTTTAGCCTTGGCCACATCATAAGGATAGGTATCGCTCAGATCGACATAGCCCGGTTCAGCCGGTGTGTAATGGGCACCGATCGTCTTGGCGAGACCGGTGGTAATTGCTTCCTGCACCACATTGCGGTCGATGGCATGGGCAAGCGCGCGGCGCACACGCACATCATCAAATGGCTTGCGTGCGTTGTTAAGCGACATAATCACTTTGCCCGCCGTCGAGCCGATTTCAACGGCAAGACGTTCATCGCTTTGCAGGCGGCTGATCAGCTCCGGTGCCGGAAATTCAGGAAAAGCATCGACATCACCGGCCATGACTGCTGCGGCAGCCGCTGACGGATCGCTGATGAAACGGAAAGTGATTGCAGAGAGCTTAGCAGGCTCGCCCCAATAATCAGGATTGCGCTCGAACTCGATCCGGTCGCCCTGCAGCCAGCGCTTGAATTTGAACGGCCCTGTGCCAACCGGATTGGTTTTGTTGGTAGCAATCGTATCCGGTGCCATCATTACCGCATCACCCCAACCCATCCCGAACAGGAAGGTTGAGGACGGGCGTTTGAGTGTTACAACAGCACTTGCCGGATCAGGACATTCGGTCTTTTCAATCGGCGCAAACAATGCCTTTTGTGCATTGGTGGAATCCGGCGCTATGGCGCGGTCATAAGTGAATTTCACAACAGAACAATCGAAGGGCGTACCATTATGAAATTTCACGCCCTGACGCAGCTTGAATGTATAGGTCAGATTATCCGGTGAAATCGTCCAGCTTTCCGCGAGGTTCGGCTTAACAGCGCCCTCTTCATCAATCCGCACCAGACCTTCATAGAGATTATTATAGGTCAGCCGGCGGATGGAAGCCGCAGCATTTGCTGTCGGGTCCATACCCGGAGGTTCCAGCACCTCGCCAATTGCCAATGTGTCTTTTGCCAGCCCTGAACCGCTCGTAGCCACAACAGCAATCCCCGTCATTGCTGCCAGCATAAGCTGTCCGGTCAAATATTTATATCGCATTGCCTGTCCCCTTATTTATATCATCCTGATGTTGCTCAGGAATTACCGGAATAGAGCTGGCCAAATTTTACAATGAACCATTGTCAGTTCAAATGCTTATCACATTTGATGCCGTAGTTTTAAATTGAACGGCCGCCATCCACATCCAATGCAACGCCGGTAATCATACTGGCTGCCGGTGAGCACAAAAATGCAGCGCTTTCCGCCAGATCTTCCGGTCTCAGCAAACGGCCAAGCGGAATGGAAGCGCGGAATTTCTGACGGATTTCTTCCGTATCCTCACCCATAAATGTCGTGAGCAATGGGGTTTCACCCGCCACAGGATTGAGCGCATTGACGCGGATATTTTCCGGTGCCAACTCAATAGCCAGCGCCTTGGTGGCGGATACAACCCAGCCCTTGGTGGCATTATACCATGTGAGGTTCGGACGCGGACGGGCAGCGCCTGTCGATGCAATATTGAGAATGACACCGCCGCCATTGTCTTTAAAATGTGGAATTAAAGCGCGGCTCATCAGATAAATACCGCGAATATTTACCCCGACAATGCGGTCAAATTCATCAGGCTGCACATTTTCCGCCGGCTGTGGTTTATGACCGATACCGGCATTGTTGATGAGAATATCAATCCGCCCGAACTGCATCTGCGCCTGACGCACCGCTTCCGCCACACCATTTTCCGATGCAATATCCGCTTCAACCGCCAGCCCCTTGCCGCCAAGTTCTCCTGCCACGCGCTTTGCACCCGCAGCATCGCGGTCAACGACAACCACATTTGCACCTTCGCGGGCAAATTTACGCGCCATAGCCTCACCAAAACCCGAACCTGCGCCGGTGATGATTGCAGTTTTATTCTCAAGCGAACCAGTCATTATGCGGTATTCTCCCATGCGATTTTCTGCAGATCAGCCGTGATAGACCGAAATGGTTTTCAGCGAGGCAAAGCCATAAAGCGCCTCAAAACCTTTCTCACGACCGTGGCCGGAGCGTTTCACCCCGCCAAAAGGCAGCTCAATGCCGCCGCCTGCTCCGTAATTATTGATAAACACCTGTCCGGCATGCACCGCATGCGCCATACGCAATTGCCGCGCGCCGTCTTTTGTCCACACGCCGCAAACCAGCCCGTAAGGTGTGCTGTTAGCCAGCGCCACGGCTTCCTCTTCCGTATCAAACGGCATAATCACCTGTACGGGGCCGAAAATTTCTTCCTGTGCCAACCGATGCTGCGGCGGCACATCACGCAGTAAAGTCGGGCGTACATAGGCACCATTTTTCGGTGCATCAGGTACAATTTCACCCTGCGCCGCAACAAGCAAACCATCCTGTTTTGCCAGTTGCAGATAATCTTCAATGATCGCTTTCTGACGTGCCGATACAACGGGCCCGAGCGACAGATCAGCCTCAGCAGCACCCACTTTGAGCGCGTGATAACGCTCACTCATAGCGGCAATCACCTGCTCATAGACTTCACGCTGCACGAGAATGCGTGAGGAAGCAGAACAGGTCTGTCCTGCATTCTGAATGCCTGCATTGACCAGAAACGGCAATGCACGCTCAATATCCGCATCAGCAAACACGATTTGCGGGGATTTACCGCCGAGTTCCAAAGTCACCGGCACAGCATTTTTAGCCGCTGCGGCCTGCACTGCCTCACCGGTACGTAAGGAACCGGTGAAAGAAATATGATTGACCTGCGGATGGGAAGACAAAGCCGCTCCGGCCTCGGCACCCAGTCCTGTCACCACATTCAGCGCACCGGTCGGCAATCCGGCCTCGTGGGCAATCCGCGCAAATTCGAGAATGGTCAGGCAGGCTTCTTCCGCTGGCTTGACAACCGCAGCATTGCCCATAGCCAGAGCCGCACCAAGACTGCGGCCAAGGATCTGCATCGGATAGTTCCACGGGATAATATGCCCCGTCACGCCATGCGGTTCATAGACAGACAGAACGGTGAAACCATTCTGATAAGGCAGTGTATCACCATGAACCTTGTCAGCAGAGGCACCGTAAAATTCCAGATAACGCGCCAGCGCTACCACATCAGCGCGCGCCTGCGTTAAAGGCTTGCCGACATCACGCGCTTCCAGCACAGTCAGAAGATCAATCTCACGCAATACCGCTTCTGAGATTTTATGCAGAATACGACCGCGTTCGGTTGCGGTCATTTTCCCCCAGAAACCGGATAAGGCTGCACGCGCGGCATCAACGGCGAGATCAATATCAGCCGCAGCGCCACAGGCGATCAGCGCCAGATCACTGCCGTCTGACGGATTTTTCAGTGTCAGCACCTCACCCTGCACAGCGTCCTGCCACACACCATTGATGAAATTGCCGTAGCGCCGCTGTCCGTTCTCTATCCCGTGTGCCATGTCATTCTCTCCCGCAGGATATTTCCTGCTGATTATTTTGCATCATCTGAAGGCTGTTGATGGTCTTGCGGATATGCTGCCGCGCCAATTCCTCAGCCCCTGTACCGTCTTTGCGCGCAATCGCCTCAACGATCAGAGCATGTTCCTCAATGGCATTTTTCGCCCGCTCTGCCGTGAGCGCAAAAACCGGCGCAAAGACCTGCGAGGTCATGCGCAACAGAGGCACAAAATTCTCCAGAGAGGCATTGCCGCCCGCTGCCATTACCGCCAGATGAAAATCGACATTAGACTGCGTATAGGCTTTGGAATCCCAAGGCTCGATAATGGAGCGCTGATGCATAATGAGTTTTTCAAGACCGGCAATCGCTGCAGCATCGGCGCGTTCCGCAGCAAAACGTGCGGCAACACCGTCAATCACTTCACGCACGGCATAGGCATCAAGCAGATGCGGCAGGTCAACACTTGCCACACGCACACCGCGACCAGGGAGATGAACGATCAGACCATCGCGCTCGAGTACCCGCAATGCTTCACGCAGCGGCGTGCGGCTGATACCGAATTCAGCAGCAATATGCTCCTGTCGCAAAATCGTGCCCGGCGCATATTGACCCGCATAGATGCTCTCACGAAGTGCTTGCGCAACCTCGTCCAGCAGCCTCGTTTGGCTGCTCCATTTATAGCTGGACAAGCCTGTGTTCCCTTATATTTTTCAGTATGATTATCCAGGATACAAAATTGTTCAAGACAAAAATGCCCTTCACCAGATATTTGTTTTCAAAGGCTTCTCCCGTCTGAAGTGAATGCGTGATCTGGCCTCAGCGGTGCAGAAAAAACGGATCGCGTTTTTCGATAAAAGCGCTCATGCCTTCTTTCTGATCGTGGCTGGCAAAGCCGGAATGGAACAGACGGCGCTCGAATTTCACCCCCTGAGTCAGCGTTGTTTCATAGGCCGCATTCACAGCCTCTTTCGCCATCATAGTCACCGGCAGGGATTTCTCTGCGATAGAGGATGCCACACTCAAAGCTTCTTCAAGCAGCTGATCTGCCGGAATGATACGGGAAACCAAACCGCAGCGCTCGGCCTCATCGGCCTCCATCATTCGTCCTGTCAGGCACATATCCATAGCCTTGGATTTGCCTACAAAACGGGTGAGACGTTGCGAACCGCCCATACCCGGAATAACGCCAAGGCGGATTTCCGGCTGGCCAAAGCGGGCATTATCTGCCGCCAGAATAAAATCGCACATCATCGCCAGTTCACAGCCACCGCCCAGCGCATAACCAGCCACAGCGGCAATAATCGGTTTGCGCACCGAGGTAAAACGCTCCCATTCGCCGAACCAGTCTGCCACGAACATAGTGCTGAAATCCTGCGCCTGCATTTCCTTGATATCTGCACCGGCGGCAAAGGCCTTGATAGAGCCGGTCAGCACAATACAGCCCACATGTTCATCTTTGTCCGCCGCTTCCACCGCCGCAATCAGTTCTGCTGCCAGCTGCCGGTTCAGAGCATTCAACGCCTGAGGACGGTTCAGCGTGATGAGCAGCACACGACCATGCATTTCTGTGAGAATGGTTTCATAAGTCATGATGTCCCCTCCTTGCCGCGCAACAGGCGGATAATACCGGAGAAATCCTCCCCGCCCGAACCAAGTGCGTTGAACAGATTATAGAGCTGTGCTGCCTCCGCTCCCAATGGCGTGGTTGCCCCCACAGAAGCAGCCGCCTCCTGCGCCAGTTTCAAATCTTTCAGCATTAAGCTTGCAGCAAAGCCCGGCTGATAATCCCTGTTGGCAGGGGATGTCGGCACCGGCCCCGCCACCGGACAATTGGTGGTGAGCGCCCAGCACTGGCCGGACGAAGTGGAGGCCACATCAAACAATGCCTGCTGAGAAAGACCCAGCTTTTCACCCAAAGCGAAAGCCTCGCACACACCGATCATGGAAATGCCGAGGATCATGTTGTTACAGATTTTCGCCGCCTGCCCTGCACCGGCCTCACCGCAATGCACAATGCGTTTCCCCATAGCAGCCAGCACAGGTTCGGCTTTGTCAAAAGCAGCTTTTTCACCACCGGCCATAAAGGTAAGCGTTGCTGCCGTTGCACCGACAACACCACCGGAAACCGGCGCATCAATGCTCAATAATTTATGCTCCGCCGCCATTTCATGCGCCTTGCGGGCACTGTCGACATCAATGGTCGAGCAATCAATTAACAGTGTATCCGGCACAACCAGCGCTGTCAGTTCACGCCAGACGCTCAACACATGGGAACCGGCGGGCAGCATGGTGATAATTACAGTCGCACCCTGCACGAGCTGCGCAACATTATCCGCAATCTGAACGCCGTTTGCTTGTGCTGCTTGTTTTGATGCCTCAACCAGATCAAAACCGCGCACGTTAAATCCCGCTTTGACGAGGTTGGCCGCCATAGGCCCGCCCATATGACCGAGGCCGATAAAACCAATAGTCTTATTAGTATTCATTAATCTCTCCCGCTCAGCAGCTCACGGGCGATAATCACCCGCATGATCTCATTGGTGCCTTCCAAAATCTGATGCACACGCAAATCGCGCACCAATTTTTCCACGCCATATTCGCTCAGATAACCGTAGCCGCCATGCAGCTGCAGCGCCTGATCGGCCACGTTAAATCCGGCATCAGTGACAAAACGTTTGGCCATAGCGCAAAGCTTCACCGCATCGGCATCATGACGATCGAGCGCACGGGCTGCACGGTGCAAAAATGTACGCGCCACTTCCAGCTCCGTAGCCATATCGGCAAGACGGAATTGCAATGCCTGAAACTGATGCAGCTTTGAGCCGAAAGCCTTGCGCTCATCCATATAGATCAGCGCCTTGTCAAAAGCGGCCTGCGCGCCGCCAAGCGAACAAGCGGCGATATTCAACCGCCCGCCATCAAGCGCAGACATAGCAATTTTAAAACCGATGCCTTCCTGACCAATCAGGTTTTCCGCCGGTACGCGCACATTATCGAACATCACCGTGCGGGTTGGCTGGGCATTCCAGCCCATTTTCTTTTCATTGGCACCGAAGGACAAGCCGACTGAATCCTTCGGCACGATAAAGGCCGAGATGCCTTTGGCTCCTGCCGCGCCGGTTCGTGCCATCACGATATAAATATCACTCGCACCGGCACCGGAGATAAACTGCTTCTGCCCTGTGATCAGATAATCATCACCATCGCGCACGGCTTTGGTGCTGAGATTGGCGGCATCGGAACCGCAGGACGGTTCGGTCAGGCAATAGCTGGCGATCAGCTCCATAGGGGTGAGTTGTGGCAACCATTTTTGCCGCTGTGTTTCTGAGCCATAGGCATCAATCACCCATGCGCACATATTATGGATCGACAGGAACGAGGCGATGACCGGACAGCCCTGCGACAGTGCCTCAAAAATCAATGCCGCATCCATGCGGGTCAGGCCGGAACCACCAACATCATCACGAATATAGATGCCACCCATGCCCAGTGCCGCCGCTTTGCGCAGCACATCCACGGGAAAGTGCTTCTGCTCATCCCACTCCAGAGCATGAGGTGCCAGTTCCTGCGCGGCAAAACCCGCAGCCATGGCGAAAATGCTGCTCTGCTCCTCATTGAGTTCACCGGACATGGTTCTCTCCTTCGCTCTGCACAGGTCTGTTGCGCCCGATGTTCAGTTCCGGAAATTCACCCTCATCAAACGCAATGCCACGGAACACATCATCCTCGATGCCCTCCCGCTCTAAACGGCGCAGTTGCACACGGCGGATTTTTCCGGAGATTGTTTTGGGCAGCTCCCGCACAAATTCCAGTGAGCGGATGCGCTTGAACGGTGCCAGACGCTCATTGGTATATTGCAAAACGGAAAGTGCGAGCGCACGCGAAGGCTCTTCACCGGCGCGCAGCAGAATATAGGCTTTGGGAACAGACAAGCGGATCGGATCATCCACCGGAATGACGGCGGCCTCCGTCACCGCATCATGTTCCAGCAACACGCTTTCCAGCTCAAACGGGCTGATACGATAATCAGAGGATTTAAACACATCATCGGCGCGGCCAACGAAATGCAAGTAACCATCCGCATCCTGATAGGCGACATCACCGGTGCGGTAGACACGACCATCGGTACCGCTGAGCCTGCCGTCCGTTTCTTGATACCCCTGCATCAGCCCTGCCGGATGTTTGTCATCCAGCAGCAGACAGACTTCGCCTTCCTGCGCTGCATGGCCGTCCGCATCAAGGATCACCACCTCATAGCCCGGCAATGGCCTGCCCATCGCGCCGCTTTTCACATTCTGCGCCGGACTATTCGCCACCTGTGCCGTGGTTTCGGTCTGGCCATAACCGTCGCGAATGGTCAGTCCCCATGCCTCACGCACCTGCTCAATAATTTCAGGGTTGAGCGGTTCACCGGCACCCACGACTTCGCGCAGGCTCATTTTACAGGTTTTGAGGTCTTCCTGTATCAGCATACGCCACACCGTTGGCGGGGCACACATTGTGGTCACTGCACAACGCTGCATTTCTGCCAGCAACACTTTGGCGCTGAAGGCTGGCTGATTGACCACCAGCACGGTGGCACCGGCATTCCACGGTGCAAAGAGCGAACTCCATGCATGTTTCGCCCAACCGGGGGATGAGACATTCAGATGGATATCGGCCGGTTGCAAACCTACCCAATACATGGTCGAGAGCGAGCCGACCGGATAGCTGCGATGACTGTGCCGTACCAGTTTCGGCTTAGCGGTGGTACCGGAGGTGAAATAAAGCAGCATCGGATCATGCGGCTGTGTTTCACCATCCGGCTGAAACACCGGAGATTGGCTAAAAGCCTCATTATAATCGTGCCAGTTACTGTTTTCTGCGGCATGACCATTCGGCACCTGAATGCGCAGCACCTCATTTCCGGCCAATCCCTCGCATTTTAAGAGCTGATCGCCGGTTGCGAGAATGGCGCAGGCATGGCCGCGTTCCAGCCGGTCGGATAATTCGTCCGGTGTCAGTAAAGTCGTGGCAGGGATGACGATTATGCCCAGTTTCATCGCTGCAAGCATCACTTCCCACAGAGCAGGCACATTGCCGAGTAGTACCAGCAGATGATCGCCGCGCTTCAATCCAAGCCCGCGCAGATAATTGGCAAGCTGGGAAGAGCGGATGCTCAGATCGGCAAAATTCAATTTTATGTCTGTTTGCGTGGCGCTATCGACAATCCACAACGCGGTCTGATTGCGGCTTTGCGGATTGGCAGCAAGTTCGGCATCAAACCAGTCCAGCGCCCAGTTAAAGGGCAGTGCCTCCGGCCAGACAAAACCAGCTTTTGCAGCCTGATAATCCTCGCGATACTGCAAAAGAAAATCACGTGCCTGTTTAAAACTCTCCGTACTCAGCTGCCTCATGCAATCCTCCCAAAATGCATAAATCACTGTGTCTGCGATTTCATAAAACCGCGCTGATTGTCAGGTGAAACGCTCCACCGCTATGGCTGTTGCCTCACCGCCGCCGATACAAATACTGGCAATGCCGCGCTGCAAATCATGGGTCTGTAAAGCTGCCAGTAATGTCACCAGAATACGGGCGCCCGATGCACCGATCGGATGGCCGAGCGCACAGGCACCGCCATGAATATTCACTTTCTCCGCTGGCAGATTGAGCTCCTGCATTGCAGCCATTGTCACCACGGCAAAGGCCTCATTGATCTCGAAAAGATCAACATTATCCGCTGTCCAGCCGGTTTTCTCATAGAGTTTACGCATCGCACCGATCGGAGCAGTGGCAAATAAACGTGGCTCATGGGCATAAGATGTCTGCGCAACAATACGGGCAAGCGGTGTCAGCCCGTGTTTTTCTGCCTGCGAAAGACGCATCAGTACCAGTGCCGCCGCACCATCAGAAATAGAGCTGGAATTGGCTGCTGTAACCGTTCCGTCCTCACGAAAGGCAGGGCGCAGAAACGGAATTTTCTCCGGTCGTGCTTTGGCCGGTTGTTCATCCATATCAATCAGATGCGCGGAATTGCCGTTTCCCGTAACAACCGGCGCAATTTCCTTTGAGAAATAACCGCGCTCCAGCGCCGTCTGCGCACGTTTTAAAGAGCGTAGTGCAAACTCATCCTGCGCGGTGCGGCTGAACTGAAAGGCTTCGGCACAATCCTCAGCAAAACTGCCCATCAGACGGCCTTTTTCATAGGCATCCTCCAGCCCGTCGAGAAACATATGATCACTGATTTTTCCATGCCCCATGCGATAGCCGCCACGGGCTTTATCTAGCAGATAGGGCGCATTGGTCATACTCTCCATGCCACCGGCCACGATAATATCCGCACTGCCACCGGCCAGCATATCATGCGCCAGCATCACCGCCTTCATACCGGAACCGCACATTTTATTAATCGTCGTAGCTCCCGACGCTACGGGAATGCCGGCAGCAATAGCGGCTTGTCGTGCCGGTGCCTGCCCCTGTCCCGCAGACAACACACAGCCAAGCAAAGTCTCATCAATCTCGTGTGCTGCAATCCCTGCCCGCTCAATCGCGGCCTTGATTGCTGTTGCACCAAGTTCTGCCGCCGGTACCGCGCTGAAGGCACCCTGAAAAGCGCCCAGAGGTGTGCGTGCCATGCCGACAATAACCACAGGATCTGCCATCTGCGCGCCCTCCCGGAGTTGCATATTCAGATGAAGAAACATTGAGCCTAGCCCTAAGATCTATGGCAAAGAATGACAGTTTGGACTTTATTTTATGATCGGTTTTGCCATATCTTGTTATTCAGGAGCAGGAGGAAACCATGATCGGTCGTGGCTTTGTTGATGATGCACTGACAGTCTTGCAACACTATGCACCTGCCAAAATACCGGATGTGCTGGCAGGTGCTGGTATTGATGCCAAGGCCTTACAGCAACCGGATTTCAAACTGGATGCCGCACATTACAGCCGCCTCTGGCTGGCGATTGCGGAGGAAATTCAGTGTGAGTTTTTCCGCTTTGGCCAGCGCCCGATGCCACCCGGAAGTTTCGCCATGTTGTGCCATGCCGCCCTTTCCAGCGATAATCTCGAACATGCCATCCGCCGATCATTACGCTTTTTTACCTTGCTGATCGGTGAACCGAAGGGCGAATTGATCCTGCGCGATGGGCTGGCTGTTATTGTGTTGCGTGAGGTGAACCCAGCACGTCCGGCCTTCGCCTACCGCACCTTTTTTCTCATTCTTTACGGCGTGCTGTGCTGGCTCGTGAAACGGCGCCTGCCAATTCACGATATTGGTTTTCGCGGGGCGCCTCCGCCGGACAGGCCGGATTATCTGGATTTTTTCAGTACCAAAGTCCGTTTTTTTCAACAGGAGACCAGCCTCAGCTTCGACCCTGCTTTGTTGTCGCTGAAAATCCACCGCAGCAAAGCAGCCCTAAGGCAGTTTCTGGCACAGGCACCGGCCAATATTCTGCTGCGTTATCGCTATGATCGCGGCAGTGCATCAGCAATCCACAAATTACTGCGGGAAACCCCGCCTGCCAACTGGCCGAATTTTGCACAGGCAGCGCAAAGCCTGCATATATCCGAACCGACACTACGCCGCCATTTGCGGGCAGACGGCATGAGCTATAGCAGCCTCAAAGAAGAACTTCGCCGCCAATATGCGCTGAACTGGCTGCAGGAAACCGATAAGCCTGTCGGAATGATTGCGGCAGAACTCGGCTATACGGAGCCGAGTGCTTTTCACCGCGCTTTTAAAAAATGGACTGGTGCAAGCCCTGCCCGCTACAGATCATCGCAACCGGAGCCAGCCACACGAAACCGCGATTACGGATACGCTGACCGATCTTGAAAATGAAGTTGTCAATGCGATCGCCATGGCGCTGAAAAACCGGCCAGAACCACGCCATAGTAATTGCAACAAACAGCCAAGACAGCGTGATATCCGAGAGAAAATGGGCTCCCATAACCAGCCTGTTCAGCGAGAAAACCAAAGCTGCAAAACCGGTAATAATCAGCAGCCGCACACGATTGGCACCGCCCAGAACCAGCGGAATAGCAAGCATTGCCATAGCACTCGCGGATTCACCCGACGGAAAAGAGCAACTGCTCTGACAACTCTTGGCAATCTGCCATGCCGGACTGAAAAACGAACTGCCGCCGAATTCCATAATTTCATTCGGACGGGCACGGCCGACAAGATATTTCAAACCATGAACAATAGCTGCAGCACCGATAGCATAGACAGACAGAATATAAAGCAGCTTATGCGGTGCAGGCAGCCAGCGCCGGTTAAACAGACCTTGCAAGATCAGACAAGCAAGCAATGCAGGCACGATGATTGCCGGCAAAGTGCGGTGCAGATCACGCAATGTCAGTAAGAAACGGTTTTCATGTAGCGGAAACTGGCCTGCACGATCTGCAAACCAGCCGGAAACCGTAATATCAATGACCGGTATCACCATGAAGATAAAGCTGACAATCACTGCCAGTCTTATCAGCATGTTAAGTCTGCAATTGCCATGGCGAATGGCAGAAACATTGCCGTGCAATGGACCGGCAGAACTGCGTATCAGTGCAGGCAGATTATTATTTATACCCATAGAAATTCACGCACGAATAAATACAATAAAAACAAAACATAAATGTAAATCATGAGGTAGCTTTCTCATGGGACGACACTCCGTCCGGCAAGCATCATATGTTGGCCTGTCAGTAAAAATTCACTTTTGTAAAGATTCCGTCTGATAGCTTGCGCTCGTTTTGGATTGCGCGGAAGGAATGAAGAAGACACAAGCGCATGTAACCGCTGCGGCCACTTGGCAGGCAGGTTCTTCTTATCCTGAAATTCTGACTGAAGCCCCGTATAGTATAACACGCAACAATTCTCGCTCACATTTATTACACGGTTTGATGTGCAGCAGAATTGTCAAGATTTAACCGGAATAAGATGTGATCCGGTTTAAGACTTATCGTCAAACAATATATTCAATATTATTTTTTAAAATTTACCTATGAAAACTGTATTATATGACAGTTTCATAAATATTACTCCGTATTACGGAATTACAAATCCAGATATTCTGAATTTATGCCAATGTCCCGTCCGGCTTATTCTCCGCCAGTTTGCGCGGAAAAATCATGGTCACGCAAGCTCCGCCCTCAGCCAGACTGGCCTGCTCCACTCTGCCGCCATGGGCAGTCACGATTGCACGGACAATTGACAAGCCCAGACCTGACCCGCCGGTTGCTCTTGCACGGGACGGCTCGCCACGCCAGAACACATCAATCGTATGGCCGGAAAATTCCTGATCGAAGCCGGGTCCGCGATCAATAATGCGCAGAAAGGCTTCTTCTTTATTCAGATATCCGCTTTCACAGCGCAAATATCCGCCGGATGATGCATAACGGCAGGCATTTTCCAGAACCGCCAGCATGGCCTGCCGCAGACGCTGACTATCCGCCGGAATGATGGCTCGCTTCAGATTGGTTTCCAGCACCATTCCCGCTTCGGCGAGCAGTGAGCGTGAAGCCTGCAAGACCTGCTCAGCCGCCTGTGCAATATCTGTATTACAGCGCTCGGTCACCAGTTTCTGGCTGGCTGCAAGCGATAAGGTACGCAGGTCATTGACCAGACGGGTCAAACCTTCCACCTGCATCAACAGGTCTTGAATCCGGTCATCGTCCCGCGGGAAAATCTTATCGGCCATTCCCTGCAATATACCCTGAACAATGGTCAGAGGCGTACGCAACTCATGGGCCACCGCCATGGTGTTGAAGCGCAGACGACGCTCCATATTCTCCAGCTCTTCTGCCAGCGCATTGAAACGCTCGATAAGCATCGCAACTTCGCTTGTGCCTTTAACCGTGTCAGGAACACGGACGGAAAAATCGCCTTCACGCAGGTTATTCACTACGCGTGTAAGCTTTTCCAAAGGGCTGCTGAATTTACGGGCAAGCCAATAACCGATGAGGCTGCAAATCAACGCAGCCCCAAGTCCGAATTTCAGCACCAGAAGATAAAGTTCAGCCTCTGCATCTTCGTATAAAGGCGTCAGTTGCTGGACAAGAGCCAGAAAATCGGCCTCTTTCGGAAGCTCCCCCCTGTCCAGCATCTCATAAGCGAGACGGGCATTATCACTGATCTGGCTCAGATATTGCTGCTCATACAGGCCTTGTACCCACATGACACCAAAGAAAATAATCGAAAAACTGAGCATCAGCATCGCTGCTGTGACCAGAGCTGAAACCGTACTCAGCGACAAGCGGGATAATTTCATCGTGGTTCTGCCAGACGGTAGCCAATACCGCGCACCGCCGGGAACAGACCGGACGGCCCGCCTGATGCTTCAATTTTGCGGCGCAGATTGGCAATATGCGTATCTATGGTACGAACCAGCGCATCACTTTGCGGCAGGCAGGCATCCAGCAGATCATTGCGCGGAAATGCATGGGTCGGACGCCGGATCATATGGGCGAGAATGCGAAACTCGCTCAGCGTTAACGGCAGCAGCTGCCGCTCCTCATCCGTATCGGTGAAAGCCGCATGGGCATCGAAATCAACCAGAATATTCTCAAAGCGGATCGCTGCATTGGCCGCATTATTACGGGTGCGGCGCAACACGGCATTCACCCGTGCCACAACTTCCTGCGGGTTGAACGGCTTAATCACATAATCATCCGCACCGAGGCGCAGACCTGAGAGACGATCCAGATCTTCTGCCAGCGCGCTGATCATAATCACCGGAATATTGCTTTCCCGCCTTATACGCGCCAGAACTTCAAAACCGTCATATTTGGGCATTTTGACATCCAGCAGGATCAGATCCGGCGACAGCATGGCATGATGGCGCAATGCTATTTCGCCGTCAGAAGCACAGACTGTGCGGAACCCGTCACGGATGAGGTAAGCTTCGAGAATACCGGCAATTGCCGGTTCATCTTCAACAATCAGTATCAAGCCTTTGTCAAGCATTCCGCACCTTTTATACCGGGTTCGCACAAGGCAATATAGTTTGACAAATCAATATCAACCATCACCTGCATAGGGAAACAATTGCCAGTATAAGCTGAATGTCAAGATTTTGTGTGCGTCACGCCAAGCATCAAAAGGCACATTCCTAATAAAGTGCCTGCATATTGCCGGTAAACATTATTTCCCGACAAATTGTCCGATTTCCGCCAGTTAAAGAGAACCTGTTCAAAAGAACAAGTTCTCTGCACATTATTACATTCAGACTGCCAGTGCGTTCTCAATAGCCTGTTTTTCATCCGCCGTCAGATCAAGCCGGTTCAGATCTGCATCCAGCAGCACCGGCACGTCACATCCCTGTGGCAGCACAGCGAGCGCGGGTGTTTCATTCTTCTTATTTCCGGCTGCAACGCTCAGATAAAACGGCTCTTCTTTCTTCTTAAAACGGCTGGCACGCTTCTTCTTTTTACCCGCTTCATTCAGGTAGCTGTAAAACACATTACGCATACCGTAATTCGACTGAATACCGGTCACGGTGACAGCAACCGGCTTAAGAGGCAGTGGTTTGCGGATTTTCTTATTCAGACCACGCGTTCTGAACATGGCCACAATCACAGCAATCGCGCCACCGATCAGCAGCACAGTGAAAACACCGAGCGTGAAAATGCGATCCCATAGCTTTTCGATGCCCAGATCCAGTGTCACCAGTGACGGATCATCATCGGAGCGAACGATTTCCACATCATAGCCGGAGCGGTTCATGTCAAAAAACATGAAGCTGACGCTCTCCTGAACAGATTGACCGGCGCTGTCCTTGAAAACAATATCGGCTTTACAATCGGTCATAATCAGCTGGCGGGTTTTGCACTCGCCTTTGCGCAAGCTGGCATTCTCATCCACGACCGGATTCTGGCTGATTTTATAGTCGCGCAGAATACCCGGCCCTTGGTACCAGAGCAGAAACGCACCAAGCGCCATACAGACAATCATCGCAAAAGAGAGGATAATACCGCCGGAAAAGCCGGAATTTTTGATCTGAATTGCGCGACGCGGAAACGCCTGTTCAAGAGCCTGCATATGAATAATGTCCTGATGCCTGATACGAAATGTTTTTTCCGCTATAACGAAAACCAGACACCGAGACCACCGGAAACCGTTTCACAAAACGCAAGCCCGCGTAAAAAAATTTGTGCAGGTCCGGTCAAACCCGCTCAGAAAAATGCTGCCAAAGCCTTATTTACCGGCATAAACGGCACTGATTTTCAGATTTTTCTGAAACGCAGCCAGCACAGCCAGCGGTGAGTTATCCGATTGGGACACAGAAAAAGCTGGATCAAAAACCAGCTTTATCGCGGCCTTAGATTGCGGATGCGGCAGATCAGCAATCAAACGGCTGAGTGCCTGTTTGCCGTCGGCATCAATCATATTGGCTGACAATCCCGCGACAAAAGCCAGCGCCATAGAGCGATATTTTTCAACTTCCGGTTCCGGATCATCATTATAACCAATCATCCCGACGATAGTTGTCATAACATAATTTGCAAAGAAACCCTGATCGTCGAGCTCGGTCGAAATCTCGCGAATTTTCATGGTTTCCAGAGACGAGCTTTGCGCCCCCAGAATATCAAAACGCGGCAATTCAGACAGCTCAACCGTCGCGGATGACAGCACTTCACCAATATACCGGCCGGAGAAACGCGCTTCATTCACGCGGAATATTTTACTGTCCTTATCCCATTGATAAGCCAGCTTCAGATCAAAACCATTCTTCTGAATTTTGCTTAAATAACGCATCGCAGGGAGACTGGACGGCCAGTATCCGACAGCCTTGACAGAGATTTCAGCCCATTCCGGCCAGTATTCAGCGTCCTTTTCCAGCGGAGCACTGCGGATTTCAACGGTTTCGGCTGACCAGCTCTGATAGGTTCCGGCATCGATGGTGACATTGCTGAGTGTGCAGCCATCTGCACGATAGGTAATTTCAGCGCCGTCCAGAATTGAAGACAAATCCGCCTCAGCAAAAATAGCCGCGCAAGGGCCTTCCGCCTTAACCTGTTCCTGCTTCTGCGGTTCTGCCGGATTTTGTTGTGCAAGCACTGTACCTGTCCATAAAGCAGACAAAAGGCAGGCAGACAAAACCGGACGCAAAACAGACATAACAGGCTCCTCAAAATGCAACATCCCGCCGGTGTAACACCGGCAGGACGCAACAACAATTCTTTTCGGCTGCTAAAGGTTTACTGTCCGAGACCAATAGCTTCCAGATAATTCATCGATTTTTTAATGTCATTATGATCGCGCATTTCCAAAATCAGGCGCGGATTGCTGTCATATTGCTTGAGTGCTGCAAAGACAGCTTTCCAGTTGACTGTACCGTCACCGGTTGCCCAATGGCGGTCTGCATAGCCATCCGCATCCTGCAAATGCACATGTTGCAAACGGTTGGCTGCGGCATGAACGAAATGATCAACCGGTGCGGCACCGGTATTGCCATGCGCATAATGCGCATGACCGGTATCAATAGAAACAGCCACGGCAGATGAATTGAAGCTGTCAGCCAGTTTCAGGCGCTCAAACGGATTGATATCTTCAATATTTTCAATCACAAAAGTCACGCCCATATTTTCTGCACGGTGAATAGCCGGTGCCAGAGTGAGATGGGTGTTCTCCGTAACTTCTTCACGGCCTTTAAAACCATCATCCAGATGGTTGTAAGACCATGTGGTGAACGGGCTGTGGATCACGATCTGATCTGCACCAAGGAATTCACAAACATCCAGCGCCTGATCGAGACGTTTCTGTACAACAGTACGCACATCCGGATCCGGTGTATCAATGGTGAAGCCCCAGAACGGGCCGTGAATGCCCAGACGCCCCTGATGCCCATCCAGCTGTTTCTTGATTTCTTCAGCCATCGGCTTCCAGTCGCCGATCAAAACATCAGCATTGATAAAGCTCTGGATTTCCAGATCACGCGGCTTTTCCAGATACCAGTCGCGATGAACCGGCATTTCCTCAACCAGCAGGGCAGCACCAATAATCGGCAGTTCAGACATTGTCTCGTCCTCGATAATAATCAGATAGCCACACTCGTTGAAGGATGGCGCCAAAACGCAATGCACAATTCCATAATATGCATCGTCAGAGCGGTGCGGCAACTCTGCCACCAACCGCATGGGCGCGCTCTTGCCTGTATTATATGTCAGGCATTTTACAGCCTTGTGCAAAATTGCTCAAAATTCAAAATTTCATAAATAATTCATGCTGTTGCAACACAGAAACCCACCGTCAACAGAACGTCATGAAAAGATAAAATCAGATTTATACCCTTGTCATACAGAGAGCCTATTCCGCTGCCAGCCCATGCCGGCACGGTTTTCACCCCTGCTTTTAACGGCCGGACGGCATGACATTTCTGTCAACAACGGGAGACCTTTGATGGTTTCGATTAACCGGCGTAATGCACTCGGCCTGATCGGCTTCGGCGCAGCCTCTCTGACCCTGCCACGCTTTGCCATTGCGCAGAGCAATGACCGTCCTTCCATCACCATTGCGGTGCAGAAAGTATCCAATTCCAATACGCTTGATGTATTGCGCGAACAGTCCAATGTGGGCGAACGCGTTTTCTTCTCGCAATTGTGGGAAGCGCTGATCGGTCTTGATTATATGAATAATCTCGTTCGTGCACCGGCACTGGCGACCGAGTGGAAACGTATTGACGATCAGACTGTTGAACTGAAACTGCGCCAAGGCGTGAAATTCCACAACGGCGATGAAATGACCGCCGAAGACGTGGCTTTCACTTTCAGCACAGATCGTATGTTCGGTGACACCAAGCCGAATACCGGCGAGACTTTGCGCGTTCTGGAAATGAACCCGACCAACCGCGAGAGCAAAGAACTGCCGCCGGAAGTGCCAGCCACAGCGCGCCGCAATTTCCCCTCGCTGCTCGGTGTTGAGATCATCGATAAATATACCGTGCGCTTCAAAAACGGTACGCCGGATATCACGCTGGAAGGCCGCATTTCCCGTTACGGCAGCCAGATTATGAACCGCCGTTCTTTTGAAGAAGCCAGCAGCTATCTGGACTGGGCACGCAAGCCTGTGACCACCGGCCCTTATAAGATTGTTGAATTCAAGCCGGATAATTATCTGCAGCTTGAAGCGCATGATGACTATTGGGGTGGCCGCCCGCCGCTGAAAAGCATCCGCTTTGTTGAGGTGCCGGAAGTGGCCTCCCGCGTCAACGGCCTGCTCTCCGGTGAATATGATTTCGCCTGTGATATCCCGCCGGATCAGATCGAAACCATCGAGAAAAATCCGGAATTCGAAGTGCTCGGCGGTGCAGTGCTCAATCATCGTCTGACCGTGTTTGACAAGAACCATCCGCAGCTTGCCAATCCGCTGATCCGCCGTGCTTTCACCCATGCGATCGACCGTCAGGCTATCGTGGACAGCCTCTGGGCAGGCCGCACAGAAATTCCGGCTGGTCTGCAATGGGCCTATTATGATGACATGTTCATCAAGAACTGGACTGTTCCGGAATATAATCCGGATCTCGCCCGTCAGCTGCTCAAAGAAGCCGGTTATAAAGGCGATCCGATCCCTTATCGTCTGCTCAACAATTACTACACCAACCAGACCGCAACCGGTCAGATTTTGGTGGAGATGTGGCAGCAGGCCGGTCTCAATGTTGAGATCGAGATGAAGGAAAACTGGCAGCAGGTGCTGGAACAGACCCCGACCCGCGCTGTGCGTGACTGGTCTAACTCAGCTCCGTTCAATGATCCGGTTTCCTCCATTGTCAGCCAGCATGGCCCGAACGGCCAGCAGCAACAGGTCGGCGAATGGACCAATAAGGAAATGAACGAATTGTCCGGTTTCCTTGAAACCAGCATGGATCAGGGCAAGCGTCGTGAAGCCTTCAAGCGAATGCTGGAAATCTGCGAGCGTGAAGATCCGGCCTATACGCTGCTGCATCAGAACGCGACTTTTACCGCCAAACGTAAATCCGTGAAGTGGAAAGCCGCCCCGGCCTTCGCCATGGAATTCCGTAGCAACAACTGGGGTTAAGCCCTGTGAGCCATGCGGGTGCCACCATCCGCATGGCTTTTTTTGTTTCATTCTCTGCCTCGGCATTTGATGCCGGTATTTATGACAGGAGCGCGTCGATGGCTTTGGTCGAGATCGCCGATCTGAAAGTGGCTTTTGACGGCGTGCAGGTTTTGCACGGTATCAATCTGAAAATCGAAAAAGGCGAAGCCGTAGGGCTGGTCGGGGAATCCGGTTGCGGCAAATCCGTGACATGGCTGGCAGCGCTTGGGCTGTTGCCGAAGAAAGCTACGGTCTCCGGTTCTGTCATCATTGACGGTGCTAATCTGGTCGGTGCACCACGGCGTAAACTGGAATCCGTGCGCGGATCACGCATTGCCATGATCTTTCAGGATCCGTCCTCTTCGCTCAATCCGGTGATCCGTGTCGGCAAGCAGATTGAAGAAGCGGTGAGATTGCATCGCGGTATTTCCGGTACGGCTGCGCGCAAAGAAGCGCTGCGCCTGATGGAACTGGTCGGCATTCCCGATGCTGCCCGCCGCCTTGATAATTTTCCTCATGAGTTTTCCGGCGGACAGAACCAGCGCCTGATGATTGCCATGGCGCTCGCCGGTGAGCCGGATTTGCTGATTGCCGATGAACCAACCACGGCGCTGGACGCGACTATTCAGGCGCAGGTGCTCGACCTGCTCGCCCGTATCCGTCAGGAAACCGGCATGGCGATTGTGTTTATCAGCCATGATCTCGGTGCAGTATCGCAAATCTGCGAGCGGGTTTGCGTAATGTATGCCGGACGCATGATCGAGAAAAGCTCGACAGAGGCGCTTTTCGCTCAACCGCGCCATCCCTATACACGCGGGCTGTTTGATGCGATCCCGCGCATTGACGGCGGGCGTGAACGTCTTGTTCCGATTGAAGGTACTGTGCCGGAACCGGGAAAACTGCCGAAAGGCTGTGCTTTTTCTCCGCGCTGCAACCGTGCGGAAAATCGTTGCAAAAGCGATCTGCCGCCTTTGACCGGCAATCAGGATGATCGCTATGTCGCCTGTTTCCGTCCTGTCGAAATACGCGACACTGTTATTCCTGCCGCACCGGTTGTACCGGCTGCATTCATTGCTCCTGCTCAGGCAACACAGCAGCAGGTGCTGTCATGAACAAGCCGCAGCTCGAAGCCAAAAACCTAAGCAAAATCTACACCTCAAAGCGCGGGTTGTTTGCCAAGCCCACAGAAGTCAAAGCCGTTGATGCGGTGAGCCTGTCCATACAAAAAGGCAAAACACTGGGTATTGTCGGCGAAAGCGGCTCCGGCAAATCCACCACCGGTCGCCTATTGCTCGGGCTGGAGCGTCCCAGTACCGGTGAAGTGCGTTTTGACGGTGAGGTTCTGCCGCCTGCCCGCACAAATGAATGGCGGGCTTTGCGCAAACGTATGCAGCTTGTCTATCAGGACCCTCTGGCTGCTCTCGACCGCCGTCTGACCATCGCCACACAGATTGAAGAACCGCTGCTGATCCATGGTATCGGCGACAAGGAAAGTCGTGCCGCACGGGTAAAAGAACTGATGCAATCGGTCGGGCTGATGCCGCATCATGCAGCGCGTTTTCCTCATGAGCTTTCCGGCGGGCAGCGCCAGCGTGTGGTGATTGCCCGTGCCATTGCCTGCAATCCTGAACTGCTGGTTTGCGATGAAGCCGTCTCTGCATTGGATGTTTCCATTCAGGCGCAGGTAGTCAATCTGCTGCGCGACCTGCAGGAGAAAAACGGCATTGCCATGGTGTTTATCAGCCATGATCTGAAAGTGGTACGCAATATCAGTGACCGCGTGGCGGTGATGTATCTGGGGCGGATTGTTGAGGAAGCCCCGTCCGATGTGATTTTTCAGGCACCCCAGCATCCTTATACGCAGGCACTGGTTTCCAGTATTCCGGTGCCCGGCACGCTCCTGAGCAATCGTATTATCCTGCAGGGCGAACCGCCAAATCCGGCAGCAAGACCAAGCGGTTGTGCCTTTCATCCGCGTTGTCGTTTCGCATCTGAGCGCTGCCGCACCGATGTGCCGGAAACCTTGCACACCGGCAAAGAGCATAGTGTTGCCTGTCATCTCTATGACAAGGGGCAAACAAGCCATCTCTATGATGGCGCATCGCAACCCGTAGCATTAGCCGGATAACAGGACAGATTGATGATTTCCTTTTTCCTCACCCGTCTGTTGCGGGCTTTTATTACGGTCATGCTGGTTGTGACCTTTGCCTTTATCGTATTGCGCATGTCCGGTGATCCGGCACAGATCATTCTCGGCCCCGATGCACCGCCGCAGGCGATTGAAGCCTTCCGTAAGGCATGGGGGCTGGATCAGCCGATCCTCGTGCAATATTTCAGCTATTTCGGGGCGATTTTTCAGGGCGATCTCGGTGTTTCCATGCGCGACGGCCAAAAAGCCGTTGATCTGGTTGCCGAGCGTATTCCGGCGACGCTGATGCTGACTATTCCGACCTTGCTGCTCAATCTGGCAATCGGCATTCCTGCCGGTGTATATGCAGCACTCCACCGTGACAGTATCATCGACCGGCTGGTGATGATGACTGCCATTATCGGCTTTACCCTGCCTAATTTCGTGCTCGGTCTGGTGCTGGTGCTGATCTTCTCCGTGACACTGAAATGGCTGCCATCAGGCGGTAGTGATACATGGATGCATGCCATTCTGCCGGTGCTGACAATGAGCATTGCCGGCGCGGCCATTCTCGCCCGTTTTGCCCGCAGCGCGATGATCGAAATTCTCGGCCAACCCTATATTCGCACCGCGAGTGCCAAAGGTGTGCGCTGGGGCGATGTGATCCGCAATCACGCATTGCCTAATGCCGCTATTCCGATTGTGACACTGGTCGGCTTCATGGTCGGCTCACTGGTTGCCGGTGCAGTGGTGATTGAATCCCTGTTCTCATGGCCGGGTGTCGGACGCTTGCTGGTGGTTGCCGTCTCCAACCGTGATCTCGCAGTAGTGCAATGTATCCTGCTGCTGATTGCCTCCACCATGGTGCTGTCAAACTTCGTTGTTGACCTGCTCTATGGTTTTCTCGATCCGCGCCTGCGCGATAATCAAGCCAAAGCGTAAAGGAACCGGCTGATGTCTGAACTCTCAATCAGTGACAGTACCGCCGTTCCCGTGGTCAATGTCCATCAACGCAAAAAGAAACGCATCCCGCTGCTGGTGATACTATCGCTGATCTGGTTTGCCGCGATGATCATCATCGCTATCACGGCTGACTGGATCCGCCCTTACAGCATTACCGCGATGGATCTTAAAAGCCGCCTTGTGATGCCCGGTCATCCGCTGCATTGGCTCGGCACCGATGAGGTCGGGCGCGATGTGCTATCCCGCCTGATTGAATCGATCCGCGTCTCCCTGCTGATTGCTTTTGGTGCAACCATCATTTCCACCCTGCTCGGCACCACCGTCGGTTTCCTTGCTGCGAATTTCCGCAAGACCGTGGAGCAGGTGGTGCTGACACTGGCAGATTTTCAGGCGGCATTACCGTTCCTGATCCTCGCTTTGTCGGTGCTGGCTTTCTTCGGCAATTCCATGGTTCTGCTGGTTTGCCTGATGGGGCTTTACGGCTGGGAGCGCTATGCGCGTATCGCCCGTGGTCTGGCGATTTCCGCGAGCTCACAAGGCTATGCCGCCGCAGTGACACAGCTTGGCGCTAAACAATCATGGGTCTATCTACGCCATATCCTGCCGAATATTGCCTCGACCCTAATCGTCTCCATGACCCTGACTTTCCCCGAAATCATTCTGCTGGAAAGCAGCCTGTCTTTCTTAGGTCTTGGCGTGCAGCCGCCGAAATCCAGCCTCGGCAATATGGTCGGCTACGGCCGTGAATATCTGACAACCGCACCGTGGATCATGCTGGCACCAGCCTTTGTGATCATGTTCACCACGCTGTCGATTTCCATTCTTGGTGACTGGTTGCGCGACAAGCTCGATCCGACTATTCGATAACAGAAAGACCAATCATGACACGTATTATCGGCCATCGCGGCGCGCGCAATCTCTGGCCCGAAAACTCCCTCTCCGGTTTTCGCAAAACCGCTGATCTCAATATTGCCGGTGTGGAATTTGATCTGCATCTGACCAATGCCGGTGAAGTGATTGTGCTACATGATCCGACTTTGGAGCGCACCACCCATGGCGTCGGCGATGTCGCGGAACTTTCCAAACAGGCACGTAAGAACACGATTTTACGTGAAAGTATGGATGAGCATATTCCGTTGTTTGAAGAGGTTCTGGAAATCTTCAAACCGACCGGCATGGAATTGCATGTGGAACTGAAGAACCGCGTCAATGGCGATCTCTATGACGGTCTGACTGATGCGGCTGTGCAGATTATTCGTGCGCAGGGTATGGAAGACCAGTGTATTCTCACCGGCTTTACCCGTCAGGTATTAGAGCAAGTAAAAGATATTGCTCCGGAAATGCGCCGCCTCGCCTCGCTCAATGCTTTCAGCGCCACTATTCTCGGCGGATTACAGGAAGCGCTCGACTATTTCGACAGCCATGCCGATATTCTGGCTGTTGAGAAAGCCCTGCTTACCCATAGCTGGGATGCAATCACCAACCGCATTGCACCGGAACGTCTGGGCGTGTGGGTACCGAATACCGAGCCGGAGCTGGAATTCTGGAAGAACACACCGATCCGTCAAATCACCACAGACCGGCCTGATCTTGCATAATTGATGTTCTGTATCCCGTTTATCGAAAAGATAAACGGGATTATTATATACAATATTGTCGACAATTTATCTTTTTTAATGATAATCCCGTTATCCCTCTTGCAGAAACACCGAAAACCGGCCTGACTGCGCACTGAGGGTAAAAATAACGGGAGAGATTATGACTGAGCGCACTTATTACGCCCCCAAGGGCGGCGCACCGATGCAGACGCAATTGCTGAGCGACCGTGCCGTATTCACCGAAGCCTATGCGGTTATCCCAAAAGGCGTAATGATGGATATTGTTACATCCTGCCTGCCATTCTGGGATAAAACCCGCGTCTGGATACTCTCCCGTCCGCTCTCCGGTTTTGCCGAGAGTTTTGCGCAATATATTGTGGAACTGGAGCCACAGGGCGGCAGTGACAAGCCTGAACCTGATCCAGATGCCGAAGCCGGTATTTTTGTGGTTGAGGGCAATATTGTTATTACCCTTGACGGCAAAGACCATGCCATGCGCGCGGGCAGCTACGCTTTTCTGCCGCCGAAAAGCCTCTGGACTGTGCGCAACAAAAGCGATGCGCCTGCCCGCTTCCACTGGATCAGAAAGAGCTTTGAATATGTAAACGGGCTGGACGTTCCGGAAGCCTTTTTCAAGCATGAATCCGAAGTCGAGCCGGTTGCCATGCCGGACACGGACGGCAAATGGGCGACCACCCGTTTTGTTGACCCGTCTGATTTGCGACATGACATGCATGTCAATATCGTCACATTTGAACCGGGTGCCATTATTCCGTTTGCCGAGACCCATGTGATGGAACACGGCCTCTATGTGCTGGAAGGCAAGGCAGTCTACCGTCTCAATCAGGACTGGGTGGAAGTGGAAGCCGGTGACTATATGTGGCTGCGCGCTTTCTGCCCGCAGGCTTGTTATGCCGGCGGCCCCGGAAAGTTCCGTTATCTGCTCTATAAGGACGTGAATCGTCACGTAAAGCTGAAGCTCTGACGCCGGATCAGCAATATTATTTTTTATAACAGCCGCCGGTTTTACACAGACCGAGCGGCTGTATCTTTTTGAAAAACCAAAATTAAATCCGGAAAATTGCGCATTTCCACACTGATTTAAAAAATCATGCATTCGCTGTGAATATAAGCTAAAACCAATTTATCAGATCATAATTATCATAAAAACGACATATTCACCTCACCCGAAGGTGCAGCGGAGCGCGTCATACCGATGAATACAATTATTAGCTTTATAAACATGATCCTCTGGGATTATGTGCTGATTTACGGATTGCTCGCTGTCGGGATTTATTTCTCGGTCCGGTTGGGCTTCCTTCAGATCTTCCATTTTCCTGAGTTTTTCCGCTCGGTCATGCGTGCGCCAAAGCGCGATGACAGCGGGATTACCCCGTTTCAGGCGCTGTGTACCAGCCTCGCCTCACGCGTCGGCACCGGCAATATTGCCGGTGTGGCAGTCGCGCTTTATCTCGGTGGCGCCGGTGCTATTTTCTGGATGTGGATCGTCGCCTTTGTCGGCATGGCCACAGCCTATTCCGAAAGCACGCTGGCACAGCTCTATAAAACCCGCGATAATGACGGCCAGTTTCGCGGCGGTCCTGCCTTCTATATTTCCAAAGGTCTGAAAGCCCCGTGGGCAGCGGCGATTTTTTCTGTCTGTCTGATTATCGCATTCGGCCTTGTTTTTAACGCTGTGCAGGCCAATGCCATTGCCGATGCGATGAACGGCTCTTTCGGTTTCTCTAAAGTTCTGGTCGGCCTCGTCATTGCGGCTTTGGCCGGTATTGTCATTTTCGGCGGTATCCGTCAGATCGCCCGCGTGGCCGAACTGGTTGTGCCATTTATGGCGGCAATTTATCTGGGCGTTGCCGTCTATGTGCTGCTTGCCAATATTACTGAAGTTCCTGCGCTGTTTGCCCTGATTGTTAAAAGCGCTTTCGGCATTGAAGCAGCGGCAGGCGGCATCACCGGCGCTCTGATGAATGGTGTGAAACGCGGGCTGTTCTCCAATGAAGCCGGTATGGGTTCTGCGCCGAATATTGCCGCTTCCGCCACACCCAATCCGCACCACCCTTCCTCGCAGGGTTTTGTGCAGGCGCTGGGCGTTTTCATTGATACAATTCTGATTTGTTCGGCAACCGCGATCATGATCCTGTTGTCGCATAAGCTGGTTCCAGGCTCCGGTCTCACCGGCACGCTGCTGACACAGGAAGCCATGACCGCACATATCGGCTGGTTTGGCAGCTATTTCATCAGTATTGCGATCTTCTTCTTCGCCTTCACCTCGATCATCGGCAATTACGCTTATGCGGAAAATGCCATGATTTATCTGGGTGCGGGCAGACATCTCTGGCTCACATTGTTGCGTTGTTCCACATTGCTGATGGTGGTCTGGGGTGCCTATGAAAGCATTCTGACAGTGTTCAATGCTGCCGATGCTGCCATGGGTCTGATGGCAACCATCAACCTGATCGCCATTGCGCTGCTCTCCGGCACGGTTGTCAAACTGACCAAGGATTATTTCGATCAGCAGAAGCTTGGCACACCGCATTTCACGCTCAAGGATTATCCGGAGCTGAAGGGCAAAGTGGACGGCGAAATCTGGAAATAACCACCAAACTAAAACAGGCCGCTTCAGAAATGAAGCGGCCTGTTTTGTATCAATATAACTATATTAAGCAGCCTGTTCTTTTTCAGCGCGTTTCTTGGCGAACAATCCCAGACGTTGCTGCAATTTCTCCGCACCAGAAGCGAAATGCGCCGCATGTTTGAAGACAGGCACCTGTGCCTCGAAATGGCAAGCGACCTGTTGCCCTGTGCCTAAATCCTTCAATTCAGGCACCTGCTGCTTGCACAAATCCTGCGCCAGCGGACAACGGGTGTGAAAACGGCAACCGGATGGCGGATTGAGCGGGCTCGGCACATCACCGCCCAGCACATTCCACGAACCGCGCGAGGCCGGATCAGGTTGTGGCGCGGCAGACAGCAAAGCCTGCGTATAAGGATGGCGCGGATTGTTATAAAGCTGATGCTTGTCAGCAATCTCCACCACCTGCCCCAGATACATCACCGCCACACGGTCAGCCATGTGTTTGACCACCGGCAATCCGTGCGAAATAAACAGGTAGGACAGTCCCATTTCTTTCTGCAAATCTTTAAGCAGATTGACCACCTGCGCCTGAATGGACACATCTAGCGCCGAGACAGGCTCATCACAGACAATCAGTTTCGGCGACAGTGAAAGCGCACGGGCAATACCGATACGCTGGCGCTGGCCACCGGAAAACTCATGTGGATAACGTGCGGCATGGTAAGGCGCCAGATCGACACGGCGCAGCAGTTCAATCACCCTTTCGCGGCGTGAAGCATCGGTGCCAACACCATGCACCAGCATCGGCTCGGCAATCAGTTCACCCACAGTCATACGCGGATTGAGGCTGGCATAAGGATCCTGAAACACCACCTGCATTTTACGGCGCAGGTCACGCAGCTTAGTGCCGCTGGCATTGGTAACATCTTCGCCCTCAAACAACACCCGACCGGCAGTCGGTTCCAGCAAACGCAGTGCCAGACGCGCAGTTGTGGATTTTCCGCAACCGCTTTCCCCCACAATGGCCAGTGTTTCCCCCGGCATCAGCTTGAAAGAAACTTCGTCCACGGCGCGGACTGTGCCGACCACTTTCTGCCGGATCAGACCTTTTTTAACAGGGAAATGTTTGGAAATGCCCTGCAGCTCCAGAAGGGGTTGTGTCATACGAAATCCTCCACCGGTGCTTTATGGCAGGCAACAAGATGATTGCTTTGGAGTTCATGCAGAGCAGGCAGGCTCACAGTGCATTCCTCATCGGAAAACGGGCAACGCGGATTAAACCGGCAACCGGACGGCAGACGGAACGGCGGCGGAACGACACCGCTGATTGCCACCAGCCGGTCAACATCCTCATCCATACGCGGCATCGAGCCCATCAGACCAATGGTATAGGGATGCTGCGGGTCTTTAAAAATCGCATTGACGGAAGCGCGTTCCGCCACCTTACCGGCATACATGACCGCCACATCATCAGCGACCTGCGCCACCACACCCAGATCATGGGTAATAAGGATGATTGCCATATTGGTTTCCTGCTGCAACTCACGCAGTAGATTGAGAATTTGCGCCTGAATAGTCACATCGAGCGCCGTTGTCGGCTCATCGGCGATCAGCAGCACCGGCTTGCAGACCAGCGCCATCGCAATCATCACACGCTGGCGCATACCACCGGAGAGCTGGTGCGGATATTCATCAAAACGGCGCTCCGGTGCAGGAATACGCACTTTGCGCAGCGCTTCAATCGCTTCCTCGCGCATTTCCTTGTAAGGTTTTTTATGATGCGCTTGCAGTGCTTCAACCAGCTGATAACCGATTGTATGTACCGGATTGAGCGAAGTCATCGGCTCCTGAAAGATCATCGCTATGCGGTTGCCGCGCAGCCTGCGCATCTCATCAGCCGATAGTTTTAAAAGATCCTGTCCTTCAAAAATCACCTCACCGCCGGCATTCTTGCCCGGTGGCGGCACCAGTCCCATGACAGACAGCGACAGCATGGATTTACCGCAGCCGCTCTCCCCCACAATACCCAGTGTCTTGCCGCGCTCGACTTTCAGCGAAATACCATCCACCGCACGGATAACACCGTTCGGGGTTTTAAACTCTGTGACGAGATTGCGGATTTCGAGTACCGGTTCTGTCATAGTGTAATCTCCAAGCCGGTCATATTTCCATATGACCGGAATATTGCTTTGGCCAGTTTAACTCAGGCCGGAAAATGAATGCGGGGCATAAGCAGTCACAGGGCGTTTCGCCCAGTCTTCCTGCGGTGCCCGTTGAACTGTGCGTTGCTGTGCGGCATGGAGATCTTCGGCAGCCTGCTCAAAATCAATCGTCAGGCATTGGCCTTTCTCGACCACCTTCTCTCCGCCGACATAAACCGTATCCACGGCGCGCTCGGCTGCGGCATAGATCATGCTGCGGATCGGATCATAGCCCGGCCGCATCATCGGATGCGCGAGATTGACCAGCACCAGATCGGCATTGCAGCCTGCCTCTAAACGTCCGATATCATCACGCCCGAGAAGATCGGCACCGCCCACAGTTGCTGCGGTGAAAATCTCACCTGACGTAACAGTGCGCGGGTTTTCAGCCATCATCCGCGCCACATAACCGACATGGCGCATCTCTTCGAGCATATTATGCGGATAGGTATCGGTGCCGATGCCAAGGCGCACACCGGCGCGCAGGTAACGGCCAAAATCACGCATGGCTATGCCACGGCGCATGAAGACGGTCGGGCAATGGGCAACTGCTGTACGGGTTTCCACCAGCAGATCAAGATCGCGGCGCGTATGCCAGCTGTTGCGCGGATAATCGTCGAGGAAAATCCCGTGGCTGACAATACTGGTCTCGCCCAGCACATCAAGCTGCTCCAGCCATTGCACCGGTGAAACACCGTGACGGCGGGTGATTTCATGAAACTCAACGGTCGATTGTGCAGCATGAATCTGCCACGGAATTTTGCGGCGCTGTGCTTCCGCATAGCTCTCTTTGATCAGGCCTTCGCTGCAGGTGTCGATTTGTGCCGGACACAGCATCGAGAACAGGCGGCCTGACGGGTGCGCCTCTGCGGCATCCACCATTTCCAGTGCCTGTGCCATGGCTTTTTCGCCAACGGCCTCGTCCCATTCATATTCAACCACATGGCCGTTTTTGGTGTACCAGCGCGCCGTGCGGAACATTGGTGTAATGCAAACACGCAGACCGCTCTGTCCTGCCAGATCAATCCATGACGGATGCGCAACGGAGAGATCAGCCAGTGTTGTGACGCCGGATTTGAGCAGTTCCGCATAAGCGACTTTCCACGCAGCCTCTGCGCCCTCAGCATCCGGACGGATGATCGGCATGAATTCATAAAGCGCGGAATTATACAGACCCGGCGAACCGAGCTCATCGAGAATGCTCTTGTTCAGCGGCTCGCTTGCAGGGTGGGAATGAATATTGACCAGACCCGGCATGACCATAAAGCCACGGCCGTCCTGTTCTGCATCAGCAGCACCGGCATAACCCGTGCCGACAAAAGTCAGCTTACCGTTTTCAAAAGCGACATCGGCATTTTTCACATAGATATGGCTTTGGCTGTCCTTATCCCATGCAACGACAATATCCGCGTTTCTGATAACTGTTACACTCACCGCATCACTCCCCTGCGCCTGAATTACAGATTGTGCAGACGCGGCTCATGAGCCGCGCCTGTCATATTTCTACGCATGTCTTTATCCCAAAACCGGCATCCACTTTTGGGAGACATGCTTTAGCGTTTCAGAGAAATATCCAGACCTTTATAAATACCGGCACCATAGATACCGTGCGCCTTGGCACCTTCCACACGATCACCGGAGATCAGCCACATCGGCTCGGACGACAGAGTGACCCAGACATTGGCCTCGGTCAGGTTGCGCTGCAGGGTTGCCAGCGCTTCGTGACGTTCTTCCTTGCTGGTAGTGGTTGCCGCTTTACGGATCAGCTCATCCGTTGCCGGATCTTTCCAGTTCATGCGGTTTGGTGTCGGTGCCTGACGGCTCGGGAAGTAGAGACCAATCGCTTCAAGAGCGGTCAGCGCCGGATAGTTCATATAGAACGCATCAAATTCCTGCGTTGCCATCTTGCCCCAGCCGACAGTTGCATCCCAGAGCTGAATTTTCATGTCGATACCGATCTTGCGCAGATCAGCCTGCATGGCTTCACTCACGGTCGGATTGGTGGCATTGCGCAGACCATAGACAAGGAAAGTGGCTTTCTGGCCGTCTTTTTCACGGATACCGTCGCCGCCCATTTTCCAGCCGGCTTCGTCCAGCATTTTATTGGCTGCATCCTGATCGAAAGCAGGCATCAGTTTTGCGGATTCAGGATCGAAATCAATAATCGCCGGATTAACGAGCGACTTCATTTCCTTACCATGGCCGAAATACACCGCCTGAGTGATTGCCGCTTTATTGGTTGCCATATTCACGGCTTTACGGATTACCGGATCAGACACCACAGGCTTGTCGATCTTGAAGCCCATGAACATGTCGTAGATGTAGTTTTCCTGTTTGGAAACATTAATGCCCGGCATGCTTTCCATCGTGGTCAGCGCAATCGGCGGCATGTAATAGGTCATATCCGCCTGACGCGCCTGAATTGCGGCCATCAGCGTATTTGCTTCAGGGATCACGCGCCAGACAATCTCATCAACCTGCGGGCTTGGATTTTTATAGAATGACGGTCCCCATGTGTAATTCGGGTTTTTCTTGAGCTTCAGTTCCTGACGCGGCTGCCAGCTGACCCAGCAATAAGGGCCAGTGCCGTTGAAGCCCTGCACGCCGAAATTCTCACCTAGTTTTTCAACGGTTGCTTTGTCCACAATGGTCGAGAACGGCATGGTCAGCTGCGGCAGAAGATCGGAATACGGCTCTTCCAGCTCATAGATTACGGTGTAATCGTCTTTAGCGGTTACACTCTTGACCTTACCGCCACGGAAGGCAGTCGGAGAGCGTTTTTCTGGGTTTTGCCAGCGCTCAATTGTATAGACCACATCGGCAGCGGTCATCGGACGGCCGTCGCAGAATTTTACATCCTTACGCAGGTTGAAGGTGTAAGTCTTACCGTCTTCAGATACAGACCATGCTTCCGCAAGCCCCGGCTTGACGGTTTTCATGTCAAAATCGAGCGAGACCAGCGTGTCGCCCAGCATCGCCATCACTTCAACCATCGCGGTTGCAGTGGAGCGGATCGGATCATAATTATCCGCATCGATCACGCGCAGGATCGACAATGGCGCCTTGGTCTGGGCATAGGCTGCACCGGACAAAACGGCACTGGCAGCAACACCGGCGACGAGAGTGGCAGTCAGATATTTTCTCATTTTAGTCCTCCTGATGAGGCGCCCACTGTTCTGTGCAGTGATCCGCCGCCAAAAATGATTTTATTTACGTAATTTCGGATCGAGCGCGTCACGGAGGGAATCCCCCAGCACGTTAAACGCCAGAACGATAATGAAGATCACCAGACTTGGCAGAACCGAGACATGCGGAGCGAAAAACAGGAAGTTACGCCCTTCCGATGCCATGGCACCGAGTTCCGCTGTCGGCGGCTGTGCACCAAGACCGATGAAAGAGAGTGCCGCACCGAGCAGGATCACCTGTCCGAAACGAAGCGTTACAAACACGAAGATCGATGACAGACAGTTCGGCAGCACATATTTGAAGATGATGCGGCTGTCGGACATGCCGAGCGAATGCGCACTTTCAATGTAATCCTGCTGCAACACCACAATCGCACCACCGCGCACCACACGCGCCATCAGCGGCACGGTCGCAATCGACAATGCAATAATAACGGCGGTCAAACCCGGACCAAAGATTGCGGCAATTGCCAAGCCAAACAAAATGGCCGGAAAGGACAACAACACATCCATGAAGCGCATCAGCACGCCGCTCCAGCGGGTGTAATAAGCGGCAACAAAACCGATAATCCCGCCGACCACACAACCAAAGAACACCGAGACAAAGCCCATGAACAGAGTGGTGCGGATGCCATAGAGCAGACGCGTAACCATGCCACGTCCCTGCCCGTCAGTGCCGAGCAGATAGCCTGCCTCACCAATCGGCTTCAGCATCATGCCGAGATTGCCGCCATAAGGGTCTTCCGGTGCCAGCCACGGGGCGAACAGACCGCAAAACAGGGTCAGTGCCACGAGGGTCAGAGCAATCACCGAGCCGGTGTCGGAGAGCAGCATGCGCAACACGCTGACACGCTTGAACGCGATTTCCTGCTCCGCCGGTTGCGTTGCATCCGCAACATTTGTTTTTGCAACACTGGTCATCATGCACCTCTCACACGCGGATCGAGCACAGCGTAGAGAATATCAACGCCCAGATTGACGAGAATAAAGCCGAGAGACATTACGATAATTGTGCCCTGCGCCATTGGCAGATCGCTGGACAAAATTGCACCGACTGCCAGACGGCCGATACCCGGCCATGAGAACACAGTCTCAACCACCACAGCGCCGCCGAGCAAAAAGCCGATCTGCAAACCGATCAGTGTCACCACCGGCACCAGCGCATTGCGCAGCGCATGACGGGTAACGACCTTACGCTCTTTCAGACCTTTAGCGCGTGCAGTACGGATATGATCTGCACCAAGCACATCCAGAACGGATGTACGGGTCATACGGGCGACAGGGCCGACAAACACACCGCCCAGCGTGATCGCAGGCAAAATGATGCTGGTGAAGCCTTCCCATGTCCACAATGGTCCGAGACGACCGGTAAATGGCAGGATCGGATATTTAAACCCGAACAGCCAGACCAGCACCAGACCGAGAAAGAACACAGGGATAGACACACCGGCAACAGACACCGCCATGATCGAGCGATCCAGCAATGAGCCGCGATAATAGGCACCGACTGTACCGAGCAGAATGCCCAGAGGAATTGCCCAGATCAGGGAGGCAACCATCAGCTCCAGTGTCGGGCCGATTGTGGCACCGAGTTCCTGCGAGACCGGCACATTATTGATGATGGAAACGCCGAGATCGCCCTGCATCAGGCGGCCGATATAATAGAAGAACTGTTTCCACAAAGGCTGATCGAGACCGAGATCACGACGGATAGCCTCAACCAGTTCCTGTGTCGCGGTAGGTCCTGCACGCACCTGTGCCGGATCGGTCGGCACCACCTGCATCAGCAAAAAGCCGAGCAGCAGCACACCGAACATGACCGGTAAAGCGAGAAGCAGACGTTGTAACGTGTGCCGAAGCATGAAATTGCCTTTCTCTGGCTGTCGGTTCAAGGCGCGCTAACGCGCCCCGAACCTGAACAGTTACACCTGCCGCTCGAAAACGACTTTGCCGTCAAGCACGGTCATATCGCAGACCACATCACTGCGGATTTCTTCCACGTCACAGGTAAAAATATCCTTCGACAACACGGCGACATCCGCCGCCATACCTGCCACCAGACGTCCGGTTTCATTCTCAGCAAATTGCGTATAGGCGCCGAAATGCGTGTAAGCGTGGATTGCCTCTTCCCGTGTCAGACACTGGTCTCCGCCGATCACCGAACCGACCTTGGTCTTGCGGGTGACGAGCGTGTAGATATTCTGGAACGGATTGGTGGAAGTGACCGGCGCATCGGAAGACGCTGCCGGATGCAAACCGGCATCCACCCATTTGCGCATCGGATAGGATGCATGGGCACGCTTTTTGCCCAGATTGGCGACATAAAGATCGCCGAACTCATAGATGAACATTGGCTGCGGCACCGGATCAATACCGGCTTTGGCCATACGCTCGATCTGCCCGTCGCTCAGGAAACCGCAATGTTCAATACGGTGACGGCGGGCTTTAATCGGCTGTTCTGCACTATCCGCATTTTCAATACCGGACAGCACCTGTTCAATCGCCGCATCGCCGATCGCGTGAATGGCCAGCTGATAGCCAAGTTCATGATAATGCTTGAGGGACTTGTGCATTTCCGCATCGGAATAGCAAAAAATGCCGAAATTATTCGGATCGCCTGCCACATAAGGCTCACTCATAGCGGCGGTCAGGCCACCGGCGCTGCCATCCGAGAACACTTTCATCGCACCGTAGCGCAAATTGCCTGTCTGGCGCTTGGCACGGAAACCCTGTTCATAGGCCTGATCGCCGATACCGTCATGATTGCCATAGATGCAAACCCATGTGCGGATTGGCAGCTCACCGGCGGAAGCCAGTTCTTCATAGGCATGGAGTTCTTCCATGCCGTAGCCCATGCCGACAGCGGCATCCATCACAGAGGTAAAGCCCTGAGAGAGCATGAAACCGGCTGCGCGGGTAATCGCGGCCTTCAACTCATCACGGCTCAGCGGCGGGATTTTATCCGTCACTACGCGCATACCGGATTCCGCGAGCAGGCCGGACAATTTGCCGTTGCGCTTTTCAATCAGACCACCGGACGGGCTTGGTGTATCGTGGGTAATATTTGCCAGACGCATGGCTGCGCTGTTGGCGATACCTACGTGACCGCATGTACGGGTGATATAAACCGGATGATCGGGCGCAATCGCATCCAGTTCCTCAATGGTCGGATGGCGCTGTTCACTCAACTCGAAATGATCATAGCCGCCGCCACGGATCCATTCACCCGCCGGTTTCACAGCCACTTCCTGCGCAATACGTTTGAAAATCTCTTCGAGACTGCGCACGCCAGATTCAGGACGCAGATTGATCTCGTTCATACCTATGCCAAGCATAAGAAGATGCATATGGGCATCATTGAGCCCCGGCACCGCAACACGTCCGCCCAGATCGACACGTCGTGTCTTTTCACCGGTCAGTGCTTCAATCTCAGCTGTAGTGCCGGTTGCCAAAACCTTACCGTCAGCAATTGCAAGCGCCTCAACAAAACCTTCATTAAGGCCGCAAAAAATCCGCCCGCCCGCAAGGACGAGATCTGCATATTCCATACTCTGTCTATCTCCCAGCACCCTGCCTTCAAGGAAGACAAGACATAATTCAGCGAGCCCTACCGATATGAAGATCGGGAAGGTTAATGATTGAGCTGAGGAAAAGCCTCACTCATACGAGATCCGGTGGCTTTTTTATTCCCCTGTACTGTTCGGTTACTCCCGGGCTTTTGACCGGTCAGTCCGTCAGCAGTTATTTTTGTTTGTTAAGAACATGCTTGCAAAAAACTGGTACCAAAGCAAGAGCCCGCGCCGCAAATGTTGACAATTTACCAGACGAAAATTGCATAAATTGATAGCAATTTTGCATAATGAAAAACATCGGCAACGTAGCCATCAATGCCAAATTGGTACTGTTTTCTGTGATTTTACCTGCACAAACAGCTCTGTAGAGATGAGAATCATTCCAGACTGGAGCGATCCGAGCCCCTGCTGTACTTCACAGTACCATTAAAACCGGCGCCTGAACGGCCACCGGCACCGCCTCAGCGACAATCAGCCCCACCCTGCGCAGCAAGACGCAACGTCCCTGTTCCGGCTGAATTTTCAAAGCTTAAACGACTATTCCCCGATCCGGTTCAGAACTGAAAAATCTAAATAATTTCCTACATTTATTTCAGAAATTTCTGTAAATACAGCAATAAAGATATAAGAATTTATCAGGCAACTATATGATATTTATAGAAAATTCTACATATCACATTGTCATAATTAAATTATTTCGCAAACAACAAAACCCGAAGCCATTATCTCCGTCAATATGCTGCGAATTAGCGGAAAATCACGCAAAAAACGCTTCATTTATACATGCCCTGTCACCGGCCGTACTTGATTTAAATCAATGACTAAATTTTTCCGTCGCATATAATACCCGCTATATTGCTCGAATTGCAGGCATTTCTGTAATTTGCGGGCAGGATAAGTTGCGCGCGCGAGGGGATTTTTCATGAATTACGCTGCGGGAATTGTAATCTCCGGGCTCGGTGCTTTTTTAGCACTGCTGGCCGCGGGGTTTACGCATGATCCATTATTCAGAAGCCATATGTGGGTTCTGTTTTTCACTCTTGTGATTTTTACAGCCTTACTGCTGCGTAATGCAGATTACAGTCTGAAGCCTGTGAAGGAAGATCAGTCCGTTTATATGGACGGTCCGATCCGTTACGGTGTCATTGCCACAGTATTCTGGGGTGTTATCGGCTTCCTCGTTGGTGTTTTCATTGCTGCGCAGCTCGCATTCCCTGATTTGAATCTGGGACCATGGCTAAATTTTGGCCGTGTCCGCCCTCTTCACACATCAGCTGTTATTTTTGCCTTCTGCGGTAACGCCCTGATCGCCACTTCTTTCTATGTGGTGCAGCGTACCTGCCGTGCGCGCCTTTTCGGCGGCGATCTGGCATGGTTCGTTTTCTGGGGCTACAACCTGTTCATTGTCATGGCAGGCACCGGCTATCTGCTCGGCATCACCCAGTCGCGTGAATATGCTGAACCGGAATGGTATGTCGATCTCTGGCTGACCATTGTCTGGGTTGTCTATCTCGTGATCTTCATGGGCACGCTGATGAAGCGTAAAGAACCGCACATTTATGTGGCCAACTGGTTCTACCTCTCCTTCATCATCACCATTGCTATGCTGCATGTGATCAACAATCTGGCAATTCCTGTCTCTTTCCTCGGCGTAAAAAGCTATTCGGCTTTCTCCGGCGTGCAGGATGCGGTGACCCAGTGGTGGTACGGCCATAATGCCGTGGCCTTCTTCCTGACCGTGCCGTTCCTCGCGATGATGTATTATTTCGTGCCGAAACAGGTCAATCGTCCGGTCTATTCCTACCGTCTGTCGATTGTGCATTTCTGGTCGATCATCTTCCTGTATATCTGGGCCGGTCCTCACCACCTGCATTACACAGCGCTGCCTGACTGGGCACAGACACTCGGCATGGTCTTCTCCATCGTTCTGTGGATGCCGTCCTGGGGTGGTATGATCAACGGTCTGATGACGCTTTCCGGCGCATGGGATAAAATCCGTACTGATCCGGTTGTCCGTCTGATGGTTGCTGCTATTGCCTTCTACGGTATGGCGACTTTCGAAGGCCCGCTGATGTCGGTTAAAGCCGTTAACTCGCTGTCGCACTATACAGACTGGACCATTGGTCACGTTCATGCGGGTGCGCTCGGCTGGAATGGTATGATCACTTTTGCGGCTGTGTACTTCCTTGTACCGCGTCTGTGGAACCGTGAGCGTCTCTATTCTGTGCGCATGGTCAACTGGCACTTCTGGCTCGCAACACTTGGTATCGTGCTCTATGCCGCTTCCATGTGGGTTGCCGGTATCCAGCAGGGTCTGATGTGGCGCGAATATGACGATCAGGGCTTCCTGGTTTACTCCTTCGCCGAAACAGTACTCGCAATGTTCCCTTACTATGTCATCCGTACACTTGGCGGCACGATGTATCTGGCGGGCGGACTTGTGATGGCCTGGAACGTCTACAAGACCATCAAGGGCGATCTGAGAGAGGAGGCCGCAATTCCGGGCTCGACACCAATCTCAGACACCAATACCGGCCCGTATTTGAAACCGGCAGAATAAGGAGCAGGTGAGTTATGTCTATTCTCAAAAAACACTCGCTGATTGAAAAAAACGCTACTTTACTGCTGATCGGTTCGCTGGTTGTGGTCACTGTCGGCGGTATCGTGGAAATTGCCCCGCTGTTTTACCTGCAAAACACCATTGAGAAAGTAGAGGGCATGCGCCCCTACTCTCCTCTGGAGCTGGCAGGCCGTGACATTTATATCCGCGAAGGCTGCTATACCTGCCATTCGCAGATGATCCGTCCGTTCCGCGATGAAGTGGAGCGTTACGGTCATTACAGCCTTGCAGCTGAAAGCATGTATGACCATTCGTTCCAGTGGGGCTCGAAGCGTACAGGGCCTGATCTTGCCCGTGTCGGCGGCCGCTACTCGAATGAATGGCATGTTCAGCATCTGATTGAGCCGCGCGATGTGGTGCCTGAATCGGTTATGCCGAGCTATGCATTCCTGATGAACACGCCGCTGAATATGTCCGGCATTACCGGCAATCTGAAAGCCAATATTGCTGTCGGCGTACCTTACAATCAGGAAATGGTCGACAATGCATTGGCGGATATGAAAGCGCAGGCTGATCCGGAAGCCGATACAGAGGCTCTGCTTGCCCGCTACCCTAAAGCCAAGACCGGCGATTTCGATGGTAATCCGAAGGTTGTCAGCGAGATGGATGCGCTTGTTGCCTATCTGCAGATGCTGGGTACTCTGGTTGATTTCTCAACTTACGACCAGTCACCGAAGTCGCGTTAAGGAGGTTCATCATGGATTATACAACCATGCGCCACTTTGCCGACAGCTGGGGGCTGTTAGGCATGTTCCTCTTCTTCCTCTTTGTTGTCTTCTTCGCCTTCCGTCCAGGCAGCAAACAGGCTGCCGATGCTGCGAAAGCCATTCCGTTCAAGGACGAAAACAATGACTGATAAGCAAATTGACGATGTAACAGGCGTTGAAACAACCGGCCACGAATGGGACGGCATCAAGGAACTTGATAATCCGATGCCACGCTGGTGGCTCTATGCCTATTATGCAACCATTGTCTGGGCGATTGCCTATACTGTTGCCTATCCGGCATGGCCGCTCATCAACGGCGCTACTTCCGGTCTTCTGGAATGGTCGAGCCGTGGTGATTTCTGGAAAGAAAACACCAAAATTCAGGGTGAACGTCAGGATATTCTGGCAGCTATTAAAGAAAAATCCGTTCAGGAAATTATAGCTGATCCGCAGCTTAACCAGTTTGCAATTGCAGGCGGTGCAGCGGCATTCCGTGTGAACTGTGTTCAGTGTCACGGTTCCGGTGCGCAAGGCGCGCCAGGCTATCCGAACCTGAATGATGATGACTGGCTGTGGGGCGGTTCTATTGATGAAATCCTGCAGACTGTACGCCACGGCGTGCGTTCCAAGGATGACGAAGAAACACGCATCTCCGAAATGCCTGCCTATGGCGACATTCTTGAGCCACAGCAAATCCGTGATGTGGCGGCCTATGTCACCAGCCTGACATCGACACCGCATGATGCAAGTCTGATACCGGCAGGCAAACAGGTTTTTGCTGAAAACTGCGCGGCCTGTCATGGCGAAAATGCCAAGGGCAACAAGGAATTTGGCGCGCCAAATCTGACCGATGCGATCTGGTTCTACGGTTCCGGCGAAGCGGAAATTGCCAAACAGGTGAGAAATCCCAAGCATGGTGTAATGCCTGCATGGGAAGGCCGTCTGGGCGACACAACTGTGAAGCAGCTGGCAATCTATGTCCACTCTCTGGGTGGCGGTGAGTAAAAACGCCCTTTTTCAAGTCATGGCCGGCCGGTGTAAAATATTAATGTAAAATATTCCGGCCGGTGCTCAAAAAATCAGCAAGCCCCGCAGATATAATCTGAAAAACGGGGCTCTGATGAAACATTAGAAACTCAGTGCGAATTTCTGTACCGATAACCGGAACCCGCTCTGAGTGATTTGAGTGCAGTTTTATAAGACCATTTCAGTTCTCAGACTGCCCTTAAGCATTCCGCGCTCAAATGCCCTCAATGAGCGCAGTGTTAATGCGATGAAATAAAGAATCTAGAGCAAGCGCCATACTTCAATCTGAACGCAAACAGCTCTAGCCCCCGGAGTGTACCATGTCAGATGTTGGTGAATTTGAACGTATCGATGCGCAGGCGGTGAATTCGTCTGAGAAACGCGGCTCTCTATATGCCGCGCGTGTCAAGGTTTTCCCGAAACGAGCGAGTGGTGATTTCCGCCGTTTCAAGTGGATTATCATGTTCATCACACTCGGCATTTACTATCTCACGCCTTGGCTGCGCTGGGATCGCGGGCCTTACGCCCCCGATCAGGCGGTGCTGATTGATATTGCACATCGCCGTTTCTACTTCTTCTTCATCGAAATCTGGCCGCAGGAATTCTACTACGTTGCCGGTATGCTGATTATGGCCGGTATCGGCCTGTTCCTTGTCACCAGTGTCGCGGGACGCGCATGGTGCGGCTATACCTGCCCGCAGACCGTATGGGTTGATCTGTTTCTGGTTGTTGAGCGCGCCGTTGAAGGCGACCGCAATGCCCGTATCAAGCTCGACAAATCCCCGATGACGGCCAATAAGCTTGTAAAACGCGTCACCAAACATACAATCTGGCTGGCTATTGCCGTTATGACCGGCGGTGCATGGATTTTCTATTTCGCAGATGCACCAACACTGCTGATGGAGTTTGTGACCGGTCAGGCCGCTATGGTCGCCTATATCACTGTCGCTATTCTGACCGCTACCACCTATGTTTTCGGCGGGCTGATGCGTGAGCAGGTCTGCACCTATATGTGCCCTTGGCCGCGTATTCAGGCAGCCATGCTCGATGAAAACTCGCTCACAGTGACCTATAATGACTGGCGCGGTGAGCCACGTACCCGTAATTCCAAAAAAGCCATTGCTGCCGGTGAGAGTGTCGGCGATTGCGTGGATTGTAATGCCTGTGTGGCCGTCTGCCCGATGGGTATTGATATCCGCGACGGTCAGCAGCTGGAATGCATCACCTGTGCGCTGTGTATTGATGCCTGTAACTCGGTTATGGACAAAATCGGCAAGCCGCGCGGCCTGATCTCCTATTCCACGCTGTCCGACTATGATGCCAATATGGCGCTGGCGACCAATAACGGCACAACACCGATTGAGCCGACACGGATTTATGAAGCTAAAAACACCTTTAATGACAAGGTGCAGCAGCTGAAAATGTCCAAGATTTTCCGCCCGCGCAGCCTGTTCTATTTCTCGATCTGGGCACTGATCGGTGTGGCGCTGATTACAACTTTGCTGATGCGCGAACGGATCGGCATCAATGTGCTGCAGGATCGTAACCCGCAATATGTGTTGCTGTCCGATGGCTCTATCCGCAACGGCTATACGGTCAAACTGCTGAACATGGTCAATGAACCGCGCCAGTTTGAGTTGATTATTGACGGCCTGTCACAGGCAGAAGTGCATGTGGCCGATCAGGCAACTGACGGTTCAGGCCGCCATATTTTCAACGCCGAACCGGATCGTCTGAAAACCCTGAAAGTGTTCGTTGTCCTGCCTAAGACCGCGGTCCCTCCGGGCAGCACACCATTCACCATGACAGTCCGTGATGTTAACGGAACCGAGTCAGCAACCTATAAAGCCACTTTCATTGCCCCTGAAAAGCGCTGATAACGGAGAAACGTGATGATCAAGCAAAATACGTCTTCCCCTGCCCCTCAGGGACGCGAATTTACCGGCTGGCATATGCTTGCGATTATGATCGCTTTCTTCGGGGTGATTATTATCGTGAATGTTATCATGGCCACATCAGCAATCCGCAGCTGGTCCGGCCTTGTTGTCCAGAACTCCTATGTTGCCAGTCAGGAATTTAATGAAAAATCCCAGCTCGGCAAAGAACATGCCGCGCTCAACTGGAAACAAAATCTGGATTATAAAGACGGTATTGTCAGCTACAGTCTGACCGATGCCAATGGTGCGCCGGTTAAAGCGCTTGGTGCAACGGCTGTTTTCCGCAGGCCAGTGAATGAAAAAGAAGACCAGATCCTGAACCTGATGCCGGCAGGCAATAATGTTCTCACCGCAGAAGCCGATCTGAAAGACGGAAACTGGGTGGTTGAAATCAATACCTATGCCGGACTTGATCTGCCTTACCGTCAGGTTAACCGTGTGAATATTGCCGGTGGTAAATTCACCATCACCGCAGACAACCAGCCGGCACAAGGATCAGCGCAATGAGTTGCTGTGGTTCCGGCATTCAGTTTTCCGCTGCGGATTATCGTCCGGAAGAATTACTGCTGGCGAGCCGCACACTCGGCGATGGTCAGCGCCAGCTTGACTTGTCTGTCCCTTCCGTTCATTGCGGCTTGTGCATTCAGACTGTTGAAACTGCGCTGAATGCTTTGCCAGAAGTCAGTTATGCGCGTGTCAATCTTTCGTCCAAACGGGTATCGGTGCGCTGGAAAGACGGTATTGAACCGCCGCATGTGATTGATGCACTGCAGAAGGCCGGTTACCCCGCTCATATTTTTGAGCTGGGTGATGATAAAGATCCGCAGCTTTCCCGCCTGCTGATTGCGCTGGCTGTGGCCGGTTTTGCCTCGATGAATATCATGTTGTTTTCTGTGTCGGTCTGGTCCGGCGCTGATGCCGCAACGCGTGATATGTTCCATTGGCTTTCCGGTCTGATTGCACTGCCGACTTTGGTTTATTCCGGTCGTATTTTCTATATGTCTGCATGGAATGCGCTGAAACACGGCCGCAGCAATATGGATGTGCCGATTTCGCTGGCGATCACCCTTGCTTTTGTGATGAGTGTTTATGAAACGCTCAATTCCGGCCAGCATGCTTATTTCGACGCCTCGGCGACATTGCTGTTTTTCCTGCTGATCGGCCGCACGCTGGATCATGTGATGCGCGAACGTGCCCGCTCTGCGGTGAAAGGTTTAAGCCAGCTGGCCGCACGCGGCGCCGTGGTGATCGGTGATGATAACCAGCACAGCTTCATGCCGATTGCGGATATCCGCCCGTCTATGCGCATCATTCTGGCCGTTGGTGAGCGCGTGCCTGTCGATGCGATCGTTGAAAGCGGTCGCTCCGATCTCGATTGTTCCATTGCGACCGGTGAAAGTGTGCCGGTTCCGGTGACGCAAGGGTCGAAAATCCGTGCAGGTACCATGAACCTGACAGCGCCGTTGACGATTAAAGCCACCGCCTCTGCTGATAGTTCTTTCCTCGCGGAAATGGTGCGCCTGATGGATGCCGCAGAAGGTGGCCGTGCCCGTTACCGCCAGCTCGCAGACCGTGCTTCCGCACTTTATGTGCCGCTTGTCCACACCACTGCATTTCTGGCTTTCGTCGTCTGGCTTTATCTGAGCGGCGATTGGTACAAATCCACCTATGTCGCGATCACCACGCTGATTATTACCTGCCCTTGTGCATTGGCTCTGGCCGTGCCGATTGTACAGGTTGTGGCCGCACGTCGCCTGTTTGAAAACGGCATCATGGTCAAAGACGGTTCCGCGATGGAACGTATGGCTGAAATTGACAGTGTGATGTTTGACAAGACCGGCACACTGACACTCGGCCAGCCGCAGCTCATGGAGCGCGGCAGTCTCGATCAGAATGCGCTGGAACTGGCTGCAGAACTCGCACTCTATTCGCGTCACCCGCTGTCGCGTGCGCTGACAGCCTTCACCAATCCGGCAAAAAATATCCGTTTTGATCTGATTGAAGAAGTAAGCGGTACCGGTATCGAAGCCCGTATGGGGCAGGATATTTATCGTCTTGGTCGCCGTGACTGGGCAGTTGAAGATGTTTCACAGGACAATGCCAGCACCGGCACAGAAACCGTGCTGAGCCGCAATGGTACTTTGCTCGAAGCCTTCCGTTTTGAAGACAGCCCGCGTGATGATGCTGCACGCTCTGTTCAGGCGCTGAAAGACGAAAAACTCAGCGTGGAAATTCTCTCCGGTGACAAAGAAAAGACGGTCAGCGCCCTTGCCCGTCAACTTGGTATTGAGAAATACCGCGCGGAAATTCTGCCTGCCCATAAATCAGAACTGGTGACCGAGCGTACCAATGAAGGCCACAAAGTGCTGATGGTTGGTGACGGGCTGAATGATGCGCCTGCGCTGATGTCTGCCTATGTGTCGATGGCACCGGCAACGGCAGCGGATATTGGCCGTAATGCTGCGGATTTCGTCTTCCTGCATGACAGTCTGACAGCTGTACCGCTGGCAGTGGCGATCTCCCGCGAGGCAGGTAAACTGATCCGACAGAACTTTGCATTATCACTGATCTATAATATTATTGCCGTACCCATTGCGCTGTTCGGCTATGTCACGCCTTTGATTGCAGCGCTCTCGATGTCGCTGTCTTCGATCCTCGTGGTCAGCAACGCCCTTCGCCTGAAAGCAGGTAAAAAACAAGGCCAGAAAACAGCCTCTCCTTTAAGCCTGCTGAAGCGACAAAAGGCCTGAGATTATGAATATATTGATTTTCCTCATACCCATTGCCCTGTTTTTGGGCGGCATGTGGCTCGCAGCATTTTTATGGTCACTGAAAAGCGGGCAATATGAGGATATGGACGGAGCTGCCAACCGGATTTTCCTGCCGGATGACGATGATAAACCAGCACCGGAAAAACCATAAATATCAGGGCAGTTTCGTTTTCCCGAAACTGCCCTGAATTGTTTTCAAGATGTGATTAGCACAGGTTCAGCTGCGGCAGGTATTCAGCTGGCTGGTAAAAGCTTCACCCGCTACAGCAACATCACCGGAATTATCAATCACCCAGACCGGTACATCACCGGCTTCAACCGGTTCCTGACGCTGCAAGCGCAGCGCTATGGATTCCGGTGTTTCGCGCCCGCGCGATGCAAGACGTTGCGCCAGCACTTCCGGAGTTGCGGTAATATGGGCAATCGCCACGCGCGGAAAACGCGCGGCCAGTTGCGGCAGAACTTTGCGGGAGAGATTGGCAATCACCACGCCGCCATTTTCAATCACCTGCTCCACCGAGGCAGGCAGACCGTAATAGAGGCCATGTGCCTGCCAGTGCATGCAAAATTCTGAGCGCTCAACCGCTTCCAGAAATGCCGCTTCCGACAATGTATCATGATCTTCCGTATTGCCATGGGCATCACGGGTCACGACGCGGCGCACAAAATGATAGCTGCCATCCTGCGGCAGGCGTGTGCGTGCATAGTCGATGATTGTGTCTTTGCCCGCACCGCTCGGCCCCACAACGGCAACAAAAATACCGGTCATTCCATTCATTCCGTCACTCAATATTGCAACCGCACTCAGAGTACGCGCTGCCCTTCCCGCCATACTGAACGTACCACCGGTATCGCATTCTGCATATGAACGCGAACCATATCAGCCCGTTTGCCCGATGCAAGTGTTCCGCGATCTGTAAAACCGACAGCTTTAGCCGGATTGCGGGTAACCAGATTGATCGCCTGCGGCAGCGTATAGCCATCAACCAGCTGCGGCAGCGTATAAACCGCCTGCACAAGGCTGAAAGGAATATAGTCGGAAGACAGAATATCGAGATGACCGGCGGAAGCCAGATCACGCGCCGAGACATTGCCGGAGTGGGATGAGCCGCGCACGATATTCGGCGCGCCCATCAGCACAGCCATACCGGCTTCTTTCGAGGCTTTGGCTGCTTCCAGCGTTGTCGGGAATTCGGCCACATGAATACCCTGCTCAATCGCTTCATCCACATGGGCAAGTGTCGCATCATCATGGCTGGCAAGCGAAATACCCTTGGCCTGACAACGGGCAGCAATTTCTTTGCGAAAACGGTCTGCATGAGCCACAGATTCCGCCACGCGGCGATCACAAAACGCATCAAACTCGGCCTGCGTCATCTTCTGCTTGCCCATATAGTAGGTCTTATAGGCTTCAAGGCTGGCAAACTGGCGCTGTCCCGGAGCGTGATCCATGAGGGAGGCAATCTTAACCTGAGGATTGTGCTCAAACAATTCAAACGCATCGAGGCAATTCGGCGAAGACACTTCGCAGCGCAAATGCAGATAGTGGTCTGCACGCAGACGGCCATTGTTCTGACCATCAGCAATCGCATCGGCAAGCAGCACCATATCGTCGGAGTTAATATCCGTGTCACCGTCAAGGCCCACGCGCAGCGCGTCGAATACTGTGGTGATGCCGGAAGCAGCAATCTGCGCATCATGCGCCATCAGTGCCGCATCTGCATTCCAGCGTACTTTCGGGCGCGGTGCATAATGGTGTTCAAGATGATCGGTATGCAGCTCAACAACACCCGGCATCAGATAATCGCCGCCAAAATCTTCACCGCTAATGCCATTGCCAGCGCTGATATCAGCGATTTTTCCGTCACGGATCTGGATTGTACCAGTGATAACTTCATCCTCAAGGATGATACGGGCATTTTTAAAAACGATATCGGAAGGGCGCGTGTCGCGTGTCATCGGAATTTTCCTGCTAACCAAAACTGTCCTGCATGATCGCTGTGATCATGCAGGACAGCTGTGGCCTACAGGAGTTTTGTGACAATCAGACAACGCTGATTTGAAGTTTTTGTCTCATTTCTGTGAGACGCGACGATCACCGGTCAAACGTGAGCGCAGCGCATTGGAAATGGCATCAAATACAAACACCACGATCAGAATGAGGATCACCATATAGGCGACGTTTGCCCAGTTGGAATTGGTGCGCATGGCTTCCCAAAGTTTCAGACCGATACCACCGGCACCAACCGCACCGATAATCGTTGCCGAGCGGGTATTGGACTCCCAGAAATACAGCATCTGACTGAGGAACACCGGCATCACCTGCGGAATAACACCGTAGCGCTGCACATTTGCCGGTGATGCACCAACCGATTTCACACCTTCACGCTGTTTATCGTCGATATTTTCCAGCGTTTCTGAATAGAGTTTACCCAGCGTACCGGTATCAGTGAAGAAGATCGCCGAAATACCAGCCAGCGGCCCCGGTCCGAAAGCACGGGTGAAGAACAGCGCCCAGATAAACATATCGACAGAGCGCAGGAAGTCGAACAGGCGCTTGGTAATCTGATTGGCAAAGAAGTTCGGCGTAATATTACGCGCGGCGATGAAGGCCAGCGGCAGCGCGAGCATACCGGCAAACAGCGTACCGACAAAAGCCATGACAATCGTCTGCAACATCTTGATCCAGACATCGCCGTGCTGCCATTCCGCATTATTCCAGATATTGTCAAAAGCCAGCGACAGATTGGACATTTCCGGTTTGATACGCTCACCGGAGACGATCAGCGAGGCGACCTCACCAGCTGACTTACCCCAGAATGGCGAATTGGTATCGAATACAAAGTTCGGCCAGCCGAAGAAACGGCGATTAACGGTGATACGCTCCGGCATGATACGGGCTTCACCGGAGAAACCGAAATCCACCTGCACTTCATCATTTTTCAGCACTACCCATGACGGCAGCGGTTTATCATCAACAGGTCGGGCAGCATCAGCATCAATGCGCACATTCAGCACTTCGCCGCCATGCTCCACGACAACCGTGTTGCCACTGAGATGCAGCGCTTCAGAACTGCCGAAAATCACACTGGTACGGCCATTGGCCTGCTGCACCCATTCCGGATCAGGATTCTTGCCCAGCACCGAAAAGCGCGGATAGGTTACTTTTGCCTCATCACCATTCAAACCAGTGTTTAGGCGAATAGTCGGGCGCACTTCATAGGAATACCACTGGCGGGCAGTAATACCGGCGCGATCCCACTGGCCTTCCGATAGCACTGTGCCAATGGCAAAGAACCACCAGCTATAAGCCATATACAGCACAATGCCCAAACCGATCAGCGGCAATGTATAGCGCTTGGAAAACGGGCGGCGAAAGACCTGCGGATAACGGTTTTCGTAATCAGCAATCTGAGCGGCATTTAAAGTCAAAGCTGTCATTTTTTACGCTCCGAACTGAAAGGCCTGAGCGCCGACAAGACGGCCGCGCAGCCATGCAGAGGTCTGATCCACCGCAATGATTGTTACGAGCAGCAGAAACACAATCGCCAGTGTTTTTGCCTGATGGCCATGACCGATTGACAGGCGCAATGCCTCACCGATACCGCCGCCGCCAACCGCACCGATAATGGTGGATGCACGAACATTGATCTCGAAACGCAGGAAGGCGTAGGACATGAAGTTCGGCATGACTTGCGGCACAATGCCGAAGCCGACGCGCTCAAACCAGTTGGCACCGACGGCACGCAGGCCTTCTTCCGCCTTCATATCGGCATTCTCAACCACTTCGAAAAACAGCTTACCCAGCGCGCCGATCGTATGAATACCAACCGCAAAAATCGCAGGAATTGGCCCCAGCGAGAGAATAGCTGCAAAGAAACCGGCAATCACAATTTCAGGAAAAGCACGCAGAATTTCCATGTAGCGGCGTACGAAAAAACGTAGCGCACGGCTGGTTGTCAGGTTTTTAGCCGCAAGGAAACACAGGATGAAACCAAAGAAAAAGCCGATCAACGTTGCCATCATGGCAATATTGAGCGTCTCCAGCATCTTGTAGAAATATTCAGGAATATAAAAACCGCTGCCGAACAGATAGACGCGGCCTGCCTCATAATCATATTTCTGACTACCGTCGAAATAAGGTGACGGCAGATCAAACAGAGCCCGCCAGACTTCCCAGCCGTCACGCGGCACCATATCACCGACGAAATCGAAGAAATGCGGCAGACGCTCCCAGAATTTACCGGCATTGCTTTCATTGGCGAACCACAAAGATGCGGAAAGCGCCAGAAACAAACCACCGATAATCAGCAGCGTATAGGTACGACGTCGGGAGGACAGTTCCCGCCAGTGCTGCTCGACCAAAGCGGCTTCACCGGACAGGGATGGCTTAGAAACAGTATGGGTCATCGGGCCCGCCTAGAGCATTTCGCAGTCAAATGACTTCATTTGACGCCCGCGATAATGCGACAAAACAAAGAGTTAGAGCGAGCGCAATGAGTAAAAACCAGACGCAACACGCTCTAAAAAGAATAAAAAAATGCGGCCAGCATCATTCTTTGACACTGGCCGCAACTTAATCTTACTGACCGATCTGCGACTTACGTGCGTCGATTACCGGCTGGTAGAAATCTTTGTTCACTTCGATATAGGACTTGAAATCGCCGCCCATTGTGGAAGCAAAGCACTCAGGATCAGTCTTTGGCAGATCCATCATATAGGTTTTGAACTTGGCTTTCAGATCAGCGTCAATCGCTGTGCGGATAACAATCGGGCCGTTCGGGATCAGCGGGGATTTCCAGACTTCTGTGAAGTCTTTCATATCGATCAGGCCTTTGTCGACCATCTTGCGCAGGTTACCGGATGTGTAACCTTCATCGAAGCTGCCAACGCCGGAACCGAAAGTTGTACCGGCATCAAACTTGCCGTCTTTTACAGCCAGAACCAGATTTTCATGGCCGCCGCCGAAACCGGTTTCGCTGAAATAATCTTTAACCGTCGCGCCATCGAGGTCTTTTGGCAGCGAGGTTACCGGAATGAGATAGCCGGAGGTTGAATCCGGATCGGCAAAACCAAGCTTCTTGCCTTTCATATCAGCAACAGTCTTGATGCCGCTGTCTTTACGGGCAACCATGATCGAATAATAACCGGTCGAACCGTCTGTCTGTTCAGTGGTCAGGATCGGCTCAACCGCATCTTCTTTGGTCAGATAGATTTTGGCATAGCCGGAAGCGCCAAGCACTGCATAATCCAGTGTGCCGCCGAGTAGACCCTGAATAACGCCGTCATAGTCGGCAGCAGGAAACAGTTTAACTTCCTTAACGCCGATTGCCTTTGGCAGCTGGTCAATAATGCACTGGTAATTGCGCAGACGGTCAGCTTCGTTTTCGCCGCCGATAATACCAACGCGGAACACTTCAGGCTTATCTGCCTGCGCTGCGGTTGCGGTTGCCACTGCGGACAGCGCAACGGCGCCGAGCAAAAGCTTCTTGAAGGTCATGAACCATTCTCCTGTTAAACGACTATCGTTTGGTTTTGGATGAGCGTTACTGTGCGTCTGCAACAAGCTTTGCGACCTGTCGTGCCACTTGCGGGCTGACCGGAGGCTGCGGCTGTTCCAATGCTGTGGATGTCACGGCTTCCGAGAAGCTTTCATCATCAGCTTCGGCACCATAAATGCGGCGGGCTGCGGCCTGTGTCAGATCAGCAGGCGTTCCGTCGAACACAACGCGTCCGCCCTGCATACCGATAATCCGGTCGCAATAGGTGCGCGCTGTATCCAGCGTATGAAGATTGGTGATAACGGTCAGGCCTTCGCGCTGATTGATATCGCGCAATGCGCTCATCACGACCTGCGCATTGCGCGGATCAAGCGAGGCAATCGGCTCATCAGCAAGAATAACTTTCGGGCTCTGCATCAGCGCACGGGCAATCGCCACGCGCTGCTGCTGACCACCGGAAAGTGTACCCGCCGGCTGCAAGGCGGTTTTGACAATATCCAGACGCTCAATATTGGCGATAGCCTGCGCACGTTCCTCACGGGAGAAAATGCCCATCAGACTTTTCACAGTAGAACGCTGATTAAGACGCCCAAGCAGCACATTGGTCAGCACATCGAGGCGCGGCACCAGATTGAACTGCTGGAAAATCATTGCGCAATCACTGCGCCAGCGACGCAATTCGGAACCGCGCAGACGCGACACGTCCTGATCTTTGAAAACGATAGAACCGTCCGATGTATCAATCAGACGATTAATCATTCGCAACAAAGTGGATTTACCGGCACCGGATGCGCCAATGATCCCCACCATCTGGCCCTGCGGAATTTCCAGATTAACATCTGCAACCGCAGTATTGCCGCCAAAACGACGGGTTACATTTTCAAGCTTCAGCATCAGCGCCCTCTATCAATTTCCCTGCGAAATTAGGCGCGTGATATGAAATGAAAATGTAAGTTAGATTACACTTCCATGAAAGTTCTGAATCAGATTTTTGACAAAAAAGCCGCCGGAAATTCCGGCGGCTCTGTTCTGCTATTGGATTCAGCAGCTTGGCTATCAGCCGCCGTGCTTTTCAAGAAAAGCTTCAATTTCAAGCTTGCGGAAATCATCCAGTGCATCACGCAGACGCTGATGATCCCAGTCCCACCATGCTAGCGCTTCCAGACGCTCAACAATCGCATCGGAAAAACGCTTGCGGATGAGTTTGGCAGGCACGCCGCCAACAATCGTATAAGGCGCGACATCTTTGGAAACGACCGCACCGGAACCGATGACCGCACCATTACCGATTTTAACACCAGGCAGAACGGTCACGCCATGACCCAGCCATGTATCATGACCAATGGTCACTTCATGAGCGCGGCGCCATTCAAAGAAATCCGCTTCCTGCTCGGCATCCGGCCAGTAATCATTGGCGCGATAGGTGAAGTGATGCAGCGTTGCGCGCCACATCGGGTGATTGGTGGCATTGATACGCACCGAAGCGGCAATATTCGCAAACTTACCGATCTTGGCGCACCAGACCATACCGTCGCGCTCAATATAGGAATAGTCGCCCATTTCCGTTTCAGAAATACGACAACGGGTACCAATTTCCGTATAGCGGCCGAATGTGCTGTCGGAAATTTCCGTATCCGGATGGATAAACGGCTGTTCTGACAATCTGGTCATGCATCTGCTCCCTGACGCACATAACCCGGAGCAAACTCGGTCACGTCGATGATACGGTCAGCCACAGCCTCACGCACATCCTCATCATGGAAAATGCCGAGCATCGCCACGCCCTCTGTTTTTTTGCGGCGGATCAGTTCCATAACAACTTCACGGTTTTTGGCATCGAGCGAAGCGGTCGGCTCATCAAGCAACAACACCGGATGATCGGTAATGAACCCACGGGCAATATTCACACGCTGCTGCTCACCACCGGAGAACGTGGCTGGCGGCAGATCCCACAGCCGCTGCGGCAGGTTGAGCATGGCCAGCAATTCACGGGCCTTATCCTGTGCCTGCTCACGGTCAACACCACGGGCAAATAACGGATCGGCCACAACATTCAGAGCGCTGACACGCGGCACAGTGCGCAAAAACTGGCTGACATAACCAATCGTATCGCGGCGCACAGCCATAACGGTGCGCGGGTCCGCCGAAGCAATATCAATCTGTTTGCCGTGATGGCGCAGAATGATTTGACCTTCGTCCACGGCATAATTGCCATAGACCATTTTCAGGATAGAGCTTTTACCGGCACCGGACGGGCCGCCAAGCACAGCACATTCACCGGCTTTCAGCGCAAAGAAAACATTATTCACCACCGGCAATTTAACGCCGCCCTGCAAATGCATGGTGAAGCTCTTTGCCACTTCCGAAACAATAAGGGGCATAGTCATGATTAAACCTGCAAAATTGAGGAAACGAGCAGCTGCGTATAAGGTGCCTGCGGATCATCCAGCACGCGATCAGTCAGACCGGCCTCGATGATATGACCATCTTTCATCACCATCATGCGGTGCGACAACAGACGCGCCACAGCCAGATCGTGGGTCACAACAATCGCAGCCAGACCGAGATCGGCCACCAGACCGCGCAACAGATCAAGCAGGCGCGCCTGTACGGACACGTCCAGACCACCGGTCGGCTCGTCCATGAAAATCAGACGCGGTGCAGTCACCAGATTGCGTGCGATCTGCAAACGCTGACGCATACCACCGGAGAATGCACGCGGCTGGTCATCAATACGGTCGGCAGAAATTTCCACACGGCCAAGCCAGTCGGTCGCCGTTTCACGGATTTTACCATAATGGCGGTCACCGACAGCCATCAGACGCTCGCCGACATTGGCACCGGCGGAGACGGTCATACGCAAACCGTCAGAAGGATTTTGGTGCACAAAGCCCCAGTCGGTGCGCATCAGGAACCGGCGCTCGGCCTCACTCATGCGATAGAGATCACGGAACTGGCCGTCACGCATCCGATATTCCACAGCGCCGACAGAAGGCTGCAAGCGTGTGGCAAGACAATTGAGCAGTGTCGTCTTACCGGAGCCGCTCTCGCCGACAATCGCCAGCACTTCACCCGGATACAGCTCAAAGGAAACATTGCTGCAACCAAGGCGGTTGCCATAGAATTTCGACAGTCCGTTTACACGCAGCAAAGGCGTATCATGATTTATATCGCTCATTGGGCTGCCTCCAGACCTGAGGACACCTGTCCGATATCTTTGTTATTTGCAGACAAGTGTCCGACATGGCCGTCGGCCTGTCGTGTTTCGCAATAATCGGTGTCGGAGCAGACAAACATGCTGCCGCCCTTGTCATCCAGCACCACTTCGTCGAGATAGACGCCCTTGGCACCGCACATGGCGCAAGGCTGGGCAAATTTCTGCACCTCAAACGGATGATCTTCGAAATCGAGGCTCACCACTTTGGTATAAGGCGGCAGAGCGTAAATACGCTTCTCACGTCCTGCACCAAACAGCTGCAAAGCCGGTGACATATGCATTTTCGGATTGTCGAATTTCGGTGTCGGTGAAGGGTCCATCACATAACGGTCTTCGACTTTCACCGGATAAGCATAGGTCGTGGCGATATGGCCGTGGCGGGCAATATCCTCATAGAGCTTGACATGCATCAGGCCGTATTCTTCCAGCGCATGCATTTTGCGGGTCTCTGTCTCGCGTGGTTCCAGAAAGCGCAGCGGCTCAGGGATCGGCACCTGATAGACAAGGATCTGGCCTTCTTTGAGCGGTGCTTCCGGAATACGGTGACGGGTCTGGATGATGGTTGCATCTTCCGTGCGGGTCGTCACTTTAACCTGCGCCGTCTTTTCAAAGAATGCACGGATCGACACGGCATTGGTGGTATCATCCGCACCCTGATCGATCACTTTCAGCGTGTCGTCAGCGCCCAGCACCGCAGCGGTCACCTGCACACCACCGGTACCCCAGCCATAAGGCATCGGCATTTCGCGGCTAGCAAAAGGCACCTGATAACCCGGCACCGCAATCGCTTTAAGCAATGCACGGCGGATCATCCGCTTGGTCTGCTCATCAAGATAAGCAAAATTATACTGCATCAGAACGCTCATTCTGCGGCTTCCTTCTGTGCTTCTTTCTGTGCATCATTAGCAGCATTGTGGCTGGCATATTCGGCACGCATACGGCGGATAAGGTCAAGCTCAGCCTGAAAATCCACATAATGCGGCAGTTTGAGATGCTCGACAAAACCGGTCGACTGCACATTGTCGGAATGGGAAATCACAAATTCCTCATCCTGTGCCGGCGCGGTAATGTCTTCTTCAAATTCTGCGGTGCGCAGCGCACGGTCACAGAGCGACATCGACATAGCCTTGCGCTCGCTCTGACCGAAAACCAGACCATAACCACGGGTGAATTGCGGCGGGCGGGTTGCAGAACCGGCAAACTGGTTGACCATCTGGCACTCAGTCACCTGTATGCTGCCCAGCGATACCAGACCGCCGAGTTCCGGTACATCCAGCTCAACCTCAACTTCACCGATGCGGATTTCACCAACAAACGGATGGGTACGGCCATAACCGCGCTGTGTAGAATAGCCCAGCGCCAGCAGGAAACCCTCGTCACCGCGTGCCAAAGCCTGCAAACGCAAATCGCGCTCCATCGGGAATGTCCACGGTTCGCGGGTCAGATCACCCGGAACATGGCCTTCCGGCATTTCACCATCCGGCTCAATCATGCCATTGGCACCGAGAATATCAGTCACGCGCGGCATAGCTTCATTAATAACTTCATCATCGCGCTGCACACCTTGTGCCACCGGATGATCGCCAGCCATTTCAGGATCAAGCAGGCGGTGGGTGTAATCGAAGGTCGGCCCCAGAAGCTGGCCGCCCGGCAGATCTTTAAAGGTTGCAGAAATGCGGCGCTCTGCCAGCATCTGCGCTGTGTCCAGCGGCTCGGAATAACCAAAGCGCGGCAAGGTTGTGCGATAGGCACGCACCAGAAAAATCGCCTCGATCAGATCACCGCGAGATTGGCGGATTGCCAGTGCTGCCAGCTCACGATCATAAAGCGCACCCTCGGCCATAGCACGGTCAACGGCCAGCCCCAGCTGCTCCACGATCTGCTCCAGCTGCAAAGCCGGAACTGAGCGGTCACCACGGCGGCGGTCACCCAGCAACTGATGTGCATTCTGAATAGCGGCTTCACCGCCTTTAACTGCAACATACATGGTTCAATTTCCGTTTTTAATAAGTTTGGTACTGCGCGGCAGTGCGGCAACGGTTTTAGGTGCGGCAAAAACCAGATCCACACCACGCGGGAACAAGGCCGCATTCGCTGCCCATTGTTCATTGAAACGTACCGGTAAAGCATTTGGTGCAAATTCACGGAGATGCTCGATACCAGGTCCCTGAAGCTGCAGCGTCTGTGTACCCGTAAAGCCGTCCAGCGCCATGATAATGGTGGCTGAGCGATCAGGATATTCTGATGTGCCTTTGGCAAAAACATCCAGCGGCGGCATCTGAGTAACATCGCTGACCAGCGCAAAATTCGCCTCACCAATTTCAGACACCAGCTCAAAGCCAGTCTGAAATGCGAGCCATTCACGCACCGCACTGCTTGCGGCCAAACGGCTGTCGAGCCAAACCTTGGTATCATGGTCAAACAATGCCTGCGCAATAGCACCGAGTTCCGGTGTCAGCGGCAGTGGCGGCTGCGTTTCTGCTGTCAGCGGCTGGATCGTGCCCGGATTAGCCAGCGCATCCATCAATGCACGAAAGCAGGTCTGCGCATCATAAACGGCGTCAGTGAAACCACCTTCAAAAGCCTGATTATCAAAAGCCATTAGTCGTCTCCCCGAACCATGGTGAAGAAGTCCACTTTCGTTGCCGCGGCTTCACGGCGACGCTGGGTGCTACGAACATCAAGACGCTGTGCAATTTTCTGCAACAGATCACGCTCAACAGCCTCACGGCTCTGCGGCGCCTGCCACAAAGCATCGGCAATCGCTGCCAGACGCGCTTTTTCATGATCGCGTCCTAGCGCATAGGAGTGACCGACCAGACCTTCCGAGGAAGTACCGGACGACACGCGAACAGTCGCACGGGTCACAGTTGTCTCACCCAGATTGAACGGTGCTCCGCCGCCGCCGATACGGCCACGCACCATCACCAGTCCGGTTTCAGGGCCGCGCAGCACATCAACCTGCGGCTGCTCTGCCTGATTACTCCAGAAGGAAGCCAGCTCCTTCAATTCTGCCTTTGCCAGCAAAGCGGCGACCTTGCGCCGTTCGCCTTGCAGCTTTTCAGGTAAATTCTCGGTTTCATTCTTCATTTGACACACCGCTCTAAATTGTCTATTTATCTATACAATTAGACATTAATTATTGTCTTAAACGCTCTTAGTGACAAGCGCATGACAATCAGCGGGGTTGCGGCAAATTAAATGGCAGAGACAACAAAAATCGCCCGAAACAGCGGTGTGGCCGTCTGGCGGCAGATCGCCGATGAAATTCGCAGGGAAATTAAACACGGACATTTCAAGCGCGGTGAAAAGCTGCCGCCGGAAATGACACTGGCTGCCCGCTTTGGCGTCAACCGCCATACGGTGCGCAGTGCCATTGCGGCTTTGACACAGGAAGGCGTGTTACGGGCAGAGCAAGGGCGTGGCACATTTATCGCCAATGCCAAACGCCTGACCTATCCCATCAGCAAGCGCACGCGCATGTCCACCAGTCTGGCCGAACAGATCACACAGCAGGAGCGCATCATCCTGTCACACAGGATTGAAAAGCCCTCAGCCGAGGTTGCCCATGCTTTGCAGCTTAGTGATGAAAATGCGCAGGTGCATTATTTTGAAACCCTGTCTATTGCCGATGGTCAGCCGGTTTCCATGTCCGATAGCTGGTTTGACCAACAGCGTTTTCCGCAATTTGATGAATTTTACAAGGCCAGCGGTTCAGTCACAAAAGCACTGAAGCAATCGGGCATTGAGGATTATTTCCGCAAATCCACACTGATTTCCGCCCAACACGCCAACGGACAGGATCTGTTGCACCTGAAACTCACACCGGGGGCGATTGTGCTCACGGCGCAATCGGTCAATGTCGATACCAATGGCGTGCCGGTGGAATATTCAGCAACACGCTTTGCGGCTGATCGCATGGAATTTTCTATCGAGAGCATGCCGCTGAATGAAGAATAAAAACTATTGCCTGCATTAAGTTTCTGTCGTTAGCTGCGGCCTGTTCATAATTCCAGTCACAGGATCAGCAGCATGGCATTTTATCTCGGTCTTGACCTCGGCACGTCCGGCCTCAAAGCACTGCTGATTGATGAAGAGCAGAAAATTATCGCTTCTGCCCATGCAGAGCTCCATGTCTCCCGTCCGCATCAAAGCTGGTCTGAGCAACAACCACAAGACTGGATAAAAGCCGCAGAAACAGCAATCACCCAGTTAAAAGCGGAACATGGTACTGCGCTTTCGAATGTGCGCGGTATCGGCCTTTCCGGTCAGATGCATGGCGCGGTTCTGCTGGATGAGCAGGATCAAGTGTTGCGCCCCGCCATTCTCTGGAATGATACACGCAGCCATGCCCAAGCCGCACAACTGGATACTGATCCGCAATTCCGCGCGCTCACTGGCAATATTGTCTTTCCGGGTTTTACCGCGCCTAAATTGCTTTGGGTGAAGGACAATGAACGGGAGATTTTTGCCCGCATTAAAAAGATCCTGCTGCCGAAAGATTATCTGCGTCTGTGGCTGACCGGCGAACATGTCAGCGAAATGTCCGATGCCTCCGGCACATCATGGCTCGATGTGGCACAACGCAAATGGTCGGCTGACCTGCTGGCAGCAACAGAGCTTGATGAAAGCCAGATGCCGCGCCTTGTTGAAGGTACAGATGTCTCCGGCACATTGCGCGCAGAGCTGTGCCAGCAATGGGGCATGGCATCAGGTGTAGTGGTTGCCGGTGGTGCCGGAGATAATGCGGCATCGGCCTGTGGTATCGGCACGGTAAAAGCCGGACAGGCCTTTGCCTCGCTCGGCACATCCGGCGTGTTATTTGCCGCCAATGACAGTTTTCTGCCGCGTCCTGATAGTGCCGTTCATGCCTTCTGCCATGCTCTGCCACAGACATGGCACCAGATGGGCGTTATCCTCTCCGCAACCGATGCCCTGAACTGGTACAGTACCATCACCGGCCATGAAGCTGCGGCGCTGACGCAGGAGCTCGTCGATGATTTGCAGGCACCGTCAGGAGTGACCTTCCTGCCTTATCTTTCCGGCGAGCGCACCCCGCATAATAACAGCCTGATCCGCGGCAGTTTCACAGGGCTAAGCCATAGCGACAATCGTGTGGCACTCACTCAAGCCGTGCTTGAAGGCGTGGCTTTCGCCTTCCGCGACAATCTGGAAGCTCTGGCAAAAGCCGGTACACAGCTTGAAAGTGTCATGGCTATCGGCGGCGGCTCACGCTCGGCCTATTGGCTGAAAGCACTGGCAACCGCACTGAATATGCCGGTTCACTTGCCTGCCGACGGTGATTTCGGCGCGGCTTTCGGGGCTGCACGTCTTGGATTGATTGCGGCGGAAAAGGCCGATGCTCTGGCTATTTGCACCAGCCCGCAGATTATCAAAACCATTGAGCCGGATCAAAAACTTCATGCGGCTTATGAGGCAGCCTATCAGCGCTACACGGCGCTGTATCAGGCTTTAAAGCCGTAAAGCCTCAAAAGCGAGTTTCGGCACAGCATCAACCAGTTGCCGCGTCGGCTCGGTCAGCGGGTTTTGCAGCACTGTATTCGGCACACCCTGTTCAACAATCTCGCCCTCATGCAACACCAGCATCCGGTCACAGAAAGCCCGTACCAGTGCCAGATCATGCGATATAAACAGATAGGCAATGCCATTTTCGCGCTGTAAATCGGCCAGCAGATTAAGAATTTTCGCACGCACTGATACGTCCAAAGCCGATACGGGTTCATCCAGCACGATCAGATCAGGCTTGCACAAAAGCGCGCGGGCAATCGCCACCCGTTGGCGCTGACCGCCGGAGAGTTCACGCGGGTAGCGGTCAGCCATATCCGCAGTCAGACCAACCCGTTGCAAGACTTCAGCAATTTGCTGGTTCGTATGCTGCTGACTACCATGCAAAGCCAGCGGCATCTGCAAAATCTGGCTGATCATATGGCGTGGGTTGAAAGCCGCCAAAGGGTCCTGAAACACCATCTGGAACGCAGCCCGTTTTTCCCGCAGCGCACTGCCCTGAAGCGCGGTAATATCAGTGCCGTTGAGAATAATCTTACCACTATCCGGTTCGTTCAGCCGCATGATCAGCCGCGCCAGCGTACTTTTGCCGGAGCCGGAACGCCCGACCAGCGCCAGTGTCTCACCGGCATGAAGTGTGAGATTGATATTTTTCAAACCTTTTGAAGGGTCTTTGCCAAAGGCCTTGTTAAGACCGGCAATCTGCAAAACCTCGCTCATAGCGCACCGTCAATCTCAGGCAGACGCGGCTGCTTCACCCAGTCCAGTCCGATATGGGTTGCCAGCAAAGCTTTGGTATAACCATGCTGCGGCGCGGTGATCACTTGTTCAGCCGTGCCGATTTCCACCAGCTCCCCGCGATAAAGCACCGCAATTCTATCGGCCAGTTGTGAGGCCAACGCGATATCATGGGTCACAAACAGCATTGTCAGTCCTTGCGCGCGCACCAGACCATCCAGCAATTGCGCCACATGATTTTGCACCACCGTGTCCAGCGCACTGGTCGGCTCGTCAGCAATCAGTAATTGCGGCTGTGCGGCTAAAGCTGCGGCAATGGCAATACGCTGTTTTTGACCACCGGAAAATTCATGCGGGTAGCTGCGTATGCGCTGCTGACTGTCCGCAATCTGCACCTGCTGCATCAGTTCTGCCGCTCTTAGACGTGCTTCAGTCCACGAGATTTTAAGATGCGTGACGATCACTTCCGCAATCTGGTCTCCCACCCGCATCATCGGATCGAGCGACCCATCGGGATCCTGAAACACCACGCCGATATCGCGACCGGCACGCGGCTCATGCGCCAAAGCCGGAAAGCGGATTGTACCGGCAATTTTAGCACTGGCAGGCAAAAGACCTGCAATTGCCATAGCCAATGTGGTTTTACCGGAACCACTCTCACCAATCAGCGCCAGTCTTTCACCTTGCTTTAGCTCAAAACTAACAGGGTGCAGCACAGTTTGCACACCATAGCGAACCGTCAAATCCTGTACAGCAAGAAAGACATCAGACATTGCTACGCTCCCTTGACGATTGCGGTCGGCGTGTCAGCGCCTGTCCGGTGAGATGCACGGCAAGAACGGTGACCACCAAGGCCAGCCCCGGAATGATGGAAAGATAAGGAGCAGAGCGCAGCACGCTGCGTCCTTCGGCAATCATTGTGCCCCATGTCACGCTGTTCGGATCGCCAAAGCCCAGGAAGGCCAGTGAGGCTTCAATCAGAATAGCCGCCGCAACTGATACGGCTGCCAGCGATGCAGCTGGCCCAAAGGCATTGGGCAGGATTTCCCGAAAAGCAATGGAGAACGGCCCCTGCCCCAGCGTGCGGGCAGCGGCGACGAAATCGCGCTCACGCAGAGACAGAACTTCCGCCCGTGTCACCCGCGCAGCTTGTGTCCAGCTACCGATGCTGATTGCAATAATCAGCGTCGGAATGCTTGGCCCCAGCACATTGATCATCGCCAGCGCCAGCAAAAAGCCCGGCACAGTCTGAAACGCTTCAGTGATCCGCATCAAAACATTATCGGCAAGGCCACCTAGAAATCCTGCCAATGTGCCGATCAGACTACCGGCAATCAGCGCAGCGGCTGCGGAACTCAGCGCCACCAGCAAAGTCGTCCGCGCGCCATGAAACAGCCCTGACAGCACATCGCGCCCCAACCGGTCTGTACCGAGCCAATGAGCGGTATTAGTGAATGGCCGGATCAGCGGTTCTCCGGCAATCGCCAGCGGATCACCGGCAAACAGTAACGGTGCAGACAGCGCCATTAGCCCTAAAAGTATAAGAAGACCAATACCGGCTTTACCTTGTCTGTCCAAAGTCTGAAAAAACGTCATTGGCGCTGGCTCCGCACCCGCGGATCAAGCCGCGCATAGGCCAGATCAACCAGCAGATTGGCAATGATCACTGCGAAAGCACCAAACAGAATGACACCAAGCAACAAGGCTGTATCGCGTTTGGCAACAGCCTCTGCAGCCAGACGACCAAAACCCGGAATGGCAAAGACACTCTCAATCACCACACTGCCGCCAAGCATCACACCGGCTTGCAGGCCTAACATTGTCACCACCGGTAAAACCGCATTACGGGCAATGTGTCGCCAGATGATACGGCGTGAGGAAATACCGCGTGCTTTAAGCGCCTGCACAAACATTTCCTGATGCAGATCGGCCATGCGGTCACGCATCAGCCGCAGATAGAGCGTGAGATAAACACTGGAAAGCGCTGCAACAGGCAAGATCAAATGGCGACTGATATCTGTCGTTCTGGCCAGTCCTGTTTTGCCGGACGCAATGGTTTCCAGCCCGCCGATTGGCAACCAGCGCAATGTTACGCCGAAGATCACGATCAGTACCAAGCCCAGCCAGAAACCCGGCACGGCATAAAGCGCCAGTGAGGTCAGCGATAACAACCGGTCACGTTTGGAATGCGGTTTGGCACCGGCCACAATGCCAAGCAGAGAACCGGCAAAAAATGCCAGAAATGTCGATACGCCCATCAGCAATAATGTTGCCGGAAGCCGCTCCAGAATAACATCCAGCACCGGACGCTGAAAAGCCGAGGACCAGCCGAAATCACCGGAGAACAGCGCCGTGACATAAGCAAAGAACCGCTGCAACGGCCCCTGATCCAGCCCCCATGACTGGCGCAAAGCTTCAAGCTGCTGCGCATCCGCCCCGCCCATCTGCGCCACATAAGCATCCACAGCATCGCCGGGGGCAGCTTCCAGAATAAGAAAGCTGCCCACCAGAACAATACCCAAAACCGGAAGGATACTGGCAAGACGACGGAGGAGAAACGGCACTGATATTTACTCTTGCAAACCGGTATTCGCCCAGCCGGACACCGCCCAGCGCGGATTATCCGAAACATTCTGCACGCGTTCGTTGGCAACCGTAATGAAAGAGAAATCTGCAACATTGATCAGCGGCAGGTCTTCTGCCACCAGACGCTGCAAATCCTGATAGATGCCTGCACGTAGCCCATCGTCCAAAGTCACCGCGCCCTTGGCAATCAGCGCATCGACCGCATCATTCTTATAACCATATTGATTGGTGAATGGCGCACCGGCCGGCAATCCGCTCTGGAACAGCACTGTCGTCGAGATCGCCGGATCGGAGCGATAAACCGGCGTAGCCACAGCAATATCAAAATCATGATCGGTGTAGACCGCTTTGAGATGTGCCGGAGAGTCATTGGCAACTATCACCGCATCAATGCCGATTTTCACCAATGCCTGACGCAGGTAATCGCCAAATTGCTTGGTCTCATTGAAGAATGGTGCAGGCAACAGTTTCAGTTTAAAGCGGAAACCGTCAGCGCCTTTTTTATAACCTGCCTCATCCAGCAGGCTCTCGGCCTTAGCTATATCAAAGACATATTGCTGCGTATCCGGCGCATAGAAGACCTTGTCAAAAGCCGGTACCGGCCCTGTCGCCGCTTTGGCGTAACCGAGGAAGATCGTCTTGACCACAAAATCCTTATCAATCGCATGGGCGATAGCTTGGCGCACTTTCAGGTCAGCGAGTTCTTTGCGGCGATGATTAAGTTCGACACTGAGCTGATAGGTCAGTGCCTCATAGCCATTGGCATAGACTTTAAGCCCCGGCACTTTGGAAATCCGCTCCAGATCAGCCAGCGGCACGGCAGAGAAAGCGGCCAGTTGGATCTGATCTGCTTCCAGCGCATTACCAGCAGATGCGCGATCCGGCAGTACCTGATAGATGATCTCATCCAGTGCAGGTGCTTCTTTGTCCCAGTAATTCTCATTGCGTTTCAGCAGATAATATTCACCCGGCTTATGATCGCCATAGACAAACGGCCCCGTGCCCACCAGTTTTTCATTGGCCGGATTCTTGGCAATATCCGTGCCTTCATAAAGATGTTTCGGCAGTACTGAAGTCACTACCGGCAACGCGTTGCGGATTAGCTGAAACGGTGTCGGCTCGGAGAAGCGGAAGACAGCTGTATGCTCATCCGGTGTCTCAACGCTTTCCAGATTTTTGAAAACCGAGCGGCCGAGATTTTGCAGTTTCTTCCAGACTTCCAGCGCCGAGAAAGCCACATCGGCAGAGGTAAACGGCTTGCCGTCATGCCATGTCACGCCTTCGCGCAATTTGAACGTGGCCGACAACCCGTCTGCCGAGCCTTCCCAGCTGGTGGCCAGCAGCGGCTTCAAACCATCCGGATGCTGCGCATCAACATAAGACTGCTCGGCCAAAGTCTCGATAACCTTGCTCGCCACATAAAAAACGCCGTTTGAGGCGACAATTGCCGGATTAAGATTGGCCGGTTCGCTATCCGCGGCCACAACCAGACGACCACCGCGCACCGGCTCAACGGAGGCCGGTTTTTCAGCCGTTTGTGCGAAAGCAAAACGCGGCAGAACAGAAAGAGCCGCCACACCGGCAGTTCCCGCCAGCAGAGCACGTCGATTAAGCGTCAATCTTGTCATAATACCCTGTCCCTCTGTAACCGCTTAAATCTTAAGCTTTTTCAATGCACCGGCCAAAGCCTCAACAGCCTTTGCCGCAAATTCCGGTTGCGCTGATGCCCCCATATGACCGATACGCAAAACCTTGCCAGCTGTATCCTTGCGACCCAGCGACACCAGCACATCATGGTCGCGCAGCATCAGATCGCGCAAAGCCACATCGCTGATGCCTTCCGGTACTTTAAACACTGTCGCAGTCGGTGCCGCAGTGGCTTCCTGACGCGGCCATAAGTCCAGCCCCAATGCTTTGACACCTTCACGGGCGATTTGTGCCGTTTGCGCATGACGCGCCCAAACATTTGCAGCACCTTCCGCCAGATAGAGATCAAGCGCGGTATTGAGAGCATAAATTTCTGCAACAGATGGCGTTACCGGAAAAGCATTGCCTGCGCGCCATGCCTCTTTCCAGTCCAAAAGGCTCAGAAAAGATGCCCGTGGCGCATCCGGATTCCCTGCCATTTTCTGCCATGCACGATCACTCACTGCTGCGAGCGTCAGACCCGGTGTACTGCCCAGACATTTTGACGGAGAGGTAATGAAAATATCCGCATGCACGGCTTCAGGATGCACATCCATGCCGCCAAAAGATGAGACCGCATCGACAATCAGAAAAGCACCATGACGCGCGGCAATGGCACCGATCTCCGCCAAAGGATTGAGTGTGCCCGAAGGCGTATCGTGATGGCAAACGGCAATAATACTGATGTCAGGGCGCTGTTTAAGTGCAGCCTCTACAGCCTGCGGATCGATCACATCATCATAATCCACTGCCAGTTCAATGACTTCACGGCCGTAGCGCGCAGCCCAGGGGCCAAAGCCTTTGCCATAAACACCGGAGACAAGATTAAGCACCACATCTTGTCGGGCGATCAGACCCGCAGCTGCTGCCTCAATGCCAAGAATAGCCTCACCCTGCATAATAACCGGTTGATTGCCGGTACGCATGACCTGCGCCAGCTTCTCAATCACGCTTTGATAAAATGCCTGAAACGTATCCGTATAATCATAGGAAACCGGCTGCCCTAATGCCCGAAGAACTTCCGCATAGGCCGGTACCGGACCGGTTGTGAGCATATAGGCAGGCACTTGCAGCATGGGATCATTGACCAGTTTAAAAACAGCATCATAGGAGCGGTTTCCCCCATCTCCAAGAGGGATAATTTTCCACGATCAGCAATTATTGGAATTTGATTTCTTTTTACGAGCAGAGATGAAATATCCCACTGTATTCTTTTCTGCAGGCAAAGAAGATCGTGCAATCACAGAAGCTCTCTTCTGCCTGTGACAAACAGACTTGAGACAAGTTTCCGGCAGAGATTCCGGTTTCGCTCTCAAAGCAGATCGCGTACAAGACGCAAGATCAGTTTCTTTCCGGCCAGCAGGTAAAGTCTGATCAGTCATGATCGCAACGCACCTGTCACCACGGATGAAACTGACCAATGTCATATCACCGAAGGTATTCAGAATTGCGCGCTCTTCTCCTCTCTGCCTCCGCTCTTACCGCCGTTACATTTTCTGCCGCACTGGCCGCTCCGGCTCTGGCGCAGGATACTGCTAAAATCGCACCGAAAGTCATGGTCATCACCATGTTCGGTCAGGAAGCCAAACCTTGGGCTGAGGGCGAGAAATTCACGCAGCAGATCAAGCTGGCCGGTCTTAATCCGGAATATCCGAATGTTGACTGCACTGGCGAAGGTCTGTGCCACATGACAATCGCCATGGGTTTTGCTAATGCGGCAAGCTCGGTCTCGGCCATGGCACTCAGCGAAAAATTCGATCTCTCCAAAACCTATTTTCTGATTGCCGGTATTGCCGGTGTTGATCCGAAACACGGCACACTTGGCTCCGCTCACTGGGCAAAATTTGCCGTTGATGCCGACCTCAACCACCGCATCGACCAGAGCGAAGTGCCGGATACATGGGAAACCGGCTCTTTCGCCCTTGGTGCCAGCAATCCGACCGAAAAAGCCAAATGGTCAGCAGGTACAGAAGTTTATGCCCTGAATGCCAAACTCACAGATTATGCTTTCAGCGTGACCAAGGATGTGGAACTGCTGGATGGTGATGGCGCGAAAGCCTATCGCAAACATTACAAGGGCGATATTGCAACCGGCGCACCGATTGTCAGCATGTGCGATACGCTCTCCAGCGACACCTATTGGCACGGCATTAAAATGGCTCTGTTCATGGAAAAATGGGTTGAACTGCTGACTGACGGCAAAGCCACCTATTGCACCTCCCAAATGGAAGATAATGCCACTCTGACTGCGCTGAAACGTGCATCCGAAGCTGGTAAACTGAATTTCGACCGTATTGCTTTGCTGCGTACTGCATCGAATTTTGACCGTCAGGGCGAAGATCAGGATGCTCTGGAATCACTGAAATCAGAATCCGGCGGCTTTAAACTGGCGACCACCAATGCCTATCGCGTCGGCAAAGCCTATGCACAAACCATTCTGACCGGCTGGGACAAGTGGCAGGAAACGCCTCAGACTGACAGCGCAAAATAACTGGATATAGAAAAGCCCCGCACAGAACTTTCTGTGCGGGGCTTTTTCATGTCTTATAGATTACGATGCGCGGTTGATCGCATCACCAAGGATCGAAACAATCTTGCCGATCTCTTCCTTGCTGACGATCAGCGGTGGTGAAAGGGCAATCACATCACCGGTTACGCGGATCAGCAGACCTTTCCTGAAGCAATCGGTGAACACATCATAAGCGCGTGCGCCAACAGCACCGTCACGCGAAGACAGTTCAATACCCGCCACCAGTCCGAGTGTACGGATGTCGATGACATCCTTCGCGGATTTCAGCGAGTGGATTGCTTCCTGCCAGTCATCCGCCAGTTCGGCGGCGCGGGTCAGCAGCCCTTCTTCCGCATAAATATCCAGCGTTGCAATCCCTGCCGCACAGGCTGCTGGATGACCGGAATAAGTATAACCGTGGAACAGTTCAATCGCGCCTTCAGGCCCGTGCATCAGACCATCATAAATATGACGGCTGGCAAAGACAGCGCCCATCGGAATGGCACCATTGGTCAGACCTTTTGCAGTGGTGATCAGATCCGGCGTAACGCCAAAATAATCGGAAGCGAATGGCGAACCAAGACGGCCGAAGCCGGTGATCACTTCATCAAAAATCAGCAAAATGCCGTGTTTCTTGGCAATGGCAGCAAGGCGTTCCAGATAGCCTTTTGGCGGCACCAGCACACCGGTTGAACCGGCCAGAGGCTCAACAATCACAGCGGCAATGGTTTCCGCACCATGCAGCGCGACCATGCGCTCCAGATCATCCGCCAGTTCGGCACCATGTTCCGGCAGGCCTTTGCTGAAAGCATTTTTTTCAAGATCATGGGTATGACGCAGATGGTCTGCACCCGGCAGCAGCGGAAACACACGGCGGTTATTGACCAGACCACCGACAGAAATACCGCCGAAGCCTACACCGTGATAGCCGCGCTCACGCCCGATCACACGGGTGCGTGTGCCCTGACCAATAGCGCGCTGATAGGCAATCGCGATTTTCAGAGCGGTATCAACGGATTCTGAACCGGAACCGGTGAAGAAAACGCGGTCGAGAATTTTGCCGTCGCCACGCGGTGCAATTTCACCAAGACGGGTGGCAAAATCAAACGCAATATTATGCCCCATCTGGAATGTCGGCGCGAAATCCATAGTCGAAAGCTGTTTTTCAACAGCACTGGCAATCTGCTTGCGACCATGACCGGCATTCACGCACCACAGACCCGCAGTACCGTCCAGCACGGAATTGCCGTCCACATCCGTGTAATACATGCCTTCAGCTGTAGCCAGCATACGCGGTGCAGATTTGAACTGGCGGTTTGCCGTAAACGGCATCCAGAAACTGTCAAGCTTGGGACTATTGGTTAAATCAGTCATTGTTTCGCTCCTCGCCGGCGGAATTTTCCAAACGGAAAACCGTCCTCTCCCTTATATGTGGCTAAGAGTTGGCCATGCTTCGGAGAGCGAAACAAGTCTATTTCTTGTACTAATTATCACCTTGATCTGTTTGGTGAAAAATATAAAATGTTTAAAATATTTAACAACCTCAACAGCGGAAACAGGTACCCATGACCGGTGAGATCGATATTGGCGGCCGTTTGCGCTTCATCCGTGAAAAATCGGGGCTTTCACAACGCGAGCTGGCAAAGCGCAGCGGTGTAACCAATGCCACGATTTCGCTGATTGAGGCCAATCAGACCAACCCTTCAGTCGGCGCGTTGAAACGCATTCTCGACGGTCTGCCGATCGGCATGTCGGAGTTTTTCGCCCTGCAACCGGATATGCCACAAAAGGCGTTTTATCAGTCTGAGGAGTTTGTCGAGATCGGCAAAGGCAAAATCTCCTACCGGCAGCTGGGCGACAATCTGTTCGGGCGGGCGCTGCAGATTCTCAAAGAGCGCTACGAACCGGGTGCGGATACCGGCAAAGTGCCGCTGGTGCATGAAGGTGAGGAAGGTGGCATTGTTATTGCCGGTCGTCTGGAAGTGACTGTCGACAGTGAGAGGCGTATATTGGGACCGGGTGACGGTTATTATTTTGAAAGCCGGCGCCCGCACCGGTTTCGTTGTGTCGGGCCGGTAGCCTGCGACGTTATCAGTGCCTGTACACCGCCGACTTTTTAAGTAATGAATTTTTGAAGACAGAACGGAGAACCAATCATGGCACCACAGGGTATCGCTTTGCTGAAGCCGGTATTGCGGATTGATTTTCCTGAAAATGCGCGGCTGGGGCGCGGCAAGATCCAGTTGCTTGAACATATTCGCGACACCGGATCGATTTCAGCGGCAGGTCGCGCCATGGATATGTCCTATCGCCGTGCGTGGCAGTTGGTTGATGCCCTGAACTCCATGTTCAGTGAACCTTCCGTCACCTCTCAGCGTGGCGGCAAACAAGGCGGCGGCGCAGTCCTCACCCCCTTCGGAGAAGAACTGATCCGCCGTTTTCGTCATATGGAAACCACCCTCGCTCAGGCTTTGAGCGATGATATTGAATGGCTGAATAAAAATCGTACCGCGTAAAAGTTATTTACTGCGCAGACGCGGCACAATTGCATGAAGAACTGCCACAATAATCAGCCCGCCGATAACCGACATATGTTCAACAGCCACATGCATTTTCGCGATGGCTTCCGCACCTTCTGCCCGCCAGAAAGCGTGGGAGACCGGAATTGTCATGGCGGTGAACACACCCAGCCCACCGGCACCCAGCCAGACCAGTGAGCCACCCCGTATTATCAGAGCGGAACCGATCAGTTGCACGGCAATGGTCAGTGCCGCAAACAAGGCTGGCACCGGCAAATTATTCGCTGCCATTTCAGCCACCGCAGCCGGAAAATCAAAGAGTTTGGCAATCCCGCTCAGCCAGAATGTCATGGTCAGCAAAATACGCGCCAACAGCTGAATAACGGGCATGGATAAAAGCTGATAAATCCAGTTCGGACTCATAATGTTCCTCCTGTCCGGTCGTTACGCACAGTCCAGCCATGCAGCAGTGTCTGCAAAGCATCGTCTATGGTCCGGCGCTGCATTTCCACACTCACATATTGCCCCAGCAAAGCCAGACTGAGCAGATTTTCAACAATCATATCGTGGAAATGGATGGCCATAATATGAGGATCACCCTGTCGCAGACTGCCGTTCTCTACATGCGGGGCAATGGCCTTGGCGAAATAATGCCGCGCCATTTGCGGGCCTTTTTCAAACCATGTCCGTGCAATTGCCGGAAATCGTCCCGATTCCGCGATAACCAGCCGCTGAAACGCCACGTGATGCTCTTCCATCAGAACAGTCAGCAATTGACGACCCAACCGTTCCAGTCCGTCTTTCAACGGCAACATGGAAACATCCAGATCTTTGATCCCGTAAGTGAAAGTCTCACTCATTTGCGAGATAACAGCCATGAACAGGCCTTCTTTATCCCCAAAATGATTATAGAGATTGGTCTTTGAACCACCGGCCTGACGCATGATTTCATCAACCGACACGCCCTCATAGCCATGCTCCAGAAACAGGGCACCGGCGATGGTTCTGATCTGCTCCCGCCGCTCTATACCGCGACGGGTAATCCGGACTGGTTTTTCTGCGCTCATTCAGCCGCCTCCGGTTGTTTCTCTGCCTGTTTCTCAGCCTCGGTAATCTTATGATGGTGCCGAGCCGGTCTGAATGATCTGCGATCAACCAGCTGACCATAGAGCAAGCTTCCCAGCACCAGAACAATACCGCCAAGTTGCAGCCAGCTTGGCACCATATCATTAAAAACAGCATCCATAATAAAAGCTGTCACCGGAGCGAGCAGAAAGAACGGAGCAACTGCGGATGGTCCTGCGCCCTCAATACCACGGAACCACAAAGCGAAAGCCAGTGCCGTCAGGAAGAGTGCAAGAATGACAAAACCGGCAAAGTTCACGAGCGTAACGGAAGACGGAATGTCCTGAAAAATCACAGCAAGGATTGCCAGTTCAACGCCACCGACAACCAGCTGCCAGCCAGTGAATGCAAGCAAAGAACACGGGCGACCCCATTTATGGACATAGATACCACCCAGTGCCACAGATAAGGCCGCGCCTAAGCCCGCCAGCACACCGATCATATCCATCTGCACACCACCACGCAGCACAACAAGGCTGACACCAACGGCGCCCAGCAAGACGCTGAAAATCTTATGGCCGGTCGGAATAACCTGCATCAGCGGCCATGCGAGCAGAATAGTGAAGAGCGGCCCCAAAGCCTGAATGGTTGCCGCCACACCGCCCGGAAGGCGCAAAGCCGCAACAAAGATCAGGCCGAAAAACAAACCGGCATTGAGCGTGCCAAGCACAAGAATTTTCCACCACCATTCACGCGGCAGCATTGTGCGGGCAAACAGCAACAGAGGAATACCGCCACCTAAAGCGCGGATTGCACCGATAAAAACCGGATTATGCGGCAGCATGTTGGATGAAACAATATAGGTGAAGCCCCATAGAATGGTGGCCAGTGCAGCTGCAAGTTTAGGATTCATGATCTGTCCTGTCCTTCAATTTGCAGTACCAATATCATACCATACGGTATCGTATCAATTCATCATATTGATGGACGCTGCGTTCACAATTAACAGACAAAGCTGGCCTGCATTCCCGACTAGAGCATTTCACAGTCAAGTTGGATCAACTTGACGCCCGTGATAATGCGGCAAATTAAAGAATCTAGAGCGTGCACTGTGATCCAGTCAGGACGTAAACCGCTCTAGGGCACAATTACACAAGCATTATCTGCAGGGTGCAGGAAGCGGAGCTCCTAAACCTCGGCCGCACGGTTCTGCGCTTCAAGCAGCTGGCGGTAGAGACCGGATTTTTCTTCCAGCAACTGCTGATGACTGCCCTCTTCCGCCACACTGCCGTCCTGCACAACAACAATACGGTCAGCATTGGTGATCGTTGCCAGACGATGTGCGATCACCAAAGTAGTGCGCCCGACCGACAATTCCGACAGGGATTGCTGAATGGCACGCTCTGTCTCTGTATCAAGAGCGGAAGTTGCCTCATCCAGAATAAGGATCGGCGGGTTTTTCAGGAAGATACGGGCAATCGCCAGACGCTGTTTCTGCCCGCCGGAAAGCTTGACACCGCGCTCACCGATAATCGTATCCAGCCCCGCTGGCAGACCGGCCACGACATCGCCCAGACGCGCGCGTTGCACAGCATCCATAATCTCGGTATCACTCGCATCAAGGCGGCCATAGGCGATATTCTCACGGATCGTGCCTGCAAACAGGAACACATCCTGACTGACAATGCCGATATTGCTGCGCAGAGATTTCAGCGTCATATCGCGGATATCAATTCCGTCAATACTGATAGCACCGCCGGTCACTTCATAAAAACGCGGCAGCAAAGAACAGATCGTGGTTTTGCCCGCACCGGAGGGCCCGACAAATGCAATGGTCTCGCCAGCCTGAATATCGAGGTTCAGATTATGCACGATCGGACGATTATCCTGATAACCGAAGGAAACCTGATTATAACGGATATTGCCCTGTAATTTGCCTGCATCGCGGGCATTGGCGCGGTCAGCAATATCCGGACGCGTATTCAGGAATTCCAGATAGCGTTGGAAACCGGCAATGCCTTTCGGATAGCTTTCAATTACCGAATTGATCTTATCAATCGGCCGGAAAAACACCCCGACCAGCAGCAGGAAACCGACAAAGCCACCGGCACTCAGGTCGCCGCGAATGACAAAATATGCCCCGCACAGCATCACCACGACCTGAATAAAACGCATCGACAAATAGCTCAGCGATGTTGAGGCCGCCATGACTTTATAAGCTTCAAGCTTGGTGCTGCGATAATTCTGATTATCCTCGGCAAACAACGCGCGTTCATGGTCTTCATTAGTGAAAGCCTGCACCACACGGATACCGCCGACATTTTCCTCAATACGCGCATTGAAAGCCGCCACACGACCATAAAGTGCGCGCCATGTCGTAGTCATGCGACCGCCATAGCGCAATGTCACCCATGCAGTGACCGGCACGATCAGCGCTGTAATAACAGCAAGTGTCGAATGTTCCCAGAACATCAGAATGAAAGCGCCGATCAGCGTCATGATCGCGATGAACAGATCTTCGGGACCGTGATGGGCAACCTCGCCGATCTCTTCGAGATCTTTGGTCATACGCGCCACAAGATGGCCGGTCTTCTGATTATCGAAATAGCCGAAGGAGAGTTTCTGCAAATGATCAAAGGCTTTGCGGCGCATCTCGGTTTCAATATTGATCCCGAGCATATGCCCCCAATAGGTCACCACCACTTGCAAACCGGCATTGAAAATATAAACGCAGAGCAAACCGGCGGCCGCGAGAGCAATCAGCCCCCATTCATTGGTCGGTAACAACCGGTCGATGAATAATGTAACAGCCACCGGAAAAGCCAGCTCCAGCAAACCGGACAATACCGCACTGCAAAAATCGACAGCGAACAGAAGCTTATGCGGACGATAATAGGCAAAAAACCGTTTTACGATATCCGGCATTACAATCTCTCCCGTCGTCCCGCCTGCAAAATCTGACATTATCATTCAAGTTACTGGCGGTTGTAGCCAAAAACCTTCAGCTTGCAACAAGATAAGTGCCTGATTGCCAGTAAATCGGCCGGAATGATCTATCAAAAACCGGCAATAACGATAACCGGCCAGAATATTTTACGAAGTAGCAGAAAACCGTATGGCCGCGAGGAGACCTTTGCTCTGCGTTGCTTTCTGCAGGATCAGATGCCCTCCATGCAAAGCAGCAATTTCCTCGACAATCGACAGACCAAGACCACTGCCTTGCGGAGCATGTCCTGTGTTTTTTGCAACAGAGCCGCGGTCAAAGCGGTTGCGGATCAGGGAAAGCTGCTCTTCAGGCACGCCCTTGCCATTATCCTCAACCTCAAGGAAAACAAGCTCACCCTGCCTGCGCACACGCACAGTCACGACGGCCTCAGAACCCGCATAAAGCAGCGCATTGCTGATCAGGTTTTTCAAAGCCTCTTCCAGCAGCAGCCGGTCGCCCTGCACGGTCAGACTGGCCTCCCCTTCATAGCCCAGATCAATATCTCCCCGCGCTGCCTCACGCACGTAATCACCGGTGATCTGCCGCGCCATTTCAGCAAGATCAACAGATCCGAGCACTTGCACAGTCTGGTCACCGGATGCATCAATTTTAGCCAGCAACAGCAACTGCGCCAGAATTCGCTCGGCATGCGCCACGGCCTGGTCGGCCTGCGTGACCGCTTCCAACATGGATTGGCGATCCTGACTACGCTGGGCAAGAGCAAGCTGTGTCCGCACCACTGCCAAAGGTGTGCGCAACTGATGGCTGGCATTGCCGGTGAAATGGCGCAGTGCATCCAGCGCCGATTGCAACCGCACCATGAAAGAATTGACCGTTTCTACCAACCCCTGCACCTCATTGGGCACATGCTCGCTGATCGGGTGCAAATCCTGCGGATTGCGCTCGGCAATTGCATCACTGAGGCGGTAAAGCGGACGCAAAGCATAGGTCACGGCAATCCAGACCACCAAGGCGGTGCCGACAATCATAAACAGCAACCGCAAGGCTGAGCGCAGTAAAAGCGTATGCGTGAGCTGCCGACGCGCCATAGTTGTCTCGGCGACAGTCACTGTAAAGGGCACGGAATTGACACCGGTCGAAGCGGAACGGCGCAGCAAAGCCAGCCGTATCGGCTCACCGCGATAGGTTCCGTCGCCAAATTCAACATCCTTATTTTCCGGATTTTTCAGCAGCGGCAGTGTTTCATAACCGGTAATAAACTGGCCGGGCGGGCCGTCCACCCGATAAAACACCCGATCCTGCGCGGCAGAAGTGAGCATTTCCAAGGCGACATAGGGAATATCCACTTCCAGATCACCATGCTCAGACACCACAACACGCTCGGCAATCGCCAGCGCCGAACCACTCAGCACACGATCCGCCACCTTATTGGCCGTGCTGACAGCTTCCTGATACGTATCCGCCAGCGCAATCAACCCGATCAGCATAGTTGAAACCAGCAACCAGCCAAGCAAACGTCTGCGCAGAGAATAGCTGTTTTTTCTCATTGTGAATCCGCGGGCAAATCCACAGGTTCATCCGTTGTGATGACCGGCTGAGTGCCGGACAGACGATCCAGATAATATCCCAGACCCCGCGCCGTCCTGACCGTCAGCCCGTAAGGCGCAAGCCTTTTGCGCAAGCGGCTGACATATTGTTCGATAGCGTTGGAACTCAGATCATGGTCAAAACCGCTGAGGGACTGTACAATCGCTTCTTTGGCAACGACCTTACCGCCGCGCACAAAGAGCAGTTCCAGCAAGCCAAGCTCCCGCGCCGGAATATCAATCGATTGTCCGGCAGAGCTGAAAGTGCGTGTATTCAGATCCAGTGTGACCGCACCGAAATGCACCAGCGCATGACGCAATCCCGCCTGACGCCGCAACAGCACGCGCACCCGCGCCTCAAACTCGCTGATATCGAACGGCTTAATCATATAATCATCCGCGCCGAGATCCAGCCCGCGCACGCGCTCTTCCGGTGTACCGCGCGCGGTCAGAATGAGCACAGCCGCCTGATTATGCCGCGCACGCATGGCCCGCAGCACATCCAGCCCGTCCATCTCCGGCAAGTTGAGATCAAGAATCACCAGATCAAAATTCTCAGCCGCAGCGGCGGCATGGGCAGACGCACCGTCTTCAACAATATCAACCGCATAGCCGCTACCGCGCAACAAAGCGCCCAGCCCTTCCGACAGCGCCTTATTATCTTCAACCAGCAAAATCCGCACGCTGACAACATCTCCCTGCTGCCCTGTTGCAGCCCGTATTGTTTCTCCCCGACACAGCATATAATGATTACAAGGGCAATGTCAGCGGATACAAAGAAATAATCCTGCATTGTCAGTAATGTTTGGGCCAGCGAGTTTGGGAGGACAGGACGTGCGCCGTTTCTGGCTGAGTGCGGTTTTAAGTTTATTGCCGGTGTGGAATAGCGCTGTGGCAGCAACGCCCATGATGTTTCCGGCGCTCAGCGGCGACAAGAATGCGCCGGTGCTGGTTGTCTATTCTTCTCTCGACGAGCCGCTTGCACGACCGATGATTGAAGGGTTTCAGAAAAACAACCCTGACATCACCGTGCGCTATGAGGATATGCTGACCACGGAAATTTATGAGCGCATTGTGCGGGAAACTGATGACGGCTTGAAAACTGCCGATTTCGCTTTTTCCTCAGCCATGGATTTGCAGGTCAAACTTACCAATGACGGTTATGCGCAAGCCAGCATTTTGCCGATGAGCGAGCGCTGGCCAAGCTGGGCGAACTGGCGCAACACAGCCTATGCGCTGACATTTGAGCCAGCAGTCTTTGTCTATCACAAGCCGGAATTTAAAGACCGCAAACCGCCGTCAACCCGCGCGGAGCTGGTTGCCTATCTCAAAGAACAGGGTGAAAGCGTTTTCGGCCGTATCGGTACTTATGATATTGAACGCTCCGGCGTCGGCTTTCTGTTCATGGCACGCGATCAGGAGCAGTTTGACGATATCTGGACGGTCATTCAGGCCATGGGATCAGCGGGGGTCAAACTCTATTCCACCAGTCAGGCGATTGTGGAACGCGTTGCCGACGGGCGCTTTGTGCTCGGTTATAATATTCTCGGCTCCTATGCCGCAGACTGGGCATCGCGCAACCCCGATGTGGGGATTATTCTGCCTAAAGATTATACTGTGGTGATGTCCCGTATCGGACTGGTACCGGAAGCCGCTGCATCGCCGGAACTGGGGCGGCGCTATCTTGAGTTCTTCATGTCGAAAGAAGGCCAAACCATCCTCGCCCGCCAGTTGCAAATACCGGCTGTCAGCCCTGAAGTGGCCGGAGACAATACCGCTCTGACCATGCAGGAAATCTACGGCAACAAGCTGAAACCGGTGCCTGTCAGCCCCGGTTTGATGGTCTATCTCGATCAGGTTAAACGCAGCCGCCTGATTGCCAAATGGAATGATGTGCTGCGCCAGCAGAAAAAATATTATTGATTTTCACAGGAACAGGCTCACAATCTTCAAAAGACATATGAACAAGAGCCGTTCCTGAAAACAGCACAAGTCTCAATAATTATGCGCAAAGCGAAGGGTGCGTCAGGTTCGCGTCAGCTTCATATGATCGATTAGCGGGACTGTTGTCCGTGGAGGCGGTTAAACAGTACCGGGGAGGAGCACTGTATATGGTCGGGGGCACCACATGCCTGATCCTTCCCGTGCGTTTTCTAAAAACCACAGCCTGCGTTGAAACGCAGCATCAGGAGGATCAGACTTGAAAAAACTTCTACTCGCTTCCCTCTTTGCAGGCGCATTGGCGCTGCCTGCCTATGCAGCAGATTACACCATTATTGCACCGGCCAATCCGGGCGGCGGCTGGGATCAGACAGCCCGTTCCCTGCAGACTGTTCTGCAGCAGGAAGGTATCTCCGGTAAAGTACAGGTACAGAACGTACCGGGCGCCGGCGGCACGATCGGCCTTGCACAATTCGCCAGCCAGCAAAAAGGTAAAGGCGATGCTCTGATCGTCGGCGGTTATGTTATGGTCGGCGCTATTCTGACCAACAAGTCACCGGTAACCCTGAAAGATGTTACGCCAATTGCACGTCTGACCGGCGAATATGAAGCAATTGTTGTACCTGCTTCTTCTCCTTTCCAGACAATGGGCGACCTGGTTGAAGCGCTGAAAAAAGATCCGGGCGCAGTATCATGGGGCGGTGGCTCCGCAGGTGGTACTGACCATATCGCTGTAGGTCTGATTGCCAAGGCTGCAGGCGTTGATCCTAAGAAGATCAACTATATTGCCTATTCCGGCGGCGGTGAAGCACTGGCCGCAATTCTCGGCAGTCAGGTTTCTGCAGGTATTTCCGGTTACGGCGAATTTGAATCACAGGTCAAATCCGGCACATTGCGTCTGCTGGCTGTCTCCAGCGCCGAACGTATTGAAGGCATTGATGCACCGACCCTCAAAGAATCCGGCCTTGATGTTGTTGTAGAAAACTGGCGTATGCTGGCTGCAGCACCTGGCATTTCCGCCGAGCAGAAAGCCGCAATCAATGCGGATATTGAAAAGCTGGCAAAATCCAAATCCTGGCAGGAAACTCTGAAGACCAAAGGTTGGGCTGACACCTATCTGGCAGGCGACGCTTTTGACGCACAGCTCGATAAGGATATTCAGGCAACCGAAGGTGTTCTGAAAGACATCGGTCTTGTTCAATGAGTGAACTGAAACCTGTAACAGCGCGTCGCCCCGATCGGGCGGCGCTTTGTATCGCGGCCATCCTGCTTGTCATTTCCGGCGTGATGTTCTGGGATATGGCACGTCTTTCCGAGGCTGCCGGTTATTCTCAGGTCGGCCCTGCGACTGTGCCGAAAGCCATTGCCTTTGGCCTTGCAGGATTGGCGATCTGGACAATTATTGCTGCTTTCCGCCATGATTTTCCCGAGCGTGAGCCGCAGGAAGTCAAACCGGTACTCTGGATTGTCGGCGGTCTCACCGCGCAGATGTTGCTGCTCAACACGGCAGGCTTTTCCATTGCCACGGGCATTATGTTCGCCCTGACAGCCTATGGTTTCGGCAAACGCAAATTATGGTTCTCGATCCCTGTCGGAATTGCCGCCTGTTATGTGATCTGGCTGGTTTTTGCCAAATTGCTGCAATTGTCACTGCCTGCGGGGCCGTTAGAGCGGTTGTTCTTTTAAAAGCCACCGGCTGTCTCCTCGTTGCCGCAGCGCCTTACCCTCTGCGTAAAGCGGCTCAACACGGGAACAATGATTAATGTCTACATTTGAATTTCTCATGCAGGGGATTGTGGTTGCGATGCAGCCGATGAACCTGCTCTATGCGCTGATCGGCGTGACACTCGGCACCGCTGTCGGCGTGCTTCCGGGCATCGGCCCCGCACTGACTGTCGCCCTGTTGCTGCCTGTTACCTATCAGCTCGATGCTGCGGGTTCCCTGATTATGTTTGCCGGTATTTATTATGGCGGCATGTATGGCGGTTCCACTACGTCTATTCTGCTGAATACACCGGGTGAAAGCGCCTCGATTGTTACCGCTCTGGAAGGTAACAAAATGGCGCGTAAAGGGCGCGGTGGCCCTGCATTGGCAACGGCTGCTATCGGCTCTTTTGTTGCCGGTCTGATTGCAACCATCGGCCTCGCTTTCATCGCGCCTTATATTGTTAAGCTTGCACTGGTTTTCGGCCCCCGCGAATATTTTGCGCTGATGGTGCTGGCTTTTGTCACCGTGTCATCGGCTTTCGGCGACAGCGCATTGCGCGGCCTGACATCCTTGTTTATCGGCCTTGCGCTTGCCACTATCGGTATTGACCAGCTGACCGGTCAGGCGCGCCTGTCTTTCGGTGTGCCCGATCTGCTTGACGGCATTGAAGTCACCACACTGGCCGTTGCCATGTTCGCGATCGGTGAAACGCTCTTTATCGCCGCACAGGGTGCACGCGCACCGGATAAAGTGGAAGCCGTTAAAGGCTCGCTGTGGATGTCTGCCTCAGACTGGGCACGGTCATGGAAACCTTGGCTGCGCGGTACATTTATCGGCTTTCCGATTGGTGCCATGCCTGCGGGCGGTGCGGAAATCGGTACATTCCTCTCCTATGCAACCGAGCGCAAACTCACCAAACATCCGGAAGAATTCGGCAATGGTGCGATTGAAGGCGTTGCAGGACCTGAAGCTGCCAATAATGCGTCCGCTGCCGGTACGCTTGTGCCATTGCTGACACTCGGCCTGCCGACAACAGCAACCGCTGCAATCATGCTGGCCGGTTTCCAGCAATATGGCCTGCAACCGGGCCCGCTGCTGTTTGCAACCAATCCGCAGCTGGTCTGGGGTCTGATTGCCAGCTTGCTCATCGCCAATTTCATGCTGCTGGTGCTTAACCTGCCGTTGATCGGCCTGTGGGTCAAATTGCTGACCATCCCTAAACCATGGCTCTATGCCGGTATTCTGATGTTCGCCACGCTTGGTACAATCGGTGCTAATCCGTCGGTCTTTGAACTTGGTATGCTGCTGGCTTTCGGCCTGATGGGCTATGGTATGCGTGTCTTCGGTTATCCGATTGCACCGGCCGTCGTTGGTTTGATCCTCGGCCCGCTGGCTGAACAGCAATTGCGACGCGCTTTGTCTATCAGTCAGGGTGATGTGACTGTCCTGTTCACCTCCCCTATTGCAGCTGTGCTGCTGACAATTGCAGCACTGGCACTGATCGTACCGCTGATTATGCGTGCCCGTGGCCGCGGTCAGGTTCTGTCACAGCTTGCAGCGAATGAGGACTAAACCCTTATACCCCCGAAAATGATGAGCCCGCCGGTTATGCCGGCGGGCTTTTTCTTTGCTTATCATCATTATTTAACCGGCCATGCGATTCATGCATGGCAGCTCTGTCATTCTGTCAGTTGTGAAAACGGCTTGGTGATCCCATCTTTGGAGTATCAGATTACGGCTTTGCAAAAAGACAAAGCCCCAAACACGGAGAAGCAAGATGACAGAACGTACAAAGCATTCCCGTAATTTCATCAGCCGCGCACTGGCTGTTTTCGGTGCCGCAGCTTCCGCAGCCGCTGCTGTTGAAGGCCGTCGTCGCCCGCATGAAAGAGACCTGCGCACCCTCGGCATTAATCCGGCCGACTTCAGCTGATTTATCTTATATTTCAGAACATTTAAGCCCCGCGCTTCGGTTGAAGCTGCGGGGCTTTTTTGTCAAGGTAGCCTCGGAATTACGGAATCAATCATGATTACCGGAGGGGAAATATGAGAGTCTATATTTGTGCGGATATTGAAGGTGTGGCCGGTGTTGTAACATCCCAGCAAGGTCAGCCAGGCAATCCGGAATATGAACGGGCGCGCCGCCTGATGACAGAGGAAGTCAACGCCGCCATTGAAGGTGCACTGGCAGGCGGAGCAGACTATATTCTGGTCAATGACTCGCATGGCCCGATGGTCAATATTATTCCGGAAATGCTGCATCCGGCAGCAGAGCTGATCCTTGGTCGCCCCAAAAAATTCAATATGGCTGCCGGTCTGGATGAAAGTTTTGACCTGTTGTTCTTCACCGGCCATCATGCCAGTGCCGCGCAATATGGCGTACTTGCCCATACCACCAACGGCTTTGCCTTCCGCACCATTAAACTCAATGGTCAGATTGTTGGTGAGCCCGGCTTTTATGGCGCCTATGCCGGTGAACTCGGTGTGCCGGTAGCACTGATCAGCGGTGATGATCAGACCGAACAGGAAAACCGTCCGTTCTTCCCTGAGGCTGAATTTGCCACCGTCAAAACAGCCCTGGGCAACCGTGCAGCGCGTCAGATCTCCGTACAGAATGCCCGTGCGATGATCCGTGATCTGGCGAAAAAAGCCGTTGAACGTAAAAACGAATTGAAAGTCTGGAAACCGTTTACCGGCTGCATCCATGCAGAGTTCATCATGAACTCCCCGCTGCTGGCCGATCAGATGGCGATCATCCCTTGTGCCAAGCGCACGGACGCCACAACCATCAGCTTTGATTGTGCAAATGTTGCGGAAGCTGTCGGCTGGATGGGTGTTCTTTCCGGTCTTGCCGCCAATGTGAAATAACAACAAAAAAGCCGGCATTGCCGGCTTTTCTATTTTTCTAAATCAACTTCACGATTTTCCGCTTACTGAAGATGAAATAATAATAGCCCGATTGCAGGCACAGCATCGTGGCGAAGGTCAGCGAATAAGCCCACCAAATTCCGTCAATGCCAATCCATTGATTGAACAAATAAGCTGCCGGAATTTCCACCAGTAAGATAGCACTCATGGTCAAAACAGTCGGTGCATAAATCGCCCCGCTTGCCCGCATAGAGCTCATAAACACACTGCTCATGCCAAATAATACAATCGTCCAAAGCACGATATGCAGCAAATGCGCCGCCAGATCGGCAACTGCCTGTTCAGTCAAAAAGGCACTGGTAATATAGCCGGACAGCAAATAGGCCAGCGCCACACAGGAGCCGGTGACCAGCCAGTTCAATTGCAGTCCGGCAATTACAATCTTATGCACCTGCTCGTTGCGCCCTGCCCCGACCGCCTGTGCGGCCAGAATTGAGGCGGTAATACCGATAGAGATGGCCGGAAACTGCACCCAGCCCAATGTCTGCACAATCGCACCATAGGCGGCTGTCGCCTGCGTACCATGACCATTGACCAGCCCCAGCAGCACGATCTCGGCAAAAGCAATGGTCAGCATCTGCAAGGCTGTCGGCAGGCCAACGCGCAAAATGGTTTTACAATAGGAGCTGTTAAAGCGGATCAGAGCCAAAAAACTGCGCGTGAATGCCATAGGATGATTGCGCCGGTTCCAGTGCCAGATCAGCCAGACCAGTGCCACAGCGGAAGCAATCACCGTGGAAACTGCTGCACTCATCACCCCAAGCTGCGGAAAGCCCAGCCAGCCTTCAATGAAGAGCGGCGTCAACACCATGGCAACAGATGTGGCAACCACGAGCGCCCAGAGCGGACTGACCGCATCACCCACGCCACGGCTCATATTGCTCATCAGCCAGAGCAGGAAAATCACCGGCATGCCCATCATCATGATACGGGCATAATGAGCAGATTCGTTCAGAACGGCCTGTGGCGTGCCAAGAAATGACATCAGCTGCGTGGCAAATAATCCGCCCATTATTGCAACGGTAACAGACACAGTCATCACCATTGCCACCGCACTGCCCGCAATGCCATGTAGCTTGACCATATCCCGCGCGCCCCATGCCTGACCGATCAGCACAGTTGCACCGGCACCAAGACCGATAATCAGACCAAGAAACAAAAAGAACACCGGAGCAAAGGCGGACATTGCCGCCAGCGCATCAACGCCCATCATGCGGCCGACAAAAATACCGTTCAGCGTGCCGGAAGCCGCCTGCAAAATATTGGACAGCAGCATTGGCAGAAAAATCAGCATATAGGAGCGCCACAGACCATGCTGTACCGGCGGCTTAACAGCATCAATGCTCACAGAAACAGCTTGTTTATCACTCATATTCTGTCCGCCTGTTTCCATTGCCGTCTTCCGTTCTCGCTGTCCGTGCATGCTGTTTCTCATCAATGAGCAATAATCGCAGCTTTGCAATCATGCAAAATAATAAAGCCGCCGGAGTGATCCGGCGGCTCATAATTGCGTGAAGGTGATGAAGCAGCTTATTCGGCTGCTACAGCTTCAGCTTTTGCTTCTGCATGTTCTTCGCGGCGGTTATGACGAACCGATGCCCAGAACGCGATACCGATCAGCACCGCACCGCCAAGACCGGTAATCACTTCCGGAATATGCACGAGTGTCTGGAAATACATCACCACCGACAGGATCAGGATCGCATAGAATGCACCATGTTCCAGATAACGGTATTCGCTCAATGTGCCTTTTTCCACCAGCATAATGGTCATGGAACGCACATACATCGCACCGATACCCAGACCGATCGCGATTACGAACAGGTTCTGCGACAGAGCAAAAGCACCGATCACACCGTCGAAGGAGAAACTGGCATCCAGCACTTCGAGGTAAAGGAAGGCACCAAAACCGCCCTGTGCCGCAGCGTTCAGCGTTTTCTGCGAAGCATCAAGAATACCGCCAACCACTTCCACAGCAAGGAAGGTCAGGAGACCATAAATGCCGGAATAGAGGAAAGTTGTACCTTCAACTTCACCAAGAATGGACGAGAAGGTCAGAAGCAGGATCAGAACGATTGCAACTTCAACCCCTTTGATTTCAGCCAGACGCGCCATCGGACGCTCGAGCGGACCGAACCAATGCACATCCTTGTCGGAATTGAAGAAATAGGTCAGTCCCACCATCAACAGGAAGGTACCGCCGAAAGCGGCAATCGGCAGATGCGCATCAGTCATGATACGCGCATATTCTTCAGGTTTCGCAGCAGCCAAAACGATCGCTTCAATCGGACCGATACCGGCAGCAATCACCACAACCAGCAGCGGGAAAACAATACGCATACCGAAAACGGCAATGATGATACCCCAGGTCAGAAAGCGATGCTGCCATTCCGGCGTCATGTCTTTCAGCTTATTGGCATTCACCACCGCATTATCAAAGGACAGCGAGATTTCCAGCACGGCCAGAACCGTACAGATAAAAAAGATCGAGGCCATACCACCGATTGTACCGGTGGACTGCCAGCCGAGCCATGCACCCAGCGCCAGACCGACGACGGTGACAATAAATGCCCAGGTAAAATAGCTGAGAACAGTTTTCTGAGATGCAGGCGTGCTCATTTCACGATCTCCTTAGTGGCCGGAGACCGGTCTGTACGATACGCATTATCAATATAAGAACAAAAGTTAAAAGCGGAATCGGCCTGATGACCTTCCGCAGAAAACATGAAAGAATTTTTCATGATCACATGTCCGCCGGCTATATTTGCGGCAGTACCGACATCACGAGAGCGCCGTAAACTCTCGCCAGAGGGGCCCGGTACCGTGTTAGCTCCGTAATGATTGACCCAGCTGTATAAAACAGTTGCAAGGCGGATGCCGGTGCCTCTCACCAGCCGAATTTCCCGCAGCCTTCATACTACAGATGCATTCTAATTAATCATTGTTACGATTGCTTCAAGGGGGGAATCCGATTTTCAGCCGAAAAAAGGCATATTTTGAACATGATTGCTTTTTCAAAAGCGGATTTCAGCGCCCGTTATTCATAAAGGGAGATCGGTGTACCATTCGGCACCAGCGACCAGATCTCCTGCATTTCGCTGTTTGTCACCGCCACACAGCCATCCGTCCAGTCCCAGAGATGATGGATCGCTCCGAGAGCACCCCAGCCATTCGGCAGACCATGGATCATAATATTGCCGCCCGGAGATACATTCGCCTCTTTGGCTTTGGCTGCATCCTGCTCATTGGGATAGGAAATATGCAGACTGAGATGTGCCATGGAACGCGGATTGCGCCAGTCGATCACATAATCGCCGACAGGCGTTTTCTGGTCGCCTTCCTGTAATTTATGCCCTACCGGTGCGCCTCCCAATGCAATGCGATAGGTGCGTAAGATTTCATCACCGCGCAGTAATTGCAGTTCACGGGCGGCTTTGCGCACGATGATTTTATCCGCCTGCTGCTCAATGGCGGCCATGGCCGGTGCAGTGCCGGAGCCGACACGCCCCAGCACTTTCGTATAGCCATAGGCTGATGCCGGTAAAGCTATGGCCACCAGCAATAGTGCAATCAGATATTTTCTACGTTTTGAGCTCATAGCACCCGTTTGCAAGCTTTAAGATCAGGAAGCAATCAGTTGCTTCAGAACCTGCAAAGGATGCTGAATTTGCGTCTTTTCCATGATCTCAACCTGCGATCGGCAGGAAAAACCTGTGGCCATAACAATTTGTTCGCGCCCATGGGTCTGCATTTTCTGCCGCCAGCTCAGATCATAGATATTTTCTGACAGCGCACGGTTGCGTAATTCATGGCCAAAAGTACCGGCCATACCGCAGCAACCGCTTTCGCCAATCACCATATTGATGCCGAAATGTTTGAAGATCGCAACCCATGCCGCAATTGTCGGCGTGGCATTGGTCTTCTCAGTACAATGCGGCAGCAGCATATAATTCTGTGCGGCACGCTCTGTTGACGGCTTAATATCGGATGCAATCTGCCCCAGATGCTGCGCCAGCCATTCCTGCGGCAGTTTCACATCCGGCACGGTTTCATTTGGCAGCGCCGAGCGGTATTCACTGCGATAGGTCAGCGTCATCGACGGATCAAGCCCGACCAGCGGCACACCGCTTCTAGCAAGGCTATTGAGATACAGACTGGTATTGCGTGCCGTGCGGGTGAAAGACTTCAGATAACCATGCACATGCTGCGCTTTGCCGTTCGGTTTCAGTTCGGCCAGATAAGGTGTGAAGCCAAGTGCCTTCAGCAAATCCAGCACATCCAGCAGCAATTGTGTATCGAAGAAGCTCGTGAAGCTGTCCTGCACCAGAATAACCGCTTTGGCTTTCTGCTCTGCGCTCAGATTGTTCAGCACATTTGCATCCGCCATCTGGATATTGCGGGCACGCAGTTCTTTAGTCAGGCTCACATCACTCAATGACGGCAAAGCTGTGAGGCCAACCTGTTTCATCCCCCAGCGGCCAAGACCACTGCCCATCACACCATTATAAAGCCTGCCGGTTTTGGCAACCAGCGGCATCATATGTTCGATTGAGGCAATCAGCGGATCTTTCAGCGGACGCAGATAGCGGCTGTAGTAAAGCTCAAGGAATTTGGAGCGGAAGGCCGGAACATTGACCTTGACCGGACATTGCCCTGCGCAAGCCTTACAGGCAAGGCAGGTATCCATCGCATCGCGCACCTGATGGGAAAAGTCATCGCGATTTTTAGAACCGAGACTGTTGCCGATGCGGCCAAGTAAACCGCTCCACAGCGGTTTATCCCGCAGCGCTTGTGCCGAGCGGCGTGGATCAATGCCCTTTTCGCTCAGCAGACGCAACCATTCGCGGATCAGCGAAGCGCGGCCTTTCGGAGAATAGCGCCGGTCGCCGCTGCCTTTAAAAGACGGACACATCGCGGAATCTGTATTGAAATCAAAACAAGCGCCGTTACCGTTGCAATAAGGCGCATTGTCATAAGCATTGCGCACATCCGCAGGGATGATCCGGTCTTTCTGACCACGGAAGGCCAGTTCATCAATCTTTGTCAGCGGCTGATCATCCGGCGTGGCAATCTTACCGGCATTGAGCTGATTATAAGGATCGAAAGCCGCCTTGATACGCTGCAATTGCGGATAAAGCGGGCCAAAAAATTCCGGCACATATTCCGAGCGCACACCCTTACCGTGCTCGCCCCACAAAACGCCGCCATATTTGAGCGTCAGAGCCACCACCGCATCAGAGATACGGCGGATCATTACTTCCTGTGCCGGATCGGACAAATCAAGCGCGGGACGCACATGCAGCACACCGGCATCGACATGACCGAACATGCCGTAATCCAGCCCTTCACCATCCAGCAACGCACGGAATTCAAGAATATAATCGGCCAGATTTTCCGGCGGCACCGCCGTATCTTCTACAAATGCGACCGGACGGCGGGCGCCTTCGACATTACCAAGCAGACCAACCGCGCGTTTGCGCATTGTCCAGATCGCTTCAATATCATCCGGCTTTTCTGTGGTGGTAAAACCGTGACGGCCGCTTTGCGGAGAATTCGCTAAAGACTGGCTGACAAAACGGATTTTCTCAGCCAGTTCTTCAGCGCTGTCGGCCAGCACTTCGGCAATGTTAATCCCGTCTGTGCGCTTACCTTCCTCTGACGGAAAATAATCGGCAATGCGGCTCCAGATAATATCGCCACGTGCCAGCGACAGCACCTTGGCATCCACTGTTTCAACTGATGCTACCTGCAATCCGGTGAGAAAACGGGCATCGCGCAGCGCGGTATTGAAATCATCATAGCGGATATTGATCAGTGCAGCAAAACGCGGGATCGGCAACAGATTGAGATCGGCCTCGGCGATCAGCGCCAATGTTCCCTCAGCTCCGCAGAGCAGAGAATTGAGATTAAGCCCGCCGTCGCTCTCGCGTAAATGCGCCAGATCATAACCGGTCAGAAAGCGGTTGAGCTTCGGGAAGGTCTGATTGATCAGATCGCGATTATCACGCTCGATCTCATCCACCAGCCGATAGATTGCACCGCTGCGGGTATCCGGCTTTTGCAGGTCTTCCAGCTCCGATTTTGAGACCGGTCTGGTGTTCAGCTCACTGCCATCCATCAAAACGGCACGTAAGCCCAGAACATGATTGGAGGTTTTACCATAAAGGCACGAGCCCTGCCCGCAAGCATCGGTATTAATCATACCGCCGATGGTGGCGCGGTTAGATGTCGAAAGCTCCGGCGCGAAAAACAGGCCATAGGGTTTCAGCGCTTTGTTGAGCTGATCTTTGACCACACCGCTTTGCACACGGGCAATGCGTTTTTCCGGATCAATCGAGAGAATACGGTTCATATAGCGCGACGTATCAACCACAATCCCGTCGGTCAGTGACTGGCCGTTTGTGCCGGTACCGCCACCGCGCATCGCCATTTTCAGATGGCGGAATTCTTGCCTTTGGAGAAACTGCGCAATCTGCTGCAAATCCTCAAATCCACGCGGATAGATCACACCCTGCGGACGCACCTGATAAACGGAGTTGTCGGTTGCATAAACGGTGGTCGTGGCCGCGCTGAATTCAATATCACCGCCAAAGCTGCTCAGCCGCAACGCATCGTAGAAATCCAACGGCTCCGGTTTTGCCAGAACGTCTGCCTGCAGGAATGGTATCACGCAATTCTCTCCGCATTTGCCGGTTGCATCTTAGCGCAGCAACCCGTCTTTCACAGATGTTATAGAGCGTGTCGCACTTAATCGCACTCATGGCGCTCGCTCTAGATTCTTTTAATTGTCGCATGTTCGCGAACGTTAAATGAATCCATTTAACTGCGACATGCTTTAGCGTTTTCAGCGGCTCTTTCCAATCATGCGCAGCCGTCTACTTTGTCACGCATTGGCATGAAGTCATGCGAATTATCTTATATAGCTTTATTCTGTGGCATTGAGCTGGCCGTTAAACGGGACAAACAGGGCAGAATCTGCAAGAAAGCCTGTTCCAAACTCTCATAACCGGTGCTCCTATGGCAAAAAACATCCATTCCATGATCCGCGTGCTTGATGAAGCCCGCTCCCTTGCATTCTACAAAACCGCCTTTGGCTTGGAGATTGCAGACCGTCTTGATTTTCAGGCTTTCACGCTTGTTTACCTGAGCAATGCGGAAAGCGAATTTGAACTTGAACTTACGATCAACAAAGACCGCACTGAACCTTACAATCTGGGTGACGGCTACGGCCATCTCGCTGTTTCAGTGTCTGACCTTGATGCAGAACATACCCGTCTTGAACAAGCCGGTCTCAATCCGGGCAAGCTGATTGAATTCAAACCGGATGGCGTGCTGGTCGGCCGTTTCTTCTTCATTACCGACCCAGACGGTTACAAGATCGAGGTTTTGCAGCGCGGCGGCCGTTTCAAATAAATATGAAACGCTTGGCATAAGCCTCCCTGTATAGCTTTGTCGCAGCGACGCTAACACCAGCCTTACTGCGACAAAATTCAGCTAAAATCCAGCGCAGATACAATGATTTAATCAAGGTGTAATTATGCGCATGTCTGCCAAAATGATTATTGGTCTCTCTCTTCTCTCAGGCCTCGCTGTTACCTATCCGGCATTTGCGGAAGGTGACGCTGATAAAGGCAAAAAAGTCTTTGCAAAATGCATGGCCTGCCACACAATTGAAGAAGAAAAAAACCGCGTCGGCCCGCATCTGGTGAATATTCTTGACCGTAAAACCGCAACGGTTGAAGGGTTTAAATATTCACCGGCCATGATGAAGGCCGGTGAAGAAGGCATGGTCTGGGATGAAGCAACTTTGACTTCTTATCTCACCGCGCCGAAACAATTTATTCCCGGTAATAAAATGATCTTTGTCGGGCTGAAAAAACCGGAAGATATCAGCAATCTGATTGCCTATATCCGCTCCAAATCAGCACAATAAAAGCAAAAAGGCCGGTGAAACTCACCGGCCTTCTATTTAACTTATTTTTTTGTCACTTCGGCAAAAGCCTCGTCCAGCACATTAAGCAGATGATCGGCATTGGCCTTGCTGAAGATCATTGGCGGACGCATTTTCAGCACATTATCAAACGGGCCTTCTGTCCCCATCAGAATACCACGGCGGCGGGCGACATTGCACACAGCGCGCGCAATATTGGTAGCCGGTTCTTTGGTGTAACGGTCATTGACCAGTTCAATACCAAGGAACAGACCAAGGCCGCGCACATCGCCGATCACTTCATAACGGTTCTGCATCTCACGGAAAGAATCCATCAGATAATTGCCGATTGTCAGCGCATTGCCGCGCAGGTTCTGGTTCTCAATTACATCCAGCACAGCAAGGCCAACGGCACAGGACACCGGATTACCGCCGAATGTGTTGAAATATTCCATGCCATTATTGAAACTGTCAGCGATTTCACGGGTGGTGACCATCGCTGCCATCGGATGACCGTCACCGATCGGCTTGCCCATGGTGACGATATCCGGTGTCACGTCCTGCGTTTCAAATGCCCACCAATGGCTACCAACGCGACCGAAACCAACCTGCACTTCATCAGCGATACAGATACCACCGGCATCGCGGATCATCTTGTAAACTTCTTTGAGATAACCATCCGGCATGAAGACCTGACCGGCCACACTCGGAATGGATTCCGCGATGAAGAAGCCCGGGCCTTCACCTTTTGCCTGCATGAGCGCGATCTGTTCGGCCACACTTTCCGCATAGAGTTTGGCGTGGTCTTCCGGTGCCCAGTCTTTCGGCGCACGATAGCTGTCGGGCACTTTCGCCACATAAACATGCGGTTTGGCACCCTTGCCACCCTTACGGTTGAATTTATACGGGCTGATATCAATCAGCTCCTGCGTCGTGCCATGATAAGACCAGTCGAGCACAACCGCATTTTCACGTCCCGTATGCACACGCATCATGCGCAGTGCCAGACTATTGGCCTCGGAACCGCTATTGGTGAAACCGGCAACGGTGAGATTATCCGGCAAAGTAGCCGTCAGGCGCTCTGCATAGGCAACAATATTATCATGCAGATAGCGGGTATTGGTGTTGAGCGTTGAGGCCTGTTTGGCCATAGCTTCCACCACTGCCGGATGGGCATGACCGATATGACAGACATTGTTAAAGCAATCGAGATAGGCACGGCCTTTATGGTCAATCAGCCAGACGCCGTCGCCGCGCACGAATTTGATCGGATCTTCATAGGAGATCGACAGGTTCGGCAGCAACATCTCGCGGCGCATCGCCACGATTTCTTCCTTACTGCGGCCGGACTGCTGATAGAATTCCTCGGCCATACCGGCAAAATTGCGGGCATCAGGGAACAGCTCTGCCCAAACATCGAGATAGGCTTCTTCACCCACGCCGATAATATCCATTGCTGTCAGGCGGGTATCGGTACAAATCTGCAAATGCAGATGCGGTGCCCAATGACCGTTTTCTGTTTCATCGCCCATATAAGCGACAAGATCACCCGCTTTCAGAATATCGCCTGCTTTGAGACGATTGCCTGCCTCATGCGCCAGATGCCCCCAGAGCGAAATGAATGGGGCGCAGCCTTCAGGACGGTGCTCCAGAGTAATCAGGCAGCCATAGCCGAGCGGATCCGGCTCAATATCCACGCTGCGGACAATCGCATCAAGCGGTGTATAAAGCGGTGTGCCGGAAGCCATGAACAGATCAAGCCCCAGATGATAGGTACGGCGCTTGCCCTTGACCAGCTTGGATTCAAACATCGTACCGGCATAGACGGTGCGCTCCTCACCCCACGGGCCGATACCGACTTCCGTGCCGGTAACAGCGCAATGTTCTTCCCACATTGCCTGTGCAATGACCGGCTGTTCTTCTGCCGATTTGATGGTCATCGGATGGGTAGGATCACCGTAAGGCACCAGCTCTGCCGGATAGGCAGCCACCGGCTTATCCAGCAATGGCAGCAGTTTTGAACGGTTGTTTTTCAGCCAGCTGACCGTTGCCGAAGCGCCGGAAACCACATCAAAGCCGCAGGCCTTGCGCAGAATTGCCGTTGCAAACAGCGGTTCCATCCGGTCGAGCTTACGCAGGAAATCCCATGCCTGTTTCTCACTGATAGCCAGATACGGATTGTCTTCAGCTTCCGCATGACGCGAGGCGGAAATCGTGACTGACGTTACCAGACGCATCGCGATTAAATCATAGAGCAGGTTCAGCTCTTCTTCACGCAGCGGGTAATATTTGTGGAAGCCTTTGGCGATAGCAGCGGCAGCGCTGATCGGTGCATCATGATCCAGACCGGCATAAGCAGCAGCAATCGCGACTTCTGCAATCACCGGCGTATAAAGTGCATCGCCGAAATCAATCAGACCGGCAATCACATCATGATTGTCATTGCCAACCAGCACATTCCAGTCATTGGCATCATTATGAATTACGCCGGAGCGTAAGGTGCCGAGCTTTGGTGCAACCTGTGTTTCAAAACGGGCAATGAAACGTTCCAGCAAGGCACGGTCATCGGCATTTTTGACAAAATGCAAACGGTCTTTGGAACGGCCGGCCTTGGTAATATCCCAGTCAAGATCACGCAAAGCACCGGCATGCATGAAGCCCTGTAAGGCCGCATCGAACTGGCCGAGCAATTCACCTAAGCCCTCCAGCGCCTGCAATGAGCGGGCGGATTCTGCCAGTGGCAGACCATCAACCCAACCGACCAGACGGATATTATGCACATCGCCATTGGCGGAAAGCGTGTCCGCAAGACTGTCGCCTTTGAGCGTCGGCACGATATGCGGCACCGGCAGGTGACCGGCATGGTCACGGATATGATTGAGCAATGCAGTCTGAAAACGGCTTTCCACCACCGGCTCGGATGCATTGATAATCTTCAGAATGAAGATTTTACCGTCTGCTGTCACGACCTTATAATTCTGGTCGCGCTCGCTGTTGAGCGGTGACAGATCACCGCTCAGACCATAATGGGTCTTGAGCAGAGAAGCGGCATCGGTGAGTGAATATTGCGGCGCGGTATCAAGCATGGTTGTTCCGTTTTATGAGCCTGTCCCCGAGACAGGCGTTGCATCTTATGCGGACAGATTTGCACAGCATAAAAAGATGCGCATCAGACAAAGTGCCGGTTGCACCGGCACTTTGTTTCAAGTAACCGTCACTTTGCCGGTGAGGTTTTTCATCGTAAAAACCATGCAGTTTCAGAGGGGAAATGATGCAGGATATTGACGCAACGGATCAGAAAATCCTGACCATTCTGTCTCAGGAAGCCCGCATTCCGATGAAGACGCTTGCAGGCCGTGTCGGACTATCCCGAAGTGCCACCAGCGAGCGCGTGGCTCGTCTTGAAAAGAACGGCGTAATCCGTGGCTACCGCGCTGATATCGGCCTACTCGATGATGCAGCACTACAGGCTTTTCTGATGATTACGCTGAAACGCACACCGAGCATTTCCATTCTCGATATTCTCGCCGGATTACCGGCCGTGCGCAAAGTCTCGTCGGTCAGCGGCCAGCTTGATCTGGTGGTGGAAGTGGAAGTAGCATCCATCAATGCCCTGAACGAAATCCGTAATAAAATTGCTGAAATCGAAAATGTGGAAGACCTGACAACCAGTATCGTGCTGCGCCGCGAAATCCTGCGCGATAAATAACGTTTCTACCCAAAATGATCCTGACAGGAGGATACTCTCCATGGAAAACCCTACCGTCAATCCGCTGCATATTGCGCAGAACTGGTTTGAACAGGGGCGCAAGCTGGCTCTGGTTACCGTTCTTTCCGTCTGGGGTTCTGCACCGCGTCCTGCGGGCAGTCATCTGATCTGCGATAATCAGGGTAATTTTGAAGGCTCGGTCTCCGGCGGCTGCATTGAGGCGGAAGTGATTGCACAAGCCGTTGAAGTACTGGCAACCGGACAAGCCCATGATCTGTCTTTTGGCATCAGCGATGAAACCGCTTGGTCTGCGGGATTATCTTGCGGCGGCACCATCCGGTTGCTGATTGCCCTTTATGATGCAGCCATGCATGACGTGGTAACACAGATTGTACAGGCGCAGACGAAGCGTCAGCGTATTACCAGCCGCACTGAGCTTGCAACCGGACAGATCACACTGATCCCTGCACCGGATAATGCCAAGATCACACAACTCGATGAAACCGGCTTTATTCAGACCTACCGGCCGCAACCGCATATTGTGGTGACCGGTGCCGTACATATAGCGCAAGCACTGGCACAAATGGCGCAGATTACCGGCTATGAGCTAAGTATCATTGATCCGCGCAGTGGTTTTGCCACAGCGGAACGCTTCCCGTCTGTACAGCTACATGAAACATGGCCGGAAGAATTTTTCAAAACCAATCAGCCGGATAGTTTTACGGCGCTTGTCGCGCTCAGCCATATTCCGCATCTTGATGATCCGACACTCACTGCCGCCCTGAAAAGCGACTGCTTCTATATCGGCGCTCTCGGCAGTCGAAAAACCCATGCCAAACGGCTGGAGCGTTTAACAGCAGCAGGCATTGAAGCGACAAATTTAGAGCGTATTCATGCGCCGATCGGATTAGCGATCAGCGCACAGGAACCGGCAGAGATTGCCGTGGCCATTCTGGCAGAAATTATTCAGGCCTATCGCAAGGTCTGAATTGTAAACACCTAGCCGACGCTCAGGCGCAAACGTCCGTCGCCGTCCTGCATGATGCCTAAATTGATAAAGTCGCGGAACTCAACATTGCCGCCTGTCACCACGTGACTATGGGTTTCGCTGATCACCACAACATCAGAATCCGCCGCTTTACCCGCAGCAATACCGGCCGGTGCATCTTCAAAAACCAGACAATCAACTGCATCAAAGCCAAGACGCTGCGCACCAAGACGATAACCGGACGGATCAGGTTTGCCAGCACTCACATCTTCCGCCACGACGATGGTTTCCGGCATCGGCAGACCAGCCGCAGCCAGACGAGCTTCCGCCAGTTCACGCGGCGCAGAGGTGACAATCGTCCAGCGGTCAGCAGGCAGACTGGCGATAAAATCTTTTGCACCGGCAATAGCGCGAATACCGGCAAAGTCCTGCATTTCTTCAGCCAGAAAAGCGGCTGCAATCGCTGCCGGATCAAGATGAGGCATATTCAGCATTTTGATAACGTCAACAACGCGGATGCCATGTACTTTTTTGAGCAGTTCCGGCCCGTCTACCCCGTGTTCCGCAGCCCATTCCAGCCAGATCCGCTCTACAACAGGAATGGAATTGACCAATGTTCCGTCCATATCAAACAGAAAACCGGAATAGGAATTCAGAAATACAGAATTATCGCGCTGCTTCACTTTCAGATCCTTTTTAGCCAAGGGATAAACGGGGCAAACAAACAGACAAAGCTCATAGAACTCCTGCCCTCTACAAATATCATGCTTTGCAGGAGCAGGTAGCGCACTATTACACCATACTGTTACAAAACAAACATTTATAATGTTTTGATCGCAACAAAATAACGAATAGTGATTTTCGCGCCGAGGATATAGCCCGAACGCTGAATACGGAAATGAATTTAATCGATTTGGAAAAAGAAAAAGGCCGCGCGGGGGAGGAGATGCGCGGCCTGATTATGGATGCGGTTGGGAGGAGGAGTACCGCATTCCGTCATCGGGTCCAATTGGGAGGAGGAGAACGAACCCGATGGACAGACTTATAACGGCAGGAGAAAAAACCGACAATAAACAATAATGCATAACAGTCATGCAGCATTGCAAGGCAGAGTGAAACCGTTATGCGCAACACGCACGAAAGAACTGCAGCAGCGACAACATTCTGTGGCGGCGCGATGAAAACCAGTGCCGGTTAAGCCGACTCAGTTTGCAGTGATTTTGTCCGGCTTCACGGGATTTTTGAGACTACAAATCATACTGAAATCTCATATTTATCGAAACATTCAGCAATTATTGAAATTACAGATACTTCAAAAAATACAGTATAAAAGTAAAATTTATAAAAATCATAGAGTTAAAATCAATATTTATAAAATTACATGTCGAGAAATATCAGATTTTTAAAATCAGCAGCAACAGAAAACAGCTAATACCATCATTTTCGTGCAATTCAAATCTTTTTATATTCAGTATTGCAGTATTTCTCATTCAGATCATAATAAATCCATTAAGAAGATATCGGAGGAGACCCGCAATGTATGATGGTGTACCCGCTCAATGGCAAAAGCCTGCCGATCAGATGAGAAACCGCACCGATGATGCGGCCTATGTATTTCTGGGAATTTTTCTGGCCGGTCTGGCTGTCCCAGCTGCATTTCTTATCTGGGCAATTGCGACAAGCCTGACATCAGTCTTCGGCTGAAACAGCAGAAAAGGAGCCCTCCGGCACCCGAAATCCAATCCTGCATTTTCCGGCAGTCATATCTGTATAAGAACAGCTAAAAAAGATGCGCTTTGTGCCCCTTGCTTCAACCGATGCAATTGTGCGGCATTGAAAGCCGAAGCTGACCGGAAAAGACTGAAACGGCCATATGCACCTTGCAGCATATGGCCGTTTTTTTATGCATCACGCGTATTTTTACCGGCATAGCGTAAATGATTAATCAGATCGATACGGGTGATAAGCCCGATAAAATCCGCACCATTCACAATCAGCGCCACTTCATCACGGTCAAAGAAACTCTGCAACGCACTCAATGGTGCGTCCACCTGCAAGACACGCGGTTGCGGGGTCATTGCCGATGAAACCTGAGCCGCAAAGCGCGACCAGCGCCCTTCCGGCGGGCCCTCCACGGCTTTCAGAATATCGCTTTCATCAATAATTCCGACAAGCCTGCCGCCATCCAGCACAGGTAATTGCGAGACAGCATTGCGCCGCATCCGCCCATAGGCCTCAAGCAGATTTTCATCCGGTGCGGTTACTTCCACCGCACCATCCTGATGGCGTCGCGAGATCAGATCCTCCAGATTGCCCTGCACTGCGCGCTCACTCAGATGCCGCTCGCGCAGCCAGTTATCATCAAACATTTTTGACAAGTATTTGGAGCCGCTGTCACAAATCAGCGTCACCACATTTTTAGGCTCCGTCTGCTCGCGGCAATATTGCAGAGCTGCAGCCAGCAAAGTACCGGACGATGCTCCGGCCAGAATACCCTCGCGTAAAAGCAAATCGCGAGCAGCCTGCACAGATTGCCGGTCGGATATTGTATAAGCACGGCTGACAAGAGAGAGATCGGCATTATCGGGAATGTAATCCTGCCCTATCCCCTCCACCGACCATTGACCGGCCTGCGCTAACTGCCCTGTCGCGATGAATGGTGCCAGAACCGAACCTTCAGGATCAGCAAGTATGATTTGCGTCTGCGGAGAAACCGAGCGGAAATAACGCCCCAGCCCCGTCAGCGTACCGCCCGAGCCAACCCCGACGATTACCGCATCAATCTTATGATCTGTTTGCTCCCAGATTTCCGGCCCTGTTACAGTTTCATGTGCCAGCGGATTAGCAGGATTGGAAAACTGATCGGCAAAAAACGCATGCGGAATTTCTTCTGCAATTCGCCGTGCCAGATTTTGATAATGTTCCGGATGGTTCTTATCCACATCAGAACGTGTCAGCCGGACATCTGCCCCTAAAGCCCGTAAATGGCGGATTTTTTCCTTGGACATTTTATCCGGAATAGCCAGAATCAACCGGTAGCCGCGCAGTGCCGCAACCTGTGCCAGACCAAGCCCCGTATTACCGGCTGTTGCTTCGACAATTGTACCGCCTGCCCGCAACTGACCCGATTGCTCCGCCGCAGAAATAATGCTCAGAGCAACCCTGTCCTTGATAGAACCGGAAGGGTTCTGGCTCTCCAGTTTCGCAAGTAAGCGGCATGGCCCGGTGTCAAATCCGCTGAGTTCGACAAGCGGTGTCCGGCCGATCAATTGTAAAACTGACGGGAATACACTTGCAAATCGCATTGCGGTGGGCTCCTTTACAGCTCATAATGCTGTGCAAGACCCGATATATCTGCGGATTTATCAAGTCGGCCTATGTCATTGAATCTTTAAAGAGCATAGTGCTTCACCAGCACATCAGAAGACATATTATTTTATCTTACCGTCATTAAGCTAAGATTTTTTACTTATATAAGAGGCTTACAGGTTTGTTGTTTCGCACAATGTCAAAGACAGAAAAATTATTACATAAAGAAGACGATGCCCGCAGTGCCGGTTATCCCATGACCGGTCTTGTATTTCATGCAGCCAAATCAATCAGACATATTGCCTGATAAAGAATTTACGTTTACGTCAATGGAAAGATCATGTCTGATATTGATATCGGCATAATCTTGGTTAAGTTGTTGGCAGACGGGTTTTAGCGAGGAAGACCCGATACACCGGAAACTTTCCGGAAGCATATGCCGGCACAACAGGAATTCTGGGAGGCAGAATGACACGTTCGAGTGATGGGAATGCCAAGGCCGGTGCAACAAAAAGCGCCGCAAAGAAAACCGGAACCACGGCGGCCAAAACAGCCGCAACAAAACCGGTCAAAGAATCCGCTCCGAAAAACACAGCAGCGAAAGCTAAGACCGCAACAGCCACCAAGGCCGAACCGGCAAAGACTGCAGTAAAAACATCTGCGGCACCGAAAAAATCTCCGGCAAAAAAAGCTGCCACACCGGAGACAACAAACATTGCGGCTCCGACTGTTGCAGAGGCCAAAAAGCCTGCCAAAACGACTGCAGCAAAGCCTGCAACTAACACCACGGCAGGAAAGCCTGCAACTAACACCACGGCAGGAAAGCCTGCCGGCAAAACAAAAACTGCTGCGGTAAAACCGGCAGCAAAAGCAGCGGAAACCAAAACCGCCCCGAAAGCTGGCACCACGAAGCCTGCTGCTAAAGCCGCTACCAAAGTTGCAAAAGCCGAACCAGAAGTAAAAATTGCTGACAAAGCACCGGAACCAGTGGTGACACCAGTTGCCAAACCGGTAAAAACAGCCAGCCCCTATGATGCCAAGCCATGGCTCAGCAATTATCCGCAAGGGGTAGCGCACGCGCTTGACCCGTCCGCTTATCAGTCGATCACCGATCTGATCCTCACATCCTGCAAGAAATATGGCGACCGCCCTGCTTTCACCTGCATGGACAAATCTCTGTCCTATAAAGAGCTGGATGAAAAATCGGCCGCTCTGGCAGCATGGCTGCAATCACGCGGACTGGTCAAAGGCGACCGCGTGGCCGTGATGATGCCGAATGTGCTGCAATATCCGGTTGCGATTACCGCTATTTTGCGCGCAGGGCTGGTGGTTGTGAATGTCAATCCGCTCTACACGCCACGCGAGCTGGAACATCAGCTCAATGATGCCGGTGCCAAAGCGATTATTATTCTCGAAAACTTTGCCCATACTCTGGAAAAAGTCCTGCCAAACTCATCGGTCAAGCATGTGGTTGTCGCCTCTATGGGGGATATGCACGGGCTTAAAGGTGCGATTATCAATTTCGTCGTGCGCCGTGTTAAGAAAATGGTGCCTGCATGGAATATTCCTGCACATAACAGCTTTAAATCTGTCCTCGCCAGCGGTGCAAAACTGACATTCAAACCGGTGGTGATTGCACCGGATGATCTGGCTTTTCTGCAATATACAGGCGGTACAACCGGCATCTCCAAAGGTGCCATGCTCATGCACAGCAATATTCTTGCCAATGTGGAGCAAATGCGCCTGTGGCTGGATGTGGCTTTCCAGCATAAAGGCCGGCCGGAGCATATCAATTATATCTGCGCATTGCCGCTCTATCATATTTTTGCCCTGACCGTGAATGCGATGATGGGTATTCAGCAGGGTGCCCGTAATCTGCTTATCCCAAATCCACGGGATATTCCGGCTTTTGTGAAAGAGCTGCAAAAAGCACCGTTTCATATTTTCCCGGGGCTCAACACTTTGTTCAATGCCCTGATGGAAAATGCAGATTTCCGCAGGCTGGATTTCAAGCCGCTTATCCTGACTCTTGGCGGCGGTATGGCGGTTCAGCGTCCTGTTGCCGAGCGCTGGGAGAAGATGACGGGCTGCCTGATTACTGAAGGTTACGGCCTTTCGGAAACCTCGCCGGTTGCCACGGCCAATGTGCTCAATGCAACGGAATTTTCCGGTACTATCGGCCTGCCGGTACCGGGTTCTGATGTGGCGATCCGTGACGATGACGGCAATGATGTGCCGCTTGGTGAAGTAGGCGAAGTCTGTGTACGTGGTCCGCAGGTCATGAAAGGCTATTGGAACCGGTCTGAAGAAACAGCCAAGGCTATTTTCCCTGACGGTTTCTTCCGCACCGGTGATATGGGCTTCATGAATGAAGGCGGTTTCACCAAAATTGTGGACCGCAAGAAGGATATGATCCTTGTCTCCGGCTTCAATGTCTATCCGAATGAGATTGAAGAAGTTGCAGCGGAACATCCGGGCGTTGTCGAGGCTGCTGCAATCGGTATTGCCAATGAACATTCCGGCGAAGTGGTAAAGCTGTTTGTGGTGCGCCGCGATCCGGAACTGACCGAAGAGGTGCTGAAAGCTTTCTGCGCCGAGCGGCTGACCAATTATAAGCGTCCGCGTATAATTGAATTCCGCGACAGTCTGCCGAAAAGCAATGTCGGGAAAATTCTGCGCCGCGAATTGCGCTAGAGCATTTCACAGTCAAGTTGGATCAACCTGACGCTCACGATAGTGCGACTAAACAGAGAAAAGGCCGGTGAAATCACCGGCCTTTAATTTTAATTACAAGCAAACATTACTTTCCGGCCAGATAATCCGGCAAATCCGCAATAGACGGCAGCACAATATCAGCCAGCGGTTCAAGCACTTCACGCGGACTGTTGCCCGTCAGCACACCAACCGCCAGACCCGCTTTGGCAGCTCTGGCACATTCCATATCATGCGGATTATCGCCAACCATCGCCACCTGCTCCGGTGCCACGCCGACTTCTGCCGCAAAATGCAGCAGCGGATCAGCATAAGGCTTGGCACGGGCTGCCGTATCATAGCCGATAAAACCGGAAAACAGATCACTGATACCGAGTGCAGCAGCTGTTGCCCGTGCACCGGCCTCAGAATCATTGGTCGCAATACCTAAGATAAAACCGGCCGCTTTCAAGGTTTGCAGGGTCTGGCTCAATGCTTCAACAGCCACTGCCTGTTTGGCACCTTCCTCAACCCCGTAAATATCATATTCAGCAACGCGTGCACGGCGTTGCTCGTCTGTATCCTGCGGATGCCAGAGCGCAACAATATCCTCAACCGTTCCGGCGGCGATTGCAGAATTGGCACGGAATTTTTCTGCCTGCCAGTCATAGCCACCGGCATCCAGCAGTGATTTCGCCAAAGCATCATCACCGGCAGCAGAACGTCTGGCCAATTCACAGGAGATGGAAAACCACGTCCTGTTAAAATCAACCAGCGTGCCGTCCTTATCAAAAAGAATGGCACGGATGGTTTTTTCAGAGCCGGACGGCACTGCTACAGTTGCTGACATTATGCCTCCAGTGAACCGGCAGGTTTGCTTTGTGCCGATGGTTCATCGCCAATCAGCTTCATCACATCATCGCCGCGGCGCAGATAGCGCAGGCTGCGATAGGTTAACACGCGCCCGGCCTGCGGTGCGCAGAGCTTGATATCATGCTCAGGTTCACCCGGCACCGTGACAATCGTTGCCAGCAGATCGCCTTTTTTGACGATATCACCCAGCGCCACATGATACAGCACCATACCGCCCTGCGGTGCGCGGATCATTTCCACACGGGAGAAAGGCGCGATCGGGCCGTTAAATGCTTCGCCAAGCTGGCTGGATGCATCTTCCACCACGCCGCGATGCACGAGGAAGCGATAAAGCCCTTCCCCATCAGCCAGACCGGTTGCCGGATCAACATCATTCAGACCACGAAACTCAACGGTTGTTACCGCACGGCGACGCATATCGCGCTCTTCTGCTTTCATATGCAGCAGCGGATTAACACAGGCCTCTTCAAAAGCCGCGCTAACGGTTGAATCGCCTGCAAGAATTGCGGTCGAGCGTAGTGCTGTTGCCAGATCACGCAGATCTTCCGCATAATTTTCATGCACATAGAGATAGTTTTCACTCTCATCATCGCAATGCAGATCGAGCACGATCTCATGTTTCAGCGCCATGCGAACCAGCATCGCCTTGATGCGCTTATCGATGGAAACCGGCGCATCAGGTTGCGGCAGTGCAGAGGTGTCGAAATCTTCCAGCAACGGGAAATTACGGTTGAAATTCACACCGGAGAAGAAATCAAAACGACCGAGATGCTGATGACTCTGCCACTGATTGGAGGCCACAGGATTAGCCTGCGGGACAATCGTGATATCGCCTTTGATCCGGCCTTCCTCTTCCGCTTTACGCAGCATCGGAATCAGGAAATGCAGCGCAGCCTGCCCCGGCAATTCAGCACCATGCAATGATGACTGCAAATAAGCCGTCGGCGCGCTTGTATCTGTGCCTTCAAAACGCAGCACACGCATTTCCACCTGAATGCCCGGCACATCACCGGCAAACTGTATATGATCCGTTTTCATAAATGTCTTCCACCCATTGACCGCCGGACAGGTTTTTCAATCACCTCATTCCGGCGGTTACTCCATAAACCATTATCAACAAACACGAAAAACAGATGCTTGTCACGTATCGGCAAGCAGTTTTCAGTGTATGAGGATCAGGTTTCTACACCTGCGATGCCTGATGCAGATGTGCAATCAGGCCCTGTGTGGAGGCATCGCGGCCACCGGTATTTTGTTTTCCGGTAACGACATCCAGCAATTCTGTTGCCAGTTCTTTGCCAAGTTCCACGCCCCATTGGTCAAATGCATTGATACCAAAGAGCTGCGCTTCCACAAAAACACGGTGTTCATAAAGCGCGATCAGACGCCCAAGCGCAAAAGGTGTCAGCTTGTCGTAGAGAATAGTAATCGACGGGCGGTTGCCGGAGAAAACACGATGCGGGGCAATGCGCTCCACTTCCGCTTCCGGCAATTTACGCGCGCGCAACTGCGCCTGTGCCTCTTCCAGCGTGCGGCCTTTCATCAAAGCCTCGCTCTGGGCAAAACAATTGGCCAGCAACATCTGATGCTGTTCCAGCAGTTCCGGCTCATGCGTATGCACTGCGATCATAAATTCCAGCGGAATTGTATCGGTTCCCTGATGCAAAAGCTGGAAGAAAGCATGCTGCCCGTTGGTGCCGGGTTCACCCCAGACCACAGGGCCGGTGACGCCGGAAACCGGTGTGCCGTCACGCTTCACGCTCTTGCCGTTGGATTCCATATCCAGCTGCTGCAAATAGGCCGGTAAACGCGCCAGATGCTGATCGTAAGGGATAATCGCGCGACTACCAAAACTGCAGATTTCACGATGCCAATAGCCGATCACACCCAGCATCATCGGCAGATTCTGCTCGAATGGCGCGGTACGGAAATGCTCGTCCATTGCATGGGCACCGGCGAGAAACTCTTTGAACCTATGCGCGCCGATCGCCAGCATGACCGGCAATCCGATGGACGACCACACGGAATAGCGCCCGCCAACCCAATCCCAGAAACCAAACACCCGCTCCGGCTGGATACCGAAAGCGGCAACCTTATCGAGTGCGGTAGAAACAGCCACGAAATGCGCACCGACAGCTTCTTCCCCCAGAGCATCGGCCACCCATTTACGGGCAGTTTTCGCATTGGTCATGGTTTCAATCGTAGTGAAAGTTTTCGACGCGATGATAATCAGCGTGGTTTCCGGATCAAGATCGCGCAGCGTATCGGCAATATGCGCCGGATCAATATTGGAAACGAAATGCGTATTCGGCCCGTCATGATACGGTGTCAGCGCGAGTGTTGCCATCACCGGTCCGAGGTCTGAACCACCGATACCGATATTCACCACATCGGTGATGGTGCGCCCTGTGGCGCCCGCCAGATCACCGGCACGGATTGCCTCACTGAAAAGGCTCATACGGTGCAGCACATCCTGCACCTGCGGCACGACATTTTCACCGTCTGTGACAATCACATCATCCGGTTTTGCCCGCAGAGCTACATGGAGAACGGCACGGTTCTCGGTGCTGTTGATCGGCTCGCCGGCAAACATGGCATCGCGCTGGCCTTCGACATTGCAGGCCACGGCCAGATCTTTGAGCAATGCCATTGTCTCGTCATTGACACGGCATTTTGACCAGTCGAGCAGCAAATCATCCAGTTTGAGGGAGTAGCGCTCAAAGCGCTGCGGATCTGCGGTAAAGGCCTCACGCATATTCTGTTTTTGCGCAACTGTCTGCCAATGTGCTGTCAAGGCTGTCACACCTGCCGCAATTGCCGCCTCATTCCATGCCATGCCAACCACTCCCGGGTAAAGAATAACTGCTTCTCAAATACAACCTATAACACTTTAGAGCATTTCCGCTTTAAGCTTAATTATCAGAAATGCTCTATCCTCAGCTGTACGCATTAACCTACGCAAAACCGGTTCCCGCTTTTGCTGGTAATGCTTTAAATATGAACCGATTGAAGTGTTTTAAGGGCATGATAAATAAAAACAAAATTCAGACGTTGTTTTCTTGTGATTGAAACCGATATCATTAACAAGATAGCGGGTTAAAAATATTCTGCACTACATAAATTTAAAAGGATAGAAATGGATCTGACCGGCGAAGAACGTATTCAGGCACCAAGGCAGGCTGTTTGGGATGCGATGAATGATGTGGACGTTCTCAAGCCCTGTATTCCGGGTTGCGAGACCTTGGTGCGGCTGTCGGAAACCGACATTCAGGCGGCTATTCTTGTTAATCTCAGCCTCATCAAAATCCGCTTTCACGGCTTGCTGATCCTCTCCAATCTCAACCCGCCATTTTCCTATACGATCAGCGGTGAAGGTCAGGGTTCGATTGCCGGTTTCGCTGCAGGCAGTGCCGATGTGGAACTGATCGAAGAAAGCCCTGATGTGACCATTCTGCGCTATACGATCAATGGTGATGCAGGCGGTAAAATTGCCCAGCTCGGCACCAAACTGCTCGGCAATACGGCACGCAAAATAGCTGACCGGTTTTTCGCCAATATCGGCGAAGCCGCAGCACAGAATATACGCCAAGGCAGTGCTTAACTCAGTCGTATTTTATGAGTGTATTTGTCATATTTTGACCATCTGATAAAAAATTTGACCTTCAGCAAAAATCTGTCATGCTGAGTCTACAGAAGCCAAAAGCACACAACCAAAAAAGTGCTCAGCTCTGACAGATTGCGGAACCGGCGTATAATAAGGGAACCACGCCGCTTCCCCACCATGCAGCAATGAACCAATGCGGGACGCGCATCAACATGCGTTCTGAGACAGCATTTGCATAACCGGATTTTGCTTGACGCAACTGCGCGAACAGCCGTCCGGCACCTCTGACATTGATTTTAAGCACCAGATCGCTTGTCTTAACTGCGACTGTGCCGGGAGGAGTGACAGGAGCATGAGTGACCAGCATTCGCATGACAGGCACAACAATACAGCAGCGGATATCCGGCCGAACCGCCTTGATAATTATCAGGATGTGTTTGCTGATCTGCATCCGCCGCTCGACAAGCATGAAGCACTGGTAGAAGCAGACCGCTGCTATTTCTGCTATGATGCGCCATGTATGACGGCCTGCCCGACCCATATTGATATTCCGCAATTCATTCGCCAGATCGCAGGCGGCAATCCGCAGGGCGCAGCGCGTACGATTTTGAGTGAGAATATTCTCGGCGGCATGTGCGCCCGCGTCTGCCCGACGGAAACCCTGTGCGAAGAAGCCTGCGTGCGTGAAGCCGCAGAAGGCAAGCCCGTACGTATCGGTCTATTGCAGCGTCATGCCACCGACCATCTGATGGAAAGCGGTGTTCATCCTTTCACCCGTGCACCGGTTACCGGTAAAAGCGTGGCGGTTGTCGGCGCGGGTCCTGCCGGTCTTGCCTGCGCCCATGCGCTGGCACGAGAAGGCCATACGGTGACGATTTTTGAAGCCCGCCCGAAAGGCGGCGGCCTCAACGAATATGGTATCGCCTCTTATAAGAGCGTCGATAATTTTGCTGCCCGTGAACTGGAATTCATTCTGAAAATCGGTGGCATCACCATTGAAACCGGCAAGGCGCTCGGCAAAGACATTCAGCTCGATGCGTTACGTTCCGGCTATGATGCCGTGTTTTTGGGGCTTGGCCTCGGCGGCACAAACCGGCTGCATATTGCCGGTGAAGATGCCGAGAATGTGCTGGATGCAGTGCGCACCATTGCAGAGTTACGTCAAAGCTCTGACCTTTCCCGCCTGAATATCGGCAAAAATATAGTCGTTATCGGCGGTGGTATGACAGCCATTGATATTGCTATCCAGATCAAACGGCTGGGCGCGGAGAATGTAACGCTGGCCTATCGCCGTGACCGCGAACATATGAATGCCAGCCTCTATGAACAGCAACTGGCACAGACCGAAGGCGTGGTGATCCGTGATTGCCTGCAACCGGAGGAAATTCTGCTCAATGAACAGGAGCAAGCCATCGCGATCCGCTTTGCGCAGACCGAGCAGCGCGAAGGCAAACTGGTTGCCACCGGCGCCACACTCACCTTAGCTGCCGACCAGATTTACAAAGCCATCGGCCAAAAACTTGACGGACAAGGCCTTGGTGCCAGTGGCATGGAAATGAGTGGCGGGCGGATTAAAATTGATACTGAAAACCGTACCAGTGTGAAAGGCATCTGGGCTGGCGGCGATTGTGTTGCTGGCGGTCAGGATCTTACCGTGGCCTCGGTGCAGGACGGCAAGATCGCCGCGCAATCCATCCATCAGCATCTCATGCAATTGCCGGAAGCCGTGAGCGGCTTTGCCGAGGCCGTGCTGGCAGCCAATCGCAAAGATCTGCCGAGCCTCCATCCGCGCGCACCATCGGTGCACAACCATACGAACTCTCCGGTAAAGGATCACTGACATGGCTGATCTGACCACGAATTTTCTCGGTATCCGTTCACCCAATCCGTTCTGGCTGGCTTCTGCCCCGCCAACCGACAAAGCCTATAATGTGGAGCGTGCTTTCAAAGCCGGTTGGGGTGGCGTTGTCTGGAAGACGCTGGGTGCGGAAGGCCCGCCGGTCGTCAATGTCAACGGCCCGCGCTATGGTGCCATCTGGGGTGCCGACCGCAGATTGCTCGGCTTCAACAATATTGAGCTGATTACTGACCGCTCTCTGGAAATCAACCTGCGTGAGATGAAAGAGGTAAAAAGCCGCTGGCCTGACCGCGCTCTGATCGCCTCCATCATGGTGCCCTGCGAAGAGGAAGCATGGAAAGCTATTCTGCCACGGGTGGAAGAAACCGGTGCCGACGGGATTGAGCTGAATTTCGGTTGTCCGCACGGTATGAGCGAACGCGGCATGGGCGCTGCCGTCGGTCAGGTGCCGGAATATGTAGCGATGGTGGTGAAATGGTGTAAACAATATAGCCGTATGCCGGTGATTACCAAACTCACCCCGAATATCAGCGATATCCGTATGCCTGCGCGGGCTGCTAAAAATGCCGGAACCGATGCGGTATCGCTCATCAATACCATCAATTCCATCGTCTCAATTGATCTCGACAATTTTGCCCCGCAACCAAGCATTGACGGACGCGGCTCCCATGGCGGCTATTGCGGCCCTGCGGTCAAACCGATTGCGCTCAATATGGTGGCGGAAATTGCCCGCGATCCGGAAACACGCGGATTGCCGATTTCCGGTATCGGCGGCATCACCACATGGCGCGATGCAGCGGAATATATCTCGCTCGGTTGCGGCACAGTTCAGGTCTGCACGGCAGCTATGACCTATGGTTTCAAGGTTGTGCAGGAAATGATCGACGGTCTGTCCGACTGGATGGACAGCAAAGGCTATCAGTCGCTCGATGATTTCCGCGGACTTGCAACCCCGCAGGTCACCGACTGGCAATATCTCAACCTCAATTACACCACCAAAGCGCGGATCGATCAGGATGCCTGCATCAAATGCGGCCGCTGTCACATTGCCTGTGAGGACACCTCCCATCAGGCGATTACTTCGATGGTGGACGGCGTGCGCCATTTTGAGGTGATTGATGAGGAATGTGTCGGCTGTAATCTCTGCGTGAGCGTCTGTCCTGTGCAGGATTGTATAACCATGGAGCAGGTTTCCGGTATTGATCCACGCACCAAAGAGCCGATCAGCCCTGATTATGCCAACTGGACAACCCATCCGAACAATCCGATGGCAAAACACAAACAGGCGGCAGAATAGGAGCGGTAAACGGTGACAAGACAGGCAGTCATCACAACCCGTAAAACAGAGAGCGGCAGAGAATTTTCTGCCGCAACTCCTCCCTGCTTAACGGGGCCGGATACCGTTGAGCAAAATGGCGCTGACCGCCTGCACCGTTTTCTCACAGCAATCCGGCGCATCAAATTTTTCACCGAGCACTGCGCGCAACTGCGTTTCAAAATCGGAATAATGCTGGGTCGTCGCCCAGATCGTGAAAATCAGATGATGCGGGTCGGTCTTTGCCAGCCTGCCCTCTTCCATCCATTGCCCGATCATGGCCGCTTTTTCATCCACCAGTTCGCGCATATCCTCTTGCAGGAAAGTGCCGATTGCCGGTGCACCATGCATAATCTCATTGGCGAACAGGCGCGAAGCCGCAGGATTGCGGAACGCCATTTCAATCTTATTGCGGATATAAGAGCCAAGCTCTTCCAGCGGTTCGCCCTGCGGATCAATAGACTGCAGCGAAGCCAGCCATTCTTCCATCGTCTGCTGCAAAACGGTGTTGTAAATATCTTCCTTGCGGCGGAAATAATACAGAAGATTGGGCTTCGACATGCCGGATTTCAGCGCGATCTGGTCGATGGTGGAACCGCGAAAACCATAGGTCGAGAACACATCCAGCGCGGCTTCGAGAATGAGCTTGCGGTTCATTTCCTGAATACGCGACAGGCTTTCAGGCTGTTCCTGCTGCATCACGGAAATGTCTTTAGCCGATTTAGATTTCCGTACCATGCTGCTCTTCCCCGCATTTTCATACTGCCTGCAAATATAATGCGTTACAGGCAAATTCGGCCACCGATATTCTCTTGTCCTGAACGGATTTTAGTGGATGATACAGCAGCCGGTTTCCAGCAACGGAAACAAGCCGGTTTCATAAAATACTCCGCAACAGAACGGAGCAGTAATCAACGTGTTTTTGGGGAAACAATCAAGGCTCTTTTTGTGCGGCCTCTGACAAGGCTGCGCTTATTACGCCAAAACGCATCATCTTTCACGATGCGCTGAATGAGGAGGAAATCCACATGCCGTCTCCCCGCGCCTTTATGAACTTATCATGATTAATACAGACCGCATACGGAAACAGACATGAACACGCATCTGAACAGCAATCTCAAAACCAATGCTGACCGCCTCTGGGACAGCCTGATGGATATGGCCAAAATCGGCCCCGGCATTTCAACAGGGAATAACCGTCAGACCCTGACAGATGAAGACCGCGAAGGCCGGCTGCTTTTTCAGAAATGGTGCGAAGATGCCGGTATGACCATGGGCGTCGATACAATGGGCAATATGTTCGCCCGCCGCGAAGGCAGTGATCCGTCGCTGCCACCGGTGATGCTCGGCAGCCATCTGGATACACAGCCGACCGGCGGTAAATTCGACGGTGTGCTTGGTGTCCTTGGCGGGCTTGAAGTGGTGCGCACCCTCAATGATCTCGGCATTAAAACCCGTCATCCGATTGAAGTGGTCAACTGGACCAATGAAGAAGGCGCACGTTTTGCTCCCGCCATGCTGGCCTCCGGTGTCTTCGCCGGTCTTTTTGATGAAGCATGGGCGAAATCCCGCACGGATGCGGACGGTAAAACCGTTGGCGACGAGCTGAAACGCATCGGCTTTGAAGGTTCAATCCCGACAACTAAACGCCCGATCAAAGCCTATTACGAGTTACATATTGAGCAAGGGCCTATTCTGGAAGATGAAGGTCTGGATATCGGTATTGTCACCCACGGTCAGGGGCTGAAATGGTTGCAGATTACGCTCACCGGTAAAGAAGCCCATACCGGCTCAACACCGATGCGCAAACGCGTGAATGCAGGGCTTGGTATGGCACGTATCACCGAGCGGGTGGATGAGATTGCATGGGAGCACGCACCGAATGGCGTGGGTGCCGTGGGCTATGCCCATATCAGCCCGAATTCCCGCAATATCATTCCGGGTACTGCTGTTTTTGTCGCCGACTTCCGTCATCCGGATAAAGCAGAACTCGCCAAAATGGTGCAGAAACTGGAGAAATCCGTAGCGGAAATCTGTGAGAAAATCGGCCTGACTTATCAGATTGAAGAAGTCGGCGCGTTTGATCCGGTTTCCTTTGACGAGACCTGCCTCTCGACCATCCGTCAGGCAACCGAGCGTCTCGGTCTGTCACACCGCAATATTATATCCGGTGCCGGCCATGATGCCTGCTGGATTAATCAGGTTGCACCGTCAGCCATGATTATGTGCCCTTACGTTGATGGTCTGAGCCATAATGAGGCGGAAGATATCACCAAAGAATGGGCCGGCAATGGCGCTGATGTGCTGTTGCATGCAGCATTGGAAACCGCTGAAATCGTATAAATACCTGCTCCGGCATGAGACATTTGTGCCGGAGCCTTTAACCTTTTCGATCAATCAGCATCTGTTCGCAAAAAACCATAAGGGGAAACGAACAATGTCATATTCCGGATCACATAAAGATAAGAAAACAACGCTGATTAAAGGCGGTAAAATCGTTACCGCAGACCGCTCTTACGATGCGGATATTCTGATTGCAGACGGCAAAATTGCCGCTATCGGCCATGATTTGCAGGGCGACACAACAATTGATGCCTATGGCTGCCTGATTATGCCGGGGGGCATTGATCCCCACACCCATCTGGAAATGCCGTTTATGGGCACCCATAGTTCCGATGATTTTGACAGCGGCACCGCTGCGGCACTGGCCGGCGGTACCACAATGGTGGTGGATTTTGTACTGCCCTCACCGGAGGGCAATTTGCTGGAAGCCTTGCAGGACTGGTTTCAGAAAGCAGGCAAAGCGCGCACCGACTATTCCTTCCACATGGCCGTCACCGGCTGGAGCGAACGCTGCTATAATGAAATGCCGGAAGTGGTGGCACGCGGCGTCAATACATTCAAACATTTCATGGCCTATAAAGGCGCATTGATGGTCAATGATGACGAGATGTTTGCCTCTTTCCGTCGTTGTGCCGAAATCGGTGCCATGCCGCTGGTGCATGCCGAAAACGGCGATATTGTCGCGCAATTACAACAAAATCTGCTGGCAGCAGGCAATACAGGGCCTGAAGCGCACAGCTATTCCCGCCCGCCGGAAGTGGAAGGCGAAGCCACCAACCGTGCGATCATGATTGCTGATCAGGCAGGTGTACCGCTCTATGTGGTGCATGTTTCCTGCGAACAGGCGCATGAAGCCATCCGCCGTGCGCGCCAGAAAGGTATGCGTGTTTATGGCGAACCGCTGATCCAGCATCTGACACTGGATGAAAGCGAGTATCAGAATAAAAACTGGGACTATGCGGCACGGCGGGTGATGTCGCCGCCATTTCGCAACAAGATCAATCAGGACAGTCTCTGGGCAGGTTTAAGCGCAGGCAGCCTGCAATGTGTAGCCACTGACCATTGCGCTTTCACCACCGAACAAAAGCGTCACGGCGTTGGTAATTTCACCAAAATCCCGAATGGCACAGCAGGGTTGGAAGAACGTCTGCCGGTACTCTGGACGACAGGTGTGCGTACCGGTCGCCTGACCGAGAATGAATTTGTCGCTGTTACCTCAACCAATGCAGCGAAAATTCTCAATATCTATCCGCGCAAAGGTGCGGTGCTGGAAGGATCAGATGCAGATCTCATCATCTGGGATCCGAATGCAACCAAGACAATCTCGGCGAAGCATCAGCATTCGGCAATTGATTACAATGTTTTTGAAGGCATGAAAGTGACCGGCCTGCCACGTATGACCATCAGCGGCGGGCGCGTTGCCTATGCGCAGGGTAAAATTCTGGCAGAGCCCGGTGACGGACGCTTTATTGAGCGTGCACCGAACACACCGCAGCAGCAGGCTTTGTCGGTATGGAAAGAGGTAGTAGCACCACGCAAAGTGGAACGCGATCCGGCACTGATGCCGATTGGTGTGTGAAATAAAAACGGCGGGTATTTATCCCGCCATTTTTATTTATTCCGGTTTCATTTCCAGCGTGGCCGCATGAGTCAGCTCACGATCCAGACGTTTTTCTTCATCGCTTTTCGGCTTGGTAAAACGACCAAGCAGCAGATAGGCAACCGGTGTCACATAAAGTGTGGCAATAGTTGCCAGACCGAGACCGCCAACAATAATCCAGCCCAGCGCGATACGGGCTTCTGCACCGGCGCCGGAAGCAATGACCAGCGGAATACCGCCAAGCACCGCACAGATCATCGTCATACAGACCGGACGCAGGCGGATATTCGATGCCTCTTCCACGGCCTCACGTAAAGACAGGCCGCGGTCGCGCAACTGATCGGCAAATTCCACGATCAGAATACCGTTCTTCGCCATAATCCCGACCAGCAGCACCAGCCCGATCTGGCTATACACGTTCAGACTCGTGCCTGTGAGGATCAGCGCCACAATGGCACAACCCAATCCCAGCGGCACGGTCGCCATTACGATCAGCGCACTGACGAAGCTCTCAAACTGCGCGGCCAAAACCAGCAGAATAATCACCACCGCAAAGCCAAATACCAGAAACAGACCGGTCGAGGTTTCACCTAAAGTTGCCGCTTCTGCCAGCGGCACCATCTGCACACCGGCAGGCAGCAATGGCGCGGCCAGTTCCTGTACGGTTTTATAAGCATCGCCCAGAGCAAAATCACTGCTCAGACCTGAAGTAATCGCAATGGAGCGCAGGCGTTGTTCACGCGCCAGCTGCGGCGGCACCGCAATTTCCCGTACCGAAGCAATCGTTGCCATCGAGACATAACGGCCGTCACCGGTACGCATGAAGACATTTTCCAGATCCGTCGGATCATTGATCGGATTGGACGTCGCCATCATCTTCACGTCATAGGAACGGTCGCCGATATAGACAGCGCCGATCCTGCGGCCATCGAGCACCGACTGCACCGCATTGGCGAGACCGGTAATATCGATACCGAGATCCGATGCCCGCTCGCGGTCAATCTGTACCGAGAGCTGCGGCTGCGTTGCGTCCACCGACAGGCGTGGCTGCTGGAAGCGCGGATCTTTTTCCATCTCGGCCAGCAAAGCACGGGTCACCGGCTGGATCGTGGCATAATCATTGCCGACCAGCGTGAATTGCAGACCATTGCCGGCACCGCGAATACCGAGACTGTTTGGCTGCAGAGTAAATGCACGCACGCCGGTGATCGGACGCAGACGCTTATTAATATCGGCAACAATATCCTGCTGCTTACGGTCGCGCTCTGCCCAGTCGGCCAGTGTCAGCACCATAAAGCCGTTATTGGACGCACCGCCGGAGCCGGCAATAGCATAGGAATTTACAATCTCGCCATTATCGCGCAGCGGTTTGAGCGCAACGTCAATCTGCTCAAGCTGTGAGCGCAGGAAATCAATACTGATGCCCTGCGGGCCGGAAATACGCAGCATAACGGCAGAACGATCCTCATTCGGGGTCAGTTCCTGACGCAAAGTCGTATAGGCACTTAATGAGAAGAAGGCGAAGACCAGAGCAGCCGCAACCACAATCCACGGCGCATTAAGGCACCAATGCAGACTGCGGCGATAGAATTGTGCCAGACCGGCACTGATACGATAAACAAGTCCGCGCGGCTTATCTGCGCCGGTTTCATGGGCGATGCTTTCGGCGGTCAAAAACCGCGAAGCCAGCATCGGACACAGTGTGAGCGCCACCACGGAGGACAGCAGAACAGCAATTGCCAGCACAAAACCGAATTCGCGGAACAAGCCGCCGGCCTGTCCGGGCAGGAAGGAAATCGGCACAAACACCGCCACCAGTGTCAGTGTTGTGGCGATAACCGCAAAGAACACTTCTTTCGTGCCAAGCACCGCAGCCGCACGCGGCCCCAGCCCCATCGACCGGCGCCGGACAATATTTTCCAGCACCACAATCGCGTCATCCACCACCAGACCGGTTGCCAGAACCAGCGCCAGAAGGGTCAGAATATTGATCGAAAATCCTGCCAGATAAATCGCCGCCACAGTACCGACCAGCGCCACCGGAATGGAAACAGTCGGGATCAGTGTCGCGCGGATATCGCGCAGGAACATATAGATGACAGCAATAACAATGAGGATCGCTGCAGTCAGCGCGATTTCCACTTCATGCATCGCACCACGGATGAAGTTCGCATCATCACTGGTCACCCGCATTGTCATGCCTTCCGGCAATGTCTTATTCAGGCGCTCAACTTCCGCACGAATACCGTCCGAAATATCCAAGGTGTTGGACTGAGCCTGACGGATAATGCCAAGGCCGATACTGTTACGACCATTATTGAGCACTGCCGAGCTTTCAATATCCGGCCCCAGCGTGACATTGGCGACATCGCGGATGCGGGTCTGCCCTTTGATAATGATATTCTCAAAATCCTGCGGCGAGGAAACCGATGCTGTGGCGCGCACCACAATCGCCTGAGATGCACTGCGCAGCGATCCGGCGGGCTGATCCAAAGCCATAGAAGCCAGTGCCGAACTGACATCGGCAAAGGTCAGGCCATAGCTGGCCAGACGTTTATGGTCGATATCAATACGGAAAATCTTATCACGGTCACCATAAGTTTCCACATCGGCAACACCGGGTACGGCGGAAAGTACATCGACAATCTGATCTTCCACAATCACCGTCATATCATCAACGCTGAGCGTTTCAGACGCGATTGCCAGACGCATGACTGCATCAGCATTGGAATCCGCCTTGATGATACGCGATGCATCAGCTTCTTCCGGCATCTGGTTGGCCACGCGCGAGATCGAGTCACGCATATCAGCGGCGGCGACATTGATGTCCACGCCGTCATTGAATTCAACCGTCACACGGCTGCGGCCGAATGATGAGGTTGAAGAAATATTCTTCACACCGGAAACACGGGCAACTTCATTTTCCAGAACCTGCGTGACCTCACGGTCAACCGTTTCTGCAGATGCGCCGTCAAAAGTTGTACTGATCGAAATAACCGGACGGTCAACATCCGGCAATTCGCGGATATCCACGCCGCTCAGAGCCGCAAGTCCTGCTACCACAATCAGCACATTGAGCACAAAAGCAAAAACCGGACGACGGATAAACAATGCCGTAAAACCGCCGGTCTGCGGATTATGCCCGCCGCCTTTTTCTTCAGCGCCGGTTACATCCTCAGTCACTGTGTTTGTTTCAGCGGATGATTTGTCAGAATTCATCATCATCCTGCCTGTTTACTGTTTGCCTGCGCTGTGGCCGGTTCTTTCGGGCTGGCGGTATTGCCCGCGCCCTTAATCGTCACATTGCCGCCTTCACGCACATTCTGCACACCTTCGGTGACAATCGTATCACCCTCAGCCAGTGCACCATCAACCAGCACTGCATTGGCATTGCGCTGGATAATCCGCGCAGCTACACGCTCGGCCTTGCCGTCTTTGGTAATGCGCCAGACATAAGAACCATCGCCGTCCCACTGCACAGACAGCGGATCAACCGCCAGATATTGATCGCCGGGGAAAAGGATAGTCACGGTAAAAGACATACCGGCACGCAGCACATCGCTCGGATTGGTAATTTCCGCACGCACCCGCAAAGTCCGGCTGGCCGCGTCAATCATATTATCCATAGCACTGACCTGCCCCTGAAAGCTCTTGCCTGGCAGAGCCGTCGGCATTGCTGTCACGGCCTGTCCCAACCGCAATTGCGGTGCAAACCGTTCCGGTACCCAGATATCAATCAGCAGCTTTGAGCGGTCATCAATCGTGGCGATGGTGGTGGAGGATGTGACATAATTCCCTGCGTCCACCGGTAGAATACCGACAATACCGGCAATCGGTGCTGTAACCGAACGGCGGCTGAGCGCCAGTTCCGCATCCTTCACAGCCAGTTTTGCATTGGCCAGAGCAAGCTCTGCCGCAACAACCTGTACCTGTGTTGCCGTGTTCGATGCCCGCAAAGTTGCCATACGTTGTTGTGTAATTTCCGCGTCTTTCAGCAGCACCTGTGCTTTCTCAACGGCAATCTGTTCTGTTTCCGCATCCAGTTCGGCAATGACCTGATCTTTTTGGACGGTGGTGCCCGCACTCACCAGAAACCGGCGAATAGTTCCGCTTGAATAAGGCGAAACCGCAACCGTATTGAGCGCAACACCGCTGCCGATAGCACTCAGCTTGTCATTGACGACCTGTTTCTGGGCTGGCTTTACAACCACCAAAGGCGCGTTGCGCGCGCCACTCTGCCCTGCTGCCGGTGCGCCGCCGGTGGCCTGTGTCGCGGAACGTTCAGTATTATACCAGCTCCAGCCCCCGAAGGCGGCGGCAGCCACGACCAAACAAACCGTAATTTGTTTCCAGTTTTTCATTATCTTCCGATCTTGCCGCAACCTGAGTTAATTGCCTGCACAGACAGGCTCGCTGCATTCTGCTCTTAAAATGCGTAATCTGCGGCCTCAGGTCTAATTAAATTTCTGTAATCCTGTTGCGGCAAAGTGCCGGAAAGCCCGTAAAACCGGTATCCGGCCCTGTAAAAACCACGTCTCACGCCCTGAGATGAGCTGATATGGTTAATAAGACCTTACCATGACATAGGTCTGACAAAACAAAACGGGCGGAAACACGATGTTTCCGCCCGCTGAACTCAATAGGATACTGTCTTTTATACGATGGCTTTATAGGCAACGGCCATACGTGCTGCCAGTTTGGCATTGTTCAGCACCAGCGCAATATTGGCTTTCAGGCTGCGGCCTTCCGACAGTTCATTGATGCGCGCCAGCAGGAAAGGTGTCACATCTTTACCGCCAACGCCCTGATCGGCAGCTTCCTTAACAGCGGCTTCAATCGTGCCGTTAATGAATTCCGGTGTCAGTGCATCTTCTTCAGGGATCGGATTGGCAATCAGAATACCGGTGCCGGAACCAAGCGCATGATGCAGCGCCATCGCTTTCGCAATCTCTTCCGCGCTGTTCAGGCGGTGATCGGCTTTACAACCGCTCGAACGGGTAAAGAATGCTGGAAAATCATCGCTGCCATGCGCAATAATCGGCACGCGCTGGGTTTCAAGATATTCAAGGGTTTTCGGAATATCGAGAATGGATTTCACACCTGCGCAAACGACAGTGGTGTTGGTCATGCCCAGTTCGTTCAGGTCGGCGGAAATATCGAAGCTGTCTTCCGCACCGCGATGCACACCGCCAACGCCGCCGGTGGCGAAGATTTCAATACCGGCCAGCGCAGCAATACGCATGGTTGCGGAAACAGTGGTACCGGCAGTCAGTCCCTGCACCATATCAGCAGCCAGATCGCGGCTCGATGTTTTCACCGCATCGGTGGTCTGTGCAAGCTGTTCCAGCTGGGCATCTCCGAGGCCGACATGGATTTCGCCTTTGAGCACAGCGATGGTTGCCGGTGTCGCACCGTTTTCACGGATCACAGCTTCAACCTTACGCGCCATTTCCAGATTCTGCGGGAAAGGCATGCCATGGGTGATGATCGTGGATTCAAGAGCAACAACAGGTGCGCCTTTATCGAGAGCGGCGCGGACTTCATCGCTGAAATGCATAGTCAAACGGGTCATAGCTGGAGCAGCCTTTCTGAGGGAGTTTAATGGAGATAAATCAGTCGCGAATACGATGAAGGTTCGCTTCGAGAAAATGTGCAGACAAGTCCGGATGGACGCTGGCGTCGCTTTCGGTCGTCAGCGTGGCCAGCAAAGTACCGGTGCGCACTGCATCGGGCAATTCCTTCCGGTCAAGCAGACAATAAAGCGTGCCGGAAATCAGCGCATCGCCCGCGCCGGTAATATCCACCGGCTGCGCAGGCACACTGGCAATATGCCGGATGCCGCTTTCATCGCCAATATGAACACCGCCAGCACCCATGGTCATGACGATTTTGGCAACGCCGCGCGCATGTAAGGCATTGATCGCCTGCTCGGCTGTCAGGCGTGGTGTACCCGCAGGGTGACGCAACAGGCTATGCGCCTCATCCAGATTGAGAAACAGCAGATCAACACCACTGAGATCCTGCGGCAGGCGCAGTGCTTTTGGTGCGGAAACCGTATCAACAGCCAAACGGAAACGGCTGCCGGTTTTCTTCGCCAGCAAGGTTTCCAATGTTGCCTGCGGCAGATTGCAATCGGCAAAAACCCAGTCAGCCGAAGCCAGATGCGGCCACACGGTTTCCAGCGTTTCAGGCTTGAACAGGTCGAAAATGCCCATATCGGCAATGCCGAGTGCCAGCTCATTATCTGGCCCAAGAATGGCAGCATATTCAGCAGTCGGCGCTTCATTGGTCACAATCGCACGGCTGACATCAACACCAAGCAGACGCAGATGATCAAGAATAGCGCGTCCGGTTTCATCATCGCCAAGAATAGAAACAAAGCCGATATTTACGCCGAGCCGCGCCAGATTTTCCGTGACATTACGGGCAACACCGCCATGGCTGCGATAACCGCTGACCGGATTAGATGTCTCGCTGATGAGCGGGGCATGGGCATGATATTTACGATCAAAAACCGCGCCGCCAATACAGACGATGCGCTTGTTCTCCGGCAGATAATAGCCACGCCCGAGCACAAAACCCTTTTGGGTCAGCTGCACAATATGAGCAGCAACCGTAGAACGCGCCAGTTTCAGCGCATCGGCAATCTGCTGCTGGCCGACAAACGGATTAGCGACAATCATCTCCAGAACAGCACGTTCCTGCGCGGAGAGATCCTGCAGATTTTGCGCACCGGCTTTTGCTGACTGGTTCACATCCTGATCGCCCTGCACCATTGCCATTCTCCGTTTCAATCGTCCTGATGGGAGCCATATAGCAGAGCAATTTCAGATAATCAAACAAATGTTAAAATAAAAACTTTTGTTTTGTCATTCTTCAGGGAAAACTCCCTCATCACCGCACGAAAATTTGAAATTTTGGCTTAAAGCGCCTATATTACAAACTTGCAGGATTTTAGCCTTTGTGGGGACAGGCTTGCGGTCAGGCATATTTATGCAACTGTACAATCCGTGACCCGGGCGATCGCCTGTTTTGGTCCGTGGGTGGAGACGGGGGACAGGAACAACCTGTCAGCCTGACGGATGGGTGAAATGACCTTTATGAAAAGCAAGGATTTTCAAAGGCCTGCTGACAAAGCCTCTGCAGAATCAGAAAAGAAGCGCGCCGAGGAATTACAGGCGCGCAGCCGTGAGCAAGCTGATCTGACTGCGGAAGGTAACAGCGCGACATCTGGCACCCAAACATCCCTCTCCGCGATTGCCGCCAATGCACCTTTAAGCACAAGTATCCCGCCGGTCTTCACCAATACCGGATCGGATTTTACTGCGAATGATCCCGATGACCTGCATATTCCGCTGCGTCACCGCCTTTCCAGTAAATTGCTTTTGATGACAACTCTGGCCGTGCTGATTGCCGAAGTTATCATTCTCGCGCCGTCACTGGCGAATATGCGCAATCAATGGCTGAATGCCAAACATACCATGATTGCCACCTCCAGCCTGTTATTGCTCGATGCGAATCCGGACACGACGCTGGAATTGCAGATTCAGGATCAGTTACTGCGCTCCACAGGCGCACAATCCATTACAGTCACCCGTAATGGCAGCAGCCGCGTTCTGGCTGCCTCACCGGAGGCGGTGCAGGTCGATGAATATATTGATCTGACAACAGCAACACCGCTGAGTGATTTCTGGGGCGCCCTGCTCACCCTGACCAGCGGCGGCAATAAGACAATGCAGGTGTCAGGCCCGCCCGATTACAGCGGCACCACGGTTGAATTTGTGATGAGTGATAATGCCCTGCATAACAGGCTGATCAAAAACTCCCGTATTATTGCTGCGATATCGCTGCTGATTTCGCTGATCGCGGCCGCGCTGATTTATTTCATCATTCACCGTCTGCTGCTGCGCCCTGTCGGCCATATGTATGAGAATATGTTTGCTTTCGGCCAGAAACCGGATGATCCGACACTGATTATTGACGGCTCTTGCCGCAAAGACGAACTTGGTTATGCCCAGAACAGGCTGGCACAGATGCAGACACATCTGCAGCATTTGTTTCAGGAGCGTAAACATCTGGCCGATCTCGGTCTGGCCGTCTCCAAGATCAATCACGACATGCGTAATATTCTGGCCTCAGCACAGCTGATGTCGGACAGTCTTGCCGATACCAATGATCCGGTTGTGCAACGCTTCTCACCGAAGCTTATCCGGACACTGAACCGCGCCATCACCTATTCCGAGACTGTGATCGCTTACGGTCGCACGCAGGAAGCCGTGCCGGTTCGCCAGCAACGCCTGCTGCGTCCGCTGATTCACGAAGTTGAAGACATGCTGGTGCTTCCATCGGATGTACAGATTGCCTTCCGCAATATGGTTCCCGTCGATTTTGAAGCCTATATCGACAAAGAACAAATGCTGCGGGTGCTGAATAATCTCTGCCGCAATGCGGTACAGGCAATGGGCACCTATCACCGGCAGCCGGAAACTGAAAAATGCCTGACTATCAGCGCGTGGCGCATAGGCAATACCTGTTATATTGCCGTGGCGGATACCGGCCCCGGCCTGCCTAAGAAAGCGCGGGACAATCTGTTCACCGCTTTTCGCGGGTCAACACGCAGCGACGGCACCGGATTGGGGCTGGTTATTGCTCAGGAACTGGTTCGCGCCCATGGCGGCACCATAGAATTGCGTGACGATTACAAAGACGGTGCATTATTTGAGATTCGTATCCCTGATATGCCTGTCTATCCGCCACCGTTTCAGCGCTCACAACGCAATATGGTGTAATTATTTCAACGCTCTGCGCGAAAAGCGCCTTCAGGAAAGCCACGCAATCGCGTGGTTTTCTTATATTTATCCCCAGCCTTCAAAAAAAATACAAATTTCTGAAAGTTTTTCATCATAAGCCCTTGCAATGCCAAACAGAACCCTTTAGAGAGCGCTTACCGCACCGAAACGGAGCGGTTCTAGGGCAAGCACCCGTAGCTCAGCTGGATAGAGCACCAGACTACGAATCTGGGGGTCAGAGGTTCGAATCCTTTCGGGTGCGCCACTCCTTCTCAAAATTGAGAAGTTGACTTTCTGAAGATCAGAAAAATTCCTGTCACATTTGATAGTTTCATGCGTTATATACTGTGCTTATTACAAGCACATAGAGTTCAGATACGCATCTCCGGACAACTCACTCGAATCACCTTGACGCGTGTTGTTTCCTCTGTTGAATATCAAAAATATTTCTCCGCCCTGCTCGCATTCGCAACAATAAATATTCGTTACAATGTGATTCTCAGGAGATGCGCTTTTTGTTTATTTTGAAAAATACGAAATCAGCGATCTCAAATCATAAATATGTGGCTAGAGGCCTGCTCGTCGCTTTTTCAGCGACAATCATCCTGCAAAATACACCGGCAGCCACTGCCGGCACTTCACCGGACTGCAGGCCGATGCAAGCACTGCAAAAACAGCAGTTTCAGGCAGCAAACACGCCGGCATCTGAGAATAACACCATCTGGATGGTTGACGGAGTAAAAGGCGGCGCACCCGCAATCGGAACCATAACAAATTCCGGCCTGTATACCGCTCCCGCCAATATGGACGAATCTGTCAATGTCACCATTTCCGCCGTCTCCATGGCAGATGAAACGGAAATTGCTAATTTCCGAATCTGTAATGCTGCCTATAGCCGTACCCGAACAATTTATTATGTCTCGACCACAGGCGCAGACAGCAATTCAGGCAGCTATTCTGCCCCATGGCGCAGCATTCAGCATGCTGTCGATCAGGCACAGGCCGGTGATACAATCACGGTCCGCGGCGGTATCTATAATGAGACAGTGACATTCAACAAATCAGGTTCTGCGGAGAGTGGTTTTATCACACTCACCCGATATGCCGGTGAAAAGCCAATTATCGACGGCAGCGGGTTGATCACAGAGCCCTATGGCATGCGCGGCCTCATCAGCCTCAACAGCGCCAGCTATATACGCATCAAAGGGTTTGAAATCCGCAACTACAAATCCGGCACGGAATTCATTGCCATTGGCGTTCTTGCTCAGGGCACCGGAAAATATATTGAGATCAGAGACAATGTTATTCACGGCATTGAGGCGAATAATCTGCCTGCAAACGGCAATGCAAATGCTTTGGGCATAGCCGTCTACGGACAGCAGCCAGTACCGATACAGAATGTCATCGTGGACGGTAATGAGCTGTATAATCTGAAAACCGGAACCAGTGAATCCCTGACCATTGGCGGCAATGTCGACGGCTGGCAGGTCACCAATAATCTGGTACACGACAATAATTTTATAGGCATTGATGCGACCGGCTATTACGGCAACAACCGTGCGGACTATAACCGTGCCAGAAACGGCTGGATTGCACAGAACAAAGTTACCAATCTGTCGATAGAAGGCAATCAGGCTTTGACCTTTGTAGCTTCTGCGATTGGTATCTATGTTGATGGCGGGCAGAATATTACCGTTGAACGCAATGTCACCGATGCGAATGACGGCGGAATATGGTTGCTCAGCGAAAATCCGGGCAAACTGACTGACTATGTGACGGTACGCAATAATCTTATCCGCTTTAACCGGAATGCCGGAATTCTTGCTGGCGGCTATGATGCAACCCAATCGGGCGGTGCCGCTCACATCTCGATCACTAACAATACTCTGTATCAGAATAATAACCGTGACATTGCCGGCATCAATTCCGGTGAGTTTCAGCTCGGTCACAATGTCAGCAATATAAATTTCAGCAATAATATTCTCTTTGCCGGAACAAAGGGTTATGCGATCACCAGTTTTATTCCTTCAGTGCCGGACACCGTGAAGCTTGCCAGTAATTTATATTACACAACATCCGGCAGCAGCTTTACACGCTGGTTCTGGAACAATAAAAATTACTACAATGACAGCACATCTCCCAATAATTTCAACACATTCACAGCTGTCAGCGGTGATACAGGCAGCATTATAGGTAATCCTGCCTTCATCAATGCCAGTGCTTCAGATTTTCGCCTCGCTGCAGGTTCTCCGGGCAGAAACAATGGCCAATTTACTGCGACAACAGGATTTCCTGCCACAGGCATCAGGGATTTTGCGATGAACCCGCGCATCACCGGCACATTGATCGACAGAGGTGCCTATGAGCATGTTGAATAAAACAACGCAAAAAACATAGTTCGGCTAATAGTCCTTATCCCCGTCATCGGCAGCAACATAGCGCCAGCGTACCGATGTCACCAATGGCTCAAGACTCAGCCGCCCGATAATCTGCTCCAGCAGCGGATCCTGATTAGTATCGGCACGAAACAACGCATTGACCTCAACGCGATTGCTGTCTTCAATATTGGTGCTTTCCAGATCCTGAATATGTAAAACAGTACCGAGATCACGCAGCAACAATCCCCGCACATGCGCTTCAGCATCGCCCATACAGACAATACTGACAGCATAGCGGGTGCCGAACTCACCACCGCTGGCGGGTTGCCGGTCAATCAGACGCACCAGCGGCCGCAGCAATAAATTGACGCTGATGATAAATAAGGCAGCAATCGCTGCATGGAGATAAAAACCCGCGCCGCACATAACACCGACTGCCGCCGAGCACCATAAAGTCGCGGCGGTATTCAGCCCGCGAACATTAAAACCTTCCTTGAAAATGATGCCTGCGCCCAGAAAGCCGATACCGGAAACGATCTGTGCCGCCACACGCGTCGGGCTGGTATCACCGTCAACCAGCGAGGCAAAAAGCACGAAAGTAGCGGCGCCAAGTGCCACAAGCGTATTGGTGCGCAGCCCTGCAAGCCGCTGACGCCATTGCCGCTCAAAACCAATCATACCGCCGAGTATAAACGCGGCCGTGAGACTGGCGAATGTATGCAGAAGGCTTTCAACAGAACTCATAATCTCTCCCGTTTTTCCTTCTGATAACAGCGGCGTATCTCAGCTATATGAAGGGAATATTCCGCATAGCTGCGTGTCAACAGCATCGGCAGCAGAACCCGCCCCGCCCGCAAGACGCAGTGTCCTGACTTTGTCCCTGTTTCCGGCAAGGCAGCGCCCTATATGGAAGATCAACAAGCCGGATCATTCCAATCTGCAAACCGGTATAGGAGGATATGATGTCACCCAACCTGACAGGTATTCATCACCTGACTGCGATCACCGCACAGGCGAAAGAAAACAAGAAATTCTACACTGATCTTCTCGGGATGCGACTGGTCAAGAAAACCGTCAATCAGGATGATACCAGTGCCTATCACCTGTTTTACGCCGATGGTCAGGCCTCCCCCGGCTCTGATCTCACTTTCTTCGACTGGCCGACTGCGCCGGAAAAACGCGGCACCCATTCCATCAGCCGCACTGGATTGCGTGTTTCGGGTCAGGACTCGCTGGAATATTGGCGTAAGCGACTGAGTGATGCGCATGTTCAGGCTGGTGATATTCAGCTCATCGACGGACGTGCCTCTCTGGATTTTGAGGATTTCGAAGGTCAGCGTTTCCGTTTGCTGGATGACGGTAAAACCGGTGAATCGCATCCTTGGGAGAAAAGCCCTGTTGCCGCAGATCATCAGATCCGCGGCCTCGGCCCGATCACGATCAGTGTGCCGGATCTGAAATATACAGAGCCTTTTCTCATCAAGCTGATGAATATGCGCAAAATCCGCGACTATGCCTCACCGGATGGTCAGGGGCATGTCCATGTTTATGAAATGGGTGAAGGCGGGCCAGCGGCTGAACTGCATGTAGCCGTGCAGCCTGATCTGCCTGCCGAGCAACAAGGTGCAGGTGCTGCCCATCACGTCGCGTTCCGCACACCGGATGAAGCCGGTATGCAGGAGTGGCTGCGTGTACTGAATGACCACAAGATCCGCTCTTCCGGCGAGATCGACCGGTTTTATTTCCGCTCGCTCTATTTCCGCGAAGGCAATGGTGTGTTGTTTGAAATCGCGACAGACGGGCCGGGCTTTGCAAGCGATGAGCCAATGGAAAGTCTGGGAGAGAGCCTCTCTCTGCCACCGTTCCTTGAAGGTCGCCGCGCTGCGATTGAACGCAATCTTAAAGCTTTGGACTAAACAAAAAAGCGGAGAGGTTTCCCTCTCCGCTTTTTATTTCTCGCCCGTTACATCAGCCTGCCAGCGTATAGGCAGTTTTGACGGTGGTATAGAATTCCGCCGCGTAGCGTCCCTGCTCACGCGAACCGTAACTGGAGCCTTTGCGACCACCGAAAGGCACGTGGAAATCCACGCCTGCGGTTGGCAGATTGACCATCACCATGCCTGCATCGGAATTGCGTTTGAAATGCGTGGCATATTTCAGGCTGGTTGTTGCAATACCGGAAGACAGGCCGAAAGCCGTATCATTGGCCGTTGCAAGCGCTTCTTCATAGGATTTAACGCGGATGACGCTGGCCACAGGGCCGAAGATTTCCTCGCGGGAAATACGCATCTGGTTTGTCGCCTCTGTGAACAAGGCCGGACGCAGATAGAAACCCGGTGTGCTGCGTTCCAGCTGCTCACCGCCAAAGGCCAGCTTGGCACCTTCTTGCGCACCCAGTGCAATATAATCCAAGTCTTGCTTCAGCTGACTGTCGTCTACCACAGGACCGATATGCGTGCCGGATTTCAACGCATCATCAATCACCAGCGTCTTCATGCGGGCAACCAGTGCATCCACGAAGCGGTCATGAATACCGTCCTGCACAATCAGGCGGGAAGACGCGGTGCAACGCTGACCGGTCGAGAAGAAAGACGAATTGAGCGCCGCTTCAACGGCCACATCGAGATCTGCATCATCCAGAATAACAAACGGATTTTTACCACCCATTTCCAGCTGGAATTTGCGGTTATGGACGATCGAAGCCGCAGCAACACGCTGGCCGGTGCCTGTGGAGCCGGTGAATGTCAGTGCATGAACATCAGCGCTGTCGAGAATGGCCTGACCGACAACCGAGCCTTTGCCCATCACCAGATTGAGAACGCCTTTTGGCAGGCCCGCACGGTGCAGAATGTCGACGATTGCATGGGCGCAGCCCGGTACCAGATCAGCCGGTTTGAACACCACGGTGTTCCCGTAGCAAAGGGCCGGTGCAATCTTCCATGCCGGAATAGCAATCGGGAAGTTCCACGGGGTAATAATACCGACCACACCAACCGGTTCGCGGGTGATTTCCACACCGATATTCGGGCGCACGGATGGCAGAACCTCACCGGCAAGGCGCAGCGTTTCATTGGCAAAAAAGTCGAAAATCTGTGCGGCACGCATAGTTTCGCCAATGGCTTCCGGCAGGGTTTTACCCTCTTCGCGTGCCAGCAAGCGACCGAGTTCTTCTTTGCGCGCCAAAATTTCATCCGAGGTTTTGCGCAGGATTGCATGGCGCTCCATGATACCGGAACGTGACCAGGCCGGAAATGCAGCTTTGGCCGCGGCAATCGCATTCAGCGCATCGGCCTGAGAAGCGCGGGCATATTCACCCACCACATCATTGGTATCAGACGGGCTGATATTCGGGATCGCCTCGCCGCCAACCCATTCGCCGTCAATCAAATTCTTATGCAATGTCATATTCTGCAAACTCCCCTTTGCGAATAGCCGGTCACTCGTTCCGCCAGCACCATGCCATATATGATGCATCAAACTAATATCATTTAAAGCATTGTGACTATGGTTCAGGCCTCATAAAGCGATGCTCATTCGGAATGATCCTGATATATCAGTATCTACAAGAAAAATGGACGGCTGTCATCACCTAATATTTTTTATCTCCGCACAGCATCTTTGATAAAGCCCTGCGCACCCTATATAAATGACGAGACAAGAAACGGAGCGGAGCAGTCATGATTATCGGCGAAGCAGAAAAAGCATCCGGCATTTCAGCCAAGATGATCCGCTATTATGAATCCATCGGCCTGATTGATGCGGCTGAGCGCACGGCCTCCGGCTATCGCGTCTATTCCGACCGTGATGTGCAAAATCTGCGCTTTATCCGTCAGTGCCGCGATCTCGGCCTGTCGCTGGAACGGATTAAATTATTGCTCAATCTCTGGCGTAACGATCAGCGCGCATCTTCCGAAGTGAAGCAGATTGCGCTGGCGCATGTGGCTGAACTGGAAACCAAGATCGCTGATATGCGTTCTATGGCCGATACATTGCAGAAGCTGGCAGACCGCTGCCATGGCGATAATGATCCGGATTGCGCAATCATCAATGCTTTGTCGCTGCAAAATCAGATGACGCTCAATAAGAAAACCGGCAACTCAAAAAGCAGCGCCAGGAAACAGCACCCGCATTGATCTTTTCCTGACCATTCTGCGCTTTTGTTTTATGTACTCTCTTCTGAAGGCATATCAGGCAATGGCAGTTCAATAACAAAAACAAGGCCATTTTTATCCCATATTTCCTTAAACGAGCCGCGCATCTGCACATCAATACTGAGCTGTTTGAGACGGGAACCAAAACCACGCTGTGACGGTTCCTGTATAATTTGCGGCCCGCCGGTCTCCCGCCACTCAATCCGCATAAAATCCTCATATGCGGATAGTTCGATGCGGACATGTCCCTGCGGCACTGACAGCGCTCCGTGTTTGACAGAATTCGTCATCAGCTCGTGAAACACCAGACTCATCGGCGTGACATGGGCAACGGGACATGAAAGTGCATCGCCTTCTATGGAAATGCGCTCCAAATCGGAAAAGACATAAGGCTGCGTAAGGCGGGTCAGCAATTCATTCAGTGAGATCGTGCTATGCTGCCCCGTAACAGCGGGTGTTTTCTGATAGGTCAGCTCAAATGCACCGGCCAGCGCTGTCATGCGCTCCCGCATTTGGCCGACATAATCCTGTACATCCGTTTTGCCCCGTGCGGACAAGCTCATCAGGCTGATAATCACCGCGAACATATTTTTCAGCCGGTGGTTCAGCTCCTGCGCCACTACTTCCCGCTGCTCCAGCGCCAGCTGTTCAGCGGTCACATTCACAATCAGCCCGAGAACCGAAGGTTTTCCGATATCCGTATAGATACGCCTGCCGATACCCGTGACCCAGACCGGATGCGGTTGTTCTGTATCACGGATGCGGAAAGTCTCGCGGACAATATCGCCTGATGTCAGCGCGTTGCTCAAAGCAGTTTCGACGCGCAGCTTATCTTCTTCATGGACGAGAGGCATAAAATCCGTAACAAAATTGATTTTACGCCTGTCCTTAAATGCCAGCATGTGGCTGGCACGGCCATCAAGGCTGACTTCGGCATCTTCAGGATTATACTCCCAGACCCCGATATTACCGGCATCCAGCGCCATTTGCAGGCGCAATTGCGCTTCCAGAAGTTTCAGCTCTTTCGCACGGTTGCGTTTATCGGCCTGTATCAATGCCTCACTGACAACATCCAGCTCGCGAATGCCCGAGCCCAGCGGCTTAATCGCCTGCACATCTCCCACAGCCATAGCCTGTGCGGCCAATTTTCTGACCGGCTTCGAAATCCGGCGTCCAAAGAAGCCCGCCAGCAAGGCACTCAGCAATAATGTGCCCAGTAACAGGATGATAAAATAGGCAAAAGCCACCCAAACCGGCCAGTTCAGCTCTGAGCGGTTAACACCGATCGCAATGCGCCAGTCGCTCAGCGGCGAACGGATATAATAACCGGCCACCTGATTGCCATCGAGAATCTGTCCGCGCCAACGCCCCTGCTTATCCGTGGCTTCCGCACGCAATTTATCCGGTATCAGCTGTCCCGTATAATCATTGCTGTTATTATTACGCGCCAGAACCTGATCATTCTGATCCACCACAACCGCAATCCAGTTTTTGGATATACCGCTCAAATTTAAAAGATCAGTAATGCGCTGTGCTTCCATGCTCAGCGCCAGAAAATAATTGATTTTCCCGTCAACAAAAACCGGACGAACCACCGTAAAACAGTAGGGCGTATTTTCATGAGCACGCCGCACACCCGTGACATAGGGTTTGCCTGCCGCTTTGGCAGCCGCAAGATCTGTTTTTGTCAGCAGCGGCAGATCACCGACCCGTGCAGGATCCGAGGCAACCAGCAGCTTCGCCTCAGGATCATAGACCGTAATATTGATGTTTAATTCCTGCGCCATATCATGCAGGGTCGTTTGGAGAATATCAAAACGGCCATTCTTCAGAATATTGGAATAGCTGATTATTTCAGCGGCGCGCTGAAGGCCATAGACCTCACGGTCGATTGTAACGGCGAGGGATTGGGTAACATCAAAAGCCTGATTTTCAATATGGCTTCTTTCCTGCAAAACCAGAAGCCATAGAAAAAAACCGACCAATATAATCAGAGGAAGCAACAGAGCGAGCGCAAATAGCGTGAGATGTCGCTTCAAATCTGCCTCTCCCTGATCGGTTCAGTGCAGATGCCGGTCATTTTACGGGAAAACCCGTTCTGATGACGGTCAAACAAAGAACGATAGTCGCAATCTTTGACCAAACATAAAAAAATTATTTCATCATAGCAAGTCAGTAAAAAAGCTGACGATTGGTCAGGTTAATATTGCGATGTAACCTGTTTTTTATTGTCCTGACCGGTCGTGGCATAAATCCCGGCACTGATAAACGGAAACATCTTTTCTTTGGAATAGCTGTTTCCGAACATCATATCATATTGAACCTGACGGTAATCCTGCAAAATCTGCGGCATTACCGGTTGCTGCATCCATCCGGCATGGGGCGTGTAATCTTTATCCAGCAGCAAATGGCCATCAATCACGCTATATTCCTGATGCACTTTGCCCAGAAAACCGGTGTAGTAAGGATGCTGGAGACCGGCCATTTCCAGAACATAAAGCGGCAGGAAAGACGGGCTGATTGTGCCGACACCGCGCAAACTGTCTGTACGGCTTGACCACAATACCAGCGGCGTTTCATGCTGCGCCAGCATATGATCGGCCGTATCCACGCGGCTGGCCGTACGGTTCTTCATATAACCGCTCTCAACATAGACATCGCCGAGCGGCGGCAGATGATCGCCGAAGAAAACAATAATCGTTTCCCGCTCGCGCTTCTTCGCCCAAGCCATCAGCCGTCCGAGATTGATATCCGCATCCTGCGCTCCCTGTGCAAAAGACCGCACAGACCCTTTGGATGCCTCACTTACAGCGCTGTCAGCATTGGTAACAACTTTGATCTGACTATCCGGATAGCGGCTTGGCGCATAAGGACCATGCCCCTGCAGAGATACACCGAACAGGAAGAGCGGCTTTTCCGCCTCTTCAGCCGAGCGGATAATCTCGCTGGTGAATTCTTCATCGGAAGCCAGATGGCCTTTTTTCATCAGCTCCGGCAGATTTTCTTCGGACAGGAATTTATCAAAGCCGAAATTTTCATAGACAGAGCCACGGTTCCAGAACCACTGGCGATAGGGATGCAGCGCACGGGTTTCATAACCCTGCTCGCTGAAGAATGAGGCCAGCGAAGGCACAGGTCTGCGCACATATTGCTGATAGGGAATGCTGCCATAAGGCAAAAAGGCATTCGAAAAACCGGTCAGCGCTTCAAATTCAACATTCGCCGTCATGCCGCCGAATTCCGGCGAAAACACATGGCCAGACTGGTTCGCACGCACATTTTTGATCGGATCTTCATCAAAGGCCACACCCGGAAGACGGGATGGATCCCAGAAAGATTCGCTCATAATCACAATAACATCCGGCTTTTCGTCATTGCGTGCGGCAACCGGAACAATGGTATTGCCGTGGGCAGAAGATGAGCCGCCCAGCAGACCGCTGTCATCATCCGCAGGGAATAAATATTCCGCAATGCTTGCAATCCGCTCCTGCGAATAGCCGTTCGGTGCAGAGACATTGGCCATGGGAATATTGAAAATAAACGCCACAACCAAACCGTTATGGGCGTAATTTTCCTTCTGATCCCACATCATCGGCACAATGCCCATGCGGTCGCGGATATAAGAGAAGCTGGAATAATCGGAAATACTGCCGAACCAGATCAGAGCCGGCATGGCCACAGCAAGACGTGCCGCACGCGCAGTCCAGCTCAGACGCGGCACAGAGCGACGGAAAAAACGCCAGCAAAAATACAAAGCCGCAAGAGCCGCCATCGAAGCGAGCACGATCAGCACCGCATCCAGCGACCTGTCACGCACCAGCAATGGCATCAGATCAACAACCTGACGGGTATAAAGCAGATCGCTCGGATAGAGCGGATCGCCGAGATACATGCCCTTTTGCCGGCTGAACCATGCAAGACCGAGCAAAACCGGCGCAACAATTAAAATACCCTGCCACAAGCGCCCCAGCAGGCTGTCCAGCAAAAACAGGGTGAGGAAAACAAGACCAAATGTTGTCCAGAGCGGGCGGTGTGTCAGCGTAAAATACTGCTTCCATGATGCAGCGGAACCGCGCATCAGCCACTCGGTCAGCATCACGACAGACAGGGTGAGGAACAGCGTTCCGGCTGTGGCAATCAATGCGCGCCAGAACCAGTGCCTGCGGGCAAAATATGCACAGAACCGGCCATCGCACCGCGCCGCCTTCCGCTTATCCCCGTGATTCAGCGCGCTGTCAGAATAAGGGACAGTATGCGGTGCATGATGAGGGACCGGCGTTGCAAGATTGCTCAATGGGCAGCTTCCAAAATAACAGGAACTTTCCGGTTCCTGCAGCGTTACACGATGCGTCTGCCTGTTTGTCTCTGCCGGTAATTTACCGGTCATTGCTGATAAAAAAGCAGTCACAAAGACTTCACAAAAACTTCACACAGGCGTTAGCTTTTAGGTAAACAGGCAGTCCGAAGCAAGAGATGACAAAGAGCAAAGACGACAAATTCCACCGCCGGATATGCTCCGGCACTGTTCTGCATTCAAAAAAACAAATTTGTAAAAAAACGTCACAAATAATGAAACATCGCCAGAACAATAATTCTCTATATTTTTCAAAGAGATGTAATTTTATTCACTATTTTTCCTCAGAAATATCTGGAAAAAAATTATCGCAGGCTTGTAATGTAGTTTTAAGATTTGTGATGTGTCGTGTAGGCTTATCATGCGGTGTAAACAGCCGCACGGCACTGCCGGGCATGATGTTTGCCAACTAAAAGACACGGAGCCTTTATGACAACTGCCCCGCTGAACAGTCAGATCGACTCCCCGCTGTATTTTCAGCCTGCTTTATCAGAGAATGATTTTCGTTTGCTCTTCACACAGCACCCTATTCCGATGTGGCTGTATGATCCGATTTCGCTCAAATTTTTATTGCTGAATGACGCTGCTTTTGAATTTTACGGCTATACGCCGGAGCAGATGAGCCGGATGACTGTGCTGGATATCCGCCCTGAATCCGAGCACGAACGCATGATCGCTGCCATCCACGCAGAAACTGACTTCGGAAAGCCGCAAATCTGGAAACATCTGAAAGCCAATGGCGAGACGATTGAAGTCATCACCTATGGACGGCGTACAAATTTCAACGATCAGCCTGCTATTCTCGCGATCATTCAGGATCAGACAGAAATCCGCAAAGCGCGCAATGAAATCAGCCAGACCCGTTCATTGCTCGACAGCCTGATTAAAAACCTGCCGATCGGGGTTTTCATTAAAGATATGCAGGATAGCGGGCGCTATGTTCTGTTTAATGAAACAGCCAGCGCCATTACCGGCAAAGAATCTGCGCATGTCATCGGCAAAGCCGATCATCAGGTTTTCAATGAAGAAGATGCCCGCAATTTTATCACGCAGGATCAATATGTGATGGAGAGTGACAGTGTTTTTACTGTCGAAAATGAAATTCCGTTGCGCAGCCACAGCCGCCATGTACGGGTGATGAAACGCACAATTCCGTCGCAAAACGGAGAGAAACCGCGTTATCTGATCGGGTTGATGGAAGATATCACGGAAGAACAGGCTCTGCAGGCGCATCTGACCTATACGGCCATGCATGACTCGCTGACAAATCTGCCGAACCGGGTCTATTTTTCGCGCCATACGACGGATTTATTTTCCAAAAAGGAAGCAATCCAGAGCCATGCCCTGCTGTTTCTTGATGTCGATCACTTCAAACATATCAATGACAGTATCGGCCATGCGGCAGGCGATGCCCTGCTCTGTCAGGTTGCGCGCCGTCTCAGCGCCTTTCTGAAACCGCAGGATTTTATTGCCCGTCTTGGCGGTGATGAATTTGCGATCATCCATCCTTTTGACCCGGAAAACCCTGACCACCGGCAGGAAATCGGCCATTTTGCCGAAGAAATCACCAATCTGTTCAGCAAACCGTTTCATCTGGACGGCAGTCCTGAATATGTCGGCTGTACCATCGGTGTTGTCATTGCCCCCGAAGATGGTGAGGATATTGATACGCTGTTGCGCAATGCCGATCTGGCGCTTTATGCTGCCAAGGCAGACCGGCGCGGTGTCTACCGTTTTTATGAAAGATCCATGCGCGAGGCAGTCGAAAAACGCCACCGCACGGCTTTGGAATTGCATACCGCTCTGCAAAACAACGAATTTGTGCTGTTTTATCAGCCGATTTTCTCGCTGACGACAGATCTGATTACCGGTTGTGAAGCTTTGTTGCGCTGGCAGCATCCGACACGCGGACTGGTCGCACCGGATGATTTCATTCCGATTGCCGAAGATACCGGTATCATTTCTGCAATCGGTGCCTGGGTTCTGCGGCAGGCCTGTCAGGATGCCATTTCATGGCCGGAGAAAATCAAAGTTTCTGTCAATCTGTCGCCGGTACAGTTTAACAGCCGCAACATGCTGGACATGGTAAAATCCGCGCTTGAAGAAAGCGGCTTGCAGGCCAACCGTCTGGAACTGGAAATCACCGAAACAGTACTCCTGTCCAATACCGAGCATAATACCGAATTGTTATTCGAATTGCGCAATCTGGGCGTGAGCATTGCCATGGATGATTTTGGCACCGGCTATTCGTCCCTCAATTATTTGCGCACTTTCCCTTTTGACAAAATCAAGATTGATCGCAGTTTTGTGTCCAATATTGATAATGACAAACGCAATCTGGCGATTATTCAGGCTGTGGTTTCTCTGGGCAGCGCGTTCAATATTGTAACGACGGCAGAAGGCGTGGAAACACAGGAACAGCTCACGCGCCTGAAGGACGAACAATTCGGTGAGGTACAGGGATTTTTTACCGGAAAACCGATGTCACAGCGCGATGTTTGTGACTTCATCGCGGGATACGACGGATAAAGATACATAAAATCAAATAGTTAAACTAAATACATTTCTTTCGGAAAAACTCTTGACCTTCCCATCATGGGAAGCCCTATCTTCTTGTCAACATCAACAAAAGCGCTGACATGCGCCTGAAACTGACAAGAAAGGCAGGGCTTCCGCAGGCGGGACTTTCCGCATAATCAGCCCTGAAGATCATCATGACACAATCCGTTTCCTCCACTGTTCTGCTCTCTGTTGACGGTATGGGCTGCGGTTCCTGCGTGGCAAAAATTGAGAAAACCGCCAAAGCCGTTGAAGGTGTCAGCACCGTCAGCGTTGATCTGGCGAAAAAACAAGCCAGCATCGGTTTTTCGGCTCCGGCAAATGCCGCGACAATTGCCAAAGCCATTGATGCGGCAGGTTACGAAACAAAAATCCTCGGCTAAAGGCAGGAGTTTCTGTCATGACCAAACATAGTCACCCTGAGCAGGCACGCTCGGGTCAGCCTGTTGTTACGCTTGATATTGACGGCATGACCTGCGCCTCCTGCGTCGGCCGTGTGGAAAAAGCCTTGCTCGCTTTACCGGGCGTCAACAGTGCGACAGTCAATCTGGCGACACAACAAGCAACCGTGCGCTTTGCAGATAAGCCGGATGCAGGCCTTGCTGCCGAAGCTATCAAGAAAGCCGGTTACACCGCGCATATTCCGCAACCACCGGCACAGGTGGTGCTGGAAGTAGATGGCATGACCTGTGCATCCTGTGTCGGACGCGTGGAAAAGACCCTGCAATCCTCAACAGGGGTTGCTGCGGCCTCCGTTAATCTGGTGACCAAACGCGCCAGCATCACGCTCAGTGATCCGTCAGTCACGCCGCAAATGCTGGCAGATATTGTTACCAAAAGCGGTTATCCGGCACAGCCTGTGACAGCGGCCGCTCCTGCAAGCGGTGCGGAACGCCGTGCAGAGAAAAATGATGCCGAGATTAAAACCCTCAAGCGCGATGTACTGATCGCCGGTGCTTTGGCGCTGCCGGTTTTCATCACGGAAATGGGTTCGCATCTGTTCCCGCCGCTGCATCATTTTATTGCCGGCTCAATCGGTACGCAGAACAGCTGGTATCTCCAGTTCATTCTCACAACGCTCGTATTGTTTGGTCCGGGTTTGCGTTTCTTCCGTATCGGTATTCCGGCGCTGTTGCGCGGCGGTCCGGACATGAACTCGCTCGTAGCTGTCGGCACATTGGCAGCATGGGGCTTCTCGGTTGTTGCAACCTTCATGCCCTCTGTCCTGCCAGCGCAAACCGTCAATGTCTATTATGAGGCAGCAGCGGTTATCGTTACGCTGATCCTGATCGGCCGCTGGATGGAAGCCCGCGCTAAAGGCCGCACATCCCATGCCATTGCCCATCTGCTCGGGCTTCAGGCCAAAACCGCGCGTGTGGTGCGTGACGGCGTGGCACAGGATGTTCCGCTGGAGGATGTGCGTGCAGGCGATCTCGTTCTGGTGCGTCCGGGTGAGAAAGTGCCGGTCGATGGTGAGATCACCGAGGGTACGTCTTATATTGATGAATCCATGATTACCGGTGAGCCAATTCCCGCCACGAAAAATGTCGGTGACACGGTTGTCGGTGGTACGGTCAACAAGACCGGCGCTTTCACCTATCGCGCCACCAAGGTTGGTGCGGATATGGTGATCTCGCAGATCATCCGTATGGTGGAAGATGCACAGGCCGATAAGCTGCCGATCCAGAACCTGATCGACAAGGTCACGACATGGTTTGTGCCTGCGGTTATGCTCGCAGCCTTTGTCACTTTCCTGATCTGGTTTATCTTCGGCCCTGAACCGGCCTTCACCTTTGCGCTGGCTAATGCCATTGCCGTGCTGATTATCGCCTGTCCTTGTGCCATGGGTCTGGCAACGCCGACCTCGATCATGGTCGGCACCGGTCGCGGTGCGGAAATGGGTGTGCTGTTCCGCCGTGGTGATGCTCTGCAAAGCCTGCGCGATGCCGATATTATCGCTTTCGACAAAACCGGCACGCTGACCATCGGCAAACCTGTGCTGTCGCAGTTCCATACATTCGGCAATCAGAGTGCTGATGAGATGCTGGCATTGGCAGCCGCGTTGGAATCCCGCTCAGAACATCCGATTGCGACTGCTGTGGTGCAAGCTGCGGAAGACAAGGGGCTGAAACAGCCGGAAGTCAAAGAGTTTGAAGCTGTACCGGGCTTCGGCGTCAGTGGCATGGTTGACAGTCAGCCCGTCCATGTCGGTGCAGAACGTTTCATGAAAAAGCTCGGCATTGATGTCAGCACCGGTGCAGAGGCCGCAGCAGCAATGACTGCCAAAGCGCAATCCGTTCTCTATATGGCACGGGATGGTGCACTGGTCGCCGCCTTCTCCGTGGCGGATGAGCTGAAACCGACAACCAAAGTCACAATTGATGCCCTGCATAAGCTTGGCCTGAAAGTGGCGATGATTACCGGAGACAGCAAAGTCGTGGCAAATGCCATTGCCAAAGAACTCGGTATTGATGAGGTGTCAGCGGAAGTTCTGCCGGATGGTAAAGTGGAAGCACTGAAGCGTCTCGCAGGTTCTGACCGTAAAATCATCTTTGTCGGCGACGGTATCAATGATGCACCGGCATTGGCTGCGGCTGACGTGGGTGTGGCTGTGGGCACCGGCACGGATATCGCTATTGAAAGCGCCGATGTGGTGCTGATGAGCGGCGATCTGACTGCTGTTGTGGATGCGATTGCCCTGTCCAAAGCGACCATCCGCAATATTCGTCAGAACCTGTTCTGGGCATTTTCCTACAATACCGCGCTTATTCCGGTTGCAGCAGGTCTGCTCTATCCGTTTTACGGCATCCTGCTCTCGCCGGTACTGGCTGCTGCAGCCATGGCACTGTCGAGCATCTTCGTGCTGACCAATGCGCTGCGCCTGCGCAGTTTCACCAGCACACGTTTATAAAAGCACCATCCTCCCAAGGCTAATGCTCTGAAGATAAACGCCGCTCTCAACAGGGCGGCGTTTTCATTGATTAGAGAATTGATTTACTTATTGTTTTACAGAATTGCCTGCGCTTTTTCCTGTCAGAATTAACTGTATCTGCGCCGATTCATTTGTTCTATTTTCAAATAAATGTTTCGAAGCACTTCCCGCTGTGCTTTACTGATCTATATTCTTCCCCATTCAATAAATAAGGGGTAGCATTGTGTTAGTTTCATTAACAGCCATCCTCTTTGCGTTCATAGGCATAGCGCTTGGTTATGGTGGCATAAAACTCGCCCTGCTGGGCGGCAGCCTTTATTACATTATTACAGCGGCCGGTTTTTTACTGACCGCCATACTGCTTTTCACCCGCCGTGCTGCGGCACTCTGGGTCTATGCCCTGATCATTCTCGGCACACTCGGCTGGGCATTTTATGAAGTCGGTTTCGACTGGTGGCCGCTCGGCTCACGCGGCGGCATTATTGTGCTGCTGGGTCTGTGGCTGTTGTTGCCACCGATCCGCAAAGCGCTCAGCCCTGCCAGCAGAGAAGTGGCACCAACGATAGAACAGGCACGTGCAGGCAGCGCCAGTCCTCTGCCGCTGCTGGGGGCAATCGCGGCCGCATTGATTGTTGCCGGTATCTCAATCACCAAAGATCCGCATAATCTCGACGGTTCTCTACCCACGGAAGCGGTCGCGGCAACACCGGATATGGGCAATACGGTACCGGATGGCGAATGGCATCAATATGGCCGCACGCAATATGGTCAGCGTTATTCACCGCTTACCCAGATCACACCGGAAAATGTGGCTAGCCTGCAGCTTGCATGGCAATACCAAACCGGCGATGTGCGCCAGCCGCAGGATGTGACGGAAACCACTTATCAGGTGACACCGCTCAAGATTGAAGACACGCTTTATCTCTGCACGCCGCATAATATTGCCATTGCGCTGGATGCGGATACGGGCAAGGAAAAGTGGCGCTATAACCCTGAGGTCAGCGCCAATACCCAGCGCCAGCACCAGACTTGCCGTGGTGTAACCTATTGGAAAGACCAGAGCGTTGCCGCAGATCAGGCCTGTTATGAGCGGGTTTATCTGCCGACATCGGATGCGCATCTGATTGCACTGGATGCCAAGACCGGCCAGATTTGTGAGAGTTTTGCTGATAAAGGCGTACTCGATCTGACCCGCGGCATGAAATATAATCCGTCCGGCTATTATTACTCCACCTCCCCGCCAACTGCGATGGACGGAAAAATCATCGTCGGCGGCGCGGTGAATGATAATTTCTCGACGCAGGAACAGTCGGGCGTTATCCGCGCCTTTGATATTCTCACCGGCCAGCTGTTGTGGAACTGGGATTCCGGTAATCCTGATGTCACCACACCGATTGCGGACGGTGAGCATTACACCACCAATTCCCCGAATAGCTGGTCGGTATTCAGCGCTGATGAAAAGCTCGGCCTGATCTATATACCTCTCGGTAATCAGGTGCCGGATCAGCTCGGCATGGGGCGCAGTGAGGCGGTAGAGAAATATTCTTCCTCCATCACAGCTCTGGATGTAAAAACCGGTCAGGTTCGCTGGGTACGCCAGACGGTGCATCATGATCTCTGGGATATGGACGTGCCTGCTCAGCCCGTGCTGCTCGACATTACCAATAAGAGCGGACAAGTTGTGCCCGCACTGGTAGGTCCAACCAAGCAGGGCGATATTTATGTGCTCGACCGGCGTACCGGTGAAGCGATTATTCCGGTTACCGAAGTTGCAGCCCCGACAGGAGCAATACCGGAAGATTTCTCCGCACCGACACAGCCGCTTTCCGGTCTCAGCTTCAATCCTCCGCCGCTGACGGAAGCCAATATGTGGGGGGCAACGATGTTCGATCAGCTTGCCTGCCGCATCCAGTTCCGCTCGCTGCGCTATGAGGGTCGTTACACCCCGCCTTCCCTGCAGGGTACAATTGTCTATCCCGGCAATTTCGGCGTCTTTAACTGGGGCAGTGTAGCGGTAGATCCGAAACGTCAGGTGATGTTCGGTATGCCGACTTATCTGGCCTTCACCTCTCGCCTTGTGCCTGCGGATCAGATTCCGCCGAAAGGTGAGGATGAAAAAGCCAGCGAGCAGGGGCTGAACCGTAATGACGGCGCGCCTTACGGCGTATTTATGGGGCCGCTCCTGTCACCGCTTGGCATTCCGTGCCAGTCGCCGCCATGGGGCTATGTGGCCGGTGTTGACCTGCGCACAGGCAAGATCGCCTATAAACATAAAAACGGCACGGTAGAAGATATGGCACCGGTGCCAATTCCGCTGAAACTTGGCGTGCCGGGTATCGGCGGGCCGATGATTACCGCAGGCGGGGTTGCCTTCCTCGGTGCAGCGGTTGACGATTATCTGCGCGCCTATGATCTCACAACCGGTAAGCAACTCTGGCAGACACGTCTGCCTGCGGGTGGTCAGTCCACACCGATGAGCTATACCGGCAAAGACGGCAAACAATATGTGCTGATCGTGGCCGGTGGCCATGGTTCAGTCGGCACCAAAGCCGGTGATTATGTGATGTCTTACAAGCTGCCATAAGCCACACAGACATATAAAAAAGGGCGGAATTTCCGCCCTTTTTTACGTCACGCCTTGGGAGCAATTAAATCGTACAAATGGTCGATCGGGTCAGAAAACGCACTTCACGGCCATTATCGAGCGAGAACATACCGCCCCGCCCCGGCACCACATCAATAATCAGATCCGTATGTTTCCATGCTTCATATTGCGATCGGCTGATATAAAACGGCGCACCGCCAATCTCGCCCAATTGCACATCCTGATCGCCGATCAGAAAATCACCCTGCGCATAGCACATCGGCGATGAACCATCACAGCAACCGCCGGACTGGTGAAACATCACAGGGCCATATTCTGCCTGCAATTCGGCAATCAGTTTGAGGGCGTCAGGCGTCGCAGTCACTTTGTTCAGCGGTGCTGTATTCGTGTTCATTTCTGCTTCAGTCATGACACCCTCCACTTTGTGATCTATTTGGTCATATCCATCACGATACGGCCTTCGATTTCACCTTTGCGCATCTTGTCGAAAATCGCGTTGATATTCTCCAGCCTGTCAGTGCTGATCGTCGCCTTCACTTTACCATCTGCAGCGAAATCAAGCGACTCCTGTAAATCCAGCCTTGTGCCGACAATGGAACCGCGCAGTGTCACGCCATTCAGCACCATGTTGAAAATCGACACCGGAAACTCACCGGCAGGCAGACCGTTGAAAGCAATCGTGCCGCCACGCGACATCATCCCCAGCGCCTGCTGAAACGCTTTTGGCGAGACCGCTGTCACCAGTGCGCCCTGCGCACCGCCATCGGTCAGTTTTTTCACTTCGGCTGCCGGATCATTACTGGTTTTGGCATTGACGGTTGCAACTGCACCCAGTCGTCGCGCCAGATCGAGTTTGGCATCATCAATATCGACAGCCACAACATTGAGCCCCATGGCTTTGGCATATTGCACAGCCATATGGCCAAGCCCGCCGATACCGGAAATCACCATCCAGTCACCGGGTTTGGTATCCGTGACTTTCAGCCCTTTATAAACGGTCACACCAGCGCAGAGTACCGGCGCGATTTCGTTAAACTCGATATTCTTCGGCAAATGACCAACGAAATTCGGATCAGCCACCACATAATCGGCAAAACCGCCATTCACAGAATAGCCGGTATTTTCCTGCGATTCACACAAGGTCTCCCAACCGCCGAGACAATGATTGCAATAGCCGCAAGCCGTATAAAGCCACGGAATACCAACGCGGTCACCTTCCTTGACATGTTTGACACCGGCACCAACGCCGGAGACATAGCCCACACCTTCATGCCCCGGAATAAATGGCGGATTTGGTTTCACCGGCCAATCGCCTTCAGCCGCATGAAGATCGGTGTGACAGACACCGGATGCCTGAATAGCAACCTGAATTTGCCCCGGCCCCGGCACAGGTATCGGCACTTCATCAATTGTCAGGGGTTTTCCGAATTCACGTACAACAGCGGCTTTCATAGTTTTTGCCATAACAATCTCCTTTGGCAGAAAGAGAGGCACTCCTTCTGCTCCATTCATGACACCAACATTACGGAAAGTCGGCGAGCCGGATTGACCGGATCACCGTGGCTGAAGCATTTCACAATCAGGCCGGATCAGCCTGACAGCCGTGGAATGCAACCACATTCAGAGCGTTTGCAACGCATCCTACTCACTGCGTTCGCTCTCATTTTTTGTTTTTGCATATCTCCCCCGAAGTCATGACCGGCTTCGGGGGAGATCATTTCGTCAGATCAAAAGAAGCCCAGTTTTTTAGGGCTGTAGCTCACCAGCATATTTTTGGTCTGCTGGTAATGATCGAGCATTTTCAGGTGATTTTCGCGCCCTATTCCGGATTGTTTGTAACCACCAAAAGCCGCGTGTGCCGGATAAGCATGGTAGCAGTTTGTCCAGACGCGCCCTGCCTGAATACCACGGCCAAAGCGGTAAGCACGGTTGCCGTTACGCGTCCACACACCGGAACCAAGGCCATAAAGCGTGTCATTGGCAATCGACAGCGCTTCCTCATCCGTTTTAAAAGTCGTGACAGAAACCACAGGACCGAAGATTTCTTCCTGAAAAATCCGCATCTTATTGTGGCCTTTGAAGACCGTCGGCTTCACATAGAAACCACCGGCCAGATCACCGCCCAGCTGGTTGCGTTCGCCACCGGTCAGCACTTCCGCACCTTCCTGACGACCGATATCCATATAGCTGAGGATTTTTTCCAGCTGTTCCTGCGAGGCCTGCGCGCCGATCATGGTTGCCGGATTGAGCGGGTCACCCTGCACAATTGCCTCAACGCGCTTCAGGGCTTTTTCCATGAATTTGTCGTAAATTTTTTCATGGATCAGCGCACGGCTCGGGCAGGTACAGACCTCACCCTGATTGAGCGCAAACATCACAAAGCCTTCAATGGCCTTGTCGAGATAGTCATCATCTTCCGCAGTCACATCTTCAAAGAAGATGTTGGGTGATTTACCACCCAGCTCCAGCGTGACCGGAATGAGATTCTGACTGGCATATTGCATAATCAGACGGCCGGTGGTGGTTTCACCGGTAAAGGCGATTTTGGCAATGCGCGGGCTGGAAGCCAGCGGCTTACCGGCTTCGAGGCCGAAACCGTTGACAATATTCAGCACACCGGCAGGCAACAGATCGCCGATCAGTTCCGCCAGCACCAGAATAGAAGCCGGTGTCTGCTCAGCCGGTTTCAGCACCACACAGTTACCCGCAGCCAGTGCCGGTGCGAGTTTCCACACCGCCATCAGGATCGGGAAGTTCCACGGAATAATCTGCCCGACCACGCCCAAAGGTTCATGGAAGTGATAGGCGACTGTATCGTGATCGATTTCAGAAATACCGCCTTCCTGCGCACGGATAGCACCGGCAAAATAGCGGAAATGGTCAATCGCCAGCGGCATATCGGCATTGGTGGTTTCGCGGATCGGCTTGCCGTTGTCCCAGGTTTCGGCTTCGGCCAGCAGTGCCAGATTATCCTGCATCCGGTCAGCGATTTTATTGAGGATCAGCGCACGTTCTGCGGCACTGGTGCGCCCCCATGCTTCTTTCGCGGCGTGGGCGGCATCAAGCGCCAGTTCCACATCTGCCGCATCGGAACGGGCAATCTCGCAGAGAACCTGCCCGTTGACCGGTGAAATATTCTCAAAATAACGTCCGGATTTCGGTTCGACCCATTTGCCGCCGATGAAATTGCCATAGCGTTTGGCAAATTTAGGATGAACTGTCCGGCTTACTTCAACCTTGTTCATTGTCTCTCTCCCTGTTTTTCGCTCATTATCAGCACGCTATCTCTCCTCAGATAGACATGCCTGAACTCACAAATAATGTTGCGGGAAATACGCGGCTTGTCATGAGGCCAGCGGAGCACTCATCACAAACTCTTGCCCGCAATGTCGCAAGAATGAGACAGTTTGAGAGATGGCTTTAAATTCGTGCATCCCGTCCAAAAAACATTTCACATTTTCCGGAATGCCGCGCGGCTCAGCCGTTTCGTCTGATCTGCAAACGGTTGAGCTTACGATGCAGGGTTGCACGGCTCATGCCAAGAATTTTGGCTGCCGAGGAAATTTTACCCTCAGCCCGTGCAAGGGCGCGGATAATGACACCGCGTTCAGCTTCGGCCATATCCATATCCTGCTCAGCCAGCGTTCCGAAGAAATCGGCCGCAGGAACCGGATCTTTCAACCCGTCTTCGCCCAACCCCAGTGCCAGACGTGCGGAACGGCTGGCACCAATCACCATATCATCACGATCAATTGCCAGCAGTGCGCCGCTATTATGCTCAGTGACAGGTGCCAGAACAATGCGGGCTTTCTGGAAATGATAGCGGAAATAATCTGTCTCAATCTTGCGTGCCGCGTCATTCACCGCAGCAAAAATCAACCCTGCATAGGCCTCAGTCAGGTCAGACCGGCAGGAGGATACATCAAGCACAGCAACAAGTTGCCCTGTATGATCGTGGATCGGGGCAACAGAGCAGGAAAGCCCAGCATTTCTTGCATGAAAATGCTGGTCACGGTGAATTGTCACTGCGCGTTGCTCGACAATACAGGTGCCAATGCCGTTGGTACCCTCACAGGCTTCACTCCAGACGGCACCCGTCCACAGTCCCCATTTATGAAATATCTTATCGTCCGCAACAGCCCCGCGCCGCTCCACCGGCACACCAGTACCGTCAGCCAGCAATACACAACAACCGATACCGCCAACCGACAGAAACAGACGATCCAGCACCGGTTGTGCCAGATGGGTCAGCGGCTCGACATATTCCTGCACTTCGCGCAATTTTTGAGCGGTGATAGTTTGGGGTTTGCCGGGATCCTGCGGTTTCAACCCGTGCAGACGAGCAGACCGCTGCCATGAGGCAACGAGAGCCGAGCGTGCTGCACCGCTGCCACGAATGGCAGAGTGAACCCGCTCCGCATGAGCGCTGAAGACTGACTGACCTGCCGCGGCGGATATTTCGCCTGACTGAATGCTCATTGCTGGCTCTCCTCCAGAGCTTCACTCAGTGTCTGCACAGAGAATGGTAGTCCAGATTTATGCTGCTGTGAAGAGCATGAGGATGAGACCCAAAGGAGGAGAAACTATGGCTGTAAAAACAAACACCGCAGCCGGAAGTTTCCTGCTGCGGTGTGAAACTATAAGTGGATAATATGAAAAACGTTACGCCGCTTCCTCATGATAACCGGTTTCGGTTTTCATGAACTGATCCAGAGCAGCGATCTCGCTTGCTGTCATGACCAGCCCGCGTTTGCTGCGTCGCCAGACAATATCTTCTGCGGTCAGTACCCATTCCTGTACCATCATATAACGCACTTCAACTTCATAAAGATCGGCACCAAAATGCTGACCGAGATCTTTATAATCCGCTGCATTGCCCAAAATCCACTGCGCGCGCGTACCATACATGCGGAACAGTCGTGCCGCATGAGACGGTGCCAGAAAAGGATAATGCGCAGCAAATTTCGCGCTCATCCGGCCAAAATCCTGCACCGGAAAATCACCACCCGGCAATGGTGCCTTATGTGTCCATGGCGCACCTTTTTTGCCAAGAAAATGCTCGATTTTCTGCATCATATGCTCGGATAAACGGCGATAGGTCGTGATTTTGCCGCCGAAAATATTAATCAGCGGCGCTTTATTCTCACCGGCATCATCCTTCAGCACATAATCGCGCGTGGCTTCCTGCGCCTTATCGGCTCCGTCATCATAGAGCGGACGGACACCGGAATAAGCCCAGACAATATCTTCGCGCTTTACCGGCTCGCGGAAATATTCACTGGCGGCAGAGCACAGATAATCGCTCTCGGCATCAGTGATTTCCACTTTCGCCGGATCACCGTGATAGTCCTGATCTGTGGTACCGATCAGCGTGAAATCATTTTCATAAGGAATAGCAAAAATGATGCGCCCGTCATTATTCTGGAAGAAATAAGAACGATCGCCGTCGAATTTCTTACGCACCACAATATGGCTGCCCTGCACAAGACGCACATTATGCACCTCGGCCAGACCTTCCACACCGGCAAGCACACGGTCAACCCACGGGCCGGCAGCATTCACCACGAGCTTTGATGTCACCTCACTGGTTTTGCCCGAGCGCAAATCCAGCAATGTCAGATGCCAGATATCAGCAGTGCGCCGTGCGGCAATGACTTTGGTGCGGGTGCGGATTGTTGCACCGCGTTCCTTGGCATCCATCGCATTGAGTGCCACAAAACGCGCATCATCAACCCATGCATCGGAATATTCAAAAGCCTTGGTGAACAGGTCTTTCAGCGGTGCCGCAGCCTTATCGGTTTTCATATTCAGGGTGCGGGTTGCAGGCAGCAATTTGCGCCCGCCAATATGGTCGTACAGGAACAAACCCAGACGCAACAGCCATGCCGGACGCACACCACCGCGATGATAAGGCAGAATGAAACGCATCGGCTTGACCACATGCGGGGCATTAGCCCAGATCACTTCACGCTCCATCAGGGCTTCACGCACCAGCCGGAATTCATAATGCTCCAGATAGCGCAATCCGCCATGAATAAGTTTGGTTGCACGGGAGGATGTACCGCTTGCCAGATCTTTCATTTCGGCCAGACCGGTGCGGAAACCACGCCCTGCAGCATCGCGGGCTATGCCGCAGCCATTAATACCGCCGCCAATAATGAAAATATCGTAGTCCGTATTTGCAACCACGTCGCAAGCTCCGCCGAAAATCATGTCAATTCAATACGTAACTGCTTGAAGCACGGTAAATTGACACGGCTGTGACACATGAAAAACGGCGCACCGGAATCGTCTTCAATCCGGCATCATCCGCAATATGAAAGCAATATAGTAAAAAACGAAACTAAATCGAGCGAAAAAACGAAACTTCACAAAAATAAGGATGTGCAAAAAACTTATGCAGTCGCGAGATAAAACCCGTCAGGTCTTAAAGTTTCAAAGCTTCAATCAACTGCACATCATGATCGGCGCAAATCTGACGCAAAGACGGTTCAATGCACTGATCAGTGATGAAAGTATCAATCTGCGATAAATGCCCCATCCGCACCGGTGCGCTGCGCTCCATCTTGGTGGAATCTGCTACCAGAATAATATGACGGGCATTGGCGATAATCGCCTGCGCAACCTTTACCTCGCGATAGTCAAAATCGAGCAATGCACCATCGGCATCAATCGCTGAAACGCCGATAACTGCATAATCCACTTTGAACTGACGGATGAAATCAACTGCCGCCTCACCGACAATACCACCGTCACTGGCGCGCACAACACCACCGGCAATAATGACTTCCAACCCTGAATAGACGCGTAAGCGACTGGCGACATTGATATTATTGGTAATCACCATCAACTGGCTATGCGACAGCAAATGCTGGCTCACTGCCTCAGTAGTCGTGCCGATATTGATGAAAAGCGATGCGCCTTCCGGTATCAATGCAGCTGCGGCCTGACCGATAGCCTGTTTTTCCGAGGCTGCGATTTGCCTGCGCGCTTCATATTCCAGATTCTCCACGCCCGAGGGAAACAGTGCTCCGCCATGGGTACGGGTCAGCAATTGCGCACGGCACAAATCATTGAGATCTTTACGGATTGTCTGCGGGCTAACCTGAAATTGTTCAGCCAGATCATCAACCAGCACCTGACCTTTCAGCTTAGCCTGTTCCAGAATGGCACGATGACGCGGAGAGTGCTGCATAAAAATCTGCCTGATTTTACCCATTAAACGGACAAAACGTGCCTAATGCGGATTTATCCTCCGCGCCCGCTCTGATTGTTTTTGAATGCGGTTTCAGGAAATCCGGCTTTCGCTTCTCCTGAAACAGCTTTGCATGTCAGGATAACTAATCAGTGGCTGAACACAAGCAGATCAACCTCATATTCAAATAAGTTTGTTTTGTATCAGCATAATTCCACAGACAATTCCTTTCAGACTGACATAGCTATCCTCTCAGATATGCCTGACTTACCCGCCACAGGTGCGTCAGCTGCTTTTGCTGTGACTTGCAAATATAAGGTCAGTGCACTGACCAGATGGTAGAGGATTGAAGCCGGCACATGACCGGAACAATGACTTCCGTTCTTATCAACGCGGTCAATCCACAAACCGCGTTTTGCCGGATGCAGATGCCAGCGAAACAAAGTGGCGATGCGCGCTTCAATTTCCGGCTTCATATCCTGACCATTATAGCCATCGAGCATGATCGCAGCTTTGATCGCCTCACATTGCTGCCAGCTGCGGCTACCGCTATCCACCGGCCTGCCCTCACGCGACACCACATTATAGGCCAGACCTGTCGCCCGGTTGATCCCGCTGGAAATAGCATTGCTATACAAACGATGCGCCATCCGCTGTGTGTTTTGGCAACCAGTGCGCTTGGCATAATCACTGAGCAACGCTGCCCATTCAAAAGCATGACCAGGCTCTGTGTGAGTGCCACGTTTATCCTGCACCCGCTGCCAGTTCGCAGTGAAATATTCTCCCAGACACCAATAATCACGATCAAAAAAATAATATTCACACAGAGCTACAATCTCGGATGCACGATGGAGAAACACAATATCTCCGCTCACCTCATGCCATGCCAGACAGGCTTCGAGATAATGCATATGCGCATTGCTGCTGAGTATAGCCTGCGGATTAGCGTGGTCAGCAAATGTTTCGTAGAAACCGCCTTTGGGATGCGCCAATCTGGCATCCAGAAATGCAAAAGTCTCCTGCGCTAATTGCAGAGCCTGATTATGTCCCGTCTGATGAGCATAGCTCAATGCAAGCAACATACAGGTCTGATCGTAGAGATTTTCCTGACTTTCCGCCACACTGCCATCAGCATGAAATGACTGCACCCAGCCGCCATAGCGACTGCGCCCTTTCGCCTGCATGAAGATCAAACCATGAGCAATCAGACCAGCAGCCTCCCCGCTCCATCCCGCCTGAGAACTTTTCGCAAAAGCATAAATCTGCCGCGCTATAGTTCGTGAACGGCGAAGGCCTGCAACCGGCAGCCCCTGCATAGAAAGGCTTTCATAGAAACCGCCATGGCGATGATCGGTACCACGTACAGACCAGAGGGGCAGTGCCTGTTCAAATAACCAGTCCTGCACCTTTTGCCGGTGCGTGCCCGATAGAGGAATGGGTGCTTCATAATATAATTCTGCACGCTTTTGCTGCGTCAGCTGCCTGACAATGGCCTGCACATGCTGGCTCTGTGCCAGCGGAGCCACAAAGGTTGCGTCCTTGGTGGCAATAACAGCCATATCATTCAGGCCGGACACTGCGAGCAATCCGCTTTCACTGCGAATATAACTATTGTTGCAATCATGGGCGATCACGTCCCCACACAGCACATTGCCGCAACTATCCTGCGGTTGATGCTGGAGCAAAGAGTGCCATGAGCCGAGATCACTCCAGCGGAATGAAGCCGGTATCAGCACACATCTGCCTGCTTTTTCCATAATCGCATGATCGAAGGAAATCGCTGGCACAGACTGATACAGATATTCCGGTAATCTTATCGCATTATCATCGCGCTCTGCCTTATCGAGTGCAGCCTGCACAGCCAGCCAGATATCCGGTGCATATTGCAGAAAGGCGTCCCGCATAGTGCTTACCCGAAACAGGAATATGCCAGAGTTCCAGAAGTAATCTCCCTGCCGGATAAAAGACAAGGCACTGTCATAATCCGGTTTCTCAGTAAATCGGCTGATAACATAGCCTGCGCCATGCGGCTCACCGGCCTGAATATAACCATAGCCGGTTTCCGGCCGTTCCGGCAAAAGCCCGAATGTAACAATCGCTCCTTGCGCGGCAGCAGGAACTCCCTGCGCTACGCTCTGCCAAAACTGCTCTGTAGTCGATATTTCATGATCTGCCGGACAAAGCAGGATCAAAGCATCATCACAGCCCGATAATGCAGACAGCGAGGCCAGTGCTGCAACCGCAGCGGTATTACGCGCCACAGGCTCTAAGATTGTCCTGATATCCCCCACATCAGACATAGCATAAATTGTTTGTGCAATTTGCTCGGAATGAGCCTGTGCACCGATCACAGAAATTCTGTTCTCGGGAGCAAATTGCAGGCGCTTTAAAGTCGCGAGCAACAGGCTCTCATCGCCGGACAGGTGATGAAATTGTTTCGGCTTGTCAATTCTGGAGAGCGGCCATAAACGTGAGCCACTGCCGCCGCACATCACAAAACTCAACAACGGCAAATTCGTATGATTAATTCCGTTGAACTGTCCGTTTTCCCGATCAAAAGCCATAGCCAACGCCCCCGCCCAAGCTATTCAAAAAACTTAAAACCCACCCTCAAAATCGGGTAATTCCCCTGCCCTGAATTGTCTCAAAACATCTTTGATTGCACACAGCATGTCATTGCGCCTCTCAAGCGAGACCGGACTCTCGGCAACCACCACCAAATCCGGCTTGTTTGACGATGCACGGATCAATCCCCATGTACCGTCAGCCACTGTGACACGCGCGCCATTGATCGTCAGAAGCTCCGTAATCTTCTGCCCTGCAAATGAACCACCCGCCTTAAACAAATTGGCAAAATAATCCTGTATCCGGCTAACCAGCCCGTATTTTTCACCATCACAGCAGGGAATATTGAGCGTCGGCGTTGCATAACTGACCGGCAATTGCCGGTGGAGCGCGGCCAAACTCTGATCCGGATGGGCAGCCAGCATTTCGCAAACCGCGATGGCGGTTGCCAGACCATCATCATAACCCAGCCCCAAAGGCTGGCTCAAAAACACATGGCCGGATTTTTCAAACGCCGCCAATGCGCGGCACTCCCCCATGCGGCGCTTGATATAGGAATGGCCGGTTTTCCAATATTCGACCGTTGCCTGATAAGCCTGCAATACCGGATCACTGCGAAACAATCCGCTCGATTTCACATCGACAATAAAATGCGCGGCTTGGTGCTTTTCTGAGAATTGCCGCGCCAATAGCAAGCCAATACGGTCAGCATAAATAATATTGCCCTCATGATCCGCCACACCGCAGCGGTCGCCATCACCATCAACGCCAAAAGCCAGATCAGCTCCATAGGTTCTCACGGCCTCCGCCATTGCTTTTTGCATGGGAGTGGTTTCCGGATCAGGATTATAATGCGGAAAATTCCAGTCCGGCGCGCAGTCAACTTCCACAACATCACAACCAATCCGGCGCAAAATTTGCGGAGCGAACAAACCCGCAGTGCCATTTCCGCAAGCAACAACAACTTTCAGATGGCGCTTTAAAAAGCGGCCTTTTGTTAAAGCTGCGGAATAAAGCTTTTCGATATTATTGACGGAATTATAGCACCCGCCTTTAGCCGGCTCAGCCTGACGCTCCAGAACAATTGATTTCAGCTCAGCCATATCTGCCGGTCCGAATGTGTAAGGGCGTTCACAGCCCATTTTCACCCCTGTCCAGCCATTTTCATTATGTGAGGCGGTCACCATCGCAACAGACGGCACATTCAGTGCAAATTGCGCGTAGTAAGCCATAGGTGACAGCGCAAGCCCGATATCAAAGACCTGCATCCCGCCGGATATCAGACCTTTGATAAGCGCTGTCTTAATCTCAAACGAATAGCTGCGCAGATCATGGCCGACCACAATTGCCGGTTCGATACCGCGCTGTCGCACCATATGCGCCAAACCTGCTCCGACAGCTGTTATACCTGCCAGATTAATCTCAGCGGGTTGTTCAGCACCCGCAAAGCCATACCACCAACGCGCGTCATATTCGCGAAAACCTTCCGGACGGATCAAGATTGCCTCATCCGCCGGAGACTCACTTGTAAAATACTGAATGGACTGCTCTGTATTGATCGCGGTGGATTGCATTATTTGCTCCTGAAAAGAATCAAAGAACATGCATGACCTGAACGGATGTCATTCCGGACGGCTAAAACTCACTCAAAACTGTTTTGTATTCCTTCTTTGACCATAGGATCGGAAAATCATTTTTGCCAAGCGATATTTTGCAAAAACCGGACAAATCCAATAAATTTTAATCTGAAAATTTAGCCATTAAATAATTGATTATATTGATTTATTTATAAATTCATAATCAAGATCAATGCGCATATTGCGTTGAAAAACCGGCCTTTCCCGTACAAAAATCAATTCTGACAACAGTGAAAATCAGACGCAAAAAGCTCATAAATTTCAATAATAAACAGTTGTTTTGATTTTTTTGCATAATTCGCTTGCAGGGAGCAAAATGCGGCGCTATAAGCCGCCTCACGGTCAACGGAGCGTAGCGCAGCCTGGTAGCGCACCTGATTTGGGATCAGGGGGTCGGAGGTTCGAATCCTCTCGCTCCGACCATCACACCTCAAGCGGTGTTTATAAATTTCCCTATAGATTTCAGTATTTTGAACGTGGATGATTTAATCATCGCACGTTATTTTTATATTTTAGCGCCGGTACCGGCGACCACGTTTTTAACCCAAGGTTAACTACGCCAGCAAACATAGTCATTCAAAACCTGTTTGCACCACATTTTGCCGAAGTTTTTCACGTTATGATTTTCAGCATTATCACTTTGCTGTTTTGCGGATCATCTTTTTCGCAAGACGGAATGTTTCATTTCGCCCCAGAGATTGCCTGCCTGAAAGATCGCCTAAATGAAAAAATTCCTTCTTATTTTTGCTGTTTTTCTGGCTGGATGCGCCTCTGCACCCAAATCAGTCAATAATGCCTGTGCGATTTTCGATCAGCGCGACGGCTGGGTGAATAACTGGCATAAAGATGCCAAAAAAGCCGAGCGCGATTTTGGCGTGCCGATCCCGATCATGATGGCGACGATCTACACAGAATCAAGCTTCCAGCCCTATGCGCGTCCGCCACGTACCAAGTTGCTCGGTTTCATTCCGTGGAAGCGACAGTCTTCCGCCTATGGCTATTCTCAGGCGCTGGACGGCACATGGGCACGTTATACGCGTGAAACCGGCCGTTATGGTGCGAGCCGCACCAATTTCGGCGATGCGATCCATTTTGTCGGCTGGTATCACAAACAGAGCAATATCAGTAACGGCATCTCTCTGAACGATCCGTATAATCTGTATCTGGCTTATTATTCCGGCCATGGCGGCTATGCAAAAGGCAGCTGGCGCGGCAATGCCATGGTGCAGCGCGCTGCCAAAAAAGCCACCAATATTTCGCAGCGTTATGCAGCACAGCTTCGTAATTGCGGACGTATGTAACTAGAGCGGTTTACGTCCAGATTGGATCATAGTGCTCGCTCTGGATTCTTTATGTGATCGCATTATCACAGGCGTCGAGCTGATCCAACTTGACTGTGAAATACTCTGACATTTGAGTCGGTTCAGACCGGCCCGGCACCGCCATAAGCAATAAAGAACGGATTGGCATAGTCGCTGTCTGACAACTGGTTGCGCTTGCCATAGGTCAGCGGCTGATCATCCAATGTCAGGGTCTTACCGCCTGCCGCACGCAATACCGCATCACCTGCTGCTGTATCCCATTCCATTGTCCGGCTGAAACGCGGATAGACATCGGCCTGACCGGCGGCCAGCAGACAGAATTTCAAGGATGAACCGACGCTCACACAGGATGCGATTGCCTGTTCCTGCAAATAAGCATCTGTTTCCGGTGTATTATGGGAGCGACTTGCGACAGCGGTTTTCTGCTCGCCGCATTCACGCACCTGCAAACGTATTGCCTCAGACAGAGCATCCGTCTGCACATCATATTGCCATGCACCGGACGGCGAACCGCAATAGAGCCTGCGGCTGACCGGTGCATAGACCACGCCGCTCACAGGTATCCCGTTTTCAATCAGCGCAATATTGACTGTAAAATCACCATTGCGCAGCACAAATTCTTTTGTGCCATCCAGCGGATCAACGAGGAAAAAACGATTACGAATCTCGAGAGGCCCGTCACCGGCAGCCATTTCTTCTTCAGCAACCACAGGCACATCGGGCAGATAAGCGCGCAAGGCTTTGAGAATAACCTCTTCGGCAACGTGATCGGCTTCGCTCACAGGAGATGCATCCGGTTTCAGACTGATCTCACAACCAGTCTCATAAAACCGCATAATCTCGTGACCGGCCTCAAGCGCTGCCTGCTGCATCACCGCCATGAGATCATCATTAGCCAGTGACGTCTTTTCAATGCTCATGCTAAATTCCTCACGCCCGTTCAGGGCGATATATAACATTCTGCAATCAGAAGGAACACTGCTCCCAGACAAGACTAAATTGACCAGCCTTCATCGACCAGACTATGCATGAGACCACGCTGATTGAGATATTTCTCGATCTCATCAGCCAGATCATCCACACTGCCTGTCTGCCCGCGCAGGTGCAGTTCCGGCGCTTCCGGTCGTTCATAAGGGGCATCAATGCCGGTAAAGTCACGAATTTCACCGGCGCGGGCTTTGGCATAAAGCCCTTTCACATCTCTGGCCTCACAGAGTTCGAGCGGCGTATCGACAAAGATTTCGACAAAATCATGCTCACCGGCAAGATGACGCCCCAAAGCGCGATCCTGCGCCAGTGGTGCAATCACCGACACCAGCACAATCAGCCCTGCATCCAGCATCAGACGCGATGTTTCAGCAATACGGCGGATATTCTCACTACGCTCCTCCGCTGAAAAGCCGAGATCACCGTTGAGGCCATGACGCAGATTATCGCCATCGAGAATGAATGTATGTTTGCCCGCCAGATGCAGACGTTGTTCCAGCACTGTGGCCAAGGCCGACTTACCGGAACCGGACAGACCGGTGAACCATAACAGCGCTGGTTTTTGATATTTCTGCTCAGCCCGCTCTGCCGGTGTAACTTTGGCAGCCTGCACATGAATATGCGAGGCTTTGCGCAGTGAATGATCGATCAAACCGGCGGCAACGGTAGCATTGGTCAGCCTGTCGATCAGTATGAAAGAACCGGTCGCACGGTTTTGCCCGTAAGGATCGAAGGCCAGCGGCGCAGAAAGCTGCAAAGCAACCTGCCCGATTTCATTCATCAGCAACTGATCGGCAGGCTCCTGCGCGAATTGCCTTTCCGTATTTTCAATATCAATCCGGTAGTTCAGCGTATTAACAGTCACACTGACCTGATCGGTCTGACTACGCAGCCAATATTGCCGCCCTGCCCGCAATGGTTCCGGCGCAAACCAGACCAGCTTCGCCGCTAAGCGATCACTCACCTGCGGTCGCGATTGCGGATGCGTCAGCATATCGCCGCGGGAAATATCGCGCTCATCTTCCAGCACCAATGTCACTGCCTGTCCGGCATGAGCAGTTTCAAGCTCGCCATCTGCCGTCACAATATAACGGATTGCTGAACTCACACCGGAACGGGCAACCGTAATTTCATCGCCGACACTGACCTGCCCAGAGGCAATGGTGCCTGCAAACCCACGAAAATCCGCATGGGGGCGGCTGACATATTGCACCGGAAAACGAAAATCCTGTTCGGTATCCGCTTTACTGTCCATTGCCACAGTCTCCAGCCATTCCAGCAGGGAAGGCCCCTGATACCAAGGCATATTCTCTGAAAATGTGCGAATATTATCGCCAAAGCGTGCTGATACCGGAATGGCCTGAACAGTGCTGAAGCCCAACCCTTGCGCAAAGGCCTGATAATCCTGCACAATCTGATTAAAAACCACCTCATCATAACCAATCAGGTCAATCTTGTTCACCGCCAGCACAATATGACGGATGCCTAGCAGCGAGGCAATAAAACTGTGACGGCGTGTCTGCTCCAGCAGTCCTTTGCGGGCATCGACCAGCACAATTGCAAGGTCGGCGGTGGAAGCCCCCGTCACCATATTACGTGTATATTGCAGATGCCCCGGCGTATCGGCAACGATAAAACGCCGCTTCGGCGTAGCGAAAAACCGGTAGGCCACATCGATGGTGATACCCTGCTCACGCTCCGCCTCAAGCCCGTCCACCAGCAATGCAAAATCAATATCATCGCCTGCCGTGCCGTGATTGCGGCTGTCCTGATGCAGTTGCGATATCTGATCTTCAAACAGGGTTTTGGCGTCATAGAGCAGCCGCCCGATCAGGGTGGATTTACCGTCATCAACAGAGCCACAGGTCAGAAACCTCAAATGCGATTTGTGCTCCTGCGCCTCCAGATAATCCGTAATCACTGCATCTGAATGATCTGCACGGGTGATACTATCCGTCATCAGAAATATCCTTCCCGCTTTTTCTTTTCCATAGAACCGGCCTCATCGCGGTCGATCAGCCGCCCCTGCCGCTCCGATGTGCGCGTCAGCAGCATTTCTTCGAGAATTTGCGGCAGAGTTTGTGCCTGCGATTCAATCGCGGCAGTCAGCGGATAGCAGCCCAATGTGCGAAACCGCACCATACGGGTTTCAATCTTCTCACCGGCGCACAATTGCAACCGGTCATCATCGGCGAGAATGAGCATATTATCGCGCTCGACAACCGGACGGGGTGCCGCAAAATACAGCGGCACGATCGGGATATTCTCCTGATAAATATAATGCCAGATATCGGCTTCCGTCCAATTGGACAGCGGAAATACGCGAATCGACTCGCCTGTCTGGATGCGCGTATTGTAGATATTCCACATTTCAGGGCGCTGATTTTTCGGATCCCAGCTATGGGTCGCATTGCGGAATGAAAATACCCGTTCCTTGGCGCGGGACTTTTCCTCATCGCGCCGCGCACCGCCAAAGGCAGCATCAAATCCATATTTATCCAGCGCCTGACGCAGGGCTTGTGTCTTCATCACATCCGTATGCACGCTTGATCCGTGAATAAACGGATTGATACCGGCTTCCACGCCCTGCGCATTAATATGCACCAGAAGATCAAGCCTGTGCGCCTTGGCCTGCGCATCACGAAAGGCAATCATCTCTTTGAATTTCCATGTCGTATCAACATGGAGAAACGGAAATGGCGGCGGCGCCGGATAAAAAGCCTTGCGTGCCAGATGCAGCATTACGGATGAATCTTTGCCGACAGAATAAAGCATCACCGGCTTTGTAAAATTTGCTGCAACTTCGCGGAAAATATGGATAGCCTCGGCCTCCAGTCTTTGCAGATGGGTCAGCGGCGCGACAGACCGGCCGGACTGTCGACCAACCTGACTATCCGGGGTAAGCGGCACAAGATCCGCTACATGCAGTGCAAGGCTCATACTCAATTCCGTATTTTGTCCGGCCTTCATTTCACTCAGAGAAACGCTGTTCCGGCGATGAAACATGCGCATCATCATGCCGAAAGACCGCACAAGTGAGAAAGGATGATATCTTTAAGTTTGCCGGCGAATGTCATTTTCATTGCGCGGGAGAAGCCAGACATGGAATGCCTTTCTCCGATAACCGCAAACGTGATTTTCCGCAGCTTTCGCCGAGCTTTTGTCTTGCGCACCATCTGCCGCTCAGCATAACCTGCCCCCCGGAGAGCAGACGGGGATGATTTATGGAAAAGACAGCTTGTGTGATTGCCGGAGCCGGTGTGGTTGGTCTGGCCATTGCCCGCGAAATGGCAATGCGCGGTTTTGAAACACTGGTGCTTGAAGCCGAACATATGATCGGCACACAAACCTCGTCGCGTAATTCCGAAGTCATCCATGCAGGCATTTATTACGAGCCGGATAGTCTGAAAGCCCGCTTTTGCGTTGAAGGTAAAGAACGGCTCTATGCCTACGCGCAAGCACAGGGCATTCCGCATAAACGCTGCGGCAAGCTGATTGTTGCCACGTCTGAAGCCCAACATAGCGCGCTGGACAAAATCGTAGCGCGTGCAGAAGCCTGCGGCGTGCATGATCTGCAACGGCTGAGTGCGGCAGAAGCACAGGCGCTGGAATCCTCCATCCGCTGTACTGCCGCATTATTTTCCCCCTCCACCGGCATTATTGACAGTCACGCTCTGATGCTGAGCCTGCAGGGCGATGCAGAAAATCACGGGGCGGCCATTGCCTTCAAAACCGAAATCCTGCGTGTTGAGCAGATTGACGATGGCTTCTCTATTACCACCCGCGACCGTGAAAGCGGTGAAGAATTTACGCTGGAAGCCGAGCGCTTCATCAATGCTGCCGGTCTTGGTGCACAGGCGATAGCCGCAACCATAGACGGGCTGGCGGAGGAGCATATTCCGGCATTGCATCTTGCCAAAGGCAATTATTTCTCAGCATCCGGCAAAAACCCCTTCTCGCATCTGATTTATCCGGTGCCGGTAGACGGGGGCTTAGGTGTGCATCTGACACTGGATCTCAACGGGCAAATGCGCTTCGGCCCTGATGTCGAATGGCTGGAGCAGGTCGCCCCGCAGACAGGTCTTGATTATTCCGTTGATCCGCAGCGTGGTGACAGTTTCTATGCTGCGATCCGCCAATATTGGCCGGAACTGCCGGACGGTGTTTTACAGGCGACCTATAGCGGCATCCGCCCGAAACTGAGCGGCAGCGGTGAAACCGCAGCGGATTTCCGCATTTCCGGCAGTGACGACCACGGTATAACAGGGCTTATCAACCTGTTCGGCATTGAAAGTCCGGGGCTGACCTCCAGCCTTGCCATTGCGGCTTATGTCAGCACATTGGTAAAATAAAAGGCACAAATACCGGAACGATATTTGTGCCTGAAGTCGCAATTTTCAGCGTGAATATTACTCAGGGATATAATTCAATATCGGCCCGAGCCAGCGCTCCACCTCTGCAACCGGCATATTTTTACGATTTGCGTAATCTTCCACCTGATCGCGTTCGACCTTGGCTACACCGAAATAATAACTGTCCGGATGCGAGAGATAGAGACCGGAAACCGAAGAACCCGGCCACATCGCATAGCTTTCCGTCAGCTCCACACCCGTGGTTGCAGTGGCATCCAGCAGGCGGAACAGAGTGGTCTTTTCCGTGTGATCCGGTTGTGCCGGATAACCCGGTGCCGGACGGATACCCGCATAAGGCTCACCCACCAGCTGATCCGGTGTGAAAGTCTCATCCTTCGCATAGCCCCAGAATTCTTTACGCACCCGCTCATGCATCGCCTCCGCAAAGGCTTCCGCAAAACGGTCTGCCAGTGCTTTAACGAGAATGGAGGAGTAATCATCATTGGCGCGTTCAAAACGCTCGGCAATCGCCACTTCCTCAATACCCGCGGTGACCACAAAACCACCGATATAATCAGCCTTGCCGCTGTCTTTTGGCGCCATAAAATCAGACAGAGCCACATTCGGGCGGCCATCGCGCTTCGATAGCTGCTGACGCAAGGTGTAGAATGTATCCGTATGTTCCTGACGACTATCGTCCTTATAAAGATGAATATCATCGCCCACCACATTGGCAGGCCAAAAGCCGATCACGGCTCGCGGTGCAAACCATTTCTCGTCGATGATCTTTTTCAGCATAGCCTGCGCATCTTCATAAAGCTGACGCGCGGCAGGGCCTTGTTTTTCATCATCAAGAATTGCGGGGAAGCGGCCTTTCAGCTCCCATGTCTGGAAAAACGGCGTCCAGTCAATATAGCGTGCCAGCTCAGCAAGATCATAGGTTTCAAAGACTTTGGTACCGAGGAAAGACGGCTTCGGCGGGGTATAATTTTCCCAATCCAGCTTTTCGCTATTCTCACGGGCGCGAGCCAGCGGCAGGCGCTTCTTCTCCGCTTCACTACGCTCATGAGCAGCAGTGACCTTAGCATATTCCGCGCGGATGTCAGCGACATAGCCGTCTTTCTGCTCCGGCGACAAAAGCTGAGACACAACACCGACAGCACGGCTGGCATCCAGCACATAAACGGTCTGGCCGCGCTGATATTTCGGGTGGATTTTCACTGCCGTATGCACACGACTGGTCGTCGCACCGCCGATCAGCAATGGCAGATCAAAGCCTTCACGCTCCATCTCCGCCGCCACATGCACCATTTCATCCAGCGACGGCGTAATGAGACCGGACAGGCCGATAATGTCCACCTTCTCGTCTTTTGCCACCTGCAGGATTTTCGCGGCAGGCACCATCACACCGAGGTCGATGATTTCATAATTGTTACAGGCCAGCACAACGCCGACAATATTCTTGCCGATATCATGCACGTCGCCCTTCACAGTGGCCATCAGGATTTTACCGGCACTCTGACGCTCGTCGCCACCGTTCTGTGCCTTTTCTTCTTCCATATAAGGCAGCAGGACTGCCACGGCCTGTTTCATCACACGAGCGGATTTCACCACCTGCGGCAGGAACATTTTACCCGAGCCGAACAGGTCCCCCACCACATTCATACCGGCCATCAACGGGCCTTCAATCACATGCAGCGGACGCTCGGCGCTCTGGCGGGCTTCTTCCGTATCAGCCTCAATATATTCGGTAATACCGTTGACCAGCGCATGTTCAATACGCTTCTCAACGCTCCATTCGCGCCAACTTAAGTCTTTCTCTTTGGCTTCTTTACCGGCAGTGCCGCGAAAACGCTCGGCAATTTCCAATAGGCGTTCGGTCGCATCCTCACGACGGTTCAGCACCACATCTTCGCAGGCTTCACGCAATTCCGGATCAATGGATTCGTAAACCGCCAGCTGACCGGCATTAACGATCCCCATATCCATGCCGACCTGAATGGCATGATAGAGAAACACCGCATGCATCGCCTCGCGCACCGGCTCATTACCGCGAAACGAGAAAGACAGGTTGGACACACCACCGGAAATATGCACATGCGGCAGGGTTTCAATGATTTCCTTGGTCGCATCAATGAAATCATTACCGTAATTATTATGCTCTTCGATCCCTGTCGCCACGGCAAACACATTCGGATCAAAGATGATATCTTCCGGCGGAAAACCGACCTGCTCGGTCAGAATTTTATAGGCGCGGGTACAAATCTCGACCTTACGCTGCTTAGTATCCGCTTGACCGGTCTCGTCAAAAGCCATCACCACCACGGCGGCACCATAGGCACGCACCAGTTTAGCGTGATGGATAAAGGCTTCTTCACCTTCTTTCAGGGAGATAGAATTGACCAGCGGTTTGCCCTGCACGCATTTCAGACCGGCCTCGATCACATCCCATTTGGAACTGTCAATCATCACCGGTACACGGGCAATATCCGGCTCGGCAGCGACCAGATTGAGATAATCAACCATCACCTTCTGGCTGTCGATCAGGCCTTCATCCATATTGATGTCGATGATCTGCGCACCATTATTCACCTGATCGCGGGCAACATCGAGCGCCGTCGTGTAATCACCGGCGGTAATCAGTTTTTTGAACTTGGCGGAACCGGTGACATTGGTACGCTCACCAACATTCACAAACGGAATATCTTTGGTCAGCGTAAATGGTTCAAGACCGCTCAAACGCATCAGTGGTGCCAGTTTCACCGGCTTACGTGGCTCGTATTTGCCTGTGGCTTCAGCAATCGCGGTAATATGCTCCGGCGTAGAACCGCAGCAGCCGCCCACCACATTGACCAGACCTTCACGCGCAAAATCTTCCATCTGCACGGCCATCACTTCCGGTGTCTCATCATAACGGCCGAACTCATTCGGCAGACCGGCATTCGGATAGGCGCAAACAAAAGTATCGGCCACACCTGAAAGCTCTGCCAAGTGCGCACGCATCGCATTGGCACCCAGCGCACAGTTCAGACCGATTGTGAACGGACGCGCATGACGCAGCGAATACCAGAAAGCTGTCGGCGTCTGGCCGGACAATGTGCGGCCGGAAAGATCGGTAATGGTACCGGAAATCATCAGCGGCAGGCGGATGCCTTTTTCGGCAAAAACCTGCTCACAGGCAAAGACCGCAGCCTTGGCATTAAGCGTATCAAAAATGGTTTCAATCAGAATGATGTCCGAACCGCCATCGACCAGACCATTGATCTGCTCGGCATAGGCAATGCGCAGATCATCAAATGTCACAGCGCGAAAACCCGGATTATTCACATCCGGCGACAGGGAAGCCGTACGGTTTGTCGGCCCCAAAGCGCCGGCGACAAAACGGCGGCGGCCATCCTTGGCTTGCGCACGCAGAGCGGCACGGCGGGCAAGTCGTGCACCATCGCGGTTCAACTCATAAACCGCCTCTTCCATGCTGTAATCGGCCTGTGCAATGGAAGTGGAAGAGAATGTATTGGTCTCAAGAATATCTGCCCCTGCCATCGCATAGGCATAATGAATTTCTTCAATTGCCTGCGGCTGGGTCAGTGTCAGAAGGTCGTTATTACCCTGCAAATGGCATTCACAACCGGCAAAACGCTCACCACGGAAATGCTCTTCATGGAAACCCAGCCCCTGAATCTGTGTGCCCATCGCGCCATCAAGAATGAGGATGCGTTCACGGGCAGCTTTCTGCAAAGCGGCAAGCACTTCCGAACCATCCGGCTTTGCAGCGACGGGGCCAAACAGATCATCCAGTGAAGTGCTCATTATATTTCCTGCCTGTTACTCAAATAGTTTTGAGTTGATGACATAAACATATCTTTATGTCAAATGCGCAATCCCTCTATTCCTGATTCCTCCCGCTCACCGAACGCGCCATTGCCGTTATGATTTGTGAAATCACCGGCATAAATTCGCCGCAGTTTTTCCGTGGCTTCAGCGTATATTGGAAAAAGCAAATTCCGGTTTGTATCGCGGGAATAATTACAGTCATGCAGCGTTCATCTCTCAGAGAGTACCATGCCCGATGCGCCGGATAAGCATATGTCATGAAACGCTGACAGAAGATTATTGAGTGCGCCTTCATTGAGGAGAAACAGAAATGAGAAAACTGCTTTCTTATTTTACTGCGGCGCTGACAGCGCTGACTATGAGCATTTTGTCTTTCGGCACTGCAGCGCAAGCGCAGCCGGTTGCTGCCGCTCATAGTGCTGTGTTGCAGGATATGACCGCAGCAAAACAAGGCCTGAGCCGGAATGTTCAATATTATCCGGAACGCCGCGAATATCGTGAAAGACGGCATTATGACCGCCGTTACGACCGTCGCTATGATCGTCGTTACGATCGCCGCTATGACCGGCCGCGCCACTGGAACCGTCCGCACTACCGGCCTTATTACAGACCTTATTATCAGCCGCAGTTCCGTTATTACCGTCCGGCACCACCACGCTATTACCGTCCGGCACCGGTTTACCGCTCCGGCCGTAATGCCCACATCAACTGGTGCTATAACCGCTACCGGTCTTACCGTGCGTCCGACAATACATTCCAGCCGAATTACGGTCCGCGCCGTCAGTGCTACTCACCTTATATCTGAGCAAGCCCCGCTGACAGAAACAAAAACGCCGCCTGAAACAGGCGGCGTTTTATTAAAGTCAAACTTTATCAGCTGATCAGGTAACATAAGAGCCGATTGAAGCCGCAACCAGACCGATCGCCACAGCAATCAACGCACCGTAAACACGCGGCTTATCCAGCAAAACAGCGAATGCTGAAAACCATGCGACGATTGCCGCACCAAGTGCAAACAAGAAGCCGGGCTTGTCATAAACCACAAGATTTACGGTTATCAGGGCACCAATAATCAGCGCGCCGAAAACGATCATCATGCCCATGGCATATTTTTCATAATCGTCCATATGCATTTCCTATGTACCAGCCCGTGCGGGCTTAAAGCAGTTTTAAACACAGCCTGCAGTGCAATAACCGCCAGCTTGTCATCATTTCAAAGCCAGACAATCACTTTTAACGTGAATCTTCAACTGCAGATCATCATGAATATCAGCAATCGCACTGTTTTTCAGGGGATTATTTCAGGCAATGGTTGATGTGAAATCAGCCGAATAGCGCATTTCGCGCAACGGGCGCACAGCCTGAGTCGTCGCATCATAGGTCGGATGCGCTTTAAAGGCGGCCAGTGCAGCTTCGTCACGGAACTCGCCATAAACAACCAGATCAATCCGGTCACACATCGGATCAACTTTGCTGTTCGCTACAACTTCAAAACATTCGGAATGGGGAATCGTCGCCAGAGCCCGTAAACGGCGACATACATCCTCCACGTCCTGATCTTTTTTGACGCTGAAAAATACAATATGCCGTATCACGAGTGTTTCCTAACCAGCCGGTTGATATGAAGAATGGTTATCTATCATATGGGCGCCGGAAAAGTCATCTTCAATTCAATGTGAAATTTGAGCGTTAAGCCGCTTCACGGTCTGCTTCCGTGCCCGGAGCCAGCCGGACTTCAAGACCGTTCAGATCCTGCGTCATAATAATCTGGCAGGAAAGCCGCGAATTATCCTCGACATGGAAGGTCTGGTCGAGCTGATCCAGCTCTTCATCCTGCGGGTCATAGAGTTTATCCGCCCATTCCGGCGTTACATAAACATGACAAGTGCCGCAGGCACAGGCACCGCCGCATTCCGCTTTAATATTCAGGCCCCAGTCACGGATCACTTCCATAACGCGAAAGCCTTCGAGAGCTTCAAGCGTATGCCGCTCGCCCTTTTGATCGGTTACATGAATGAAAAGTGTATCAGAACTCAAAACGATGCCTTTTGAACAGCGCAGACTTGGGAGATATAATGGTAGATAATGTTTTCAGCACATAAAACAAGCTTTATTCCTGCCTCCCTGCCCCTAAACCGTGAATTGACCATAGTGAAAACTATTCAGGCTGTATTGAAAACAGCTGATCTTACAGACCCTGTCGCCGCCGCCAGCTATATCCGGCCAGTCCCTGCTCGGCACCATGAATGCCACCGGCAACCGGCTGATAATAGAGGCCGCTATCGTGCAGTTCTCCGGTAAGCAGACGTTGCAAAGTCCGTGCATCTTTAACCTGCAGCGTGTCAAAACCGGAGCGCAGCATCGCACTCACCTGATCAATATGCACAGCGCCTGATGCTCTGATCTCACCGGCAAATCCGTAATGAGAGCGCAGCCGTGCGGCTTTGGAAAAAGAGCGCCCGTCATTAAAGGCGGGAAAATCCAGCACCAGAATATCAATATGCGCCAGATCATCCAGCAAAGTGTCGAGCGCTTCACCGGCTTCCACCCGCACACCAATACGGATGTTGCGCAGGCGATTTGGCTGTGTGTTCAGTTCTGCCCAGAGTGTCAGCGATAGCAGCACAGCTGTGTGACCCGCAATTTCCTCAAGCGTCTCAACCGCTACAAATTCATCCTCGGTCAGGCCGCGGCGTGACCAGACGACAGGTAATGCAACATCCGTCATGCATCTGCTCCCTTTGTTTTATCCTGCTGCAAATGCTGCTCCAGCCCACCCAGATGAATACCGCATTCGGTTTTACCGGAACCTGACCAGCGCCCTGCCCGCTGATCTTCATCATCACTGACCGGCCGCGTGCATGGCATGCAACCTATGGAGCGATAGCCTTGCTCCACCAGCGGATGCGGCGGCAGATGATGCGTCTCGCGGTAGGCTTCCAGCTGTACTGCGTTCCAGTCTTTGAGAGGATTGATACGGATATGCTGCCCCACAGCCTCGAAAGCGGGCAGACTGTTGCGCGTAGCCGCCTGAAACTGCTTGCGACCCGTGAACCATGCCTGAAATGGTGCAATGCCCTGTGCAAGCGGCTGGACTTTGCGTAAATCGCAACAACGGTCTTTATCTGTCAGGCACAGAGCGCCCAGCGGATCATGCGTTTTCAAAGCGCTTGCATCCGGCAGAAGATCACGGGCATCTGTCAGCCCCAGCTCCTGCACCAATTGCGCCTGATAACGCAATGTTGCCGGAAAATGCTTATTGGTCTGCAAAAACAAAACCGGCAGTGACGGCTGTAGCTGCGCAATCAGATGCAACAGAATTGCAGAATCCGCACCGAAAGAGGATACGGCTGCCAGCCCTGCACCAAACTCCTGCACGCTGGCAGCAATAATGTCCTCAGCCGGTGCCTCACCATAAAGATGATTGAGATGCTGAACCCTGTCCGCAACCCGTTGATGCGTATCAGGCTGCATGGGCAGCCTCCCCGTAGAGTGCGGTTTTAAACGGCTGCGCCCCTAAACGCCGGTAGGTTTCGAGAAAACTTTCCTGCGGTGCGCTGCGGATAGTCAGATAGGTATTGACCACCGTCTCAATAGCATCCACCACATCTTCAGAAGAAAAACCGCGACCGGTAATATCACCGATAGATGTCTGCTCGTCGCCGGAACCGCCGAGCGTGATCTGGTATAGTTCCTCGCCTTTTTTCTCCACGCCGAGAATACCGATATGGCCGACATGGTGATGACCGCAGGCATTGATGCAGCCGGAGATTTTGATCTTCAGATCACCGATCTCTTCCTGCCGCGCCTGCGAACCGAAACGCTCGGAAATACGCTGCGCCACAGGAATGGAGCGGGCATTGGCCAGCGCGCAATAGTCCAGACCAGGACAGGCAATAATATCGGTAATCAGCCCTGCATTGGCTGTGGCAAGACCGGCCTGCTGCAATTGCGCATAAAGCACAGGCAAATCGGCCAGCGCCACATGCGGCAGCACCAGATTTTGCTCATGGCTGACGCGGATTTCTGCCTGCGAGTAATGCTCAGCGAGATCAGCCACAATGTCCATCTGATCGGCAGACGCATCGCCCGGAATTTCACCGATCGCTTTGAGCGATATTGTCACCACACCATAATCAGGGTGCTTATGCGGTGTCACATTACGGGAAAACCATGAGGCAAAACCCGCATCATTTTTACGTGTTGCAGCGACAAGCCCGTGCCCCTCTGCGCGCTCCGGCAAATCAGGCGCAGCAAAATAGGCATTAATGGCCGCAATATCGGCCTCCGGCAGTTTCAGATTACTGTCTTTAATCACCTGCCATTCGGCTTCAATCTGCGCCTGCAAATCTTCCAGTCCGGTTTCATGGACGAGGATTTTGATACGCGCCTTATATTTATTATCGCGGCGACCGTGGAGATTATAGACCCGCACAATAGCGGTGATATAGGTCAGCAAATCGGCTTCCGGCAGAAAATCCCGCACCTTTTTGGCAATCATCGGCGTGCGTCCCTGCCCGCCGCCGATATAGACTGCAAAGCCGCGCTGTCCTTGCTCGTTCTCTTTCAGATGCAGGCCTATATCATGCACCTGAATAGCTGCACGATCTGCCTCAGCCCCCGTGACCGCAATTTTGAATTTGCGCGGCAGATAGGAAAATTCCGGATGTAATGATGACCATTGCCGTAAAATTTCGGCATAGGGGCGCGGATCGGCCACTTCATCGCGTGCCGCACCGGCAAAATGATCGGCTGTTACATTGCGAATGCAATTACCGGAGGTTTGGATAGCATGCATCTCCACCTCGGCCAGCTCTTCCAGAATGGCGGGAATATCGGTGAGTTTCGGCCAGTTGAACTGTAAATTCTGCCGTGTGGTAAAATGCCCGTAACCACGGTCATAGACACGGGCAATATGCGCCAGCTTGCGCATCTGACGCGAGGATAAAGTGCCGTAAGGAATCGCAATGCGCAGCATATAGGCATGGAGTTGCAGATAGACGCCATTCATCAGACGTAGCGGCTTGAAATGATCTTCGCTCAGCTCACCGCTCAGACGACGTGCAACCTGATCGCGAAACTGCTCCACACGGGCGAAAACAAATTCGCGGTCAAACTCATCATACCGATACATTCAACGCTCTCCCAATGCGCATTAATATTCAACCAGCTACAGAATGCAGCCGTACAACAGGTGTGATTGTCGGGCCGGACAGACGGATGCGTTCACGCAGGCGAACCGGAAACAGTTCATTGCCACGCTCTTCGACCTCAATCAGATTGATATCCACCACCTCGTCAAAACGGCTGGCCTGCTGACCGGCCGCTTCCAGCGCTGCCACAGCTTCAGGATGACGCGCCAGCAATGCCCCGCGAATGGAACTCGCCCAATGACCATCCGCAGCAAGCCAGACCGAAACACCGTCGCTCAGACGATTGGCACTCAGAACTTTGACTGTCATTATGCTTTCTCCTTTTCACAGACCTGCAAGACAGGCAGTGCCACTATGTGTTGTGCCGCTGTGTGCTCTTGGGCAAGCGGGCGGGCATCTTCCAGAGAGGCACCGGCAACCGCATCGCCGATAATCACCATCACCGGCCCTTGCAGCTCTTTATGATTTTTCAGATGTGCCAGATCTTTTAAGAGGCCGTGCAACATTACACGCTCGCTCCGTCCGGCATTTTCCACCACGGCCACCGCCGTATCTTCATGCAGACCGGCACCGATCAGGCGGCTCGCAACAGAAGCGGCAACGCTTGCGCCCATATAGACAGCAATGGTTGCGCCGCTGAGAGCGAGCCGCGCCCAGTCCGGCAGTATGTCCCCCGCCATATCGTGACCGGTGGTGAAAATCAGGGAGGATGCAACACCACGCAATGTCAAAGGCAACTGCATATCTGCGGCAGCGGCAATGGCTGAAGTAATGCCGGGCACGATCTCGAAACCGATATTAGCTGCACGCAAAGCGGCCATTTCTTCACCGGCACGGCCAAAGACCAGCGGATCACCGGATTTGAGCCGCACAACGCGCTGCCCTTCCTGAGCAAGCTCAACAAGCAGCTGATTAATCTCGCTCTGGCTTTTGCTATGGCAGCCTTTGCGCTTACCCACAGGAATGCGTACCGCATCGCGCCTGCCCATAGTAACCACGCTCTCCGGCACCAGCGCATCATAAAGGATCACATCCGCCTGCATCAGCACGCGTTGCGCACGCAAAGTCAGCAGATCTTCAGCCCCCGGTCCAGCACCGACCAGCCAGACATAACCCGCAGGGATATTCACCTCAATCAGAGCCTGATCGGCCAGCTCCCGCGCAAGGCTCAGATCACCGCGCTCAACAGCCTGTGTAATTGTGCCGTTGAAAAATACATTCCAGAACTGACGCCGCGCTGCGCCTCTCGGCAGCGTGCTTTCCACCTTGTCACGATAATCCGCAGCCAGTTGCGCCAGTGCGCCAATCTGTGGCGACAAGGCGGCGCCTATCTCGCGACGCAGTTTTTGCGCCAATACCGGCCCTGCACCTTCCGTACCGATTGCCACGGCAACCGGTGCATGAGCAACCAGTGCAGGCGTGAAGAAATCGCAGAGATGCGGCCTGTCGACCACATTGACCGGAATATGCCGTGCTTTTATCTCATCAGCGATATTTGCATCCTGTGCGGCATCACCTGTCGCCACGAATGCGAGTTTCACCTGTGCGAAATCATTATCCTGCAAAGCACCGGTGCGTAAATTATAGCCACCATCCAGCACGAACTGCACCAGATCAGCTTCCGGTGTCTCACCTTCCGGTACCACGATGCGGATTTGCGCTGTTGTTTCAGCAATCAGCCGCGCTTTGTTCAGCGCCTCTTCACCACCGCCAACGATCAGCACTGCCGCGCTGTCCACGCGGAAGAAAGCCGGAAAAGCCGTTAATCTGGTTGGGTGAGCCGTCACAATCAGCACCTTTCAAAGGGTGGTTAAAGATTGTGCCGAGTATCGCGCATTCTGTGGCAGCTTATAAGCAACAGGCTTGTGCGCTTGAGCGCTGCGCCGCATCGCTTTTGCGAGTTTTGCAAATTTCGTGAAATTTAGTTCCGGAAACTGACAGCCGCCGGAATATGCACCGGCCAGCGGCGCGGCAGCACCGCGATAAGATCAAAGCGCAGAGAAAGCCTGTCATGATCCGGCTGACGGGCAAGCCAATGATCGGCAGCAGACTCAATCCGGTACAGGTTCATAGCACCGACAGCTTCCATTGCCGCTTCAACAGAAGCACGGGCTTTGACTTCAACAATCAGCACCAGACTGCCGCGCTTGGCGATCAGATCAATCTCGCCAAAGCGGGTTTTATAGCGCCGCTCGACAATACGAAAACCTTTAAGCATCAGAGCAAAAGCAGCCAGCCGTTCCGCCCGTATCCCGCGAGAAAATGCCTGCTGCTTTTTCTCACGAGACGTACTCATTATTTTTGAGCCTTCAATATCATCAGGCGCTGATACAGCTCGCCTTTTTGTTTACCGGTCATACGGGAGGCCTCACCCGCAGCTTTAGACGGTGAAAGCTCCTGTGCAAGCGAGAGCAACAGAGCATCAATATCCTGCTCGGTCACCGGCACGGAATTTTGCAACGGCGCACCGACCAGCAAAACCACCTCACCGCGAATACGGTCTTCACCGTCATATTGTTCACACAGCTCACCCAAAGTCGAAATTGAGAAAGTCTCATAGGCTTTGGTGAGCTCACGGCACAAAGCGGCAGGGCGATCCGCACCATAAACAGCTGCCATATCCTGCAAAGTATCCGAAGCGCGATTGGGCGATTCAAAGAAAATCAGCGTCGTATCAATGGTCTTATAGGTTTCAAGCTTATTGCGGCGCTGTCCCTGTTTCGGTGGCAGGAAACCGCAAAACATGAAACTGTCGGTCGGCAAGCCGGAAGCCATCAAAGCCGCCATCACCGCAGAAGCACCGGGCACCGGTACCACTTTATAACCGGCATTGCGGGCTTCCTCGACCAGACGATAGCCCGGATCAGACACCAGCGGCGTACCGGCATCGGAAACCAGTGCCACGCTTTTACCGGCCGCCAGTGCTTCCAGAATTTTCGGGCCGGCTTCAGCAGCATTATGCTCGTGATAGGCCATCGGGCGGCGGGCAATTGCAAAACGATTGAGCAGCACACGGGTAACGCGCGTATCCTCACAGGCCAGTACATCGCACGATGCCAGCACTTCCAGCGCCCGCAGCGTTATATCACCGAGATTACCGATTGGCGTGGCGACAATATAAAGCGCAGGCTCAATCGGGCGGGCACGGAAGTTCTTTTCCCCCACCACATAGCCGCGCGTTTCCTGTAGATTGTCTTCCACGTTCTATCCTTATTTTAAAGGCTTATGCAGTCAGTTCTGCAACCAGCGTATTGAGCAGCAAAGCACCATCCGGCGTTGCCCGCAAGAAACGCTCATCGCGCAGTTCCAGCAATTTTTGCTCCAGCAACTCTTCCAGCCGCTGCGGGTTCAGACCATGACCGGTCAGCTTCTGATAGCGGTTGAGATCAACACCTTCTTTCAGGCGCAGCCCCATCATCAGAAACTCATCACCTTCCTGTTCCGCTGTCAGATATTCTTCTTCAATAATACCGTGGCCGGAGGCTTCGACCTTATCCACCCATGTTTCAGGATGTTTTTCGGTAATGGTTACCGTGCGTGTGCCATTCTCACGGAAACGCCCATGCGCACCGGGACCGACGCCGACATATTCGCCATAGCGCCAATAGACCAGATTATGCTGGGACTCACGCCCTGCAACCGCATGATTGGAAATCTCATAGGCAGGCAGACCAAGCTCTGCTGTCACGCGCTGCGTTTCTTCATAAAGTGCGGCGGCATGATCCGGCTCCGGCGTGGTCAGTTTGCCTGCCTTCCAAAGATTATAGAACTGTGTGCCTTCTTCAATTGTCAGCTGATAGAGCGACAAATGATCGGCTGCGAGGGCTACCGCCTCACGCAATTCCGCATTCCAGTCGGCAATCGTCTGGTCAGGGCGGGCATAGATGAGATCGAAGGACAAACGCGGGAAAATCTCGCGTGCCAGACCGATCGCCACTTTCGCCTCGGCAACAGAATGCAAACGTCCGAGACGCTTGAGATCGCGGTCATTCAGTGCCTGCACACCGAGCGATACACGATTGACGCCGGCAGCGCGGTAGCCGCGAAAACGGTCGGCCTCTACGCTGGTCGGATTGGCTTCCAGCGACACTTCAATATTGTCAGCAACGGACCAGTATTTGGCGATTCCATCCAGCAACGCGCCGACGGTCTGCGGCTGCATCAGTGATGGTGTGCCGCCGCCCAGAAAAATACTGGTAACCGTGCGTGGCCCTGTCCGCTCGCGCAAAGTCGCCATTTCACGCAGAAAGCTCTGCGCAAAACGTGGCTGATCCACCGGCTGATGCCGCACATGCGAATTGAAATCGCAATAAGGACATTTGGCCATGCAGAACGGCCAATGCAGATAAATGCCGAAAGCATGATCCCCGTCGGCCTGCAATATAGGCAGCGGGGTCGCGATATTGGCACCGGCAGCGGACAGAGACTGCATTATTTAACATCCGCCATGGCAAATTTTGCTTCGGCAAACAATTTGAATGCGCGGGCACGGTGCGACAAGGCATGCGCATCACCCGGCTTCCAGCCGTGTTTTTCCGCTGCAGTCATTTCACCGAATGTCTTGTCATAACCATCCGGCAGGAACAGCGGGTCAAAGCCGAAACCGTCATTGCCGCGTGGCGTTACAATCTGGCCTTCCACTTCACCGCGGTAATATTCTGCGTGACCATCCGGCCAGCACAGGCAGATCACAGAGACAAAACGGCCTTTACGCTGTTCTGGCTGCATCGCACCTGCGGCGGCAAGCTTATCGATGACTTTGCCCATCGCCATGTTGAAATCACGGCTGCCATCCGGCAGTTCCGCCCAATTGGCAGTGTAGACGCCAGGTTCACCGCCCAGCGCGTCAACCATCATACCGGAATCATCCGAGAGAGCTGGCAGACCGGTTGCTTCAGCCGCAGCAAAAGCTTTGATATAAGCATTCTGCTCAAAAGTTGTGCCGGTTTCATCCGGCTCAGGCAGGCCAAGCTGACCGGCTGACTGGGTATCAAAACCAAATGGCCCGATCAGATCGGCAAACTCCTTGAGCTTACCCGCATTGTGACTTGCAACAACCAGTTTGCCTTTGTTCAGCTCTCTCATCAGTTTATCCATTATTCCATAATTTGGGTTCAGCGAATTCCAGTGAATTGCCGGAAGGATCGCGGATGTAAAGTGAGCGCGCGCCATTCGGCCAGTCAAATTCGCGCTCAACCTCGATACCATGTTTTTCCAGATGTTGCTTCCAGTCTGCGATTTCCTCGCGGCTGGCTGCAAAACACATATGGCCTGCACCGGTCGTACCATGACTCGGGACAGGCAGCGCCCCTTCCGGTGCCGGTTTTACCGTCTCTTTGGCGTCGAAAATCAACAATACGCCCTCGCCGCAGCGAAAAAATGCATTGCGATGATTATAGGGCAATGCCAGTTCCAGCCCCAGAATATCGCGGTAGAACTGCACAGCCTCTTCGATATCGCGCACATAAAGCGCGGTTTCAAGGATCTGTTTCGGTTTCAACTGCTCGTTCTGCATTATGAATTTCCCACCATCATCATTGTTACGGAAATGCTCCGGCCCGTTATAACAGGTTCCGGAACATTCTCCGCTCACGATCGGGTGAATTATCCAATTAAACTATTGGATAATTCAGAATGCATTCAGAGCCGCCTGTTTCCGAATTAAGAAACAGCCATTTTCTGCAGGTCAACCAGACGCTTGATGCCGTTGCGTGCCAGTACCATCAGCGCCGCAAACTCCTCATCCGAGAATGGTTCACCTTCGGCTGTGCCTTGCACTTCAACAATACCACCGCGACCGGTCATCACGAAATTCGCATCGGTCTGCGCGGATGAATCTTCCGGATAATCCAGATCAATTACCGGCACACCTTCGTAAATACCGCAGGAAATTGCAGCAACATGGTCTTTGAGAACCTTGTCGACCTTGACCATCTGGCGGGCTTCCATCCAGCGCAGGCAATCATGCAGTGCAACCCAGCCGCCGGTAATGGCCGCAGTACGGGTGCCGCCATCAGCCTGAATAACATCGCAGTCGACGGTGATCTGATATTCACCCAGAGCCTGCATATCGACAACAGCGCGCAAGGAACGGCCGATCAGACGCTGAATTTCCTGTGTGCGGCCACCCTGCTTACCGCTGGCGGCTTCACGACGCATACGATCGCCGGTTGAGCGTGGCAGCATGCCATATTCTGCTGTGACCCAGCCTTTACCGCTGTTGCGCATCCAGCCCGGAACTTTTTCTTCAAGACTTGCGGTGCAAAGCACATGGGTATCGCCGAATTTCACAAGGCAGGAGCCTTCTGCATGTTTGGAAATACCGCGTTCAAAAGAGATTGCACGCATTTCGTCCGGAGTGCGTTTGGATGGACGCATGGATTTTCCTTTTAAAACAAGACTGCATCGCCAATGAGCGGCAGCCTGACTGTAATCTGATGACACCTTTGAAAGGCAGTTATCCTGCTTCTAAGCCTGTAGTCGCCAAATTTAAAGGAAAATCGAAGGGGAAACATGCAAAGGGCATCTCCCGCCCTTTGCCCGCGCTGCACAATAGCCTATATATTGCTCATAAACGGAGCCAATGAACCTATGATAAGACCGGATCGTGCTGACACTCTGCATGCCCCTTTACAGGTGCTGGATCAGCGATCACGCGATATTTTCCAGCGCATTGTTGAAAGCTATCTGAATGACGGCGAGCCGGTCGGTTCGCGTAATTTGTCACGTCTGCTGCCTTTATCTTTGTCTCCGGCAACCATCCGTAATGTGATGAGTGATCTGGAACATCTGGGACTGGTCTATTCACCACATATTTCCGCAGGCCGGATGCCGACCCAACTGGGTCTGCGCTTCTTTGTCGATGCCTTTATGGAGGTCAGCGACCTTCCCGCCGATGAACGCAGCAGTATTGAACATCAGGTACGTGCCGCCGGTCAAAATAACTCTGTCGAGCATGTGCTGACCGAAGCCAGCCAAATCCTCTCCGGCCTGTCACGCGGTGCCGGTCTGGTACTGGCGACTAAGGCCGAAGGCGCACTGAAGCATATTGAATTTGTACGGCTTGACCCGACCCGTGCTTTGGCGGTGATGGTCACGCAAAGCGGCGACGTGGAAAACCGTGTGCTTGATCTGCCTGCAGGTGTTACCTCTTCTCAGCTGATTGAAGCCTCGAATTTTCTGAACGCCCATATTCACGGCAAAACCCTTGCCGAAGCCCGCACACAGATTGCAACTTTGCAAGAGGAAACCCGTCAGGCGCTCGACAGCCTCTCCCAGCATCTGGTGGAACAGGGGCTGGCAGTGTGGAGCGGTGCATCCGGCGACCAGCAAACCCGCCTGATTGTGCGCGGACGTTCCAATCTTCTGGAAAACATCTCCGCACAGGATGATCTGGAGCGGTTGCGCCTGCTGTTTGACGATCTGGAAACCAAAGAAGGCATGATCCAGCTGCTGGATCTGGCGGAAGCCGGTTCCGGCGTGCGGATTTTCATCGGCTCGGAGAATAAACTATTCTCCTTGTCCGGCTCCTCACTGGTGGTTGCGCCCTATCGCGACTCCGAACAAAGGGTCATCGGCGCGCTTGGCGTGATCGGCCCGACAAGGCTCAATTATGCCCGTATCGTGCCGATGGTGGACTATACGGCCTCGCTGGTTTCCCGCCTGTTACGGGGTTAAAACCGGTTTCACCCTGTTAATTTGCCGCGCCACAGAGCGATGGCCTTGATTTTCAGTACACAAACATCGATATCCCAGACAATATGATTCAAGACGGAAGAGAATAATGGCTGACGAAAAGAAAAACGGCGAAACCCCAGATCTTGGCCAGCGCGACCTGAATAATCCGCGTGACCGCGATGCTCTGAAGCGTGCCGCTGATGATTTTCTGAAAGCGCGCAAGGATGAAGCAGTGGCTGAAGCTGCAGAAGATGATGCTGCCGCTGAAGATGCCATCAACCCGCTTGCCGAATTGCAGGTGGAAAATAATGCGCTGAAAGACCAGATGCTGCGTCTGGCTGCCGATATGGAAAATCTGCGTAAACGCACTGCCCGCGAAATGCAGGATGCGAAAGCCTATGCGGTAACCAATTTTGCCCGCGACATGCTTTCAGTTTCCGACAATCTGCGTCGTGCGCTGGATGCTATTCCAACAGATGCGCTTGCTGAAGACACAGGCCTGAAAGCTCTGGCTGAAGGCGTGGAAATGACTGAACGCGCAATGATCAATGCGCTGGGACGTCATGGCGTAACCCAGTTGTCGCCGGAAGGTCAGAAATTCGACCCGAATTTCCATCAGGCGATCTTTGAAGTACCGAATGCTGAAGTGCCGAATAATACAGTCGTTCAGGTCATGCAGACCGGCTATGCCATCGGCGACCGCGTTCTGCGTCCGGCCATGGTCGGCGTATCACGCGGCGGTCCTAAAGAATAAAATTTTCTGACATTGCGGCTTAACATCAGTCTCAGTCGCTCAGTGTAAAGACAAAAACGGACGCAGGGCTTTCCTTGCGTCCGCTTTTTATTGGGCTGAATTTTCATAAAATTGCGCTACACAGGAATAAGCAATCCGGTGCGATTTGCTTAGATAAGGGAGGACAAGACATGACATTTATCGATTTTATCGACTATGCCGGTGTCTTTGTCTTTGCCGCAACCGGTGCGCTGGCGGCCTCGCGCTGCCGTCTTGATATTATCGGCTTCATCTTTCTTGCCAATATGACCGCCGTCGGCGGTGGTGCCCTGCGTGATCTGATGCTCGGCAATACTCCGGTCAACTGGGTGCGCGAACCGCTCTATCTGCTGATCGGCACCAGTGCTGCTGTTCTGGTCTATTTCACCGCACACCGTGTTGAATCGCGTTATCGTATTTTGCTCTGGCTTGATGCGATCGGTATGGCGATGTTCAGCGTGATGGGCGCAGAAAAAGCATTGCATCTCGGTTTCAATGCATGGGTTGCCATCGTTGCCGGAATTTTCACCGCAACAATGGGCGGCGTTTTGCGCGATGTCGTGGCAGGGCAACCTTCCGTATTGATGCGCCGTGAAATCTATATTTCCGCAGCGCTTGCCGGTGCCTGTACATTCGTGGCGCTGAGCGCGCTCAATGCACCGATCACATTCTCTGTGCTGGCCGGTACCGGCATCGCTTTTCTGATCCGTGGCGGCGCCTTGTATTACGGCTGGGTACTGCCTGCACACAAAGCGCGGCGCGGGCGCACAGAAGAAGAACTCAAACGTGACGGTATTGTGCGCGACGAATAAAAACGGGAAGTAATATTTCCCTCCCCGTTTCGTTTTACGTCTTTAGCTGGCTTTGATAAGACCCGCCTGCGCAGCAATATCTTTCAGATTATTCTGCGGACGCGGGCCGATTTGCTGAATAACAATACCGGCAGCCAATGAGCCGAACGCACCGCATTCTTTCAGCTGATAGTCGTTGGTATAGCCATAGAGAAAACCGGCGGCATAAAGATCGCCTGCACCGGTTGTATCAACCAGTGCATCAATTTCAATCGCCTGTACTTCCACGGTTTCATCACCACGCAGAATGATCGAACCCTGTTCCGAACGGGTCACTGCAGCCAGTTTGCAATCGGCACGCAAGGCTTCGAGCGCACTCTCAAAAGATGAGGTCTGATAGAGCGATTTAACCTCCGCCTCATTGGCGAAAACAATATCGACAGTACCGGAGCGCATCAGATCCAGAAACTCATCACGATAACGATCAACACAGAACGGATCGGAAAGGGTCATGGCCACTTCACGGCCATGCTCATGGGCGATTTTCGCCGCCAGCAAAATTGCTTCTTTGGCGCGTGGCGGATCCCACAAATAGCCTTCAAAATAGACCAGTTTGGATGTGCTGACTTTAGAGCTTTCAATATCTTCAATACCAAGCTCCACGCAGGCACCGAGATAAGTATTCATGGAACGCTCGCCATCGGGCGTCACAAAAATCATGGAACGGGCGGTTGGTACGCCTTCCTGCAATGGCGCCGTATCAAACGCCACACCCTGACTACGAATATCATGTGTAAAAATCGTGCCGAGCTGATCCATCGCAACTTTGCCAAAATAGGCAGAGCGACCGCCCAGACTGGCCACACCTGCCGCAGTATTGCCTGCGCTGCCGCCCGACGCTTCAATCGCAGGGCCTTTGCGGCTGTAAAGCAGCTCGGCTCTTTCGCTGTCGATCAAATTCATAGCACCTTTGATAATGCCGTTATTGACCAGAAAATCATCTTCGGTGCGGGAAATAATATCGACAATTGCATTCCCGATGCATAACACGTCATATTTGGCGGCAGAAATGGCTTTTACTCCCATAAAAACTTCGCGGCGGATGGCCGGAACTCAGCCCTCGCATCCATTGCGGCACCAGTTCTATCTATGGAATATGTTTTTTGCCAGTGCAGAAAAGCGTTTTCGTTTTCATCAATACAGCGGGCGATCTGTGAAAGCTCATCTTGTTGCACCTGTACAGGCTCCCTATCTATCGGAAAACAAACCAGACGGAGCCCCGATGATCCTCACCGCCGCGCTTAATGCCCTCTACCGCCTGCCCTCACCGGAGTTCCGCTCAGTCCTGTGGAAATCGCTCGGCCTGACCCTGCTGGCGCTGATCGCATTATGGGCACTGGCACGGCAATTCTTTTTCTGGCTGGCGTGGCCGTGGTTTGAAAATATGCTGCCTGCCATGCCGGACTGGACAAGCTGGCTCGGCCTGTTTGCCGCGATTGCCGCCGGTTTTGTGTTGGCGCTGTTGCTCGCGTTTCTGATCGCACCGGTTACTGCATTGATTGCAGGTATGTTTCTTGATGATGTGGCAGAGATTATCGAGCGCGAAGATTACAGCAATGAACCGGCCGGCACACCGATGCCGGTTGGCCGTTCCCTCGTCTATTCGCTCAAATTTCTGGTAGTGGTCATTCTCGGCAACTTGTTCGCATTGCTGATGCTGCTCATTCCGGGCATTAATCTGATCGCCTTTTTCATCGTCAACGGCTATCTTCTCGGACGTGAGTTTTTTGAATTTGCAGCCATGCGCTATCGCGGCGAGGATGGTGCCAAAGCCTTCCGTGAAGAAAACCGGATTACAGTTTTTCTCGGTGGTCTGGTGATTGCCGGATTTATGGCGATACCGCTCATCAATTTGCTGACACCGCTCTTTGCTGCAGCCATGATGGTGCATCTGCATAAAGCCCTGAGCGGTAAGAAACCGGTCACAAACAACCGAAACTGACAGAGAGACAAATGCGCATAGCCTGTCTGCATACTGCCGCCAGTAATATTGAAATTTTCGGGAAAGCTGCCGCAAACTTGCAGCTTGATGTCGGACAGCTCAACCATGCGGTTCACAGTGAATTGCTGGAAGCGGCAGAACAGCAGGGAGGCATTACGCCAGCCATTGAAACGGCAACGCTGCATATCATCCGAAACCTCATCACTGAGGCCGATGCGGTTCTTGTGACCTGTTCAACCCTTGGCGCAATTGCTGATAATGCCCGCACCGTCTTTGCCAAGCCGGTTCTGCGCACAGACCGTGCTTTGGCAGAGCAGGCTCTGGAGAGCAGTTTATCTGTGAGTGTTCTGTGCACCGCTCCGACCACACTGGAGCCGACGACAGAATTATTCCGTCAGGTCTTTGCCAATGCGCAGGCCGCACCGGATATCAGGCTAATTGACGGCGCATGGGATTTATTCCGTGCCGGTAAGATCAAAGCCTATGAAAGAGCAATCGCAGATGCTGCGAACGCCGCTCATGATACAGGCAGCCAGCTGGTAGTTCTGGCGCAAACCTCTATGGCAAATGCCGCTGAACTTATCCGCCACAAGACACACGTGCTTGATGCACCAACTGCCGCTCTGCGCCAGCTTCTGCACCGTGCTTAATCTTCAATCCGTAGCAAGGGTGCCGGAATCGTATTGGTTTTCTGCGCCGATTTGCAAATATCGGCGATCACGCAATTAACGCAATCCGGCGTGCGGGCCTTGCAGACATAGCGGCCATGCAGGATCAGCCAGTGATGGGCATGCATCATAAACTCTGCCGGAATGATCTTCACCAGCTTGGCTTCGATCTCATCCGGTGTTTTGTAAGGCGCAAGACCGATCCGGTTGCCGATACGCAGAATATGCGTATCCACCGCCATTGTCGGCTGACCAAAAGCCATATTGAGCACCACATTAGCTGTTTTGCGCCCCACCCCCGGCAAAGTCACCAGCGCATCACGGTCACCCGGCACTTCACCGCCGAAATTATCAATCAACGCATGAGACAGTAAAATTGCGTTCTTCGCCTTATTACGCCACAGGCCGATGGTGCGGATATAATCGCCGACAACCTCTTCACCCAGATCGACCATTTTTTGCGGTGTGTCAGCAATGGCAAACAAAGCCCGCGTTGCTTTATTCACGCCCGCATCGGTTGCCTGCGCCGACAGCATCACCGCCACCAGCAGCGTGAAAGTGTTGACGTGCTCAAGCTCGCCTTTCGGCTCCGGACGCTGCACGGAAAACCGCCGGAAAATCTCATGGATTTCTGCCGGTGTGTAAAGCGTGCCGCTGACACGACGCTGAGATTTTGCGGGAATCTGGGTCTGGTTGTTCTGCATGGCATTTATATAGTAAGCTATAAGCAAGAAGCCTATCTGCAAGCTTGCCGCAGGCTGGAGTGCCGTGCTCTTTTTCGGGGCGCAAAACTTGCTCTAGTATTTTGTGCTGTCGAGCTTTTACCAACGATATGCGGCCCCGAGAGTTATTGCCATGAATGCACCCTACCATCCGGACGGTGCTGATCCGGACGCCTATGGCGCACAGTTTTTCAAAGCGACCCTGCTTCCCTACCGTTCTTTAAGTGCGCGCGGTTTTCAGATCATGATTTTAAGCCTGCTGCTGCTCTGGGCTTGTATCGGCATGGTTTTCATGCAGATCGGCGCATTGCCAGTAGTCGGGCCGGTGGTCGGATTGTTCGGACTGGACATTGCCCTGATCTATCTGGCGTTCCGGCTTAATTATTATGCCGCCAGACAACGGGAAGAAATTACGGTTTCACGCGAACAGTTGCTCATCAGGCAAGTCTCCGCTTCAGGACGTATCCGCGCATATCAGTTTAATCCTTTCCGCACACGGTTTCACATTACCCGTAAAGATGATATCGGCATTATCCAGATGCAGCTGCAAAGTGACGGCAGAACTTTGGATATTGGCAGATTTTTGCCACCCGATGACCGCGAGAGCTTTGCAAGTGCTTTTTCCAACGCCCTGACACGCAGCCGCCGCTGACGATCGGGTTTAAATACCGGATGTTTTATGATTACGATTATCGGTTCGATTAATTTTGACCTCATCGCCCGCAGTCCGAAACTGCCGGAGCCCGGTGAAACCCTCACAGGCAGAAACTTCTCAACAGCCGCCGGCGGCAAAGGTGCCAATCAGGCACTTGCTGCCGCACGCGCCGGTGCATCCGTGCGTATGGTCGGTGCTGTTGGTGATGATTCCTTCGCTTCGCAGGCCGTTGCATTGCTGCGTGCCGACGGCGTGGATCTGACCCGTGTCGCCACACGCGGCGATGCCACCGGTATCGCGCTCATCACTGTTGAAGACAGCGGCGAAAATACCATCATCGTCATTCCGGGTGCCAATGGTCTGGTTACGCAAGACGATGTAAACACCGCTGATCTGGATGGCGGTTATCTGCTGCTGCAAATGGAAATTCCGCTGCCGACACTGGAGAAAGCCATCGCTGCATCAGAAACCAGCGACACAACCTGCATTCTCAATACCGCGCCCTGGCGCGATGATGCTGCCAGCCTGTTGCCGCGCGCCGATATTATTATTGCCAATGAAACGGAATTTGATCTGGCCAGCGTCCAGCTTGAATTGTCCGGCGATGACCGTCAGGCCAGAATGATCGACTTTGCCGAGCATTATGGCCGTACCATTATCGTAACGCTGGGTGCGCAGGGCATTATGGTGGCAACACCGGATGAGCATTACAGCCTGCCTGCCCTGAAGGTTAAGCCGGTGGATACGGTTGGTGCCGGTGACACATTCTGCGGCTATCTCGCGGCCGGTCTCGACAGCGGCCTGTCTTTGCGTGATGCCTGCCAGCGCGCTGCAAAGGCAGCATCGCTCGCTTGCCTGAAAGCCGGTGCTCAGCCTTCCATTCCTTACGCGGCAGAAGTCCAGTAAAAGAAAAGGCCGGAGAAATCTCCGGCCTTTTTTATCGTCTCTATATTTAAAGCGTTGCAATACGCTCGGTCAGCAATGTGAAGAAACCTTCGTGGTCAACATCACGCATCACGATTGCATTTTTCGGGCGTTTGGTAACACCCCACCAGTCGATTACCGACATACCGAGGCAAAGCTCAGACGCGGTTTCGATCTCAACATTGCAATGACGGCCTGAATAGAGTTCCGGCTTCAGCAGATAGGCAATCACATTCGGATCATGCAGCGGTCCGCCGTCTGTACCGTATTTTTCCTCATCAAAGCGTTCGAAAAACTCCAGCATCGCCACGCAGGCATCCCCCACCTTGTTACCAAGGGAGCGGAAAGCCTCAATACGTTTTGCAGTTGTCAGCGCCTTATGGGTAACATCCAGCGGCATCATCACAATCGGCACACCGGAGGCATAGACGACTTTCGCCGCTTCCGGATCCACATAGAAGTTGAACTCGGCGGTCGGCGTAATATTGCCGCCTTCAAAGAAACCGCCGCCCATCAGCACGATTTCCTGAATGCGGGAAGCGATTTCCGGTGCCTTGTTCAGCGCCAGCGCAATATTGGTCAAAGGTCCGAGAACGCAAAGCGTGACTGTGCCCGCAGCTTCATGCAGCAAAGTTTCAATGATGAAATCCACACCATGTTGCTTGTGCAGTTTCATCACCGGCTCTGGCAGATCAGGACCATCAAGACCGGTGCGGCCATGGACTTCTTCTGCAGTAACCAGCGGGCGAACCAGCGGCTTGGACGCGCCTGCAAAAACCTTTGTCTGCGGCTTGCCTGCCAGTTCGGCAATTTTCAGAGAATTATGCTGCGTCAGCGGCAAAGGCACATTACCGGCCACAGCAACAATACCCAGCACATCCAGCTCCGGACTTGCCAGAGCCAGCAGGATTGCCAATGCATCATCCTGCCCCGGATCTGTGTCGATAATAATTTTGCGGGCCATCAAAGCCATCCCTTTCATCAAAAAATCTGCGCATGGCGTCATGTGAACTCATGAGCTTTCAGGCGCACTATAAATGCAGTGAAATTATTTTCAGCACGAATCTTGAACGATAACGCACATATCAGCTGTTGCTCTTGAAGTGGAGCTTTTCTCAAGCCATATAAAGAGCAGGAAAACGCCGCTACGGGTTTTCCCCAAACGGTCGCTCTTAAGGACTGAACAATGACCAGACTTACACCTTTCTCCAGCCCGCTGCTGCTGGGTTTCGATACGATGGAAAAAACGCTGGAACGGATTGCTAAATCCGGTGACGGCTATCCGCCATATAATATCGAAAGACTGCGCAGCTCTGCGCAGGATCAGGAACAACCGGTTCCTGAGAAATTGCGCATCACACTTGCTGTTGCCGGTTTTTCTGATGACGATCTGGAAGTTACGACTGAAGATAACCAGCTGGTTATCCGCGGACGGCAGACCGATGAATCCGAGCGGGAATATCTGCATCGCGGCATTGCTGCACGTCAGTTTCAGCGTGTTTTTGTGCTGGCAGACGGTATGCGCGTGGTCAACGCGGAACTAAAAAACGGATTATTGTCGATTGATCTCGACAGACCGGAACCAGAACGCCTCGTCAAGCGTATTAGTATAAACGTGAAAGAGTGACCGTTCTCAGGATTATAAAAGAACTGTAAAGGGTTCATTGTTATAATCAGCTCCGTGGTTGCAGTTTTATCGGCTGATAAATGCAACTGCAAATGCTCTCGAAAGGCAGCGTCAATTTTGAGCTGCCAGGACAGGAGGCCTAAAATGACTGCTGACAAACACATTTTTACAGAATTCGAATTTGCCCATCTCGGCGAAGGTGAAATCGCCTATTTGCGCAAAGTTCGCTCCGAAGATTTGTCACGGCGCTTCCCTGCATTACCACCAATGGCGCCGGGCATGGAACTCTGGGCTCTCTTCGGCGCCAGCGGAACCCCTATCATGCTTTCCGATATGCGCGCCACAGCATTGGCCGGAGCACAGGAACATGAACTCCACACAGTGATGCTGCATTAAGCGCATCCTGACAAGTGAAACCGGTTAAACACATTACAACCCGCCTGTATCACAGGCGGGTTTTGTTTTTATTCCCACTTCATGAAAAATGCCGCGCTGCACAGGGCAAACACGGCATTTTAAATTCAACTCAACCCTGCTTAATCAACAGGACTGTCAGCTTTTCAGGCAGCATTGGATGCAGGTGGCGCAATCAAAAATGAATGCAGTGCCTGCGCATCAACGGTGCCGCGCAATTTAGCAACCATATCCGGATCGCGCAGCAAACGCGCAATACGGGACAGTGCCTTCAGATGATCTGCACCTGCATTTTCCGGTGCAAGCAACAGAAATACCAGATCAACCGGCTGATCATCCAATGCTTCAAAATCCACCGGCTGCTCAAGACGCGCAAAAACACCGGTAATTTTACTGATATTCGGCAGTTTGCCATGCGGTATCGCGATGCCGTTGCCAACACCGGTAGACCCCAGACGCTCACGCTGAGTCACAGTTTCAAAAACTTCTCGCTCAGAAAGACCTGTGAGTTCAGCAGCCTTCTCAGCCAAGATCTGCAATAATTGCTTCTTGGAGCTTGCCTTCAGCGAAGGGATAATCGCCCCTGGCTGAATCAGATCGCTAAGATCCATTTTCTCCATTCCTTCTCTCATGCGGAGTAATCATCTCCGTAACCGGGAGGTGCAGTGATCTACTGCCCATTCAACAGATACTCAAGTCAAATTCGCGATTCTACTCACACTTTTCACGCATCAACTCCGTAACGCATTGATTTCAATCATAAATAAAAATTAAAAAAAGATTACAATACGCATTCACTGACGCCTGCTTTGCGGCATTCCGCTCAAGGTACACCAGTAACACAAAAATTCCTATCTCTAGATATCGTGAATAACAACTGCAACCACGCAGAAAACAGGGCAGGCAACCCACTCATCGCTTCAATATTCTGTTCCGGAAAAGCAAAACCCCGCTATCTGCGGATTCGCAAATAGCGGGGCCTGTCAGTTCAGCCTTAAACGCGGGCTGCCTGTGCGACTCTGGACGGATCAATCCAGCCAATATTGCCATCCGGACGACGATAGACAATGTTGACTTCTTCACTTCCTGCATTGCGGAAGACCAATACAGGATGCTCTGTCAGATCAAGCTCAACAACGGCAGATGCAACACTCAGCGTGCGCAGGGAAACGGATGATTCCGCGACGATCGTCGGCGCATAATCCTCAGGAAGATCATGATCTTCGTCGGGAGCCGGTTCCATCACGCTATAGGCGATATTCTGATGATTGTTGCGCGCTGACTGAACCAGAGAGCGGGACTTGAGGCGACGCATATAGCGGCGCATCCTTGTCTCCAGCTTTTCAGCCGCTGCGTCAAAAGAAAATTGCGGATCCTGCGCTTCTGCAGAAGACTGCAGAGTCGCTCCGGTATCCAGATGCAAAGTGCAATCCGTAGTAAAACGGGAACCTGATTTAACGACTGTAATTGTACCGGAAAAGCCACCTTCGTAATATTTGCTAACAGCATCACGGACACGGTCTTCAATTCTGATGCGGAAAGCATCACCGATGTCCATATGTTTACCCGAAACGCGGAGACTCATGTGGCAGTACCTCGCTGTCTATATTCGAACACCTCAATCTAACCACAAGCGAAGGCATTGCGCAAAGCGAACTGACATAAAATAAAATAAACTTTGCATGTGCCAAAAGAATATGCGGACAGCTCTTTGATTGACACAATCAGTCACTATATAAGCGCCTGTCGAAAATTCCGGCGAAATAAACGCCCGTTATCAAAATCATCAACGATTTCAAATAAATTCGGAAGCAGAAACTGCTCCCGGGATTCGCTGACTAGAGCGGTTTACATTCATGCTGGATCGCAATGCTCGCTCTAGATTCTTTAGTTTGTCGCATTATCCCGACGTCAAGTTGATCCAACTTGACTGTGAAATGCTCTAATAACGCTTTGCGTAAAATTTGAACTTACAGAGTAAACTGATCGCCCAGATACAATCTGCGTACATCGGGATTGGCGACGATCTCTTTCGGACGGCCATGGGTCAGCACCTGTCCGGCATGGATAATATAAGCGCGGTCAATCAGGCCGAGCGTTTCACGCACATTGTGATCGGTAATCAGCACACCGATGCCGCGGCTGGTGAGGTGGCGCACAAGTTGCTGAATATCCGCAACCGCAATCGGATCCACACCGGCAAAAGGCTCATCCAGCAGCATAAAATTCGGGCGGGATGCCAGTGCACGGGCAATTTCGAGACGGCGGCGTTCACCACCCGACAGTGAAATCGCCTGCGCCTTGCGCAGATGCGTGATATGGAATTCTTCCAGCAGCGCATCCAGTTCAATGGCGCGCTTTTTGCGGTCTTTTTCGACCACTTCCAGCACGGCCTTGATATTATCTTCAACCGACAGACCACGGAAAATCGAAGCTTCCTGCGGCAGATAGCCGATGCCGAGCCGTGAACGGCGATACATCGGCATAGATGTTACGTCAAAACCGTCAATCTCAATCGTACCGCTGTCGACCGGCACCAGACCGGTCACCATATAAAAGCAAGTGGTTTTACCGGCACCGTTCGGACCCAGAATACCGACAGCCTCACCGGCACGCACACCAAAGGACACACCATTCACAACCTGACGGCCGCGATAGCTCTTGCTGATGCCTCTGGCAACCAGCGTTCCTTTAAGCCGTGACAATTCCTGAGGCGGACGCTGTCCTTCCGCACCGGCAGACTGCGCCTGCAAATTGCCCGCAGCATCGGCCGCGGCATTATCGGGAGCATGATCGGTTTGGGCGTTTAAAGAGGACAATAGAAATCCAGACCAGTTATCAAAGCCGGTGCCTGCATTCAAAGCACAAGCAAAATTAAATTTATCAGCTCAGTTGCAGACCAGAACAGCTCTGATCTTGCAATTTTATTCGGCTTTAGGAGACAGAATAATGGAGACGCGGCCGGACTGTCCTTTACAGCTTTCCAGATAGGCTTTGCCTGTCTGGGTATTGGCTGTCAGCTTGCAACCGGTGGCAATATTATCACCATCAGACAGCACAACTTTCTGGCCGGTCAGCACCATTGTCTGCGCTTTGGCATCATAAGTGCCGGCATCGCCGGTTGCGACCTGTGTACCGGATTTCAGATAGACTTTTCCGTCCACTTCAATCTTCTCAATGCCGCCGGCATCCAGACCAGCGCCACTCAAACCACCGATACCGCCTTTGGCTTTATCAGCACCGGCTTTATCGCCGCCGTCTTTTTTCTTGCCGGTATGAACCTGCATACGACCGGCACGCAGCAGAATATCGCCCTGCTTGACCGAAACATTACCGGTGAGAATGATAATGCCCTCTTTGTCGCGCACTTCCATTTTACCGGCATCAATCGACACAGGTTCTTTGCTGTCAGATAATTTCAATCCGTCAAGGGGAACACCCTGCTGTGCCTGAGCAACTGAAAGGCTCAAAGGCAAAATCAGCAAACCGGACATGAAGAGGGCGGCGATCTGCTTCACGCCTGTCAGGCGCAGCGCAGACTTGCCCGAAACTGTATTCTGTGAGCCTGTTTTCAGCTCGCTGCCTGCCTGTTGCCGCATCATATTCATTCCCTCGAAAATCACCCTTGTTATAAATCGCAAGTTTGAGAATAAAACAACAAACTTCTGAATATATTCTTGCCGCCGGATCATAAGTCGGGCCGGAATATACGCAGTCTGCCAACACATCTATAACAGGCGTATTACTTATTAGTGTAAATCACTATCACACTCTGTTCAACGACGAAACAAAGACTGCTTTACGGGCAGCAACACAGGTGCTGCAATCAGCTGCCCTTTTTCGCTGCGGAGACGGTTTCCTTAACAGGCTCAATGGTCAGCTGAACCTGATCATCAAACACCATCACCTTGCCGTTTTCCTTAATGAGCATTTTATTTGCGCGGATATGTGCGTTTTTTGTGCGGATATCCACCGGCTTATCGGTCGACATCTCGCCACTCGACACATTCACATTGGCAGAGCCCAGCTTGGCTTCCATGCCATCGGTTGTCTTCACTGTGAACGCATTATCAAACTGCAAATGACCGTTATTGCTGTCATAGACGCCGGATGCCGCATCAATCTCAGCGCTGTCTTTATCACCGACAGGCAATTGCGCTTTGATTCCTTCCAGCGCAACCACGCCGTTCTGTTTGGCATCCTGCACAGCGCGCTCGGCAACCATCGAAAACGGACGCTTATCCTTGGTGTAACCTTTAAGCTGCGGGCCGGTCATCACCAGCTTGCCGCTTTCAGAGGGATCAAGCTCAACTTTCACCGGTGAGGGAGGCGTAGCCAGAAATGTGTACCATGAGAAAACCGCAGCCACGCCGAGAGCAACAACCGGCAAAGCGGTTTTCAGAACGCGCACGCGCATGCTGTGTCTCTTCGCAGCGTGAAACACAGCGGTACTTTTATGTGACGCTCCGAAAACCATTTTATGGTCTGACACAGTCCAAAACTCCTGAAACCGGCAATTTGCCAGCTGCCTACACGTAAGGTATTAATATTTATCGGTGAAATGCACGACTATTCTGTATAGTGCGCTCAAATCGCTTTTTATTGTGGTATAAATGGGATGATACCGCGTCCAAAACAAGCTGCATTGCTGCAGTTGTGCGTTCCGGAGGTTTAACTCAGATCACTTTTCAATGATATGAGGTTAAAAAACCTGATAATACCATGTTCAGGTCTTCCTCGGATATTATCCCCGCTTCCAAAATACATTCTGTTTATGCGACATATAAAGACATCATATAAGCCCAAGAACGGACATATCTCATGACTTATACTGCCGATGCAGTGCTTGAACGTCGTCGAATTCGCCGTAAGCTGACTTTCTGGCGTGCTGTCACTTTGCTGCTTGTTGCGGCAATGATACTCTTCGCTGCGCTTTACATCAACGGCAGCAAGTCTTCCCGCAATGTGCCTCACATTGCAAAAATTTCCATCACCGGCACCATTTATAACAATGAAGAGCTTTTGAAACGTCTCAAAGATGTCGCAGAGAGCGATATGGTGAAAGGCGTCATTCTGGATATCAGCTCTCCCGGCGGCACCACGACCGGCGGCGAAGTGATTTATGATGCCGTGCGCAAAATCGCCGATAAGAAACCAGTGGTCTCACAGGTCGGCACACTGGCAGCATCCGCGGGCTATATGATTGCCATCGCCTCAGACCATGTGATCGCCCATAAGACATCTATGATCGGTTCGATCGGCGTGCTGTTTCAATATCCTGATATCAGCGCCTTGCTGGATAAAGTCGGTGTGAAATTTGAAACCATCAAATCCAGCCCGCTGAAGGCCGAGCCGAATTTCTTCTCTCCGGCCAGTGAAGAAGCCAAGGCCATGATCGATAACACAGTCAAAGATACTTATGACTGGTTTGTTGGTCTGGTTAAAGAACGCCGTCCGATGATTACAGCCGACAAGCTCCCTGCTTTGACCAATGGTTCGGTCTATACCGGCCGTCAGGCATTGCAGCATAAGCTGATTGACGCGATCGGCGATGAGGAAACCTCTGTTGCATGGCTTGAGACCAAAGGCATCGACAAAGAGTTGCCGGTTATCGAGTGGAAAGCTGAAAGCTCATCCTATAATGACCTGCTTTCCTCAGCTGCAATGAAATTATTGTTGCGGAACATGGGCTTGTCCGATCAGGCCGGTGCACTATTTGATGAACAGATCGGTCAACGTATCTTCCTTGACGGCATGCTTTCAGTTTGGCACGGTAGCAACGGAGAAAAACCGCAATAATACCCGTAAAATGCGTTTAACATTAAAGATAATGCGTATTTTCAGATAGTTATGCTATGAAATATTAATAGCATAGGCATATTATTCATACTAAGCTGTCTCTGTTCCGACGGGGACAGCCCGCATACAGGTTCTGAGAGTATTCTTTTAGGGCGCATTCCCCGATCCTTATTAAAGGTGCGGGTCAGATGCGCAGTATATCAAAACCGGAAGCGCAGCGGTCCGTTTCAGACGGCCGGATTAAGCGCTAATATTGCAGAGAGGTCGAACGCAGTGATTAAATCTGAACTCGTGCAGATCATCGCCAGCCGCAATCCGCATCTTTTCCAGCGCGACGTGGAAAATATTGTCGGTGCAGTTTTCGATGAAATTACTGAAGCTCTGGCGGAAGGAAACCGCGTAGAGCTCCGTGGCTTCGGCGCCTTTTCCGTGAAAAACCGCCCTGCCCGCAACGGACGCAACCCGCGCACGGGCGAATCGGTCGATGTTGAGGAAAAATGGGTTCCGTTCTTCAAAACCGGCAAAGAACTGCGTGATCGCCTCAATAACGGCCACGATTAATCAATAATAGCTGCAGCGCATATACAAGCGTCTTTATGCGCAACATGCGAGCGGTGATATAAAATCAGGCACTTCTGCTATCGGGCATATTTATGCCTGATAGCACTTATATTTTATGCAGTGCAGCCCGAGAATTACGGATATTAAACATGACCAACCGTTTTCTGACACTTGTCATTGCCTTGCCGCTTGCAGTGATTTTAATTGTACTGTCGGTCGCCAATCGCAGTGCAGTCAGTGTGACGCTTGATCCGTTCAACCCCGGCAATCCTGCTCTGACCTATACAGCACCATTGTTTCTCTGGGTGCTGGGGGCTTTTCTTGTTGGTATTGTTACCGGCGGTCTGCTGATCTGGTTCACACAGGGACGACACCGCAAACTGGCACGCAAGCGTAAAGCAGAAGCCGATGCACTCCTGACCCGCGCCAAACAGGCGGAAGCCAAAAACCTGCCATCCGCATCTTCCCTGTCCTGATCTCGGCGCTGCATCCACACAGACCACATATATTATCAGGCTTTTTCATCAACTTCATAAAGATCGGTGCTTGTCTCCCACCCTCAGGCATGGGAACAATCTGTTGTTGTGAGAGCGCGTTTTGTGCGCCGATCGGGCACACAGCGCTCTAAAGCATGTCGCGGAAAAACGGGCACCGGTTTTCCGATAACGACATACGTGAAAACAAGGAGATCGAGCGAGCGCAGTGAGTATAATTAAATGCGCTACGCTCTAGATTCTTTATTTGGTCGCATTATCACGGGCGTCAAGTTGATCCAACTTGACTGTGAAATGCTCTAATGAAAATAAATGCCCGTGCATTGCAGGAGACAATGGGCGGCATCATAAAAGGCCTGACAAATAATGCTTCATATTTCCGCTGCTGCCGTTGATGATCTGATGACCTGGCCGGAACTGGTCGATGCGCTGGACAGCGCCTTCCGTAACGGTATGATCCAGCCTGTGCGCCATCACCATCCGGTTGAACGCCCTGAGGGCAGCCCGTCCATGTTGCTGCTGATGCCTGCATGGTCAGATTTCCATAAACTTGAGCATCAGTCGCAAGGCTATATGGGCGTTAAAATCGTCACCGTGTCACCGGATAACGGTCTGATCGACAAGCCTGCGGTTATGGGGGTGTACCTGCTGCTTGACGGCATTACCGGCGAACCGAAAGCTTTGATCGACGGCCAGAGCCTGACCCGCTGGCGCACGGCCGCAGCCTCCGCCCTTGCCGCCCGCTATCTGGCACGGGAAGATGCATCGCGTCTTGTCATTATGGGTGCCGGAGCGGTTTCTTCCAATCTCGTCCGCGCCCATAGTTCTGTGCGCCCGATTACCGATATTGCGCTTTGCGTGCGCAATCCGAAACGGGCAGAAGCAACACTCAAAGAACTGCGTGATGAAGGCTATAATGCCTATATTGCAGAAGATCATATCGCAGCCATTCAGCAGGCGGATATTGTTGCCGCCGGCACTCTGGCAACCGAACCATTGATTCACGGGAAACATTTGCATCCCGGCACCCATGTGGATCTGGTCGGCGCTTTCACGCCGGATATGCGTGAAAGCGATGACGAAGCCGTGCTGCGCTCCCGTGTTTTTGTCGACACCAAAGACGGTGCTCTGAAAGAAGGCGGCGACATTACACAGCCTTTGCGTGACGGCATTATCAAGCCGGATCATGTGCTCGGCGATCTGTTTGATCTGGCACGCGGAACAGTCAAAGGCCGCGTAAGCGATCAGGACATTACACTGTTCAAATCCGTGGGTGCAGCCATGGAAGACCTTGCCGCCGGTATTATGGTCTATGAAAAGAGCCTGAAACAACAGGGCTGATCCCGCCCGTTATTTTGCCCTGAAGAACCTCAGATATGGCGGCTTTTCAGGGCAAAGATGCATTTATAAGATATTTGCGCTTAAATTCAGCTTTCCCAAAAGGCTGCCATGCTCTACGAAACAGAAAATATTGCACCATCTGATGGTATAGTATTTTGAGTTTAACAGTTTCGGAGCAAACAGGGTGAAACCGCCAAAAGGAAAAGCCGCCAAATCTCATAATGGTTCATCAGCGCGATCTGCGGGCAAACCGGCCGCACAGTCACGCGATAGCCGTAAAGCGGTGTCGGCTGCACCTTCGCAGGGTTTTAAAAAACCGCGCCCGAAATTTGCTAAAACCGAACAGAATGCTGCGGCTTTTGAAAATGCAGCACCGGCTGCACCGAAAAAAGTAACGGCTGAACCGGCTGTCGCCCAGCGCTCATTGCTGAAACTGACAGGCGACCGACCTCAGCAAAATCTGCCGGTTATTCTCGAGACCAGCCCGAGCGAAGATTATGCGCTGCTTGACAGCGGCAACAGTCTCAAGCTTGAACAATATGGCCCTTACCGCATCATCCGCCCTGAGGCGCAGGCAATCTGGCAGCCTGCATGGCCGCAGAGCGAATGGGATAAGGCAGACGCGATCTTCACCGGCAATACCGATGAAGAAGGCATGGGACGCTGGCACTTTCCGAAACAGCAACTGGGTGAAACCTGGCCAATGGCGTTGCAGGATGTGCGCTTCTTCGGCCGCTTCACCTCGTTCCGCCATGTCGGCGTTTTTCCGGAGCAGGCCGCGCACTGGGCTTTCATGGCGCAGCAGGTGCGCGATGCCCGTAAAAAACAGATCAACCGTTCCGTTCGTGTCCTCAACCTCTTCGGCTATACCGGTGTTGCCTCGCTGATTGCCGCCCATGCCGGTGCAGAAGTGACCCATGTGGACGCTTCCAAAAAAGCTATCAACTGGGCGCGTGAAAATCAGGCGCTGGCCGGTCTGGAAGACAAGCCGATCCGCTGGATCTGCGAAGACGCAACCAAATTTGTGGCGCGCGAAGAGCGCCGTGGCAATACTTACGACATTATCCTGCTCGACCCGCCCGCCTATGGCCGCGGTCCGAATGGCGAAGTCTGGCAGCTTTTTGATAATCTGCCGCAGATGGTCGATATGTGCCGCGCCATTCTCTCGCCGGATGCCCTCAGCGTTGTGCTGACTGCCTATTCGATCCGTGCTTCATTCTTTGCCATTCACGAGCTGATGCGCGACCGCTTTACCGGTCGCGGCGGCGTGATTGAATCAGGCGAACTGATCCTGCGTGAACGCTCTGCCGAACGCGCACTTTCCACTTCCATGTTCTCCCGCTGGATTGCCAATTCATGACCCAGAATAATGATTTTTCCCGCAAAGATACTCCGCGCACCGGTAGCGTTAAAGAAGTTACCAGCCTGACCAATCCGATCGTCAAAGACCTGCGTGCTTTGTCTATGAAGAAGTTCCGCGACCAGCAAGGCGTGTTTCTGGCGGAAGGTCTGAAACTGGTGATCGATGCCATTGATCAGGGCTGGCGCATCCGCACTCTGGTGTTTTCCAAAGCCGGTAAAGGCAATCCGCTGGTAGAAAAAGTGGCAGCCCGCACCAAAGCCGGTGGTGGTCTGGTGCTTGAAGCTTCAGAAAAAGTCATTGCGGCGATCACCCGTAAAGACAATCCACAAATGGTTGCCGGTGTTTTTGACCAGCGTTTTGAAACACTGGATCATCTGCGCCCGCAAGGCAATGATACCTATATCGCTCTCGACCGTGTGCGTGATCCCGGCAATCTCGGCACTATCATCCGTACCGCTGATGCGGTCGGTGCCAAAGGTATCATTCTGATCGGTGACTGTACTGACCCTTATTCGATGGAGACTGTGCGCGCGACCATGGGTTCGGTTTTTGCCGTGCCGCTCTATCGCGCCAAGCATGACGAATTCGTCAACTGGCGCAAATCCTATAAGGGCGTGCTGGTAGGAACGCATCTCAAAGGTGCGGTTGATTACCGGACCATTCCTTACAACAAACAGCCGGTTGTGCTGATGATGGGCAATGAACAGCAGGGTTTGCCTGATGATCTTGCTCAAATTTGCACACATTTGGCACGTATTCCTCAGGCTGGCCGTGCGGATTCGCTTAATCTTGCCATTGCCACAGGCGTCATGCTCTATGAAATCCGACGTGACGCTCTGGTTCTGGATGATCGCTAAACTAAGACACGCAGGAGTTTAAGCCCCTATGTCCCAACGTGCCACTCTCTGGTCTGTTCTGATTATCGTTTTCGCTGTCACCTCAGACCAGTATATCAAATTTCTGGTTGAGAGCGGCATGGACTATAATCAGCAGATTGATCTGCTGCCGTTTCTGGCGCTTTACCGCACCCATAATGAGGGCATTGCTTTCTCCATGCTGTCGTGGCTGCATGACGGCGGCCTGATAGCCATGACTGTTGCTGTCATCGGTTTCGTCTCCTATCTGTGGTGGACAACCGCACCGGAACGGGTGATCAGTCGTATCGGCTTTGCACTGATTATTGGTGGTGCGCTCGGCAATCTCATCGACCGCAGCCTGCTCGGCTATGTGGTTGATTACATCCTGTTCCATCTGCCAAGCTGGTCTTTTGCTGTCTTCAATATGGCTGACGTTTATATCTCTACCGGTGCCGGACTGATTATCCTCGACGAACTGGTGCAATGGAGAAAGTCCCGCTCTGCGGGCTGAGGGGAAAAAATCCCGCTCTGCAGGTTGAGGGCAAGTAGTCCCGCTTTGCTGGCTGAAACACCTCAAAATCTTCACCAAATCCGGTCATTTCCCTGACAAAATCTCCGGCAAATCAATTTAAACGGATTTGCCGGCGGCTTTTTCACATGCTGCCGTTCTCCATACCTGTCAGTTTCACCGGCCTGACAAGACAATCTAAAAGGCATATGTCACATGCCTGACGCAGACATCCTCTATAAATACCGCAACTCAGAAACGTGGCTAAGCAGACAAAATACTTGCGGACAGCACTGAGACAGTTGAATCCGGCGGAGGATATATCTTGCCACAGGCTCTTGGAATTTTTTCACAAACCGCGCATGATGCACGCATGAAGCAAACACCACCAGATACGCTTGAAATAGGCGCCATTTTAGCTGATGCCGGTTTTTCTTCACTGGCCGGCCAGATACTGGGGCGTATGGGCAGTCTTATTGTGCGGATTGCAGACAATCCGGACACGATCCGTATTGCGCAAAAACTGCGCTACGATGTTTTTTATACCGAGCTCGGTGCGCAAAAATCTCAAAATACCATTCTCGAAGAACGCGACAGCGACCATTATGATGCGATCTGTGATCATCTGGTGGTTTATGACACATCAATTTCCGGCGGTGAGGCAGAGCAGCTTGTCGGAACATACCGCCTGATGCGCAGCGACATGCTCGCGGCTGGGCATACATTCTATTCTGCCGGTGAATATGAAATCACCAAACTGCTTGAACGCAAGCCCGGCCTGCAATTTCTTGAACTCGGCCGCTCCTGCGTTAAGCCGGAATATCGCTCCAAGCGTACGGTTGAATTGCTGTGGCAGGGCATCTGGTCCTATTGCCGCCAGCACAGGATTGAAGTGATGTTCGGCTGCGCCTCATTCCACGGTACGGTGCCGGAAGCCCATGCACTGCCGCTGTCTTTCCTGCATCATAATTGCCGCGCTGATGCGGAATGGGATGTCCGTGCGCTTGAGCAACATTACCGCTCGATGGATATTGTTCCGCAGGAAGCCATCAACCCGAAAGTGGCGCTGTTTTCCATGCCGCCACTGATCAAAGGCTATTTGCGCCTTGGCGCAATGATCGGTGACGGTGCAGTGGTTGACCATCAGTTCGGCACCACGGATGTGCTGATTGTTCTGCCGGTCGAGCGTATTTCCAGTCGCTACATCAATTATTACGGCGCTGAAGCTGACCGTTTTGTATGATGTGATGAAAACAAAAAGACCGGCAATATACCGGTCTTTTTTATATCTGATGCGATAAGATATTTATGACATATCCGAGCGGATCACGGACATAAAAACGCTGCACGCCCCACGGTTCTTCCGTGAGCGGATAGATGATCTCAAATCCTGCAACCTGTGCGCGATGATAGACTTCATCCAGATTATCAACCTCAATGGAAAGACGGGGCACATCCGTTCCGCCGCCGCCCTCTGTCGCTAAACTGAGCTGTTGGACAGGTCTGTTTTCTGCGGCCGCTCCGGCAGCCAGCGTTACGATCCAACCGTGATCCATCACCACATCCAACCCCAGCAGTTCCTCATAAAAGACCCGCGCAGCCTGAAGATCAGAGCCTGCCAGATTAGCTACGATCCTCAGAACTGCCATGTCGTCTCTCCTGCCGGGTTTTAGTTTTTAACCGATAGTTGTTTCAGGCGGTATAAGGCTTCCAGTGCTTCGCGCGGTGTCAGATCATCCGGATTGATCTCGTTCACAGCGCTCAGCAATGCGCTGTCCTGCGCAGGTTTTGCCACTTCACGCGGCTTGGCAACGACAGCAAAAAGCGGCAGATCATCAATGATCTTTTCAGCCTTGCCGGAGGTTTCGCCCTCTTCTAAGCGATGCAGCACATCGCGCGCCCGTTCAACCACCGCATCAGGCAGACCGGCAAGGCGTGCAACCTGCACACCATAGGAGCGATCAGCGGCACCTTTGGCCACCTCGTGCAGGAACACGACATCGCCTTCCCACTCTTTCACCCGCATAGTGACATTGGCAAGCCGTGCCAGCTTCTCTGACAGTGCCGTCATTTCATGAAAATGCGTGGCGAACAGAGCGCGACAACGGTTTTTCTCGTGCAGATATTCCACGCTCGCCCAGGCAATCGACAACCCGTCGAAAGTCGCGGTACCACGACCGATTTCATCGAGAATGACCAGTGAGCGTTCACCGGCGAGATTGAGAATAGCGGCGGTTTCGACCATTTCCACCATGAAAGTGGAACGTCCACGCGCCAGATCATCCGATGCACCGACACGGCTGAACAGACGATCAACAATACCGATATGCGCAGATGTAGCCGGAACGTAAGAGCCCATCTGAGCGAGAATTGCGATGAGCGCATTCTGGCGCAGGAAGGTCGATTTACCGCCCATGTTGGGGCCGGTCAAAAGCCAGATAGCACCGAATTTCTGATCGCCCAGCGGTGACAAATCGCAATCATTGGCCACGAAAGGATTAGCGGCCTGTTTTTTCAGCGCCTGCTCGACAACCGGATGACGGCCGCCATCAATGGCAAAATTCAGACTATCATCGACTTTCGGGCGGCAATAGCCCTGCTCATCGGCCAGAACACCCAGCGCTGCCGACACATCCATCACCCCAAGAGCCGCAGCACCGGCACGAATAGCATCAGCATTTTCAACTGTGTGACGGATTAATTCTTCGAAAATTGCCAGTTCAATCGAAAGTGCACGATCAGCGGCATTGGCAATTTTGGTTTCCAGTTCCGCCAGTTCCGTGGTGGTGAAACGCATAGCGCTGGCCATAGTCTGGCGATGGATAAAACGTGCTTTGGCCTCATCCGTATCGGTCAGTGCACCGGCATTATTGGCAGTCACCTCAATGAAATAACCAAGCACATTATTATGCTTGATCTTGAGCGATTTAACGCCCGTCTCTTCCATATAATCAGCCTGAAGTCCGGCAATCACACGACGCGACTGATCGCGAAGGCTACGCATCTCATCCAGTTCTGCGTGATAGCCCGTGCGGATAAAACCGCCATCGCGTTTCAGCAATGGTAGTTCTTCCGCCAAAGTCTGATCAAGCAATTGCGCATAATCTTCCGGCAGTGCGAGAATAGCGCGGCAGGCCTGCGCCAGCTCTTCCGACAATTGCTTATCCTGAAACAGTTGGCGCACCAGATGTGCGGCCTGAAAACCGGCATGCAAAGCGCCAAGATCACGCGGACCACCGCGCCCGACGGCCAGACGTGACAAGGCACGCGGCATATCCGGCACACCGCGCAAAGCAGCACGCAGTCCTTGTGCCAATGATGTTTCACTTAGAAAAAACGCAACGGAATCCTGTCGTGCAGCAATTTTTTCCGGCTCAGTCAGCGGCGCTGTCAGACGCTCGGCCAACAGGCGTGCACCGGCACCGGTGACTGTGCGGTCAACGGCTTTGAGCAGTGAGCCTTCACGATTGCCGGAAAGCGTGCGCATCAGTTCCAGATTGGCGCGGGTTGCCGGATCAATAAACAGCGACGACCCATCTGTTTCGCGCTCTGGGCGCATCAGCGGCGGGCGCTCGGCAATCTGGGTTTTCTCAAGGTAAGCAATGGCGCCGGAAATGGCAGAAAGCTCAGTGCGGTTGAACTCGCCGAAGCCATCCAAAGTTGCCACGCCGTAATAGCGCTTGATGCGTTCTTCTGCCGTTGAACTTTCAAACAGGCTCGGATGTTGCGGCATCACAATCCGCCCGAGCAGATCCAGTACCGGACGGATCTGCGGATCCTGAAACGCGGTTTCCGGCACGATCAGCTCGCTCGGATCAACGCGCATAATATCGGCATAGAGTTTTTCAGGCGTGGTTTCCGTCATACGGAACTGGCCGGTGGAAATATCAATCCATGCCAGCGACAGCCTACCCTCTTCCGCACCTCTTACACCACTTCCCATTTGTGCGCTACGCACACGGCCGAGGATCATCAGAAAGTTTGCACGCGCCGGATCAAGCAGTTTTTCTTCCGTGATCGTGCCCGGTGTGACAAGACGGATCACATCGCGTTTGACCACCGATTTCGAGCCGCGCTTCTTCGCCTCTGCCGGATCTTCCACTTGCTCACAGACGGCCACGCGGAAGCCCTTGCCGATCAGACGCTGCAAATAATCATCTGCCGTATGCACCGGCACACCGCACATCGGAATATCTTCACCCAGATGTTTGCCGCGCTTGGTCAGTGTAATCCCGAGAGCCTCTGATGCCTCAATCGCATCATTGAAAAACAGCTCATAAAAATCACCCATACGATAGAACAGCAAGCTGTCGGGATAGGCAGCCTTGATCTCAATATATTGTTCCATCATCGGCGTCGGACGCGCGGTGAGGCCTGCATCATAAGTGCTCTGCGGCTCATCTGCGAGTTCAGGCGTCCGGTCAGATTTTACTGAGGCTGTATCATGCTGCGTCATAGGGAATACACATGTTCCTGAAATAATTTTTCAAAATCCTGCACGAGCATTTCCGGTTTTGATTAAACCAATAGGAAATGCTCTGCCATTTTGTTTTCCGCGTATCTTGTTCCGAAAACCGCTTAACACTTTTCGGGATACGCTTCAGTTTAAAACTTCGAACAAAGCCCTGTGAAGCAGCCAGTTGCTTATATCCCCGTGATTTTCGCCAGAATGCGCCGATTATACGAATATTGTCTTTAAACATCGGAATCTTTTCAAATATTGCGCTACACAAACAGGCCGACTTGATATAAACACACTGCCCAGCCATCCGAAGGATGTTTCAATATATTATAATACTATGGCCGTTCACGCTGCATAAGCTGACAACCGCCCTCGCAGAGAAAATCGGAGGGGTCAATGACCAACGATAAGACCACCCAGAAGCCGCAATCTGGCCAGAAACCACAAGCCGGAAAAGGCACATCCCTGACGGAGCAAGAGGCGCTGGATTTCCACTCCCGCGGACGTCCGGGCAAACTGGAAATTACTCCGACCAAGCCAATGGCTACGCAGCGCGATCTGTCGCTGGCCTATTCTCCGGGTGTTGCTGTACCGGTCAAAGCGATCGCAGAAGATCCGGCCAAAGCCTATGACTATACATCCAAGGGCAATATGGTTGCCGTGATCTCCAACGGCACCGCCATTCTGGGTCTTGGCAATCTCGGCGCGCTGGCTTCCAAACCAGTGATGGAAGGCAAGTCGGTGCTGTTCAAGCGCTTTGCCGATGTGGATTCCATCGATCTCGAAGTCGATACCACCGATGTAGAAGAATTCATCAATTCCGTACGTTATCTCGGCCCGAGCTTCGGCGGTATCAATCTAGAAGACATTAAAGCGCCTGAGTGCTTTGTCATCGAAAGCCGCCTGCGCGAGCTGATGAATATTCCGGTTTTCCACGATGACCAGCATGGTACTGCAATCATCGCCGCTGCCGGTATGCTCAATGCGCTGCACCTCACCGGTCGCGACCTGAAGACCACAAAAATGGTTTGTAACGGTGCCGGCGCTGCCGGTATTGCCTGTATCGAACTGGTCAAAGCCATGGGCTTTGCGTCAGAAAATGTAACGCTGTGTGACACCAAAGGCGTGGTCTGGCAGGGTCGTACTGAAGGTATGAACCAGTGGAAATCTGCCCATGCGGTCAAGACTGACAAGCGCACACTGGCGGAAGCCATGGAAGGCGCGGATATTTTCTTCGGTGTTTCCGCTAAAGGCGCGCTGACCGAAGATATGGTTCGCTCCATGGCCGATAATCCGATTATTTTCGCCATGGCCAATCCTGATCCGGAAATCACACCGGAAGAAGTGGCAGCCATCCGCTCCGACGCGATTGTCGCGACCGGTCGCTCCGACTATCCGAACCAGGTCAACAACGTCCTCGGCTTCCCGTATATTTTCCGCGGTGCGCTCGATGTTCGCGCCACCACTATCAATGATGCGATGAAAGTCGCCGCCGCCAATGCGCTGGCAGAACTGGCACGCACGGATGTGCCGGATGATGTGGCTGCCGCCTATCAGGGCAACCGTCCGCGTTTTGGTCCGAATTACATCATTCCTGTGCCGTTTGATCCGCGCCTGCTCTCCACAATTCCGGTTGCTGTTGCCAAAGCCGCGATGGACAGCGGTGTTGCCGGTAAGCCGATTGAAGATCTGGATGCCTATGCACGGTCTCTGGCTGCACGCCGCGATCCGATCGCCTCGACCATGACCGGCATTTATGACCGTATCCGCCGTCATACCAAGCGCGTGATTTTTGCCGAAGGTGAAGAGCCGCAAATCATCCGCGCTGCCGTTTCCTTCACATCGCAGGGTCTGGGTAAAGCCATTCTGCTCGGCCGTGAAGACCGTATTCGTGAAACAGCCCAACAGGCCGGTATCGACCTTGGCAAAATCGGCATAGAAATCACCAATGCCCGTCTGTCCAAGCGCACCTCGGAATATGCCGATTATCTCTATGAGAAATTGCAGCGTAAAGGCTACCTGTTCCGCGACTGCCAGCGCATGATCAATAATGACCGCAACCATTTTGCGGCCTGCATGGTCGCCATGGGCGATGCAGACGGCATGGTTACCGGCGTAACCCGCAATTATGCCACCAGCATTGAAGATGTGCGCCGCGTGATTGATGTGAAACCGGGTCACCGGATGATCGGCGTGTCGCTGGCTCTGTGCCGTGGCCGTACCGTTTTCATCGCCGATACTGCGGTGCATGAACAGCCGACAGCGGAAGAACTGGCTGATATCGCCGTGGAAGCCGCCAATGTTGCACGTCGCATGGGCTATGTGCCGCGCGTTGCCATGCTGGCTTATTCCACTTTCGGTCATATGTCCGGTGCGCGCTCTGAAAACATTCAGGAAGCCGTGCGTATTCTCGAAAAACGCCATGTGGACTTTGAATTTGACGGTGAAATGAGTGCCGATGTGGCTCTCAACGGCAAGCTGATGGAATCCTATCCGTTCACCCGCCTGACAGGCCCTGCCAATGTGCTGGTGATGCCGGATTATCATGCGGCCTCCATCGCCGCGGATATGCTGCAGGAACTGGGCGGCGCAACACTGATCGGCCCGTTGCTGACCGGTCTCGACAAGGCTGTGCAGATCGTACCGCTGAGTGCCAAGGATTCCGACATTGCCAATATGGCGGCCTTTGCCGCCTATGCGGCAACCAACTGATTATTTCAGTAATCAAACTCAAAAGGCCGGAGCACTCTCCGGCCTTTCTTCTTTAGAGCAGAATGCAGACTTACCGTTGCGTTCAGCTTTAATCCATGCTCAGTTTTCTGCATCGTAACCTTGCTACTACGGAACCATGATCCATGCGCTTGTCCGATCTTCATCTTGACCGCATCATTGACAGGCAGGCGCTTGCTGCCGCGCTCACAGAGATCGTCAACGCAGATGCAAGCAAAGACCAGATGCGCAATCAGGTTCTGAAAACACTAAAAACCACATGGAAAGACGGTAAAGCCCGTGCCGAGACCATGCTGCTGGAAGACGGCGGCGGTATTGCCTGTGCCAGACGCATCAGCGGATTGATGGATCAGATCATTGCCGCACTTTATGATTTTACCGTTGAGCATATTTATCCGGCGGTGAACCCGTCCAAAGCGGAAAGCCTCGCCATTATCGCTGTCGGCGGTTACGGACGCGGCGGTCTGGCACCGGGTTCTGATATCGATCTGCTGTTTCTGCTGCCCTATAAGCAAACGCCATGGGGAGAACAGGTTGTGGAATATATGCTCTATATGCTTTGGGATATGGGGCTGAAAGTCGGGCATTCCACGCGCAATATTGATGATGCTATCCGCCTGTCGCGCGAAGATATGACCATCCGCACCTCGCTGCTGGAAGCGCGTTTTCTCACCGGCAGCCAAGAACTTTTTGACGAACTCACCACCCGTTTCGATCAAGAGATCGTTGCCGACAGCGGTGCGGAATTTGTACAGGCCAAGCTGATTGAGCGCGATATCCGCCACAAGAAAGCGGGTTCAACGCGCTATCTGGTCGAGCCGAATGTTAAGGAGAGCAAAGGCGGGCAGCGCGACCTGCAAACCTTGTTCTGGATTGCCAAATATATTTACCGTGTTCACTCCACGGAAGAGCTGATCAAGCGTGGCGTTTTCTCCTGCAGCGAAGCAAAATTGTTCAGCAAAGCCGATGATTTTCTCTGGGCAGTGCGCTGCCATATGCATTTTCTCTATGGCAAGGCGGAAGAACGCCTGTCTTTTGATATTCAGCGCGAGATCGCCACCCGCCTCGGCTATACCGATCATCCGGGGCAGACCGGTGTTGAACGCTTCATGAAGCATTATTTTCTGGTTGCCAAAGATGTCGGCGATCTGACCCGCATCATCAGTGCCGCGCTGGAAGAAGAGCAGTTCAAAGAAACACCGGGCACAGGCCAGATCTATTCCACACTGACCCGCAAAAAGCGCAAAATTGCCGGCAGCACGGACTTCATTCTCGACCATAACCGCATCAATATTGCCGATGATGAGGTGTTTCAGCGCGATCCGGTTAATCTGATTCGTCTGTTCTATCTGGCAGATAAACACGGGCTGCAATATCACCCGCATGTCATTCAGCGTGTCAGCCGCTCGCTGAAACTGATCAAAAGCGATGTGCGCAATGACAAGGAAGCCAACCGGCTGTTTCTGGAAATTGTTGCCTCGCCGCGCACGCCGGAACGCACATTGCGCCGCATGAATGAATCCGGCGTGCTGGGGCAGTTCATTCCTGATTTTGGCAAGATCGTCGCGATGATGCAGTTCAATATGTATCATCATTATACGGTTGATGAGCATCTGCTGCGCTGCATCGCCATCATGTCCGAGATTGAACATGAGACGCTGAAAAACGAACATCCGCTCGCCCACAGCCTGTTGCCGACACTGAAAAATGACCGACATCTGCTCTATGTGACCTTGCTGCTGCACGATATTGCCAAAGGCAGGCCGGAGGATCACTCCACCGCCGGAGCCAAAATCGCCCGCAAATTATGCCCGCGTTTCGGGCTTAATCCGTCAGAGACAGAATTGGTGGCATGGCTGGTGCAGGAACATCTGACCATGAGCAAGGTTGCGCAATCGCGTGACCTCAACGACCGCAAAACCATTGCCGATTTTGCCGCTATTGTGCAGACCACCGAGCGGCTGAAACTGCTGCTGCTGGTAACAATCTGCGATATTAAAGCGGTCGGCCCCGGCGTCTGGAACGGTTGGAAAGGCCAGTTACTGCGCACCCTCTATCATGAAACAGAATTACTGCTGACCGGTGGCTTCTCGGAAGTGAGCCAGACCGAACGCAGTAATCAGGCACGCTGCCAGCTGGCTGAACAGCTTGGCGACTGGCCGGAGGACAAACGGAAAGCAGTTCTGGCGCTGCATTATGATAATTACATGCTGACCGTGCCGCAGGAAGACCAGAAGCGCCATGCGGATTTCATCCGCGCCAGCGATGAAGCAGGCAAAATCCTCAATATTCTGGCTCGCCCGCATGAGTTTGAAGCGGTGACCGAACTGACAATTCTGTCGCCCGATCATCCGCGTCTGCTGTCAATCATTGCCGGTGCTTGTGCAGCGGCAGGTGCCAATATTGTTGATGCGCAGATTTTCACCACCACGGACGGACGGGCGCTCGATACCATCCTCATCAGCCGTGAATTCGACACCAATGATGATGAAATGCGCCGTGCTGCGCGTGTCGGCCAATTAATTGAAGATGTGCTGACCGGCACTACCTATCTGCCGGAGGTGCTGGCACGCAAGACCAAAGCACGGCGCGCTGCCCGTGCCTTCCATGTTACCCCGCGGGTGCATATCAATAATACGCTCTCGGAGAAATTCACAGTGATTGAGGTCAAAGGGCTGGATCGTACCGGTCTGTTGTCGGAAATTACCAATGCGATTTCCGATCTTTCACTCAATATTGCCTCGGCGCATATCACGACATTCGGTGAGAAAGTGATTGATACTTTCTATGTTACCGGTCTAGACGGGCAAAAAATCACCGGTACGACCAAGCAGGCCAATATCCAGAAACGCCTCCTCAGCTTGTTTGATAAGAGCGGGAATGATAGCAGAGCACCAGATAATAAAAACGGCGATCCGAAAAAATTGCGCGAAACGGCAGGTTAGAGCATAATTCCTTAAACTTGGATCAGTTTAAGGTAAAATTATGCTCTAATTTTAAAGTGTTAGAGCGACCTTCGTGTGCCAAGTCTGGCACACGGCGCTCTAATCCGGCTTGCGTCTTTTTAAAGTCTGCCGCAATGCCTGCCTGTCCTTCCCTATTCACGAGATGAATTCATGAGCCTGCTGAAAAAATTCGCAACTGTTGCTTCCGGCACGCTGATGAGCAGAATCTTCGGCTTTACCCGTGAAATGCTGATGGCAGCGTTTCTCGGAACCGGCCCTGTTGCGGATGCTTTCAACACCGCTTTCCGCTTCCCGAATACTTTCCGGCGACTGTTTGCTGAGGGTGCATTCAACGCCGCTTTCGTGCCGCTCTTTGCCAAAGAGATCGAGCAAAATGGTATGGATGGTGCCAAGCGCTTTTCTGAAGAAGTCTTCGGTGTGCTGTTCACCATTCTTCTCGGACTGACCATTGCCATGGAGCTTTCCATGCCGTTTCTGGTCAGTACAGTTATTGCACCGGGCTTCACCAGTGATCCGGTGAAGTTTGAGAATACGGTCAATCTGGCGATGATTATGTTTCCCTATCTCGCCTGTATGTCGCTGGCGGCGATGATGGGCGGCATGCTCAACAGCCTGCATAAATATTTCGCGGCAGCCATTGCGCCGGTTTTCCTGAATTTCATTCTGATCGGCGCGCTGCTGCTGGCATGGGCGCAGAATTACGACCCGCTGCAAATCGGTTATGCCCTGTCCTGGGGCGTGATGGCAGCAGGCGTTGTACAGCTCGCCATTGTCTGGTTTGCAGTACGCCGCGCCGGTATCAAAATCGGCTTTCGCCGCCCGAAACTGACCCCCAATGTACGTCGCTTGCTGGTACTGGCACTGCCTGCCGCAATTACTGGCGGCATTACCCAGATCAATCTGCTGATTAATACCAATATTGCATCCGGCTCAGCCGGTGCCGTATCCTCTCTCGTTTATGCTGACAGGTTTTATCAATTGCCGCTCGGCGTAGTCGGCATTGCTGTTGCCACCGTTCTGCTGCCGGAATTGTCGCGTGCCTTGCGCGGCGGCCATATGCAGGAAGCCGGAAATCTGCAGAACCGTTCTGTCGAATTCACTCTGTTCCTGACATTGCCTGCGGCGGCAGCCCTGCTGGTTTTCTCCGAACCGCTTGTGCGCCTGTTGTTTGAACGCGGGCAGTTCGGCCCGGAATCCACGCTGATTGTTTCACAAATTCTCGCAGTGTATGGTCTCGGCCTGCCAGCCTTTGTGCTGATTAAAGCCTTTATTCCGGGGTTCTTTGCCCGTGAAGATACCCGCACACCGATGATCTTTGCCGGTATTTCGGTGGTGGTGAATGTGACACTGGCGCTGATCCTGTTCCCGCGTCTCGGCCCTACCGGCATTGCCACGGCGGAAATTACCGCCGGTTGGGTCAATGCCATTCTGCTGCTGTCCGTTCTGATCTGGCGCAAACATTGGGATTATGATGCCGGTCTCATCCGCCGTATTCCGCGCCTGATTATCGCAGCAGCGATCATGGCCGCAGCTCTGTATTTTTCCGCTCAATATTTTGAGACCTATTTGAGCAGGCAGGCAGGACTACTGGTACAGGCAACAACGCTCGGCCTGCTCGTGATCGGTAGCATGATTGTTTATTTTGCGACGGTTTTTGCCATTGGCGGTGCCAGCCTCTCCGCTCTGAAAGGCAATATGCGCCGCCGTAAAAAAGCAGCGGCAACGCCGGAAAATACAGATATTTCCGCTTGATTGCTTTTCAGCACTCTGGCAGTAATAACGCATCCGGAAGACAGGATTACACGCCTGCCTTCCGGATATTTTTTATAATCCAAACTTTTTAGCCAAGACTGGCAGCATGCGTCCAAACCACATATGCCAGCCTTAAAAGCAACCCCAGAGCATCCCTGATTATCAAACCTTACGTTTCGACGATAATCACGCTCGACCGGCTCTCCACCAGCTTCAGGATTTATCAAGAATGAACACCTTCAAAGAACGCATTTTCTCCGGCGCACAACCAACCGGCAATCTTCACCTCGGCAATTATCTTGGCGCATTGAAGCGCTGGGTTGCCTTGCAGGACGATAAGGATTGCATTTATTGCGTCGTTGATATGCATGCGCTGACAATTCTGCCGGATCCTGTGGAACTTTTAAATTCCACACGCGAAATCACCGCCGCCTATCTGGCTGCCGGTCTTGATCCGAAGAAGAGCATTGTCTTCAATCAGAGCCGCGTGCGCCAGCATGCGGAACTTGCATGGGTGTTCAACTGTATTGCTCGTATCGGCTGGATGAACCGCATGACGCAGTTCAAGGACAAAGCCGGTAAAGACCGCGAAAATGCCTCGCTGGGTCTGCTGGCCTATCCGAGCCTGATGGCTGCAGACATTCTGCTCTACCGTGCTACCGCCGTGCCTGTTGGAGACGACCAGAAACAGCATCTTGAACTGACACGTGACATTGCGCAGAAATTCAACAACGACTATTCCGACCGCATTGCCTCGCTCGGCATCGGCGTGAAAATGGCTGTTGGTGATGAAACTGTATCGGGCTTTTTCCCGATCACAGAGCCGCTGATTTCCGGCCCTGCGATGCGCATCATGTCTCTGCGTGACGGCACCAAGAAAATGTCGAAATCCGATCCGTCCGATCTGTCGCGCATCAATCTGATTGATGATGAAGACACCATCACCAAAAAGATCCGCAAAGCCAAGACTGATGCCGATGCTATTCCTTCAGAAGTGGAAGGTCTGGAAGGCCGTCCGGAAGCGGATAATCTGATCGGTATCTTCGCAGCTCTGACCAACACGGACAAGGCAGCCGTGTTGCGTGATTTCGGCGGCAAGCAGTTCTCTGAGTTCAAAGCCTCGCTTGCAGAACTCGCTGTTTCGCAGCTTTCACCGATCACCCATGAAATGCGTCGACTGGTAGCAGATCCGGCCTATATTGATGCCGTTCTGCGTGACGGCGGTGAACGCGCAAGTGTGATTGCCGAAGAAACCATGCACAATGTCCGCGACATTGTCGGCTTTCTGCAGAAATAAAAATACAAAAAAGGCAGGGAATTCCCTGCCTTTTTTATTTCTATTGAGCCTCGAAGGTCAGAGTACCAACTGAGCCCGTATCAAAATCGCCTGATTGATAATCGCCGTAGATTTTGATTTGCGTAAAACCTGCCTCACGCAGTGCCAGTTCCAGCTCAAACACGCCCCACCAACGTAAAGAAAATAATTCCATCTCCGTTGCCACCAGTTGCGTGTCTTGCCATAGCTCATAGCGCAGCTGCGATGTCACCACCTGTTTGACATAGTCCGTTGCGGTGCGCATTTCCTGCAAGGTCAGCAAATCCTCGCCATCCTGCCAGTGCCGCGCACGTGGTGCGTGATCCATGAAATCACCGACCACAGAAATATCCAGCAGCAGTTTACCATCCTGCATCAGTGACTGCCTGCACAGGCGCAGGAAGCTCATCGCATCAAGCGGATCGGTCATAAGCTGGAAAGAACCGGCTGGCAGCACAATCGCCGCAAATTTTTGCGCATAATGAAATGTCGTGAAACCCTGCCTGCTCAGCTCTGCATTTACACCATATTGCGCACAATTTGCTTTGCATAAAGCAAGCATTTCAGGAGACAGATCAAACCCGATGACGCTATGCCCCGCCTGTGCCAGCGGCACCAGCATACGGCCATTGCCTGTGGCCGGTTCCAGAACCGGCGCTGTGATGGTTTTCAGGCGTTCGAGATAGAATTCCACATCGCCGAAAGAGCGCCCGACCGGTTTATCCAACTCGTAAACACGCGAGGCCAGCTTGCCATAAGTCTTCGTCATTTTTTGAATTTTTCCTTGTCCGCAGCAAGCAGAGACAGGCTTAAAAGCCGCAAAACTCTGCCGCACATAAAAAATCATCCCGTTACACAGCAATGTGAAACAGCAAGAAATGCAGGACGATAGCTTTTCCTTTCAAACACAAAGTGCCTGAAAACACAATATAAACGACGGGCATAGATTTTACGGCACAGGTTCTGGGACAGAAAATTGCGCAATTTTCATAGGGCAAATATGTAAAATTTCGCCCCGCCACAAAATTGTCATCTTGCAGTCGGGCCTATTGAGTGGCAAATTCCCGCGCATGGTTTCAAAACGTCTTAGCCGGGAAGCCGGCCACCGCCGTAAATTTCTTGTCTCAATTGATGAAACGCCCGAATGCGGACGTGCGGTTGCCTATGCATCACGCCGTGTGCGCAATACCGGCGGCGCATTGGTGTTGCTGTTCGTCATCGACCCGTCAGATTTCCAGCAGTTCCTTGGTGTCGGCAATATTATGCGGGCAGAGGCACTGGAACGGGCGCAGACAGCATTGAATAAATATGCAACGCAATTACGTGAGCAATACGGCATTGAGCCTGAGCTGATTGTGCGCGAGGGGCAGACTGCGGAAGAAATTCACAGCCTGATTGAAGAAGATCAGGATATTGCCATTCTGGTACTGGCTGCCGGTTCCGGCAAAGAAGGTCCGGGACCGCTGGTACAGTCGATTGCAGGGCGCGGCGCATCCTTCCCTGTACCGGTCACAGTCATTCCGTCAGATCTTTCTGACGATGACATTGATGCCGTCGCCTGAAACACCTATATTAACAGCAATCACGCAACTCTGTGGTCATGGTTGCCGTATTTTCTTTACAGCCCCTCATTTAACACGGGAGAACTTCAATGTTCATCCAGACTGAAGCCACACCTAATCCGGCGACCCTGAAATTCCTGCCGGGTAAAGTGGTTATGCCGGAAGGCACTGCTGATTTCCGCGATGCGGACAGCGCCGCCAATACCTCGCCTCTCGCCGCTAAACTCTTCGCAGTACCAGGCGTAAACGGGGTATTTTTCGGCTATGATTTCATCACTGTCAGCAAAGACGGTGCGGAATGGCAGCATCTCAAACCGGCTATCCTCGGTACGATCATGGAACATATGATGTCCGGCGCACCGGTCATGGCGTCAGAACAGTCCAAAGGTCACGATCATACCGAAGGCGAGTTCTTCGCCGATGCGGATGCGGAAATCGTTGAAACCATCAAAGAACTGATCGAAACCCGCGTGCGCCCTGCTGTGGCGCAAGACGGCGGCGACATCACATTCCGCGGCTTTGAGCATGGTGTTGTTTATCTGCATATGAAAGGCGCCTGCTCCGGCTGCCCGTCTTCAACAGCAACACTGAAACACGGCATTCAGAACCTGCTGAAACATTTCGTTCCGGAAGTTCTGCAGGTCGAAGCTATCTGAGATTTCAGAAATATCATCAATAAAAAACGCGGCTTAAAAGCTGCGTTTTTTATTGTCTCTGCCATACCAGATTACAGCACAACAACCTTGGCACCGACACCGGCACGGTCATACAAATCCATAATATCCTGATTAATCAGACGGATGCAGCCGGAAGATACATTCTTGCCGATGGACCACCATTCCGGCGTCCCATGGAGACGATAGCCGCTGTCACGTCCGCCTTTATACAGATAGAGCGCACGGGCCCCCAGCGGATTGTTCAGACCGGGTTTCATGCCACCGGCATATTTTGCCAGTTCCGGCTGGCGCTTGATCATCGGTGCCGGTGGTGTCCATGTCGGCCATTCACGTTTCATGGCAACTTTGGCATTGCCTTTCCACTGAAAGCCCTCACGACCAACACCGATACCATAGCGCATCGCCTTACCATCCGGCTCGACATGATATAAAAACTTGTTCTGCGTATCGACGACAATTGTACCGGGCGCTTCTGTCGTTTCATATTTAACCTGTTGGCGACGATATTCCGGTGCGATTTTCTGAACAGGAACCGTCGGCAGCACATAGGTTGCATCTGTAACACTGGAATAGGATGCCGTACTGGTCTGAAAAGGTGAGGTTGTCGAACAACCGGCCAGCGCCATTGTCAAAAAAAGACCCGCGGCAGAGAGTGCATTTCTGTATACCATTTTTCCCCTCAGAAAACCGTAATGACAGTCAACATTTGTTGGGAACAAGTTAACCATTGATCCTTAATCAATCATTAACCATGATTATCTTTTATAAAATCCGTTATTCAAGATAAACGGACACCTATACTGACAGAGACACATGCCAATTATCTCGCCTTTTCAACAACATCCTCTCAGTGACGGCCGTCAGTCTGAACTGGCATTGCTGGTGCGGCGCGGCGTGCAGCGCCTGTGCCTTGATCTGAATATTCATGTTTTGCCTGAAATTTCTCTGCGTTCAGGCCGGCGTGCCGATCTGGTCGGGCTGACACGCAAAGGTGAAATCTGGATTATTGAAATCAAATCTTCCGTCGAGGACTGGAAAGCCGATCAGAAATGGCCGGATTACCGCAATCATTGCGACCGGTTGTTTTTTGCCACCCATGCACAGGTGCCGCGCGAGATCTTTCCGGAAGATTGCGGTTTTATACTCTCGGACGGTTATGGCGGGGAAATTCTGCGCGATGCACCGGAGCACAAACTGGCACCGGCGACACGCAAAGCGCTGACATTACAGCTGGCGCGGATCGGCGCAAACCGGCTGACACTTGCAGAAATGGCAGGCGTGTCGATGCCACTCAGTGATGCCGACTGAAAGACCAGCCGGCATGATTATAAAGATAAGGCTTAACGCGGAGCGCGTTTGGCCAGAATACGCTGCAATGTGCGGCGATGCATATTCAGACGGCGTGCGGTTTCAGAAACATTGCGTTCGCACATTTCATAAACGCGCTGAATATGTTCCCAGCGCACGCGGTCTGCCGACATCGGATTTTCCGGCGGCGCAATCTTCTCACCGTCACGGCGGGTCAGCGCTGCAAAAACCTCATCCGCATCCGCAGGCTTGGAAAGATAATCAATCGCACCGATTTTGACGGCATTCACAGCGGTGGCAATATTGCCGTAACCGGTCAGCACAATGGCGCGGGTATCTTCACGCTTGGCACGGATAGCTTCAATAATGTCCAGACCATTACCGTCACCGAGGCGCATATCAACAACGGCGTAGGCCGGAGCTGCCAGCTTCACAGCAGCGATGCCTTCCTCAACGGATTCAGCTGTTGTTACTGTAAAACCACGGCTTTCCATAGCACGCGCGAGCCGCTGCAGAAACGGTTTGTCATCATCAACCAGAAGAAGCGAAGGATCACTGCCGATGGCAAGGTGATCATCCTGACTCATATCATCCATCAGGTATTCCTTACTCGTCTTTTGTCTTTTTACTTATTGCTGCGCCTGCGTCAAAAAGTCAAATATGCAATGTAACTATTCATGTAAAACGACAAAATTCATAGCATTTCACAGAGATTTTACTCAAAATATGCCTGTAAAGGCCACAGTTTCAAACACTGAAAAACGAATCTTTCAGTCTCAGACACCCTCCCCGCTTCTCCGGAGAATCGGATTTATGCTGTCAGCGCCTGCCGCGACCAGACAATCGTAATTTCCGCACCGCTTTGACCCGGTTCAGGACGATTGGCAAAGGAGATATGCGCACCGGAACGCTCCAGCAGTGTTTTGGCAATGAACAGCCCAAGCCCCAATCCGCCACCATTGCGCTCATCGCTGCGGCGCGACATATAAGGCTCACCGATCCTGTCGAGCATATCAACGGAAAAGCCTTTGCCGTCATCACGGATCGTGATGCGCACTGAATTTTCATCCCAGCCCCAGACCACTTGTGTCTCGGTCTTGGCAAAATCCACGGCATTCTCGATCAGATTACCCAGACCATAAATCACACCGGGATTGCGACGGACAACCGGCTCGGCAATCATTGATTTCGGATCAGGTTTTTTCTCAACATCAATCTGAATGCCGAAATTGCGATGCGGCGCGATCACCTCTTCAATCAGCGAGGACAATGCCAGTTTCGACATATGCTCTTCGCCTTCTGAAGACAGGCTGGTGAGACGCTGCAGAATTTCGCGGCAACGCTGCGCCTGAGAGGACAGTAACTGAATGTCCTCGGCATAACGGTCATCACTTTTCAGAGCACGCTGCATTTCCTTGACCACAAGTGTGATGGTCGCCAGCGGTGTTCCCAATTCATGGGCAGCAGCAGCAGCCAGACCATCCAGCGCTGATAGATGCTGCTCACGCTGCAGAACCAGTTCCGTCGCACTCAGAGCATCGCCCAGCAGACGCGCTTCTTCGGCAATACGATAAACATAGACACCGCTGAAAATCAGCGTCGAAACAATGGCACACCAAACGCCGATGACGAACATCAGCGGCAGTTCCAGCGTCATGCCGCTATACCAAGGCAAAGGCAGATGCCACACGACCAGCACGCTGGCACAGGCAATCGCCATCAGGCCGAGCAGCAGAATACTGCGTACAGAAAGTGCAGTTGATGCAATAATCACCGGCACGACCAACAGCACGGCAAACGGATTTTGCAGACCGCCGGTCAGATAAAGCAGGCCGGTGAGCTGCAGAATATCAAAGGCTAGGACCAGCAGAACCGTACGTAAATCCAAACGATGATTGAGCTGGTAGCGGAAAGATAAGAACAGATTGAGCCATGCCGATACGGCAATCAGCGCGAAGCTGATACCGAGCGGAAACACAAAATGCAGCGACAGAGAAACGAACAAAACAGCGGCGGTCTGGCCGGTAATGGCAAACCAGCGCACGCGCACCAATGTTGTCAGACGCAGGCGACGGGAAAGCGACGAGGCCCGGTTTATCAGATCACCATTTGCCATTCAGTCTTCCCCGTAAATTATCGCCATAAAATGCCTTATGCGGCAAAATCGGCATGTACGCAAGCAAATCTGCGCCATCCTGCCGCAGGCTAATTTCCCCCGAACGCTCCCGCCATATTTTGGTTATGGCGAGCCGAAAATGGTGCTCTGCGAGAACCGGAGCGGAGCGTACAATAGTACGTGAGCCTAGGTAAGCGCAGAAGAGTGCCATTTGCAGGCTGCCGAAGCATTGTTACTCCAGTCAAGTTGTTTCAACTTGACTGGAGTAACAATGCGACAAATCAAAAAAAGAGCCGAAATATTCAAGTCCCGCGTGGTTTGGCACGCCGAGTGGGATCCGCCTCTGCGGGATTTTCCGGCCAGACATGGCGGGGATAACGGCCGCGCATATCGGTGCGCACATCGGCCCATGAGCCTTTCCAGAAATTCGGCAAATCGCGGGTGATCTGGATCGGTCTATGCGCCGGAGATAGTAGCTCCAGCAACAGCGGCACCGTATCGCGGGCAATGGAAGGATGCGTCGTCAGGCCGAACAGCTCCTGCACCCGCACGGCGATTACCGGTTCATCGCCCTCATAATTAATTGCGATATTGGAGCCGGTCGGCACAGTAAAATGTGTTGGTGCCAAAGTATCAATCTGCCGTTGCAGATCAAACGGTACGAGAGAGCGCAGGCCATTCATCAAAGCAGTTTGACTGATTTTATCGAGCCGCGCCTCACCGGTCAGGAACGGCAGCAACCAGTCTTCCAGTGTCACCAGCAAATGTTCATCATCCATAGACGGCCATGGCTCACCAAGCCCGCGATAAAGCCAGCCGAGCCGGCGCCGCAGCGTTAAGGAAGATTTATCCCAAGGCAGAATATCCAAACCATATTGGCGCACAGCCTGAACAACACCCAAATCGGCTACCTCACCCGATGGCGCTGCGAGATTTTTCTCCGACAGAGTTATAGCTCCCAGCCGCACCGCTTCACGGGCACGCAAGGCCTTGCGTTCAGGGTCATAGACAACCTGCTGTCCGCCTTCGATCTGGCTCACCAAACTCTTGCGGATATCCTCTTCACTCACCTCAGCGGCAGAGAGAATACGCTGCGCCCCTGCCCGTCCGGTCAGATCTGCAACCACCAGCCATGGCGCGCGGGAGAGATGCTGGCTGGTATCCAGCTCACCACCGCGCCCATTGGCCAGAATAAACTGCCCGCCATTGCCACGCGCTTTGGCCACACGATCCGGAAAAGCATCCAGCAGCAGACGCCCCGCGTGAACTTCTTCTTTATTTTGCGCATTGGCTACCGGCAAATCTTTAATCAGCGAGCGTGCCAGTCCGCGTGCCTTTTGCGCACGATCACCACGGTCACGGCGGAAACGGGAAAGCCGCGCATCGAGATCGACATCATTGCCACCGAGCCCCCGCTCGGTCATCAGCACGGCAAGCTCTGCCGCCTGCAAGGCTTCACCGCGATTGGCAGCCTCGGCTACCATATGCGCAAGCCGCACCGGCAAAGCCAGCTTCCTGATCTGCTCGCCGGATGCTGTCAGCCGCCCGTCTGCATCCAGTGCGCCAAGCCGCTTCAGCAAGGTAGCCGCTTCTTTCAGGCTGGCCGCTGAGGGTTGATCGAGCAAACGCAAGTCGCTGACATTTTGCACACCCCATGCTGCACAATCGAGCAGCAGCGACGACAGATCAGCTTCCAGAATTTCCGGCGTGGTAAAGCGCGGCAGCGATGATGTTTGCCCCTCATGCCAGAGCCGGATCGCAATACCCGATTGGGTTCGCCCCGCACGCCCTGCCCGCTGGGTAATCGCCGCCTGCGATGCGCGCACTGTCTCCAGCCGTGTCAGGCCGGTCGCCGGTTCAAAACGCGGCTGACGCGACAACCCGCTGTCGATCACCACCCGCACGCCGTCGATAGTGATCGAGGTTTCGGCAATCGAAGTTGCCAGCACCACTTTGCGCGTGCCTTCCGGTGCTGGTTTGATCGCCGCATCCTGATCGCGCCCGTCCATGGCACCATATAACGGGCAGAGCATCACATGCTCCCCCACACGTCCTTCTAATGCACGGACTGTGCGTTCAATCTCACCCTGACCGGGTAGGAAGCACAGCAGGCTCCCCTGTTCATCCGCCAGAACGGCACGGATTGTCCGCGCCATTGCATCTTCAATCCGCTCATCGGTTTTGCGTTCCTGATAGCGGATTTCAACCGGAAAACTGCGGCCTTCACTCTCCACCACCGGCGCATTATCGAGCAGTTCCGCCACCCGCGCACCGTCAAGCGTTGCCGACATCACCAGAATTTTGAGATCGGGGCGCAAAGCTCCCTGCACATCCAGCGCCAGCGCCAGTCCGAAATCAGCATCCAGACTGCGCTCATGGAATTCATCAAACAGCACCGCGCAGATACCGGATAATTCCGGATCATCAAGGATCATGCGGGCGAACACGCCTTCCGTCACCACCAGAATTTGCGTCTGCGCATTAAAACGGCTGTCGAGGCGCATCCGGTAGCCGACTGTTTTGCCAACCTCTTCGCCCAGCAGGCGTGCCATTTGCGTGGCTGCTGCACGTGCTGCCAGCCTGCGCGGTTCCAGTACGATAATCCGCCCACCATTGCGCCAGTCTGCCTGTAAAAGATGCAGCGGCACCAAAGTCGTCTTACCCGCACCGGGCGGCGCAACCAGAACGGCAGAGCCGTCAGCCTGCAAGGCATGATCCAGTTGCGGCAGCGCCTCACGGACAGGCAAAAGCGGAAGGGATGAAACGGACTGCTGAGGCAAAGACAACGCACCTGATAAATGATTCTGATCGCTGCGAATTATAAACAGCCGCGTTATGCTTTACTATTCTTGAGGAGCAGATATGGCACATCAATTGACATACTCCCCCATAGTATATATTTTCATCACCATATTCATCAGTAGAAAACCATGCCCCATTCACCGGAAGCCAAAAAACGCGTCATGACACGCCTGCGCCGCATCAAAGGTCAGGCGGAGGCGCTTGAGCGCGCGGTTGAGGAAGGCACAGAATGCGGTGCGCTTTTACAGCAGCTTGCCGCCATGCGTGGTGCCGCTACCGGCCTGATGGCGGAAGTTATGGAAAGCCATTTAAAAGAGACCTTCCAACAGCCGCAGAAAGCCCTGTCTCCGGCTGAAATGGATACAGAAATCGACCAGCTTATGCGGATTATCCGCTCTTATCTGAAATAAAAGACCACTGATTTAAGAGGAACAAAGCCATGAAATCGCGCGCAGCCGTTGCCTGGGAGGCCAATAAGCCCCTCACTATTGAAACAATCGAAATCGGTGGTCCGAAAGCCGGTGAAGTTCTGGTGGAAGTGATGGCAACCGGCGTGTGCCACACCGATGCCTATACGCTGTCCGGCCTTGATTCAGAAGGTAAATTTCCGGCCATTCTCGGCCATGAAGGTGCAGGCATTGTGCGGGAAGTCGGTGCCGGTGTTACCACACTGCGTCCGGGCGACCATGTGATCCCGCTTTACACACCGGAATGCCGCTCGTGCAAAACCTGCCTGTCGCAGCGTTCCAATCTCTGCACCTCGATCCGCGCCACGCAGGGTCAGGGTCTGATGCCGGATCGTACCTCGCGCTTCTCCTGCGACGGCGGCGAAATCTTCCATTATATGGGCTGCTCAACCTTCTCGAACTTCACCGTTCTGCCGGAAATCGCGCTGGCCAAAGTGCGTGAAGACGCGCCTTTCGACAAGATCTGCTATATCGGCTGCGGTGTTACCACCGGTATCGGCGCTGTGATTTATACCGCCAAAGTGCGTCCGGGTTCGAATGTTGTGGTATTCGGCCTCGGCGGTATCGGCCTCAATGTTATTCAGGGCGCACGTATGGTTGGTGCCGATAAGATCATCGGCGTTGATATCAATCCGGCCAAAGTGGAAATGGCGAAGAAATTCGGCATGACCGACTTCATCAATCCGCGTGAAATCGGCAATGACAAGGTGGTGCAGGCCATTCAGGACCTGACTGACGGCGGTGCCGATTATTCCTTCGACGCAACCGGTAATACCGATGTGATGCGTCAGGCGCTGGAATGCTGCCATCGCGGCTGGGGTGAAAGCATCATCATCGGCGTGGCTGAAGCAGGTAAAGAAATCGCCACCCGTCCGTTCCAGCTGGTCACCGGCCGCGTCTGGAAAGGCACAGCATTCGGCGGCGCGCGTGGTCGTACCGATGTGCCAAAAATCGTTGACTGGTACATGGAAGGCAAGATCAATATTGATGATCTGATTACCCATAAAATGCCGCTTGATGAGATCAACACCGCGTTTGATCTGATGCATGAAGGCAAGTCGATCCGTTCGGTGATTACATTCTGATGAAACAGTTTGTTTCCCGCTGGAACGAAATCGACGATCTGACACCGCGTGCACTCTATGCAATGCTGAAGCTGCGCATGGATGTGTTCATCGTCGAGCAGAATTGCGCCTTTGCGGAGATCGACGGCAAGGATATTGGTGCATTTCACCTGAGCATTCTTGATGGTGAGGAGCTCGCGGCGACGCTGCGGGTTCTGCCACCGGAAGAGAATGAAGCAGTGAAGATCGGCCGTGTTGTGGTAGCGCCAAACTATAGGGGCTACAAACTCGGCCAGCGCCTGATGCAGGAAGCTGTTGATTTTGCGCAAGCACGCTTTCCTGACCAGCCAATTGAGCTGGGCGGGCAAAGCCATTTGCAGAAATTCTACGGTTCATTTGGTTTTGTCGCCATTTCCGAAGAATATCTGGAAGACGGCATTCCGCATATCGACATGCGTCTGGAACCGGCAAACGGAGCCTCTGTATGAATTTTCTGCTGCGCCGTCATATGTCCTTCTATATTGCAGCGGTATGCGGCGCGGCAGTCTTTCTGATCTGCCGGGTTTTCTCCATTTCACCGGCACCGGTAATTGCGGTCAATTGTTTCTTCATCCTCTATCTGCTGATGACTTTCAGGGCATTGCCGCATTTAAGTTCAGCTTACTTGAAGAAACATGCTGCAAGTACCGACGAGCCGGTCTGGATTATTTTTCTGGTCACTTTTGCGACTGTGATTTCCTCCATCACATCGCTGTTCATTCTGATAAATCAGCAACAACAGCATGATCTGTTCACATTTGCTGCGACACTGGCTGCAGTGCCGCTTGGCTGGTTTACCATTCATATGATGACAGCCCTGCATTATGCGCATCTGTATTGGGAACCGGATCAGACCGCGCTCAAAGACGGAAGCTCAGGACGCAAACATAAAGGCGGCTTTGAATTTCCGAACACGCCGGAGCCCTCCGGTTATGACTTTGTCTATTTTGCTTATGTGATAGGCATGACCGCACAAACCTCCGATACCAGCGTCACGACACCGGCCATGCGCAAGGTCACTCTGCTGCACAGTATCGTTTCCTTTTTCTTCAATACCGTACTTGTGGCCGCAGCCGTCAATGTTGCTGTGGCTCTGGGGAGTTAGTTCATGGAAATCATTTCAAAGGCAAAAGCCTTCGGCGGCACGCAGGGCGTCTATCGCCATAAAAGTGAAGCCTGCCAGTGTGATATGACTTTTGCTTTGTTCCTGCCACCGCAGGCCGAGCACGGACCGGTGCCTGTTCTCTGGTATCTCTCCGGCCTGACCTGCACCCATCAGAATGTCATGGATAAAGGTGAATATCGCCGTCTTGCCGCCGAGCTTGGCATCGCTATTCTCTGCCCTGATACCAGCCCGCGTGGCGATGACGTACCGGATGAACCGGATAACTGGCAGTTCGGCAAAGGTGCAGGTTTCTATCTCGATGCCACAGAAGCGCCTTTTGCCAAAAACTATCAGATGTACAGCTATGTTACAGAAGAACTGACCAAACTGGTGGCTCAGGAATTCCCGCTGGATATGTCCCGTCAGGCAATTACCGGCCACTCCATGGGCGGCCATGGCGCAATCACCATTGCTCTGAAAAATCCTGAGCGTTTTAAATCTGTCTCCGCTTTTGCACCAATTGCCCAGCCTTCTACTGCCGGATGGTCAAAGCCTGCCTTTGAGAAATATCTCGGCAGTGATCAAAGCGCGTGGCGCACTTATGACACAACCGCGCTGATTGAAGACGGTCACCGGATTGAAAGCCTGCTGGTCGATCAGGGCACAGCGGACAGTTTTCTGGATGATGGTCTGCGCCCGTGGCTGTTGCAGGAAGCCTGCGCCAAGGCGGCCATCCCGCTCACATTGAATATGCGGGAAGGCTATGACCATTCCTATTATTTCATCTCAACCTTTATGGATGAGCATTTGCGTTGGCACGCTGCCCGCCTGTGATATTCCGGCTTTGATGGTCTGCAAATGGCGCGTTTCTGCGCTTCCGGTGCTCATGTACTAAAGTACACTGCGCGCCGGTTCTCGAACCACACCATTTTCGTCACATCAAAAACGGAATATGTGTCATGTGCCGCGCTGAATTTCAGCGCGGCGTCACCTTCATCAGCAAACCGTTTTTAGGCTGAGTGGTCAGTTTCTGTACCGGCCACGGCTTCGCATTTCCCACCATATCAAAACGATGCTTTGACAACAGAACCGCCAGAGCAATCACCGCTTCCTGCATGGCAAAACTGCCGCCGATACAGACGCGCGGGCCCGCACCGAATGGCAGATATTGAAAACGGTCGATCTTATCGCGGTTTTGCGGATGAAACCGCGCCGGAATAAATGCCTCCGGATTATCCCAATATTTCCGGTGCCGGTGGATTGTCCACGGCATCACGATCACCGCCGTACCTGCCGGAATTTTCAGGTCGCCAAACTGATCATCCGCAAGCGCCTCACGGTTGATCGAGGGCGCAGGCGGATAAAGCCGCATCGCCTCCTCAAAAGCGGCGCGGGTCAGCGGTAGTTTTTCCAGCCATTGATGCGGCGGTAAATCCTTGCCTTCACCATTCATGAATGCATCAATTTCCGCCTCAACAACAGCACGTTCCTGCGCATCCTGCGCCAGAAGATAAAGCGTCCAGCCCAGTGCCCGTGCAGTTGTTTCATGCCCTGCACCGATGAACGTGATGAGATTATCCTCAATCTCATCCCTCGACAGACCATCCGGTTTTTCAGCGGAAGTTTCCGTCTGCAATAACAATGTCAGGAAATCATTCGGCACGGCTTCACCGCGATCCATCCGCTCTTTGCGCAGCTGAATGGTCTGCGCAACTATCGAGCGGAAAAAGCCGAGGGAACGGCGGCCACGCAATTGTGTCAGGCGGGGCAACCAGTCCGGCGCGCCAAGCAGATCAAACGGATCGACCCGTCCCATCGTCTCGAACAGACGATCTGTCTGGCGGGCAAATTCCTTCGGATCACCGGCAATCTCGCCGGAAAATAGTGTCTCAGCCAGAATATCATAGGTCAGCAATGTCATATCCCGCGACACATCTGTCACTGTGCCGGATATACGATAGCGGTTGGTGAAGGTCTGCGCGCTTTTCAGCATGGCATCAGCGAAGTCGTGAATATGACGCGGTGTGAACACCGGCGCCATAGCCTTGCGTGAACGCCGCCATGTGGAGCCTTCGGCGGTCAACAAACCATCACGCAGGATCGGGCGCAAAACGCGCTGACGGATGGTACCCATCGGATAATTTTGCGGATTTTCCACCAGAACATGACGGATCAGCGCCGGATCATTGGCAATAATCGTATGCATACCGAGCCAGTTCACCTCAACCCACGGCTCATTATAGGAAGGCTCGCCCCAAAGCTCTAACGGGTTACGATAGACAATCCGCATCAGCTCCAGCCGCCCGACCGGATCTTTACGCGGAACCGGTGCCGGTGGCACAAAAGGGTGCTTTGCCGGAATTGCACCGGCATTTGAAAGTGAAGATCGTAGCAATTCAGTCATGATGCCATCCTGAAAATGTTTCATCATGCTGTTCTGGTATCAGCCTTGTGCCCCCCCCCAACGCATGCCGCAGCTAAATGTCTTCATTTAACGTCCGCAAGCATGCGTCACTCAAGAATCCAGAGCGTACACAGCAAGTTGAATGCGCTGTAAAGGCTCTGGCAGCACCGGAAACAGCGACTACCTCAAACAGATATAGGAAAGACAATAAGGCAAAACAGCGATCCCGCAAATTTTGCCGTAATTATCTGACAGGAAACTTGGAACGCGCACTGGTCAAGGCTGCCCCGCCTGCCTATATGTGCTGTTAACTCCAGAGAAATATGAAAGCCCGCTTCCGTGTCATCCGCAATCAACAGCATTATCAGCCTGCCATACCGGCTTATGCTGTTTCTGCTTGCGTTCATGATGCTGCAGTTTTGTGCCTTTCAGATGTCTGCACAGGCTTACACACCTGTTATGCCGGTTGCAGCCGAAATTACACATGTTGCGCCCGCACCTGAAACCATGGATCACGGGCAGCACAATAAAGCCCCGGAAACCGGCCAGCATCACAGCACCAAAGGCATGGCCTGTGCAGTCAGCGGCTGTGTTATGCCTGTTCCTGTAGCACCGGTTATGGCACAAATTGATGCCTTTCCGCGCACACTAAGCGCGCCCTATATGCAGGCTTTGCACGGACTGCCGCCTGCCCTTTCCGATCGCCCTCCCATTTCTGTTTTTGCCTGAAAATCACAATGCACCGCGCTGACCTTCAGCGCAGGTGACAATATTTTCTGACATAAACGGAGTATTCCGATGAAAACACTTAATCGTCGTCAGGCCATGCTGTTCGGCCTTGGCGGTCTGTCCGCTGTTGCCCTGCCAGCTCTGCACCTCAATCGCGCAAGCGCACAGGGCGCCCATGATATGCACAATATGGCACCTGCCGCATCTGCTGCTCCAGCAGGTGTGAAACTGCCCCATCCCGCTCTTTTGCAGCCGGATAATAGCGGTTTGGTAAAACTGAAGATCGCTAAAGGCCGCCACAATTTTCAGGCTGGCAGCAGCGCCGCTTCCGCCGGTATTAATGGTAATTATTTCGGCCCTGTTCTGCGTCTGCAAAACAAATCCCATGTGCGTTTCGCCATTGAAAATGCGATGGATGAAGTCACCACTCTGCATTGGCACGGGCTGATGATCCCGTCTGATATGGATGGCGGGCCGCATAATGTGATTAATGCAGGCGCCACATGGCAGCCGGAATTTGACATCAATCAACCGGCATCGTTCAACTGGTTCCACCCGCATACGCATATGGAAACTGCCCGTCAGGCACATATGGGTGCGGCCGGTATGTTGCATGTCAGCGATGGCGGCGACCGTGAACGCGGCCTGCCGGATACATTCGGCACCGACGACCTGTTTCTGGTATTTCAGGATCGCCGCGTGATTGACGGTGACAATGTTTATGCGCCGGATTTCATGGATCTGATGCATGGTTTCCGCGGTCAATATCTCACCGTCAACGGTGCTATTGCCCCCGTTGCCACCGTACCGCAGAGCATTGTGCGCCTTCGCCTGCTCAATGCCTCCAATTCGCGCAATTATCACTTCCATTTCAGCGATGGCCGGATGATGCACGCGATTGCTTCCGATGGCGGCTTCCTCGCCAAACCTGTAGCTGTCAATATTCTGACCATTGCACCGGGTGAGCGCTATGAAGTGCTGGTGGATTTCTCCAATGGTATGGCTGCGGACTTTACCAGCCTGCCGGATGACGGCTCCGGCAGAACACCGAAACTGGGTGATGCACAAAGCCTTGAGCATTTGATGCGTTTTGAGGTGAGCGATGGTCTGAAAGCCGATGTGATGAAACTTGTTTCCGCATTGGAAGAACCGGCTGCTGCCGATCCGGCCAAGTCCGTCAAAACCCGCTCTTTCGTCTTTGATGAAAACATGGCCGGTAACATGGCGATGATGCGCAAGAAAATGATGGGCGGCGAAAGCTCCCCGATGGGTCAAATGGGGCAGATGGACCATAGCAAAATGGATCACAGCCAGATGGGGCAGATGCAAATGCCGCAACCGTCAAAGATGCAGGAAATGATGTCCGGAGAGATGGATCATGGCGAACATTCGGCACGTTCAGCTGACCAGATGGGACCGTCGCTGACTGCTGCCACCTCCGGCATCACCATGTCGATTGCGGATAAGCCTTTCGACATGAGCCGTGTGGATGTGGAAGCTAAGCTCGGTTCCATGGAAATCTGGAAGCTGAAATCTGTTGAAATGGGACACCCGTTCCATATTCACGGCGCCAATTTCCGCGTCCTGTCCAAGAATGGTCAGGCAGCACCGGATTATCAGCAGGGATGGAAAGACACCGTGCTGGTCGACGGTGAAGCCGAACTGCTCGTTCACTTCAAAGCAGAAGGCAAACGCTCGCATCCGTTCATGTTCCATTGCCATGTGCTGGAGCATGAAGATGTCGGCATGATGGGACAGTTTGTAACTGTCTGATCCGCGCTTTTGAAGCAGAATTGAACATATCCGCGCCCGATGCAGACAGGCTCTTGCAAGGCCTTTCGCCTCGGGCGCGGTTTATTACATAAAAACTGGTAATTATGCCGTTTTTCAGCGCTAAAATTTGGTAAATCGGCTCTCAGCGACTATATTAAAGAGACCATTTCAGCCTGATTCGTTTCAGCACTTTCCGGCCCGTTCCGGTAAGCCGGAATCTATAATCAGCCAAATTTTTTACCGGACGGCATAAGCCTTACGGCAACGCTAACGAAAGTCTTTCATGAGCGAGACCACTGAAAATCCTCAAGGCGAGAACCTTTCCGCAGATATCAATGCGACTAATCCTGAATATGGCGCGGATTCCATCCGCGTTCTGAAAGGGCTTGATGCGGTGCGCAAGCGCCCGGGCATGTATATCGGTGATACGGATGACGGCTCCGGCCTGCATCACATGGTTTACGAGGTGGTGGATAACGCGATTGACGAGGCGCTTGCCGGTCATGCGACACTGGTTACCGTGACATTGAATGCCGACGGTTCCTGCACTGTAACCGATAACGGCCGCGGTATTCCGACCGATATCCATAAGGAAGAAGGCGTGTCTGCCGCTGAGGTTATCATGACCCAGCTGCACGCAGGCGGTAAATTCGACCAGAACTCCTATAAGGTTTCCGGTGGTCTGCATGGCGTGGGCGTTTCCGTGGTGAACGCGCTTTCCATCTGGCTGAAGCTTAAAATCCGCCGCGCCGGTAAAATTCATGAAATGAGCTTTACCCATGGTGTGGCTGATGCACCGCTGGTGGAAACCGGCAATGCAGGCGATGAAACCGGCACAGAAGTCAGCTTCCTGCCGTCGCCGGACACTTTCACCATGGTTGAATTCAGCTATGAGACGCTGGAACGCCGTCTGCGTGAACTGGCATTCCTGAATTCCGGCGTACGCATCAAACTGGCTGATAAGCGCCATGCGGATGTGATTGAGCAGGTTCTGCATTATGACGGTGGTCTGCAGGAATTTGTCAAATATCTCGACCAGTCCAAAAAAGCACTGCTTGAAAATCCAATCTATATTATCAGCGAAAAAGACGGCATGACCGTTGAAGTCGCCATGTGGTGGAACGACACCTATCATGAGCGCGTGCTGTGCTTCACCAATAATATTCCGCAGCGCGACGGCGGCACACATCTTGCCGGTTTCCGCGGTGCGCTGACCCGTCAGATGACCGGCTATGCGGAAAGCTCCGGCATTGCCAAGAAAGAGAAAGTCAATCTGACCGGTGATGACTGTCGTGAAGGTCTGACAGCGGTGCTCTCGGTAAAAGTGCCGGATCCGAAATTCTCATCCCAGACCAAAGACAAGCTGGTGTCTTCGGAAGTTCGCCCTGTCGTGGAAAGCCTCGTTAATGAAGCGCTGGCCACATGGCTGGAAGAACATCCAAGTGAAGCCAAAGTGCTGATGTCCAAGGTTGTGGAAGCGGCTGCCGCGCGTGAAGCAGCGCGTAAAGCCCGCGATCTGACACGCCGTAAAGGTGCGCTCGACATCACCTCTCTGCCGGGCAAGCTGGCAGATTGTCAGGAACGCGATCCGGCCAAGTCCGAAATCTTCATCGTTGAGGGTGACTCGGCTGGTGGTTCTGCCAAGGGCGGTCGTTCGCGTCAAAATCAGGCTATTCTGCCGCTGCGCGGTAAGATCCTCAATGTGGAACGCGCCCGTTTTGACCGTATGCTCTCCTCCGACCAGATCGGTACGCTGATCACTGCGCTCGGCACCTCGATTGGTAAGGACGAGACCAGCGGTTTCAATCCGGAAAAGCTGCGCTATCACAAAATCATTATCATGACGGATGCTGACGTCGACGGCGCTCACATCCGCACATTGCTGCTCACATTCTTCTTCCGTCAGATGCCGGAGCTGATTGAGCGCGGTCATATCTATATTGCGCAGCCGCCGCTCTACAAAGTGACACGCGGCAAGTCTTCGCAATATATCAAGAACGAAGCCGCTTTTGAGGACTTCCTCATTGAAACCGGTCTCGAAGAAGCAACTCTGGAGCTCGGCAATGGTGAAGTCCGTGCCAGTGCCGATCTGCTGTCGATCATCAATGACGCCCGCAATCTGCGCACAGTGCTGAACGGCCTGCATACACGCTACGACCGTGCAGTGATCGAGCAGGCTGTGATTGCCGGTGCGATGAATGTGGAAGCGTCCAACGATCCTGCGAAAGCACAGGCTCTGGCCGATGCGGTTGCCAAACGCCTCGACATGATCGCCGAAGATATGGAACGCGGCTGGAGCGGCACCTATTCACCGGAAGAAGGTTTCCGCTTTGAACGTATGTTGCGCGGCGTAAAAGATACCGCGATTATCGACATGGCGCTGCTTGGTTCTGCCGATGCCCGTCAGCTGGATCGTTTCAGCGAACGACTGCATGAGGTTTATTCCACGCCGCCGGTTCTGCGCCGCAAAGATAAGAGCGAAACCATTTCCGGTGCGCTTCAGCTTCTGGAAGCAGTTTTTGCAACCGGTCGCAAAGGTCTGTCGCTGCAGCGCTATAAAGGTCTTGGCGAAATGAATGCCGAGCAGCTTTGGGAAACTACGCTGGATCCGAATGCACGCTCGCTGCTGCAGGTAAAAGTGACAGATGCAACCAGCGCCGATGCGCTGTTCTCGCGCCTGATGGGTGACGAAGTGGAACCACGCCGCGAGTTCATTCAGGACAATGCGCTTAGCGTTGCCAATCTGGACGTTTAATCCATTTTGCATAATCCAAAAAACGCCGGAAATTCCGGCGTTTTTTATTTATCTTACAATATGTGTCGGCTGGATAATGAGACCGTCCGGTGTTTGCGCACGATACACTCCTACACCATAGAGATCGCGGATCACGTCTTCCCTCAGAATATCCGCCGGTGCGCCATCAGCCACCAGACAACCGTCTTTCAACAAAAGCAGGCGGGTACACCAGCGTGCGGCCAGTCCCAGATCATGCAATGTGCAGATAATGCTGCGGCCACGTGTGGAAAGCTCGCGGAAAATCTGCATCAAACCCAGCTGATGTGCCGGATCAAGCCCTGCCACCGGCTCATCGGCCAGCATCAAAGGCGTATCCTGCGCAATGGCGCGGGCAATCAGTACCCGTGCCTGTTCACCGCCGGATAATTCCCGCGCCGGTTTATCGCGCAGATGAGTAATCTCCAGCGCTTCTATGGCAGAGGTAATCTGTTGCTGATCCTCTTTGCTCAGGCCGGAGAATTGCGGCAGACGAGCAAGACGGCCGAGCTGCACCACAGCCTCAACGCGCATATTCCAGCTGATCTCACGATCCTGCGCAATATAGGACAGAAACTGTGCACGCTTTATGCTTTTAAGCTGCGCGCTTTCCTGTCCGTTCAAAGTGACCGAGCCCTGATAAGGCAGTTGCGCCAGCAAAGCACGCAACAGCGTAGACTTTCCCGCACCATTCGGACCGATCAGACCGACAAACTCGCCTTCACCTATAGTGAAAGAAACTCTGTCAACAACGATGCGCTTCTGGCGGGAAACCGAGAGATTTTCAACGCGTAACAGGCTCAAATTTCTGCTCCTTTGCGCAATCTCCACACCAGATGCAGGAAGAATGGTGCACCGATCAAAGCCGTCAGAACGCCGAGTTTCAGATCCTTCTCCGGAAGAATAAGACGTACAAAAATATCAGCAGCCAGCAACATAACCGCTCCGCCCAGTGCCGAAGCCGGTAGCAGACGCGACGGACGGGAGCCAACTAACGGGCGCAAGACATGCGGCACTACCAGCCCGATAAAGCCAATTGCTCCTGCCACAGCCGTTGCCGCGCCGACACTCATCGCCGTGCCTGCAACAACCAGAAACTGCACTTTGCGCAAATCAACACCCATGCTGGCTGCGGTTTCCTGCCCCAAAGTCAGCGCATCCAGTGAACGGCCTGACAGGATCAACATAAGCCAGCCAAGGCTCATAAACGGCAGCACCAGCCAGACATGGCTCATGGAACGATCATTTAAGGAGCCGAGCATCCAGAAGACAATTTCCATCAGGGCAAAAGGATTGGGCGCAAGGCTCAGTGCCAGTGATGTCAGCGCACCGGCAAAGGCAGAAACCGCAACACCGGCCAGAATAACCGTAATGGTCGAACCGCTACCTCCTGCCAGAAACTGCACCAATATCACTGCGATAAATGCAAAACCCAGTGCCATCAGCGGCAGACTTAAAGGAAACAGCAAAGACAGTCCGCTATAAAGCGCCAGAACCGCGCCAAGTGAAGCAGACGAACTAACGCCAAGCAATCCGGGCTCCGCCAAAGGATTGCGTAAATAACCTTGCAAAGCCGCACCGGACAAGCCCAATGTCAAACCGATCATCAAGCCTAGTAAGGCACGGGGAAGCCGCAATTGCTGCATGATCAGCACTGTATCGCTGTCGCCTATCCCGAACAAGCCGGACAGCCCTTGCATAAAACTGATGGAAGACGAACCGGTCAGCAGTGAGATAGCAAACAAGGCGATCAGCACCACGCCAAGCACAAGCAACAGACCATAATAGCGCCGGTTCTGATCCATCATCGCTCTCCGTTTGCCTGTCTGGCACGCTGCAATATTCTCACCGCTTCCAGCGTATAGACTGAACCGCACGACCAGCTGCGCGCAGGCACTGCCACATGTTGTGTTTTACGCCCCTGCTCACTTACCAAAGCCTTCATAACCGGATGCCGGTAATTCTGATAGGCCAGCGCCGGTTTCTCATAAAATTCAGGCTCAATGATCATATCCGGCTTCAGGCGAATGAGATCTTCCAGCGATACACGCCCTGCTGCCAGTCTGCTGTCACTGGCACCCAAATTGGTAATATCCAGCAGCTTCATAATCTCATCAGACAATGTTCCCACTCCGGAGGTGTAACCATTAGGCTCATAAAGCAACGCGGATACCGGTTGAGTATTCTTCTGCAAAGACCCAAGCATCTGATCAATTTCAGCAATTTGTGACTGTGCATTGTCTTGCTGCCCTAGCACCTGCCCCATTTGCGCGATCTGTTGGCGGATATCAGCAAAGCTCTGCGCATAGCCGAAACGCTCAATCCTGACACCTTCCCGCTCCAGAACTGCAAGCTTGTCCGGCGCTGTGTAGACCGAGGCCAAAACCAGATCGGGCTTCAGCGCCAGTATTTCCTCAAGACCGGAACGGTTGAGATAATAATTTCCGGCCTGTTTTGCGACCGGCGAAGAAACCGGATCTGCCGCAATATGGCTGACGGAGACAATCTGAGACGGATCACCCAGCGACAGTGCCAGAATATCCGTACAAAGATTGAGTGAAACCACCCGCTTTGACATTACCTGCGCTTGCACAGGTAAGATGCAGAAGCACAAAAGGCAGGCCGCGAGAACGGCCTGCCTTTTAGTAAAACTGATGAGGGCGGTTAAACGCACCATTCTCAGAAAGAGGCTTTCAAACCGGCAAATGCGCCGCGACCCGGTGTATTATAGCCGTAGACTTCCTGATATTTTTTATCGAACAGGTTTTCGATACGGGCATAACCTTCAAGTTTATCTGTGAACTTATAGCTGCCGCCGATGTTAACGACGGTATATTTGTCCAATGTCCGTAAACCGGTATCTTTCATTTCACCATTGAATACCGCTTCACCGAACAAGCGGGCACGATCCTCATAGAATGTATAAGCCACATTCACAGAACCGGAATGTCGCGGACGACGCACAGCTTCTGTCCCATCAGGATTGCGTGACGAAGTATAGGTATAAGCACCACCAGCTGTAAAACCATAAAATAAGTTCAATGTTGCTGCCAGTTCCACGCCGTGACGTTTGCTCTTACCATCAAGATTTTCCACCCCAGTTGGCGACCAACCAGTATAAATTGTTGAGATCTCCTCACGCAAATTTTGCTTGAAATAAGTAACATCCGTTACCAAAAGACCATCGAAGAAAGCATATTCCAGTCCAATGTCCCAGCCAAGACTCTTCTCTGGCTTCAAGTCGGGATTACCAACAAAACCTGCAGAAAAACCAAACTGCTCATAGAAAGTCGGATTGGTCACACCGGTACCGACCGAGCTGTGCAAACGAGCATTAGTATCAGGAATAGCCCATGCACCGCTCAGAGAGAAAGTTGTGGCATCGTCAAAATCTTTATTCACGTCATGGCGCAAACCAAGATTAACGAAAAACTGATCCGCAAACTCACCATTATATTCGCCGACAAAAGAATACATTGAGCGCTTATGATGTTCAAACTGGGTCGGATCCATCCACGGATTGGACAAATCATTCTCCGTCGCCACCTGACGGAAACGCTCCTGCTGCCATTCTATACCGCCGGTAATTTTGTGACGTGCATCCGCAAAACTCGGCGTATCGAAAGCATAGGTCGCCTGATAGGACGCCGTATAGCGGCTGCCTTTATTTTCAGCAGGATAGTCTGGTGCAATATATTCATATTTGCGGTCACTGCCGGTGAAACGCAGTTTCTGCGTCAGCGCATCATCCAATGCTGTCCATGTCAGACCAACACTGCCCAGAAGCTCATTCGTCTTACCTTCCAGACCGATTGAATCCAGCGGGTTAAGGGACGTCATATTATCGAGATCAGTGCGGTTCTTCACATAACGCAAAGTCGCGTCGAGTTTGGCTGTCTCCGACAGATCAATATTGACCTTACCATTCAGTGTCAGATTTTCATCGCCGTCTTTTTCATCGCCGATATTGGAAATGTTGAAACCTTTGGTGCGGCGGTATGAGGCGGCCAGCGCCATATCATAATTTTCAGCACCGCCCTGCAAAAGCACGCCGCCGAGCCATGAATTCTGGCTGCCGGCTTCCGTTGTACCGCTGATTTTGAAACCATCGCGCTTGCCGCCTTTGGTGATAATATTCACCACACCGGCCAATGCATTCGAGCCCCAGAATGCGCTCTGAGGACCGCGCAGAATTTCAATCCGGTCGATATCTTCCGCCTGTAAAGCGCCGAAATCATAGGCATCGCCGGAAGCGGCATTCATTTCAACGCCGTCAACCATTACCAGCAAATGATTAGCTTCAGCACCACGCACACGAATATTGGTCATACCGCCTTTTGTACCCTGACGCGACACGGCAAAACCCGGCACCATACGCAGCGCATCGGCCACATAACGCACCTGATTTTGCTCAAGCTGCTTGCCGGTAATCACAGTCACTGCACGGCCGGTCTTACCTTCTTCAATCGGCGTGCGTCCGGCTGTCACAAGAATTTCTTTAAGCTGTACCGGTTCCTGCTTTTTCTCTTGCGCCAGCGCCGCATTGCCAAGGCTGAAAACTGTCAAAGCCGTTCCGAGTACCAAAATGGATTTTTTATGCTGCAACAAATTGCGTGTCATGCTGTCCCGCCATAGGTCAGACAATGCAACACTTTATCCGCATTACATTGCCCTGAATGATACAAACCGCATTTGAGACAGGCTGAATAAACAGTCACTTATCCGCATACGGCAACATTTTAACAATGTCACCGTCACGGACGTCCGCGCCTGCGCACCCCTCGTGCACGGGCTGGTGACCGGAAAAGGCAGGTCTCCTGACTTGCGGGTCATCACGAACGCTCCGCCTTCCCGCCCTCTCAGACAGTGGCTTACCGGAGGCCGCTCACCGTTACAGTTGCGGGGGCAGTCACGGATTAAGCACCGTGTTCCCTTTTCATTTGTCTGAAACAATGCTGCCCAGACAAAACCTTTTCCGTGTAAAGCGATAACAATGCACCGCTTCACGGTCAATTCTTAAGCAATTATGAACTGCGTTTTTCAAAGGGGCGTGATACTTGTGCCGCAGTTTCAAAATGATAGAGCATAATTCCTTAAACTTGGATCAGTTTAAGGTAAAATTATGCTCTAATTTTAAAGTGTTAGAGCGACCTTTGTGTGCCAAGTCTGGCACACGGCGCTCTAGACGATTTAGCCGTTACAGCGCACGGATATCATCGTAAAGCTTCTGCGGAATTGTCACCGTGCCATTGGCCAGACTGCGTTCACGGGCTTCATAGCGGCGCTGCGAAGGCAGCCGTGCCCCCTGATCTGTAATCGCCGAGAACATTTTCTCCGCCCGCCCCATATGCTCTGCCATTGCTGCGCCGAGGAAACTCTCCGGATTCAAGGCAATCACGATTTCCCCGTGTTTCGGCGTTGCACCACGGCCATTATCCCACTCCTGAGATTCAAGGCTCAGCATATCACCGATCAGCGGCCCCGCCAGCAATTCGACCATGGCAGACAAAGCCGAACCTTTATAACCGCCGAATGTCAGCATCGCGCCTTGCAGTGCAGTCTCAGCGTCAATTGTCGGCTCACCATCTTTATCAACTGCCCAGCCCAATGGGATGGGCTTGCCTGCACGGCGATGCAATTCAATCTCACCGCGCGCCGCAGCACTGGTGGCAAAGTCGAAAACAAACGGATATTTACCGGCGCGCGGCCAGCCGAAAGCGATCGGATTGGTACCGAACACACCGGTTTTACCACCGGCAGGTGCGACCCATGAATGGCTCGGCACCATTGTCAGCGAGACAAGACCATGTTCTGCCAGCATTTCCACTTCCGGCCACAGAGCCGAGAAATGCACACAATGATTGATCGCCATCGCGGCAATGCCGAGTTTACGGGTTTTCTCCACCAGCATCGGCAGGCCTTTTTCCAGCGCCAGCAAAGAATAACCGCCTTTGGCATCCACAGCGACAATACCGCCGGCACGGTCTTCCACTACCGGCTCCGCATCCAGCACAACAGCACCGGTTTTAATGGTCTGAGCACAGCTCAGTACCCGATAAAGCCCGTGAGAGTCACATTCATCACGCTGGCAGCTTTGCAGCAAACGCGCATTGGCCTGCGCATGTTCCTGAGAAAGACCAAGTTTAATAAAGGTCTTTTCCGCAAGATTGTAAGCTTCATCAAGCGTGATGGTAATGGTTGCGGTCATAGCTGCGATATCCTCCCTGCGCATAAAGCCTGCCTTAAAAGCAGTCTAATATATCAGATACCTAGCCCAGCCATTGCGAAACAGCAAGTTATTACCTTATGAAAATAAAAAACCCGCTCAGAGAGCGGGTTCTTCAAAGCTTAGATTTCAACGGGAGAATTTACGATCGCCGCCTTCACGTGGCTTGCGCGGCCCTTTTGGCTTATCGCCGTAAGGCTTGCCTTCGCCACCTTTAAAGCGGGATTTGCCTTTCGGCGCGCCCCAGCCCGGCTTGTCATCACCACCGCGCTTGTCAAAGCGACGCTCACCACCGCGATCAGAACGCGGGCCACGGCTTTCCTGCTCAGGTGCGGTTGAAGTGCGGATCACCAGACCTTTTTCGCCGGTACCCTGTTCTTCAACAGTCGCAAAATATTCTTTGGCTTTTTCGCTGTTAATCTCGAAACGGGTTTCATTTTCGAGAATACGGATCGCACCGACATCACCCTTGGAAACCTGACCGGCTTTACAGATCAGCGGCAGAATCCATTTCGGATCGGCACGATGTTTGCGACCAGCCGACAGTGTAAACCATGCACCGCCATTGAAGGAGGAACGGTCTTCACGCGGAGCACGCTCGGAGCGTTCGCCACGTTCACCGCGCTCGCGTGCCGGTGCACCCAAGGCGCGTACCGGACCTTCAGAAACATCTTCCGGTGCCGGACGGCTTTCAATTTCACGACGGAGATAAGCGGCTGCGATCTGTTCAGGCGTATAACGCGCCTGCAATTCGCGCATCAGTTCCTGCATGTCTTCAGGAATCTCATCGCTGAGGCGTTCGCTGCTGAGGATAACCTCACGAACTTTTTCCTGAACCGCATTAATGGTCGGCGCTGCAATGCTCTTGGCATCCAGACGTGTCATCTGCAGCAGACGCTCAGCCGAACGGCGACGGGAGAAAGGAACCACCAGAATACAGGTGCCCTTACGACCGGCACGACCGGTACGACCGGAGCGGTGCAGCAATGTTTCACCATTATTCGGCAGATCGGCGTGAATAACCAGATCGAGATTTGGCAGATCAATACCGCGTGCAGCAACGTCTGTTGCTACGCAAACGCGGGCACGGCCATCGCGCATGGATTGCAGTGCATTGGTACGCTCAGCCTGAGACAATTCACCGGACAGCGCCACAACCGAGAAACCGCGATTGCTCAGACGGCTTGCCAGATGTTTCACGCCTTCACGGGTGGAAGCAAAGATAATAGTGTTAACATTATCATAGTACAGCAGCGTGTTGATGATCGCGTTTTCGCGCTCATGCGGCGGCACAATCATCGCCTGATAAGTAATATCAGCATGTTTTTCATGGGACGCAGTGGCAGTAATGCGCAATGCATCTTTCTGGAAACGCTTGGCAAGCAAAGCAATGGATTTGGAAACCGTCGCTGAGAACATCAGTGTGCGGCGATCTTCCGGTGCTTCACCGAGGATGAATTCCAGATCTTCGCGGAAACCGAGATCAAGCATTTCATCGGCTTCATCAAGCACAACGGCACGCAGATCAGACATGTTCAGCGCACGGCGGGTAATATGATCGCGCAGACGACCCGGTGTACCCACGATAATATGTGCACCGCGTTCCAGATTGCGGCGTTCGGTACGGATATCCATACCACCAACGCAAGTGGTGATACGGGCACCCGTTGGTGCGTAGAGCCATTCCAGCTCGCGGGCAACCTGCAAAGCCAGTTCGCGTGTCGGCGCAATAATCAGAGCCAATGGCGCACGCGGGGCTTCCAGACGATCGCCCTGTTCGAGCAGATCAGGTGCCATGGCAATACCAAAAGCAACAGTTTTACCGGAACCGGTCTGAGCAGAAACCAGCAGATCGCGACCGTCATTGTCAGGCGTCAGCATAGCTTCCTGAACGGAGGTCAGTTCCTCATAGCCACGAGCTTTGAGCGCACCGGCAAGGGCTGGTGCAATAGTAGAAGGCAAGGTCATGAATGACTTTCAGCAATGGCTCACCCACGCATCAACTGGCCCCGACATTATTTGCCCTGAAGTTTCAGAAGCAAATGTCCCATCCCTGGCTTCATTCATGATGAAACGGCAAAAAGCCGTATACCATGCTTTCACACATCCGTGACCGGTAACGTAAATAAGCAAACAACAATAAGTGATGATGCTGCGCTACGTAAAGGCGAATGACATTGAGGTCAACCTGCAACGGGCGATTGTTACAATCTATTCCGCACAGAAGACCAGTCTTTCGCTTTTTAAGGCGCTTATGTTGCAAAACCGGAGTTCTGCAACATGTTCTGGTGCCTCTTACTGCATTAACTGCATAAGATCAATGCGCTTCATCCCAGTTTTGCGCGGCTCTGGCATCAACCTGCAACGGCACAGCCATCGAAACAGCCGGCATTGCCGCATTGACCATCACCTCACGCACCACTTCAATGGTCGCATCAACCTGCGCGTCATCAACCTCGAAGATCAGTTCGTCATGCACCTGCAACAGCATTTGCGCATCGAGTTTCGCGTCTGCCAGTGCCGGTTCCATGCGGATCATCGCGCGACGAATAATATCTGCTGCTGACCCCTGAATAGGCGCGTTAATCGCCGCCCTTTCATTAAACGCACGCACCTGCGGATTGCTGGCTTTGATCTCCGGATAATGAATACGGCGGCCGAAAATAGTCTCGACATAGCCTTGTTCACGCGCAGCAGCCTTGGTTGTTTCCATATAATCCTTGATACCGGGGAAACGCTCAAAATAGGTACGGATATATGAGCTGGCCTCTTCACGCGGAATGGACAGCTGATTGGCAAGGCCGAAGGCCGAAATGCCGTAAATAATACCGAAATTGATTGCCTTGGCGCGACGGCGCACTTCTGACGGCATGCCCTCTACCGGCACGCCGAACATTTCAGAGGCTGTCATCGCGTGAATGTCGATACCGTCATCAAAGGCTTTTTTCAGCTGCGCAATATCCGCAACATGCGCGAGTACACGCAGTTCAATCTGACTATAGTCGGCAGAGATCAGCTTTTTACCCTGCGGTGCCACAAAGGCAGTGCGGATTTTGCGGCCTTCAGCGGTGCGCACCGGAATATTCTGCAGGTTCGGTTCTGACGAAGACAGACGTCCTGTCGTCGTTACCGCCATAGAATAAGATGTATGCACCCGCTTAGTTTCAGGGTGAATATAACCGGGCAATGCATCCGTATAGGTGGATTTGAGCTTGGTAAGCTGGCGCCAGTCCACAATCTTGCGCGGCAGCTCATGGCCTTCCGCCGCCAGATCTTCCAGCACCTGCGCAGAGGTCGACCACTGGCCGGTCTTGGTTTTTGAACCACCCGGCAGGCCGAGTTTGCCAAACAGAATATCGCCAAGCTGCTTCGGTGAGCCGATATTCATCTTTTCACCGGCAAGCGTATAAATCTCATCTTCAATAGCCGCAGCCGATTGCGCCAGATCGCCGGAAAGGCGGGAGAGAATTTGGCGGTCAACGCTGACACCGCGCTCTTCCATCCGCGCCAGCACTTCAACCAGCGGGCGTTCCAGCCGCTCATAAACCGAAGCCATACCATCGGCCGCCAGACGCGGTTTCAGCACCTGCCACAGGCGCAATGTGACATCGGCATCTTCCGCACCATAGGCGATGGCGCGGTCAATCGGCACCATGTCAAAAGTCACGGCCGATTTTCCGGTACCCGCTACTTCCTTATAAGGGATTGTTGTGTGCCCAAGCCAGCGTTCTGCCAGCACATCCATGCCATGGGTGCCGGTGCCTGCATCCAGCGCATAGGACAGCAGCATCGTGTCGTCAAAACGCGCAATATTAATGCCGAGACGATGCATGACCAGCCAGTCATATTTCATATTCTGGGCAATGATCAGCACTGACGGATCTTCCAGCAGCCGCTTTAGTTCTGCAAGGGCTGCATTCAGCGGAATTTGCCCTTCAATCAGCCCGCCGCCGAGCAGATCACCCTGACCGGATTTATGTGTCAGCGGCACGTAACAGGCTTTGCCTGCCGCCAAGGCCAGCGAGAAACCGACCAGCTCGGCCTGCATCGGATCAAGCGAGGTTGTCTCAGTGTCAAAAGCCACAAAACCCTGATCAATCGCCTGATCGATCCAGTCTTTCAGCACCGCAATATCGGTAATGCCAACATAAGCAGCATGATCGATCTTGTCAGAAGTGCCTTGCGCTTTGCGGGCTTCCACCAGCGTCTGCGGCCGCATCAGCTGGCCGTTGTTTTCTGCACTTACAGTCGCAACCGCTTTTTCCGGTACGGAAGTTTCAGCAACATCTGTGCCACGATCAAGATCAGGGCCGCGTGCTTCCGCGCCCCATTCTGTCTCCACAGTAATCGGCTCAATCTCGGCCGCAACCGTATCTGTGGCCTCTGCCACACGGCGGGTCAGCGTGGTCAGTTCCATCGCCTTCAGGAAGCCGATCAGCTTCGGCCCGTCCTGAGGTTCCAGCATCAGCCCGTCAAGATCAATCTCCAGAGGCACATCATTCTTCAATGTCACAAGCTGACGCGAAATGCGGGTCTGATCCGCAAAAGCGATAATATTCTCGCGGCGTTTATTCTGTTTAATCTCGGAAGCACGGGCAAGCAGCGTATCCAGATCGCCGAACTCTTCCAGCAATTGCGCGGCAGTTTTGGGCCCGATGCCCGGAATGCCCGGAACATTATCGGTTGAATCGCCGGTCAGCGATTGCAGGTCGATCATCTTCTCCGGCGGCACACCCCATTTTTCAATCACTTCAGGGATTGAAATCTGCTTGTCCTTCATGCCGTCATACATCGAGACTTGTTCAGTCACCAGCTGCATCAGGTCTTTATCGGATGAGATGATCGTGACTGTCGCACCGGCCTCTTCGGCAAGTCGGGCATAGGTGGCGATAATATCATCGGCCTCATAGCTTTCCTTTTCGATGCAAGGCAGGTTGAAAGCATGCGTGGCCTGACGGATCAGGCCGAATTGCGGGATCAGATCTTCCGGCGGGGCAGTACGGTTAGCTTTATATTCCGGATAGATTTCCTTACGGAAAGTCTGTGACGAATAATCGAAGATAACCGCAAAATGGGTCGGCACCACGCCGACATCCGTATTGCGCGCATCTTTCAGGAGCTTCCACAGCATGTTGCAGAAACCGGACACCGCACCAACCGGCAAACCGTCTGATTTGCGGGTGAGTGGCGGCAAGGCGTGATATGCGCGGAAAATATAGCCGGAGCCGTCGACGAGGAAGAGATGATCACCTTTTTTCATGGTAAAAGATGTAAAGCATAAGCGCGAAAAAAGAAATCACGCCATATCGCTCGTTACGAAATAATCCTCGCTTATCTTCCGCCCTGTCCGGCACCCTATAAGCAATAACTTTTTTGTGACTGACACGCCGCGTTTCAGCCCTTGTATTGCCACTTTTTCTGGCCACATTAGCCCTATCGACAACATTGTCGGTTTCCGTTTTTCGGCATGTCCCCCGCCGGAAAACCGGGGTGGTAGCCTCCCCCCCCCTCTGGCTGCCACCATTTATTACAAGCCGTTACGGTTCCCCTCACCGTAACGGCTTTTGCTTTTCCGGTTAAAGACAACAACTGCCATTTATTGCTGTGCATTGAGTTTACGCAAAAGCCGTTCCCACTTTTACAGCAAATGCCCGACATCATCCCTGTACAGTCTCCGGCCATTTACGCTAAAACCGTCCGGACTTTAAAAACACATTCATGCTTTGCGAGTCGAAGCATGCTTTTTCATGAGGGTAACATGTCAGCACTTGAACCTGTTCTTCAGCACCTCGATCAGAATCTCGACAACAGTGTCGATCATCTGTTTGATCTTCTGCGCATCAAATCCATTTCGACAGATCCGGCTTTTAAAGCCGACTGCCGCAAAGCTGCGGAATGGCTGGTAGAAGATCTGAAGAGCATTGGTTTTGATGCCAGCGTGCGCGATACACCGGGTCACCCGATGGTTGTTGCCCATCATGAAGGTGCAACGGCAGATGCCCCGCATGTACTGTTTTACGGCCATTACGATGTGCAGCCGGTAGACCCGCTGAATCTCTGGGAAAATGACCCGTTTGATCCTGCGGTTAAAGAAGTTGAAGCCGGCCGTAAAATCCTGACCGGTCGCGGTACATCCGATGACAAAGGCCAGTTGATGACTTTTGTCGAAGCCTGCCGCGCTTATAAAGCAGTCCATGGTCAACTGCCGGTTAAAGTGACCATCTTGTTTGAAGGTGAAGAAGAATCCGGTTCACCATCGCTCAAGCCATTCCTCGACAGCCACAAAGAAGAACTCAAAGCCGATGTTGCTTTGGTTTGCGACACCTCGATGTGGAACCGTGATACACCGGCGATCTGCGTTGGCCTGCGTGGTCTGGTTGGTGAACAGATCACCATTAAAGCCGCTGACCGCGACCTGCATTCCGGTTTCTTCGGCGGTGCAGCAGCTAACCCGCTGCATGTACTGTCAAAAATCCTTGCAGATCTGCATGATGAAACCGGTCGCGTAACCGTAGAAGATTTCTATGAAGGCGTGGAAGAAACACCGAGCCAGGTTCTCAAGTCATGGGAAGGTCTTGGCCGTACCCCTGAGAATTTCCTCGGTCCTATCGGTCTGTCCGTACCATCGGGCGAACAGGGACGCAGTGTTCTGGAACAGACATGGGCGCGCCCGACTGCCGAAGTCAACGGCATGATCGGCGGCTATACCGGTGAAGGCTTCAAAACCGTGATCGCTGCGGAAGCATCTGCCAAAGTCTCCTTCCGCCTCGTACATAAGCAGGATCCGGATAAAGTCCGCGCCAATTTCCGCAAATTCGTCGAAGCCCGTCTTCCTGCCGATTGCCGCGTGGAATTCCACCCGCATGGCGGTTCACCGGCTATCCAGCTTTCCTATGATTCACCGCTGGTGACACAGGCCAAGCAGGCTTTGTCTGACGAATGGCCTAACCCTGCGGTGCTGATTGCCATGGGCGGCTCTATTCCGATTGTCGGTGACTTCGACAAATTCCTCGGCATGGACTCCCTGCTGGTCGGCTTCGGCCTTGAGGATGACCGCATCCATTCTCCGAATGAAAAATACGAGCTGTCCTCCTTCCATAAAGGTCAGCGCTCTTGGGCCAGAATTTTGGCGGCACTTGCCGCCAAGTGAGGCCAGAATTTTGGCGGCAAGTGCCGCCAAGGGGCGCGCATTCTCGCCGCACTTTCAAAGAAATAAGATAACGGAACTTTCAATGACAACTATCCGCGTTCATAAAAACGATCTGCCTGATCTTGATAATTATCAGGTGGATTCCGTCGCTATTGATACGGAAACGCTGGGGCTCAATCCTCTGCGTGACCGTCTGTGTGTCGTACAGATTTCACCGGGTGACGGCACCGCGGATATTATTCAGATCGAGAAGGGGCTGAAAAAAGCCCCTAATCTGGTCAAGCTGCTCAAAGACCGTTCGATCACTAAAATCTTCCATTTCGGCCGTTTTGATCTGGCAGTGCTGGCACATACATTCGGCGTGATGCCGCAGCCGGTTTTCTGCACAAAGATCGCCTCTAAACTGACCCGTACCTATACGGATCGCCACGGCCTGAAAGAAATCTGCTCGGAGCTTCTGGAAGTTTCCATTTCCAAGCAGCAACAGTCATCCGACTGGGCAGCGGAAACTCTGTCTCAGGCACAGCTTGAATATGCTGCTTCAGATGTTCTCTATCTGCATCGTCTGAAAAAGGTTCTGGAATATCGTCTGGAGCGCGATGGTCGTGAGAAACAGGCTGAAGCCTGCTTTAAATTCCTGCCAACCCGTGCAGAACTTGATCTGATGGGCTGGGACGAGCAAGACATCTTTGCTCACGCATAAAAATTTAAAGCCCGCGATATTCGCGGGCTTTTTTATTATATGCCTTACGCTCGTACCGGAACAGTCCCGCTACGATCATATTCAACGCAGCTTCGAACGGAAAACCGGCTTCCACTTTTCCTGAAACTGCTCGGTAATAGCCCATTGCGGCCGCGCAAAGAGGAAGCGTCCGTAGCCGGTTTTATCAATCAACACATAGAGAATAACCGGCAGGATTACACCCATCATCATGGTCAGCAGCGAAATCGTGCCGACATCGGTAATGATACCTGTTTTCAGCAGCACTGTGCGGGTAACCGCCATCGGCAAGAAGAATGCCAGATAAACAACAATGGAATGCGCGCCCAGATAGCTCAGCACCCGATGCACAATATTCGCTGAGCTTAAACAGGCGAGCAGCGATGATACGCTGATAATCGCCAAAGCGCCGAGGAAGCCGAGGAACAGCGAGACCAGCGGCAATTCGCTATAGCCGCCCAGACCGCCTGCCTGCCATGCCTGTCCGCTCAGCAGCGACTGGCCGAATTCCGGTACAGGTGTGAACACCATCTGATATTCGACAAAAGCCCAGAGCAGCAGGCCGGTTACGGCAATCATGTTGTTGCGCGCTACCCATTCAGCCATACGGAAAATCTGCGGTGCCAGTGCATAACCGGCATAGAAATAGACAAAGCGTGAGCAGAATTCGTCAATCATGATCCAGCCGGTATGGATCGGCAGGATTTCCAGAATGGCCAGCATAGTCAATACCAGCCAATGCGGCACGTCACGCATGAAACGCGTTGCCAGAAAGAAAAACGGCAGAATATAAATAAACCACAACGTGCCGAAAGGCTCGATAAAGGCCATCAGATAAGCACTGACGACACCGGAAACGCCGCCCTCGGCCATGATGCCCGGTGCTTTAAAAACGAACTGGATAGTCAGCCACAGCACATAAAAATACAGGAAATGCACGACTTTTCGGTCAAGATAACGCAGCCAAGGCCGGTCGATTACCGCACTCAAAAACAGGCCTGAGATCAGAAAGAAATCCGGCATACGGAACGGTTTGGCAAAGGCGACCACATAATGCATCCAGCCGGTCTGACCGGCGGCCTCTTCCACACCCAGCGTTGAATGCATCATCACAACAAAAATGATGCATATCCCTTTGGCGATATCGACCCAGTCAATTCGTTGTGTCACGCTATACCTATCTGAACCAGTTTAACCTGTTTTCTATAATGAAATATCACAAAAGCTGAATAGTATTTTCGTGTGCAGCCTGCATTAAATGAACTGGAGCATTTCCAGTTTTAATCAGAATATCAGAATGCTCTGTCCATTTGCTATTACGCGCATCTTTCACCGAAAACCGCTGCACGTTTTTCGGTATATGCTCTTAAGTACATTCTTGAATACAAAGCATAATTTCAAAGCCCTGATGACAGCATTATACTGTTAGCAAAACTTTACTGCTCTTTAAACTGCCTCAATTACGGTGCAAAGCACAGCTATTCAATTTTTTAAGCAGGTTTACCAACGCATATGGCTTCCAGAGATTCAAAAGACCGACGCATAGAACCGTCCTTCGGAAAGCCAGAGACGCCTGCCAATAAAGATGAAATGCGCATTGATGAGAGTGACCGCGTGAATGGCAGCGCATCCAAAAAACGTGCACAGCGTCCTGAACGCGCTTCCCGCAAATCAAAAAAACAAGAGCCAGCTTCCGGTTCTTTCCGCTGGCTGCGCCGTCTATTCTACTGGTCATTTGTCCTGATGCTGTGGGGCGGTATCGCCCTTGCCGGTGTGGTGATTTATATCGCTGCCAAAATGCCGCCGACCAGCGACTGGGCTATTCCTGACCGTCCGCCGAATGTCAAAATTCTTGATGTAAACGGCAAGCTGATTGCCAATCGCGGCACGACCGGTGGCGAGGCTATCGGCTTGCGGGAAATGTCGCCTTTCATTCCGCAGGCAGTCATCGCCATCGAAGACCGGCGTTTCTATTCCCATTATGGTGTTGATCCGATTGGTCTCGGTCGCGCCGTCTTTACCAATATTACCAAAGGCCGTGCAGTACAGGGCGGCTCTACAATCACCCAGCAGCTGGCCAAGAATCTGTTTCTTTCACCAGACAGAACACTGGAACGTAAGGTGCAGGAAGTGATGCTCGCTTTGTGGCTGGAGCATACTTACACCAAAGACCAGATTTTGGAGATGTATCTCAACCGTGTTTATCTCGGTTCCGGTGCCTATGGCGTGGATGCCGCCTCACGGCGCTATTTTGATAAATCTGCCAAGGATGTGAACCTCACCGAAGCCGCCACACTGGCAGGCTTGTTGAAAGCACCATCACGCCTCTCGCCTGCCCGCGACCCGAAAGCTGCCAATGACCGCGCCAAGCTGGTGCTGGCCGCTATGCGCGATCAGGGCATGATCGGCCTCAAAGAACAGGCCATTGCCGAAAGTGAACCACCGACACGTGCCGCTGCCTATTGGTCAGGGTCTGAAAATTATGTTGCAGATGCCGTATTGTCGGAACTGCCGAAACTGATCGGTGAAACCAAAAGCGACGTAACCATTCATACCACTGTTGATCTGGACTTGCAGAAGGTTGGTGAAGAGGCCATTCGTGATCTGATTTCGCAGAACGGCAAGAAAATGGATGTCAGTCAGGGCGCCCTCGTCTCCATTGACGGCACCGGTGCGGTGCGTGCGATGATCGGCGGCTATGATTATGCCAACAGCCAGTTTGACCGCGCGTCGGAAGCCCGCCGTCAACCCGGCTCCACTTTCAAACCGTTTGTCTATCTGACTGCACTGGAACAGGGACGCACACCGGACTCCGTGCGCAATGATGCGCCGGTGCGCATCGGCAAATGGACACCAAGCAATTATAACGGCAAATATTTTGGCGAAGTAACGCTGGCAACAGCTCTGTCTCACTCGCTCAATTCGGTTGCTGCGCAGCTGGTGATGGAAGTCGGCCCGCAGGCCGTGGTCGATACCGCCCATCGTTTCGGTATTCAGTCTGCCCTCACTACCAATGCCTCACTGGCACTCGGCACATCGGAAGTCACGCTGATGGAACTGACGGATGCTTTTGTGCCTTTTGCCAATGGCGGTTATCGCGCACCGGTGCATATGATTACCAAAATCACCGGTAATGATGACAATGTGCTCTATGAATATCCGGCTGAACAACAGCAACGGATTATTACCGAGCAGGTGCTGGGCATGATGAATGCCATGCTGCGCCGCACAGTTGAAGACGGCACGGCAAAACGCGCCAAATTCGGCAACTGGCCTGCAGCGGGCAAAACCGGCACCAGCCAAAGCTCGCGTGATGCGTGGTTCATCGGCTATACGGCCAATCTGACCACCGGCGTGTGGTTCGGTAATGATGACGGCAAACCGACCAAGAAAGTCACCGGTGGCGGCCTGCCTGCAATGGCATGGAAAACTTTCATGACTGCAGCCCATAAAGGCGTACCGGTTGCCGACCTGCCGAGCACTTATGAAATTCAGAATGTGCTGCCGGGCGGTAGTGACGAGCTGCCGGATGCAACGGCCAGTATAGGCCAGCAGCCGCCTGCATCAGGCAATAGTGGCTATCCTGCCTTGCCGGAAAATGATGAGACTTACTGGCCACCAGCCCCCGGTGCACCGCGCCAGCCTGACGGTGCACAATTACCGTCTCAGCAAAATCAACCTGCGCAACCGCCGATCTCCGTACAGGAAAACCCTGCACCGGTTGGAAATACAGCGCCACCGGTTCAGGATAATTCAGGCTATCCGACGCCTCTGCCTGACAATTCCGGCTATCCGGTACAGGCACCGCAAGGCAATAATGCACCACCGCCGGTGGCCGGAGATCCGGCCTATGACGGCCCGCGCCCGCAAGGTGATGTCGGCGGACAACCCGTGCGCAAAAACACGACATTGCTGGACGTGATCATGGGCAACGGGGAATAATCAGAGCGGTTCCAGTTAAGAATGAATCGTAGGAACCGCTCTGTCTATTTGTTTTTACGCATTGTCCTACGCAAAACCGCTTCGCACTTTTGCTGGAAATGCTTATAGCGCTTTACTCATCGGGAAGGACGGCATGCCCGACCTTCCCGTTTTGGCATCGCCCTCGGGTAAATAACCGAGCTTTTCATAAAACTGTTTTGCTGTGGCCGTGCTGGTCAGACGGCTCACAACCTGCCCCTGCTCTTTAAGCCAGCCTTCAGATACTGCCATCAAAGCTTTACTGACACCGCGATACTGATGATCCGGTGAAACATAATTGAGCAAAACACCGTCTATTGCCGAGACAGCAGCAACACCGGCAATCCGCCCGGCAATCTCGGCGACACAATAGATCTGCCCCTCGCGCGCAATCCATGCCCGCAGATTGTCTTCTGTTTTATTGGCAAGCCATGGATTCAAAATCCGCGGGTTATTCTGATGATCCGCAACACAAAGCTCCGTGATTGAGCAGCGCAGAACCGTGCAAATCTCCGCAGCATCTTCTGCTGTCGCCGCCCTTATCAGCATTTTATTGTTTCGCACGGAGTGTGCTGCGTACAGACTTATGCCAGCCATTGATTTTACGTTTGCGCAAAGCTGGCTCCATCAGCGGCTCAAAACGCTGCTGTTGCTGCCAGTCTTTGGCAAAAGTCTGCATATCGCCCCAGAGACCAGCCTTCATACCTGCAAGCCACGCTGCTCCCAATGCAGTGGTTTCCAGAATAACCGGACGGTCAACCGGCGCGTTGAGAATGTCTGACAGGTTTTGCATCGTCCAGTCGGAGGCAACCATGCCGCCATCAACCCGCAAAACAATATCGCTGGTGTCAGTTTTCCAATCTTTATGCATGGCTTCAAGCAGGTCATGTGCCTGATAAGCAACGGATTCCAGCGCAGCCTTGGAAATCTCGGCGGGTCCCGAATTACGGGTCAGCCCGTATATGGCACCACGCGCCTCTGCATCCCAATGAGGAGCGCCCAAGCCCACAAAAGCAGGCACCAGATAGACATCCTGAGTCTCATCCGCTTTGAGCGCCAGTTCACCGGATTCCGCTGCATTTTTGATGATTTTCAAACCGTCGCGCAACCATTGTACTGCAGCACCGGCAACAAAAATCGAGCCTTCCAGCGCATAAGTCACCTCACCATTCAGGCGATAGGCAATAGTCGTCAGCAAACGATTGCGCGACAGAACTTTATCCTTGCCGGTATTGAGCAGCGCAAAACAACCGGTGCCAAAAGTCGCCTTCAACATACCTTTGGCAAAACAAGCCTGACCGATCATAGCCGCGTGCTGGTCACCCGCCACACCGAGGATCGGAATTTCCGCGCCCAGAACATCAGCTTTTGTCACACCGAAATCATCGGCACAATCTTTTACTCCCGGCAGCATGCTACGCGGAATGTTGAACAGTTTCAGCAGTTCTTCATCCCACTCATTCCTGGCAATATTGAACAACAAAGTGCGGGAAGCATTGGTGGCATCGGTGGCGTGAACCTGACCGCCGGTCAGCCGCCAGATCAGAAAACTGTCGATTGTGCCAAACAGCAGCTCGCCCTTCTCCGCTTTTTTACGCGCACCGGACACTTTGTTGAGAATCCATGCCAGCTTGGTTGCGGAGAAATACGGATCAAGCAACAGGCCTGTCTTACGGCGGATACGCGGCTCAATGCCCTGTTTTTTCAGTTTCAGGCATTCTTTTTGGGTGCGGCGATCCTGCCAGACAATCGCATTATAGACCGGCTTGCCGGTTGTCTTATCCCAGACCACCACCGTTTCACGCTGATTGGTAATGCCGATTGCTGCCACATCTTCCATACTGGCGCTGGCATTTTCAACCGCCTGTTTGCAGGTCGTAACAACGCTTTGCCAGATTTCTTCCGGATCATGCTCGACCCAGCCGGATTTGGGATAATGCTGTGTAAATTCCTTTTGTCCGAGACCGGTGATCTTATGATTTTGATCGAAACAAATGGCTCTGCTGGATGTTGTACCCTGATCGATTGCCAAAATCAGTTTCGACATAAATATCTCCGATTCCCAAAAACATATTTCTGAAATTATGTGCGTAATGTTTCAGTGCCAAATTTAAACACGCCTTGCAAATTTTAAAATCTATAGTGATAGTGTCCACTTAAAATTAGCAATAAAGGCCGATTAAAATGACTGATACGCCTAAAAAAACCATCGTACTGACCGGTGCCAGCCGCGGTATCGGCCATGCAACCGTGAAGCGTTTTTCACGGGCGGGCTGGCGTGTCATTACCTGCTCACGTCAGGATTTTTCCGACAACTGCCCGTGGCCTGCTGGCCCTGAAGATCATATCAAGGTTGATCTGGCTGATCCGGAAGATATCGGTCGTGCAATCTCGGAAATCCGCCGTCGTCTGGAAGACAATGGCGGTCAGCTTAATGCCTTGGTCAACAATGCCGGTATTTCGCCAAAAGGCGCTGGCGGAAGCCGCCTCAATTCCATTGAAACCCAAATGGCCACTTGGCGCGATGTGTTTCAGGTAAACTTCTTTGCGCCGATCATGCTGGCGCGTGGTTTGTTCAAAGAACTGGAAGCGGCGCAGGGTTCGGTGGTCAATGTCACGTCTATTGCCGGAAGCCGCGTGCATCCTTTTGCCGGTACCGCCTATGCCACATCCAAAGCAGCGCTTGCCGGTCTGACCCGTGAAATGGCCTCCGACTTCGGCCCGCATGGTATTCGCGTCAATGCGATTGCACCAGGCGAAATTGAAACGTCCATCCTGTCACCGGGCACAGAAAAACTGGTGGAGCAGATGCCGTTGCGCCGTCTTGGCCAGACATCGGAAGTGGCTGAAACCATCTATTTCCTCTGCACTGAAGCCTCATCCTACGTGACCGGCTCAGAAATCCACATCAATGGCGGTCAACACGTTTAAGGATGAGAGCATGATCCTCTCCTGCGGAGAAGCGCTGATTGATATGCTGCCGCGCGAAACACAGGGCGGCGAGACCGGCTTTGTGCCGCATGCAGGCGGCTCCGTGTTCAACACAGCAATTGCCATTGGTCGATTGGGTGCAAAGGCCGGATTTTTCTCCGGCCTATCATCGGATTTTCTCGGGCAAATCCTGCGCGATACACTGGAAAAATCCCGCGTTGATACGCGGTTTTGTGCAGTCTCGGATCAACCGACAACGCTTGCCTTTGTCCGGCTGAATAATGGTCAGGCGAGCTATAATTTCTACGATGAAAACACCGCCGGTCGTTTGCTCAGTGAGGCGCAACTGCCGGAACTGGGTGCTGATGTCAGCGCTCTGATGTTTGGCGGTATCAGCCTCATTCCGGAACCTTGCGGCAGTACCTATGAAGCGCTGATGCGGCGGGAAGCGCCAAACCGTGTGACAATGCTCGACCCGAATATCCGCCCGAATTTTATTCCGGACAAAGCCGCCCATCTGGCGCGGATCAAGCGGATGATTGCACTGGCTGATATTGTCAAAGTCTCAGATGAAGACCTGCTCTGGTTTGATGAAGGCACGGATCATGATGCGATTATCCGCAACTGGCTGGCCGCAGAGGGACAGAACGGACCTAAAATCATCATTGTCACCAAAGGCGCAGATGGTGCCGTAGCCTATGCATCCTGCGGTAAAATCAGTGTCGGTGGCGAAAAAGTCACCGTGGCCGATACGGTCGGTGCCGGTGATACGGTCAATGCCGGTGTGTTGGTGAGCCTTGTAAAACAAGGCCTACTGAATAAGCAATCCCTTGCGACCATCTCGCAAGAACAGCTGACCAAAGCCATCGCCTTTGGCATCAAAGCCGCAGCGATTACCGTGTCGCGTGCCGGTGCCAATCCGCCGTGGGATTATGAAATCACTTGATAAGGAAAAGGCGGCTTTCTTAAAAAGCCGCCTTTTGTATTTTAAACCCGCACTTCCTGAGTGACCCGATCTTCACCGCCGAAAAACTCGATATAGCGTTTGACCGCCTCCGGATCGCCGGTGGCTTTTGACGGATTGTCCGAGAGTTTCACCGCCGGACGTCCATTGGCATCAATCACCTTACAGACCAGCGAAATGGCTCCTAGTCCTGAAACGTGTTTCGGTGCGCAGCCGATAAAATCATTGGTGAGATTGGTGCCCCAACCAAAGCTCATCCGCACACGGCCTTCAAAGTGGCGGTAGGTCTCTTCAATCGTATCCACATCCAGTGCATCGGAGAAGATCAGTAATTTCTCACGCGGGTCTTTGCCCTTTGATTTCCACCATTCAATAATCCGCTCTCCGCCCTCAATAGGTGGAGAACTGTCGGGGCGGAAACCTGTCCAATCTGCAACCCAGTCCGGCGCATCGCGCAGGAATGCTGTGGTGCCGAATGCATCCGGCAGCACGATCAAAAGATTGCCGCCATAATAACGGTTCCAGTCCTGCAACACGCGGTAAGGTGCCGAGCGTAATTCTTCATCCGTATCGGCCATAGCTGCCAGCACCATCGGCAATTCATGGGCATTGGTACCGAGCGCTTCCAAATCAGTATCCATTGCCAGAAGCACATTGCTGGTGCCGGTAAAGGCATCGCCAATGCCTTCTTTCAGCGCTTCCACACACCAGCGCTGCCAGAGGAACGAATGACGGCGGCGGGTGCCGAAATCAGAGATTTTCAAATCCGGCAATTGGCGCAGACGATCAACCTTGCCCCACATTTTGGCTTTGGCACGGGCATAAAGCACATCCAGCGCGAAAGGCCCGAGGGACTTCATCGCTGCGCGGGAGCGCAATTCATTGATAATCGCCAGCGCCGGAATTTCCCACATTGTCGTATGCGTCCACGGTCCGTGGAAATGCAGTTCATATTGTCCGTCGCGGCGTGTCAGCTCGTATTCCGGCAGCTGGAATGTGCTGAGCCATTGCAGAAATTCCGGCGCAAAAATCTGCTTGCGACCATAGAATGTATTACCGGCCAGCCAGATCATTTCCTTTTTGGTCATGCGCAATGAGCGGGCATGGTCAAGCTGCGCACGCAACTCACCTTCATCAATCTCATCGGCAAGCCGCACAGTTTTCGAGCGGTTAATCAGCGAGAAAGTCGCATCCACCTGCGGATACAGCCCCCAGATCATTTGCAGCATCAAAAGCTTATAAAAATCCGTATCCAGCAGACTGCGAACAATCGGATCCAGCTTCCACGTATGGTTATAAACGCGCTGCGCAATATCTGTTCTGGTCATGCCAGATGTCCTTATCTGATCCGATGAGATTTATTCTCATCCTGAGCATCATTCTTGTTGGACAGACCATAAGCAGAATTCAGCAAAAATAAAGGGCGATGATTGCTCACCGCCCTTTATTTAAAGTTTCTGTTTAGTCTGACTTATTTCAGTTCAAGCACAATCTCGTGCTGTCCCTGCGTTGTCAGTGCAATACCGGCATCGCGTTTTTTGACTGCTTTGCCGTCCACTTTCAGACTGTCCCGACCGGCTTTATTGCGCACAGTGATTTTATACAGTGCCTCACCATGACGGTAATCCAGCTCAAAACCATCCCAGTCAGACGGCAGTACCGGATTGAGGAACAGCTCATTGCCGCGCTTGCTCAAGCCGAGAATACCCTCTGTTGCCACGCGGTAGAACCAGCCTGCAGAACCGGTATACCATGTCCAGCCGCCCTGACCGCGACGTGGTTCAACGGAGTAAATATCCGCTGCAATCACATAAGGCTCAACACGATAGGTCTCAGGATTTTCGCCGTGATGCACCGGATTAATCAGCGAGAACAGCTTATAAGCCTCATCACCACGACCGAGTTTGGTCAGCGCCATGATCGCCCATGTGGCACCATGGGTATATTGCCCGCCATTCTCACGCACACCACGCGGATAGCCTTTAATATAACCCGGCTCATGTTCAGTCTTGTCAAATGGCGGAGTGAACAGGCGCAGCAAGCCGCCCTCTTCATCCAGCAAATGCTTTTCAAGTGAAGCCATCGCCTGATCTGCGCGTTCAGGATCAGCAACACCGGACAGCACAGCCCAGCTCTGGGCAATCGCATCAATCTGGCATTCGTCACTCAGGTGAGAACCAAGCGGTGCGCCGTCATCGAAATAACCGCGACGATACCATTCACCGTCCCAGCCATGCTCTTCCAATGCCTTGTTCAGAGCATCCAGATGCTTCTGCATAGCTTCCGCACGGCTCGTATCACCACGCGAAACACTCAACGGAATAAACTGCTGCAATGTATAGCTCAGGAACCAGCCGAGCCAGACGCTCTCGCCTTTACCTTCAACGCCGACAAGGTTCATGCCGTCATTCCAGTCGCCACCAAGGATCAGCGGCAGACCATGCTGACCGGTGCGCTGCATGGCCAGTTCAAGCCCTTTCACACAATGCTCATAGACCGTATCGGTTTTGTCGGAGGTTTCCGGCTGGTAGAAAGCGTCATGTTCGCCCTCGCCCAAAGCACGGCCCTGCAGATAAGCAATCTCCTCATCAAGCACCGCCAGATCGCCGGTCACCTGCGTATAGAGCGTTGCCGCATAGGACAGCCACACCACATCATCGGAGATCAGTGTGCGTACGCCTGCCCCCGTCACCGGCAGCCACCAATGCTGCACATCGCCTTCCGCAAACTGGCGACCGGCGACATTGAGCAATTGCTTGCGTGCCAAGAGCGGATCAAGCATCAGCAATGACAGCGTGTCCTGCAACTGATCGCGGAAGCCATAGGCACCGCTGGCCTGATAGAACGCCGCACGCGCCAGAATACGCGAAGCCTTGCTCTGATAAGGCAACCAGCGATTGACCATCAGATCGAAAGAGCGATCCGGCGTTTTCACCTGCAATGGTGCAGTAAAATCCTGCCATTGCTCAGAAGTACGCGCCAGCAGATCATCTATATCCAGACCACGGCCATAGGTAATCAGTCCCTGTGCCGTTTCTTCATCTTTAGCATTGCCAAGAATGAAGAGAATGTCTTTGGTCTGTCCTGCACTCAGTTCCAGATCATAGCTCAGAGCCGCACAAGGATCGCGTCCGGCCTCAACTGTGCCTGACAGGGATTTGCCCTGCATCACACAATCAGGTTCGGTAACGGAACCGGTGACACCGATAAATTCCTGCCGGTCAGAAGTGACCGATGCCGGCAGAATATTTGCCGTCAGAAAGGCCACCTGCCCTGCCTTGTCGGTGTGATAAGGATTACGGGCAAAGAGTGCGCCCAGCTCTTCATCAAAACGCGGGACAATATAAGCGGCGTTTTTGGCACGGACATTGCCCAGCACCCATTCCGCATAATTATAGAGCCGCAGGCGTTTCATCGACTGGCCGCGATTGACAAGACGCAGACGCGTCAGGCGCACCGGCTTGTCCGGATCAACCGCCATTGTCAGTTCACAGAACACATCACCATGTTTAGAGGTGAATGTGCTAAAGCCCTGACCGTGACGCGCTTCATAGGTCACATCCGCATCGCGGATGACATTGGCCGCAGGTGCGAAAACCTTGCCGCTGTCACGATCCGCAATATAGAGCGCTTCACCCGGAAGGTTGGAAACCGGATCATTCGACCACGGGGTCAGCTGATAATCACGGCTGTTACCGCTCCATGTGAAAGCGGAACCTTCCGCTGAAACATGGAAGCCGAATTCCGCATTGGCAATCACATTGATCCACGGATGCGGGGTTGTGCTGTCACCATTGAGACGCACAACATAATTGCCGTCTGTATCAAAACCGCCATAGCTGTTCCAGAATTCCAGCCCGTCACCGGAAACCGGCTTACTTGTTATAGACTGGCGCGGAGCCACACCCGGCAATTTGGCGATGGCTTTTACACCATCACCGCTTTGCTGTGCGGCATCAGCTTCTGCAGCCAGACGGCTGTCGCGGCGGTTCAGACGCGGATCAGCACTTTCCGGTTTGGTTTCTTTGCGATGTGCCAGATCAACTGAGAGTTCCTGAATACGCTTGAGCTGCTCTGCCAGAGAGCCGTTTTGCGCATGCATAACAATCCGTGCAGCAGCCAGCAGCGTATTATAGGACGCCTCACTCATCTGATCGCGGCGCACCGTGAAGATGTGCTGTTTCTGTCCCTGATGCTGCGAACGGACACGGAAACTTTCCGTCAGCCATTCAACTGCACGCTGGGTATCCTGCGCATAGGAGAAGGCCCGTTCATTGACCACCACCACATCAACGGTGAGACCTTTTTCGCGCCAGTATTCCTGTGCTTTCAGCACACCGCGCAGCACTTCAAGATCGGCCTCATTATCAATCCGCAGCACGAAAATCGGATCATCGCCGGAAATCGACAATGGCCAGAGATCAGATTGCGCACCAAGACCCGCAGCAATCACTTCCGATGGCTGGCGCAAAGCGCGATCCGGATAGATCAGATAAGCAGCGGTTTTCTGGTAATCTGTCGCCTCAGCCGGTTTGATACCGACATGATGCAGACGCACTTGGCTACGTGTCCATGACAGCGTATATTCACGGGCAAAGGCCTCAGGATAACGCAGAACTGCCGCTTTTTCTTCCAGATAAGAGCGCGAACCGCCTGCCAGTGTCCAGAACACCAGCGACACTTTTTTATGCGCCGGAACACGGACACGGGTACGCAATGAGGCAACCGGATCAAGCACAGTGCCCTGACTGCCGGTAAACTTCATCTCCGGATCGAAAGCCGCCGGATTACGCAGCGTGCGGCCACGGCCGATAAAGACACGGCGGTCAGTTTCGGCTTCCGTTTCACGCACAGCGCCCGACAGATCCGTCACGAAATGCGCCACATGCACTTCTGTGTCTGATGGTGCGCGTTTGCGCCGTTTGGCATAGATTGTTGTACCGTCCGGTGCGATTTCCGTTTCCACAAACATTTTGGCAAAAGCCGGATGTGCATCATCCGTATCCGGATTATTCAGCACCAGTTCCGCATAGGATGTGACCTCGATCACACGGTCGCGCGAACTGGTATTGATAATATCAATCCGGCGTCCTTCACCATCGACATCGGTGGTAACGATGGTTTCCACCACAGTCTTGATATCGCCGGAGGTTTTGTAGAACTCGGCCTTGTCTTCTGTGAACACCGTTTTGGTTTCTGTTTCCAGATGGCGCGACGGCTCACCGGTCGCCGACCACCAGCGTCCGCTTTCAATATCACGCAGGAACAGGAAGCTGCCCTGCATGCCTTCAGACGCATCGGGCTGGAAGCGGGTAATCGCCAGATCATGCCAGCGGCTGTAACCATTGCCGGCAGCCGTCAGCATCAGCGAATACTGGCCATTGGACATCAGATGCACACTGCGTGGTGCTTTCAGTGGCTCTTCGATAATGCGCATCGGCGCTTCATCAAAGGCACCGCTGTCCACACGCATCGGATTTTCCGTCTTGGCATAGACCATCGGAATTTCACGCGGTGCTTTTTCCTGCAACAGCAGTTCAGCCGCTTCAATCACCGGATCGGAATGGAAACGGCTGCGCATACGACCATCAAAAATCACGTTATTAACCGCGATAATCGACATGCCATGGTGATGTGCATAATAGTTTTTCACCACAGCGCATTTTTCACCTTCGCGCACACGCGACGGAGTGAAATCCACAGCATCATGGAAACCATAACGTCCCAAAGCGCCGAGCTTCTGCAAGGTCTTCAGGTTGGAAACCGCATCAGCAGGGCGATATTGCGAAGCCAGCAGGCTCGCATAAGGTGCAATCACCGCATTACGCGACAGACCGCGCTGCAGACCCAGTTTCGGCACACCGAAATTGGAATATTGGTAATTCATCTGCGGATCGCGGGCATTATAGGCCGCTTCCGAGATCCCCCAAGGCAGACCGCGGGAGGTTGCATATTCAATCTGACGCTGCACGACCAGCTTATTGGTCTGGTCAAGGAGCGAGCCAAGCGGCTCATTCATCACCAGCGGCGGCATCAGATATTCGAACATCGATCCTGACCAGGACAGCAGAGCGCCTTTCCAACCGACCGGCACCAGCAGGCGGCCAAGTTTGAACCAATGTTCTACCGGCACATCACCCTTGGCAATCGCAAACAGGCTGGCAAGACGGGCTTCCGAAGCCAGAAGATCGTAGCAGCTCTCATCCAGTTCGTTTTCCTGCACGCGGAAGCCGATCGACAGCAGGCGGCGTTCCTTGCGCTCAAGGAAGCCGAATTCCATGTCAAAAGCCAGCTGACGGGAACGGCTGGCAAGGCTCTGCAACTGTATGCGCAGTTCTTCAGCATTATGCTCGCCGATCGCATCATCCGTATGCGCTTTACAGGTGGCAACCAGAGTCCGCGCCCATTCCAGCGCTTCCTGAGACTGGGTAGTTTCCAGCTCATCATCCAGTTCCAGCGCCAGTTTTTCAATATCCTTGGCGAAAAGTGAAATATTGATGGTGCGGAAAGAGGCGGTTTCCGGCTCCTCGCGGAAGGAACGCACAGCGCGACGGAAATTGGCAATCCGCTCTTCCAAACGGCGACGCAGTGGGCGCAGAATACGGCGATCATCCGGAATGGCAGCAATTGCCTCTTCCAGAATGTCGTTAACGTCGAGAATACCTTCAAAATCGCCCTGCAGATAGACGGACGGCGCCTGCGCCCATTCTTCCAGCGCCGAAGACAATGTAACCAGATGACCGGCCAGATTGCCGCTATCCACCGCCGACACGTAAAGCGGCTGCAATGGTTTCAGCGTATCAGTCTCATACCAGTTATAGAGATGGCCGCGGAATTTCTCCATCTTCTCCAGCGTATCCAGCGTCAAACCAATACGGTTCAGCGTATCGTTGAAGCCGATCCAGCCGAAATCACGCGCTGAAATCACAGAGAGGAAATAGACACCGATATTGGTCGGGGATGTGCGCATTGCCACAATACCCACCGGATCTTCCTGATAATTATCCGGCGGCAGATGGTTGCCTTCCTCATTGGTGAAGGCTTCGAAATAGCGCCATGTACGGCGGGCATAGCGGCGCAGATCGCCTTTATCGCTGGAGCGGACTTCCAGCGTATCCTGTGGTTTAGCCGAGCGGCTTACCGCCCATGCAATCCATGGCGAAGCAATCCAGATCACGGCAAAAGGGACAGCAATCAGCACCGCTTTGCTGCCGAACAATACCGGAAGCAGGAAAGCCAATGCGCCGATCAGCAGCGACGGCCACATCAGGCGTACATAGAAATCCAGCGTATCGGATGACTTCATCTGCGCGGCCGCGCGCCATGCCAAAAGATAACGGCGGGAGACAAACAGACGATAGAAAGTACGGACAATCGCATCGCCCATCAGCGTTGCGCTATGGGCAATAAAGCTGAGACGCAGCGCCATATCCGCAAAAGCCAGCGTCACATCAGTCAGAACCGACTGAGCATGGCCTTTCAGCGAATAATCCATATTCACCGGAATAAGATTGGTGACGATACCGAAAATCATCGGCACAAACATCGCCAAAATCAGGAATAGCTGCCAGATGGTAGCAACGCCGAGCGGCAGCAAACACCAGCCCGCAAAAGACGCAATCACCCACATGATCGGGTTGAGCGAACGGCGCAGGTTATCGGCCATTTTCCAGCGGGTGACATTGCTGACACCTTTGCCGGTTGAGAACAGAAACGGCAGCAACTGCCAGTCACCACGCGCCCAGCGGTGATGACGGGAAATATCAACATTATAGCCGGTCGGATAATCTTCCACGACCTCGACATCGCTGGCGAGCGCACAGCGGGCATAGCCGCCTTCGAGCAGATCGTGACTGAGGACTGTATTTTCCTCAATCTTGCCCTGCATCACCTTTTCAAAGGCATCAACATCATAAAGGCCTTTACCGGTGAAAGTACCCTCGCCCAGCAGGTCCTGATAAACGTCAGAAACTGCAAAAACGTATGGATCAATACCGCGATTGGCGGAGAAGACGCGCTGCAGAAATGAGGCCTCATCGCCGGTGGTCAGCGACGGGGTAACACGCGGCTGCAAAATACCGTAACCGCTGGTAATGCGGCCGGTTTTCTCATCAAAGACCGGATGATTGAGCGGATGTGACAGTTTGCCGACCAGATTGGTCACCGATTGCGGTGTCAGACGGGTATCGGAATCCAGTGTCATCACATAGCGGATATCGCGCGGCAACGGCACATCCGACGGGAAGAAGCTGGTATCATGGTCGCCACGCAGCAGCAGGTTCAGCTCATGCAGCTTACCGCGCTTGCGCTCCCAGCCCATCCAGCAACCCTGTGACGGATTGTAAAGACGGCGGCGATGCAGGAAGAAGAACCGCGCCTGACCATTGGTGGCATAATCCTCTCCGGCATAATGCGCATTAAGCCTTGCGACTTCCTCGCGGGCATAATCCAGCACTTCCATATCGGCAGGCGTGACTTCGACATTGCTGTCTGTCCAGTCACTGACAATCGCAAAATAAACCTCACCGCGCGGATTGGTCAGATAATGCACTTCGAGATTGCGGATATGTTCATCCACACTGTCGCGCGAATTAATCAGCGTCGGTACGGCCACCAGCGTGCGGGCATCGGCAGGCAGACCGTCGCGATATTCATAACCGACAAGACGGTTCGGCTGCACAAACCACGGCACCAGCGAATTAAACAGGCCAAGTGAGGCTTCATAGGCAGGGAACAGCGCGAGGATAGTGAAAAGCAGCTGTTCGCTCTCGCCAAAACCGATGCGACCCATGCCGGTATAAACCAGCACCAGCAGGCCGATAGTCATTGCCCAGACCGGTGCAGCGATCCCCCACAGGCCGAGCCCGCGATAGAGACGCAGCAAACGCGATGATAAAGGCGGCGTATAACCGCAAATCTGTTCCAGTTCGGTGCGGGCATTGCCGCTCAGATAATAGGCAATTGCACCGCTTTGTTCACGCTCGGTGATTTTATGCTCACGCAGCGATTTTTCGCGCGCCAGCCGCAGAGCTGTATTGGTCACCTCAATTTCCGTCATACGGGAATTGCGGGCGATCTTTTCAATGGTCACGCGATAGCTGTTGCGTGAGGCGAAATCGAGATTTTCGAAATCGCTGTTCTCGCGCAGGATCGCATCCATAATGCTGACAGTCTCAACCCATGAGGTCCAGTCCACGTCATCAATGGTTTTGAGCGAGCGGATAATATTGCCCATGGTCATACCGCCGGTGGACTGGCGGGAATGTTCCTCGACAATAATCTCCTCAACATCACGGCCGGTGGCTTCAAGCTGGGCTTCCAGCCATTCAATCGCCGGTCCGGTGGCCGTGGATGCACTGCGCAAACGATAAAGCAGATGCGTGGCGAAAGTGCCGTCGCGCGCCGGTTCGCTATATTCTGTCAGGATGGATTGCAGCTCTTCCGGTGAAGAAGCGACCACAATCTTGTCCGCCACGCGATTGGCGAAATTACGCATCGCACGGGCGCGCTCAACACGCAGCGCCAGGCGACGGGCATTTTCCACCAGCATGAAACGGATAACCGATGGCAGTGCCCATAATTCACCGATGCGCAGCGGCTCCACACTCTGGAAACCGTCGATCAAAGCTTTCAGGCTTTTGAGCGAGAAACCACTGTCGCTATGGGCAACATAGAGCCATGCCAGTGCGAAAACCCGCGGCAGGCCTTCGGTGCTCAGATTGGCAGATGCATCGGTGTTTTTTGATACAGCACCATCCGGATGGATATTAGCTGCCAGCGGCAGCTGGCGCAAAAACTTGTCCGGCAAATCGCGGCGTGCCTGCTGCATGCTTTTATCGACAACGTAATAATTGTCGAGCAGCCACTGGGCAGCCGGCGTAATCGTCTCGCCGTTGCGCGATGCCGCATCGGACGAGCGATAGGCATGCAGGATCAGACCGGCATTTTCTGCAAGCCGTTTGTTAAAATCGAATTTCTCATAATCCGGCAAGCGCACGGCTTCATTGCGGGCCAGCGCCGCAGCGAGCAGTTGTAATTCTTCTGGTGTTTTATAATGCCCCCTGATTGGCAAAGGCAAAACCGGCAAAAGGCGGTCAGCAACAGGGCGGGAAAACAACGATGAAAGAGAGAAAGACAAAGCCGGCATATGCCTTTTACAGCCTTTTATAAGATTTAAGTTCCGCTACGGATGGTCAGATTTGCCATATCCGCAAACACATGCTTCAGATCCCGTGAATTCCATGAAGATTCACGCATGATCGGTGGTGTTAAACAGTTATGACCAAATTACGTCCGCAAAGAATGCCATGGTCGAATTTGGTAAAATCGCAAAGCACAAATCATAGCTGATTTTAACTTTACGTTATAAAAATCAACAGGCTACCCTCTGCAATTTGCGTTCCGACAATGCGCAAGCCCTGACAAAGCTGGGGCAGCACGCTTTGATATAATGCCAGAGGGTGAGAAAAGTTGCCTGAGTGCACTTTAAACGGATTAAATTATTTTGAAAGTCCCCCTTTCTGATAAGAAAAACGCCGGATATCAGAGCCGAAATTCAGCCCTGTATCCGGCGTTTCAGAGAATCATTTTTCGAGCTGTATCTCTTCAGTTTTGAGAGGCAAAGACCCGCCAGTATTTCGGACGGAATGCCAGACGGCTGCCGGTCACCGCTTCATTCTCGGCCGGAATTTCAATCTCGACAATTTCGCGGTTACCGCCGACTTCCAGCTCAACACGGCGCTTGGCGCCCACACGCCTTGTCGCGGTGACCACACCGGCAATGCAGCCGCCACATCCCTCCACCAGCTCCACATCATGGGGGCGGAAATATAGCACGGCTTCTCCGTCTGCCTGATCGGTTTTCAGCCCCAGCGAGCGATCCGCCAACCAGAGTGCCCCCTGCTCCACACGCACATTCAGACGGCTGGATTCACCGATAAAACCATAGACGAAAGCAGAATTCGGGCTGTCATAAATCTCGTCCGGTGTTCCGACCTGCTCGATGCGCCCTTGACTCATCACCACAACACGGTCGGCGAGTTCCAGAGCCTCATCCTGATCGTGGGTTACAAAGACCGTCGTATGGCCGGTGCTGTCATGAATCTCACGCAACCACTTGCGCAGTTCTTTTCGCACCTGCGCATCCAGTGCACCGAAAGGCTCATCCAGCAACAATACATTCGGTTCAATCGCCATGGCACGTGCCAGAGCCACACGCTGACGCTGACCACCGGAGAGCTGCGCCGGATAACGGTTTTCCAAGCCCTGCAATTGCACCAGATTGAGCAGATCAACCGCGCGTTTATAGATTTCCGCTTTGGACGGGCGTGTAGAGCGCGGGCGCACTTTCAGACCAAAACCGACATTCTGCGCCAATGTCATATGACGAAACAAAGCATAATGCTGGAATACAAAACCAACATTGCGTTCCTGCACGGTTTTATTTGAGGCATCATCCTCGCCAAAATAGACCGTGCCTTCTGTCGGGCTTTCCAGCCCTGCAATCAGACGCAATAAAGTGGTCTTACCCGAGCCGGAAGGGCCGAGCAAAGCAATCAGCTCGCCTGAACGAATATCAAGCGAAACGTTGTGCAGCGCCGGAAACTGCTCAAACTCCTTGCGCACCTCAACAACGCGTACTTCCATTCTCAATCCTTTCAGGCACCCTCATGCCAGTGCAATGCAATTCATATTGGAGCATTCAAAACGCTCTGTCTCTTTGTTGTAAGCGTACTCTGAAAACCGCTCACACTTTTCGGGATGCGCTATTCATGCGCAAAACGCATTACAAACTAAACCCCGTCATGCGAAAAACGCATTTCCAGTATGGTTTTCAAAACGAGTGTTATCAGCGCCAGTCCCGCCAGCAGTGATGCCACTGCAAATGCCGCCACGATATTCTCGCTATACATCATCTCCACATGCAGCGGCATAGTCGTGGTCAATCCGCGAATACGCCCCGACACCACCGCCACCGCACCAAACTCTCCCATTGCACGCGCATTACACAGCAGCACGCCGTAAAGCAGCCCCCAGCGGATATTCGGCAAAGTCACATAGAGAAAGGTTTTCCAGCCGCTTGCCCCGAGAGACAAGGCTGCCTCTTCATCGCCTGTTCCCTGTTCCTGCATCAGCGGGATCAGCTCACGGGCAACAAATGGAAAAGTGACAAAGATCGTTGCCAGAACAATACCGGGAACAGCAAACAATATCTGGATATTATGCGACTGAAACCATGATCCGAGCATACTGTTACCGCCGAACAGCAGCACGAAAACCAGCCCTGAAATCACCGGTGATACCGAAAACGGCAGATCAATCAGCGTGATGAGAAAGGTCTTGCCGCGAAACTCGAATTTGGCAATCGCCCATGAAGCAGCAATCCCGAAAACCATATTCAAAGGCACTGCAATAGCCGCAATCAGCAAAGTCAGACGGATAGCTGAAACCGCATCCGGATCAGTCAGTGCCTCCAGATACGCACCGGTGCCTTTGCTGAAAGCCTGCGCGAAGATCACAATCAGCGGCAGCACAATGAACAAGGCCATAAACAGCAGCCCTGTCATTGTCAGAAACCAGCGCATAGCCGGTGTTTCTGTGACCGCTGAGCGGTTATGGGTCGTGTGATTATGTTTCAGACGACGCGAAAACAGTTTTCCGGCACTAGCTGCCATAGCCATATCTCCTGCGTGTCCGCGTCTGGATCAGATTGACGATGAGCAGCATCACAAAAGAAATCAGCATCATCACCGTGGCCAGCACTGTAGCTGCGGAATAATCGAATTCCTCAAGCTTGATGAAGATCAGCAAAGGCGCGATTTCGGTCGAATAAGGCCGGTTACCGGCGATAAAAATCACCGAGCCATATTCCCCGACCGCACGGGCAAAGGCCAGCGAAAAGCCGGTCAAAATAGCCGGTTGCAAACCGGGCAACAGTACACGGAACACAGTCTGAAAGCGGCTTGCACCCAGCGTTGCCGCTGCCTCTTCCTGTTCACGGCTGATCTCTTCAATCACCGGCTGGATCGTGCGCACCACAAATGGCAGACCGATAAAAACCAGCGCCACCACAATACCGGCCTGTGTAAAAGCAATACGGATATCCAGCGGCATCAGCCATGCACCGATCCAGCCTTTCGGCGCATAAAGCGCTGTCAGCGCAATACCGGCAACCGCAGTGGGCAGCGCGAAAGGCAGATCGACCATCGCATCGACCAGCCTTCTGCCCGGAAAGCGGTAGCGTACCAGCACCCATGCAACAATGCCGCCGAAAACCACATTAATCAGCGCGGCCAAGATCGCGCTGAAAAAACTGACCTGCAAGGCATGAACCAATCGGGGATCAGTCGCCAGCTGCCAGAAACGTGCCGGCCCCACCCCGACGGCATGGAGCATCAGCACCATCAGCGGGATCAGGATCAGCAGGGACAGATAGGCCACGCTGAAGCCCAGTGTCAGGCCAAAACCCGGCAGGATGGACGGCTTGCGCCATGCCTGCCAGAAAGGTGGTTTTTTCCCGCTTTTATGTGGCTGATCCGGTTTCCCGCCGCCCGTTTTTGTTGTGAGTTCTACCATAGGTAACACCATGAAAGACGGAACTTATTTGACCGGTTTATAAATCTGATCGAATGTGCCGCCATCCCCGAAGTGTGCAGGCTGCGCCTTAACCCAGCCACCGAATAACGGGTCATCAATCGTGATGAGCTTGACATCCGTCAGCCATTTACGGTCGGCCTCCGGCACTAATTCAGGCTTTGACGGCCGGTAGAAATGTTTGGCTGCAATCTTCTGCCCCTCTTCGGAATAGAGATAGGTCAGGAAGGCTTCCGCCTGTTTGCGGGTACCTTTGGCATCGACATTCTTGTCCACCACAGCAACCGGCGGCTCGGCGAGAATGGATTGCGGCGGCACGACAATGTCAAAAGAATCCGCTCCGAATTCCGCAACTGACAGATAGGCTTCGTTTTCCCATGCCAGCAACACATCGCCCAACTGGCGTTGCACAAAACTGGTGGTCGAGCCACGCGCACCGGTATCCAGCACCGGCACATGACGGAACAATTCCGTCATATAGGCTTTGACCTTGGCTTCATCGCCGCCATATTCGCTATGCGCCCATGCCCATGCGGCCAGATAATTCCAGCGGGCACCGCCGGAGGTTTTCGGGTTAGGTGTAATCACCTCCACCCCGTCTTTAATCAGATCGCCCCAGTCTTTAATGCCCTTTGGATTGCCCTTACGGGTCAGGAAGACGATGGTTGAGGTGTAAGGCGCGGAATTATTCGGAAATTTCTGCCGCCAGTCCGCATTGATCTTGCCGCTTTTCTCGACAATGGCATCAATATCGCTTTGCAAAGCAAGCGTCACAACATCTGCGGGGATACCGTCAATAACAGAACGTGCCTGCGCACCGGAGCCGCCATGCGATGTGCGCAGGGTTATCGTCTCTCCGGTTTCGGCCTGCCAGTGTTTGGCAAAGGCATCGTTAAATTCTTTATATAATTCCCGCGTCGGATCGTAAGAAACATTCAGCAGGGTCTGGGCAGCGGGTGCCTGCACAGGGATGGACACCGCAGATACAGCGATCAGCGCAGCAAAGGCGGAAAAAGTATTTCGCATCAGTATCATCAAGGCCTCCGTTTCATGTTCAAAAACAAACTAACAGAGCCGGAACGGAGAAGGATGCTACAGGAACCTCAATACTCCGCTCCCACGGAAATAATCTTCCTCAGATGAGCGCATTGTAAAATAAAAATTCGCCTTTGCCAAAGACAGTTCAGCGTCCCGCATCAAAAAACCATACCCGAACCCATACGGGGACTGCGCAGGCTGCACTTATAGCGCACCTCATAATAAGGATCGACAACCAGTGTCACATCACGGGTTTCGCAGCGTTTTCCGGTAGATTTCAGATATTCCTCCGCCACATCGCGGAATACAACCGGCGGCGTGACACCAAGCCCTGTTCCGGTGGAGAAACCTTTGACAAAATTCTGCGTGGCTGTGCCTGCCAGCCCCGGCCCGATCAGCAGACGGCTTTCGGTCTGGTTATCGACAATACGATAATTAACACCGCTTTTTCCGACGAATTCAACGGAAGGCAGCCCCTGATATTTGGCTTGTACATAATTCACACCGGCACAACCGGTGAGCACAGCGAGGGCAGCAAACGCACTGATGCGCATGCCCGCAGGGGTGAATATTTTGCGAAATGTCAAACCAGCCTGTATCACGCGCTATAATGCCTTTTCTGCTGAACTATGCTGTCTCTGCTTTTAAATATCTGACAAATAATCATATTAATGCCAGATACGGTTTTTATTGGACGATCAAAATAAGAATCTTATTTTAAATTCCGCAAACAGACCTGTTTTTCTGCCCGCAGGTTCCCTGCCTTCTCTGTAAGTGCTGTAAACGAAAAGGATAAACTGATGCTGAAAGCAATCATCCCATCACTCTCTGCCGGTCTTTTACTTTGCGGTTTTGCAGGCAGTGTTGCCGCGCAGGAAGCTGACGAGATGCAGGCGCTTACCAAAGTGACCTATATATGCGAGCGGAATGTTGAACTGGATGTTGTCTACATCAACGGTCTGAAAAATGATGAATCAGCAGCTGTTCTTTACACGGAAGGCAAGCTGGTGCCGATGCGTATCTGGCCAGCGGCTTCAGGTGCACGTTATATCGCTCTTGATGAACAGGACAGCTATCGCTGGCATACAAAAGGCGATGAAGGCATTCTGTCGTTTCTTGAAGCCGATGACAGCGCCAAAGAACAGACATTGTTCAGCAATTGTGTAAACAAGGATAAAGCTGCACAGTAAAATTGAGGCAGGATTTTTCGCTACCCTTAAAGCACACAGACTGCTATTTGTGCCGTCAGACAGCAGTCTTCCTGACCTGCTTTGAATTTTATATGATCCGTTCTCTTACAGGAAAGATGTGAGATGAAACCAGTATTCCTGCAAATCCAGTGCAAACCCGGCACAACCTATGATGTTGCCAAGACGCTCTATGAGCGTGAAATCGCCTCGGAACTTTATTCCACCAGCGGCGAATATGATCTTCTCGCAAAGATCTACATTCAGGAAGGTGATGATATCGGCAAATTCATCAATGATAATGTTCATGATATCCCGCATATCATCCGCTCGCTGACAACGCTGACTTTCAAAGCTTTCTGAGTTCAGTCACAGAAACGCCGGTAATATCGACGATGAAGCATTGCCCGTCTCAAACGGGCGATGCTTTTTTATTTTGCGCTGCTGCACGCGAAGAATTTTGCATGTGAGGCAATTTGTACTTTGCACCGTACGCTCGGGTACTGTAAGACATATCTGAAAAGATAACACTGCATTTCTGCAACTTCTGCAAACAGGAGTTTCGCAGCGCTGTTAATGCATAAGGGAATAAGATCATGCCAGCCTATCGCTCAAGAACTTCCACCCACGGCCGCAATATGGCGGGTGCGCGCGGCCTCTGGCGCGCCACAGGCATGAAAGACGGTGATTTCGGCAAGCCGATTATCGCTGTGGTCAATTCCTTTACCCAGTTTGTGCCGGGTCACGTGCATCTGAAAGATCTCGGCCAGATGGTCGCCCGCGAAATCGAAAAAGCAGGCGGCGTTGCCAAAGAATTCAACACGATCGCGGTCGATGACGGTATCGCCATGGGGCATGACGGTATGCTCTATTCGCTGCCATCACGCGAAATCATCGCCGACTCGGTTGAATATATGGTCAATGCCCATTGCGCCGATGCGATGGTGTGCATTTCCAACTGTGACAAGATCACACCGGGTATGCTGATGGCCGCATTGCGCCTCAATATTCCGGTTGTATTTGTTTCCGGCGGCCCGATGGAAGCTGGTAAAGTTGTCTGGAATGACAAGGTTAAAAAGCTTGATCTGGTTGATGCTATGGTTGCAGCCGCCGACGACAAATACACCGACGAAGAAGTGGACGCGATTGAGCGCTCCGCCTGCCCGACCTGCGGCTCCTGCTCCGGTATGTTCACCGCCAACTCGATGAACTGCCTGACCGAAGCGCTTGGCCTTTCCCTGCCGGGCAACGGCTCGACGCTGGCAACCCATGCGGCACGTAAAGAACTGTTTCTTGAAGCCGGTCGTCTGGTTGTTGACCTCTGCAAGCGTTATTATGAAGGCAATGATGAGAGCGTGTTGCCACGCGCAGTTGCCAGCTTTGCAGCTTTTGAAAATGCAATGACACTGGATATCGCCATGGGCGGCTCCACCAATACCGTTCTGCATTTGCTGGCGGCAGCGCATGAAGCGGAAATGGATTTCACCATGTCCGATATTGACCGCCTGTCACGCAAAGTGCCGGTGCTGTGTAAAGTTGCACCTGCCGTGCCGGATGTGCATATGGAAGACGTGCATCGCGCCGGTGGTATTATGGGTATTCTCGGTGAGCTTGACCGCGCGGGCCTGCTCAACACCGATGTCGGCTCGGTACATTCCGGCACATTGAAAAATGCGCTGGAAAAATGGGATATCAAACGTTCATCCGATGAAAGCGTGCATGAGTTCTTCCGTGCTGCACCGGGTGGTGTTCCGACACAGGTTGCATTCAGCCAGAACCGTTATTTCGACAACACCGACAGCGACCGTGAAAACGGCGTTATCCGCACCAAAGAACATGCCTTCTCACAGGACGGCGGTCTGGCCGTACTGTATGGCAATCTGGCGGAAGATGGCTGTATCGTTAAAACTGCCGGTGTGGATGACAGCATCCTGACCTTCTCCGGCCCTGCGCGTATTTTTGAAAGTCAGGACAGCGCGGTTCTCGGCATTCTCAACGGCAAGATCAAAGAAGGCGATATTGTTCTGATCCGCTATGAAGGCCCGCGCGGCGGTCCGGGTATGCAGGAAATGCTCTATCCGACCAGCTATCTGAAGTCGAAAGGTCTGGGCAAAGCCTGTGCGCTGATTACTGACGGCCGTTTCTCCGGCGGTTCTTCCGGTCTTTCCATCGGTCACGTTTCGCCGGAAGCCGCTGAAGGCGGCCTGATCGGTCTGGTTAAAGAAGGTGATCTGATCGAGATCGACATTCCGAACCGCAAAATCCATCTGGCTGTTGATGATGCTGTGCTAGTAAAACGCAGTGCAGAGATGGAAGCCAAAGGCATTGCCGCATGGAAGCCGACAGAAGTGCGCAAGCGCAAAGTCACCACAGCACTGCGTGCCTATGCAGCCATGGCTACCAGCGCCGCCAAAGGTGCGGTGAGACACGTGCCTGAGTAATTCAAACCATACTAAAAGGCCCCTCCACGGGGCCTTTTCAACATTAAAGCGAATAAGCTGGCTCGGCTTCATAAGCTTTATGAAGCAAATCTATAAATGATTTCGCTTCGGGAATAAGGGTTGATGCAATAGCTTTTACCGGTATTGCCGGTGTCCATGAATTCATAACCGCCGCTCCTTTTATCTCAGAAAGCCGCGCAATGGTTATTTCTTCATGACGTTGAGGAACCCCAAGGCGTTCCAATTGTCGCCGGACAATGCCCATCATTGTCCCCGTCAGCATTTCAGCTATTGGCCAAATAACCGTTTCACCATCCCAAAAAACAATATTCCAGATTGTTGCCTCACTCAGCCGACCCTGCCTATCGACAAATACCGCATCGTCAAACCCTTGCCTGATAGCCTCATGTAAATAGAAGGTTTTACCGGCCTCCCCCACATGTTTTATATTTGCAAGAGGTCTTTCGTGAGTAACCGCACTTAATCGTAAAGGCCCTTGCGGACCATCAGATGGCAATGCTGTGCGCACCAGCACAGCAGGCTCTACGTCCATACTCTGCGCCGTAAATTCACCATGACGGGAAAACACCGTCACCATAAGCGACTGATCCTCCGGTCCGGCATTGATTGCAGTTTTGATATAAGATTTCAGCACTTCATCAGATAATGCTCTGCCATAAAAAGCAGCCGATGCAGCTTGCAAGCGAGCCAGATGAAGATCCAACCCCTTCACTTTGCGGTTGCGCACCTGCATAGCAGTAAAATGCGCAAACCCGGAAAAAGCCAGTGGAATGAGCTCTTCTTTTGTTGCAGCAAGGCCATTAATCTGAGCCTGAAATTGTTCAGTTCCTGATGACATTCTATTGCTCCTGAATGATTTCAATGAAGGAGCAAATGCTTTACAGTCTGACAGCACTGTCAGAGTCAAGGGCATTCAATGAAAATCGGAGAACTATCAAAGCGGACAAATGTCACCATACGCATGCTTCGATATTATGAAGCTGAAGGGCTGCTGACACCTCAGCGCTCAACAAGTGGTTATCGGGATTATGATAGTAATGCGGTTCGTACTGTGAAGCGGATCAAACTGCTTGGCGCTGCCGGCATGACACTAACGACTATCCGGCAATTTCTTCCATGTATAAGAGGAGAAAACCCCGTATTTGAGCCTTGCGATGAACTGCGAAAGACCCTGCATGAACAGATTCAGCTGGTCGACCAAAAGGCAGCCAAACTAACCAAAAGCAAGAACATGCTGGAGAGCTTTTTACAGGAAATCGACAGCAACTAAAATTTACAACTGCACCGTGGCAAGTACAGTATAATCACATTCTTCAGACATCAGCTCTTATCTGATAAAGCTTTCTCAACCTCCGGCATGAATTGTTTGATGAGACTTTCTGTGCTCAAAGGCCCGACGAATTTATAAACAATCTTGCCTTCGCGGTTGACGATGAAGGTTTCCGGCACGCCGTAAACACCCCATTCAATACCGGCGCGGCCGGAGCGATCTGTGCCGACGACATTGTAAGGATTGCCGAGGCTGTTCAGAAAGGCCAGTGCATTTTCCGGCGCGTCTTTATAGTTCAGACCTACCACTTTAATGCGCGGATCCTGCCCCAGCTTCATAATCTGCGGATGCTCATCACGACACGGCACACACCACGATGCCCAGATATTGACCAGCGTCACCTGCCCCTTCAGATCAGCGCCTTTCAAGCCCGGCACCAGCGTTCCGTCAGCCAGCCGCAATCCTTCCAGCGGCGGCAGATCGGTCAGCGGTGCATCGCGCCCGATCAAAGCTGAGGGAATTTCCTGCATATTTTTTCCGCTCAGCAACTGCCATGTAAAAATACCGGCAAGTGCTGCAAAAATAAGCAGCGGCAGAAGCGCCACCACAACGCGTTTTTTGTTCTGCGGAGCATCCGTTCCGCCGGATGTCTTCACCGGATCAGTCATTATCAATCAGCCTTTTGCGAGCGGCGGCGAATGCCCTGCTTCTCAAGTCGTGCAAGCTCTGCCCGCAAACGTGTCTGGGTCAGCAATATCCATGCAACAATCGCCACAATCACCGTGGCAGAAACACCATAGGAAATAAGAACATAGCTCAGATGCGTCATGCCGCTTCTCCTGCCGGCTTACGGTTTTCGCGCTCGGCATTGCGGGCTGCGATCTTGCGCATTGCCGCAATACGGCGACTGAAAATCTCGTTACGCATTGCCATCAGATGCAGCGTGAAAAACAGCATGGTCATCGCCAGTGCCATTACCAGCAACGGATAAAGCATACTCGGCGGCATGGCAGGCCCCTCCATACGCAACACGGATGCAGGCTGATGCAATGTGTTCCACCAGTCGACTGAGAATTTGATGATCGGAATATTGATAAAGCCAACCAGTGTCAGGACAGCGGCAGCTCGCGCAGCTTTTGCCTGATCGTCCATGGCGCGGGTCAGCGCGATGATACCGAGATACATCAGAAACAGAATGAAAACCGAGGTCAGGCGTGCATCCCACACCCACCACGTGCCCCACATCGGCTTGCCCCACAGTGAACCGGTAACCAGCGCCAATGCGGTAAACATTGCGCCGAGCGGTGCGGCAGCTTTGGCCGAGACATCAGCCAGCGGATGTCGCCAGACCAATGTGCCGAGTGCTGCAATGGTCATCACCGTGTAGCACATCATCGACAGCCATGCGAAAGGCACATGGATGAACATGATCTTCACGGTCAGCCCCTGCTGATAGTCTTCCGGCGCGAACCACACCATATAAAGACCGGTCAGCAATAACAGCACAGTCAGCGCCGACAGCCATGGCAGGATTGCACTGCTCAGGCTCAGAAAGCGTGTCGGATTAGCCAGATCGAGCAGCGCCTGAAAGCGGCGCGGTGCATCTTTGGATAAGGCTTTATCAGTTGATCGTTCAGTCATAGATACCCGGATATATTTGTAAGCTTAAGCTATCCTTAGAGCGGCCTCACAAGAGGCAGCACTCTTATTCAGAATATGGGTTTAATCTGTCGAAATTTTCAATGCGAAAGCTGCGGCTAATGGCCCGATAATAGCAGCAATCAGTGTATTCGCCGACAGCATCAGCAAAGGTGAGAGAAAAGCTGCATTTTCAGTCACCGCACCATAGGATGCCGAAACACCGAAAATCAGCACCGGAATAGTCAAAGGCAGGATCATCACCGAGACCAGCAACCCGCCGCGCGGCATGGAAACGGCAAGCGCCGCGCCCAATGCACCGATAAAGATCACCGCCGGTGTGCCAATCAGCAAGGTAAGCGCTGTTGCACCGATTGCCAGCGGCTCCATATTCATAATCAGCCCGAGAAACGGCGCGGCAATCACCAGCGGCAAAACCGTTGCTACCCAATGCGCAAGACATTTCACAATCACTGTCAGGGTCAGAAAATGGCGTTCCCGCGCCATTATCATCACATCCAGCGAGCCGTCTTCACGATCCGCCTGAAACAACCGGTCAAGACCGAGAAGTACCGCCAGAAGTGCACCGAGCCACAACATTGCAGGGCCAATGCGCGCCAGCAATTTAAGGTCAGGCCCGACAGCAAAAGGCACGACGGCGGCAACAGCCAGATAAAACAGGATGCCGGTTAAAGCACCACCGCCTGCGCGGATGGCAATACGCAAATCTCGCCAGAACAAAGCCTTCATAGCAACCAGCCCTGCGCTTCAGCGCTATGGTCGCCAAACTGGTAATCTTCAAGCCGTAAATGCTGCACCGCATCAGAACCGGCCTGATCTAGCCCGAGCGCAATATGCGTGACCGTAACAATCATGCCGCCTTTTTTTAAATGTTCACGCATCACACCGGCAAACATCGCTTGCGCATAGGTGTCCAACCCCGAGGTCGGCTCATCCAGCAGCCATAAAGGCCGGTGCGAGCAGAGCAGCGTGGCAATAGTTACGCGGCGCTTCTGCCCTGTGGAGAGATAACCGTAAGGCAGATGATCAATATTATAGAGGCCGACAATTTCCAGCGCCTCATCAATGTCGTGCAGCGGGCTTCCGTGAAAATCCTGCCAGAATTTCAGATTTTCATAAACACTCAGCGCCGGCTTCATCGCATTGAGGGTACTGAGATAATGGCTGTGTGCCATCACCGGCTCCTGCGCCCCATCTATTTCCAGCCAGACCGTACCGTCAGAAGCGGGCAACAGACCGGCAATGATTCGCAGCAGTGTTGATTTTCCTGCGCCATTCGGCCCTGTGATAATCAAAGCCTGACCATCGCTCAGGCTTGCGCACAGAGAGTTGAACAGGAGGTTATCGCCCCGTTCTCCGCTCAGATTTTCCGCAACAAGCCGCATAAGGCCTCCGATACCACGAATATTCATCAAATTGTCCGGTTTTCCCTATCAGGAACCTCGACAAAACAAGCCGCAACATTTCGCCGCAACAGCATAATTTTACGCTTTAAGAGTCTGGAACAGTTTTAAAAAACTGACTATATAGCAGCTACCATGCCAGCGGTCGGCGTGGAAACCATTTTTGGCCGATCTCTAAAGCCTGATGTTTGTTAAACAAGTTCCTTGTTAAGCACAGGCCTCGGGACGGACAGCGGAAATGACTGCACCCGCACCTAAGCGCGTCCTTGAAACGCAGCAGAGGCGTTCGTCCTGGTTTTCCGGCCAGTAAGCATGAAGGACGAACATCGTGTCTCACATCGATAGTTTCAAATGCCGTAAGACGCTTACCGTCGACGGCAAAGACTATGTTTATTACAGCCTGACCGAAGCTGAAAAAAACGGTCTTGAAGGCGTATCCAAACTCCCATTCTCCATGAAGGTTCTGCTTGAAAACCTTCTGCGCTTCGAAGATGACCGCAGCGTCAAGAAAGCGGATATCGAGAATATCGCCAAATGGCTCGTTGATCGCGGTTCCGCCGGTGCGGAAATCGCCTATCGCCCTGCCCGCGTGCTGATGCAGGACTTTACCGGCGTTCCTGCCGTTGTTGACCTTGCTGCGATGCGCGATGCCATGGTGGCACTCGGCGGCGATGCTGAAAAAATCAACCCGCTGGTTCCTGTTGACCTCGTGATCGACCACTCCGTGATCGTTGACGAATTCGGCAACCCGCAGGCATTCAAAAACAACGTTGATCTCGAATATCAGCGCAATGCCGAGCGTTACCGCTTCCTGAAATGGGGCCAGCAGGCATTCCAGAACTTCCGCGTTGTTCCTCCGGGCACAGGTATCTGCCATCAGGTTAACCTTGAATATCTGGCTCAGGCCGTATGGACCAAGGAAGAAAACGGCGAAACCGTTGCTTATCCTGACACCTGCGTTGGTACAGACAGCCACACAACCATGGTCAACGGCCTTGGCGTTCTTGGCTGGGGTGTTGGTGGTATTGAAGCGGAAGCTTCGATGCTCGGCCAGCCGGTTTCCATGCTGCTGCCGGAAGTTATCGGCTTCAAACTGACCGGCAAGGTCAAAGAAGGCGTCACCGCGACTGACCTCGTGCTCACCGTTACCCAGATGCTGCGTAAAAAAGGCGTTGTCGGTAAATTCGTTGAGTTCTTCGGTCCGGGTCTCGACAATATGACCCTTGCCGACCGCGCAACCATTGCCAATATGGGCCCTGAATATGGTGCGACCTGTGGTTTCTTCCCTGTAGACAAAGAAACCCTCAACTATATGAACACAACCGGCCGCGACGAACATCGTCTCAAACTGGTTGAAGCTTACTCCCGTGCACAGGGCATGTGGCGTGAAGCTGACAGCACAGATCCTGTCTTCACAGACATTCTTGAACTGGATATGGGCGACGTTGTTCCATCCATGGCTGGTCCAAAGCGTCCTGAAGGCCGTATTGCTCTGGAAGGCATTGCTTCCGGTTTCGCGACTTCTCTGGAAACAGAATACAAGAAAACAACCGGTCAGACCGCACGTTACGCTGTTGAAGGCGAAGATTTCGATCTCGGCCACGGCGATGTTGTGATCGCTGCGATCACTTCCTGCACCAACACCTCGAATCCGAGCGTGCTGATTGCTGCCGGTCTGCTTGCCCGCAATGCTGTTGCCAAAGGCCTGAAAACCAAGCCTTGGGTTAAGACATCGCTGGCACCTGGTAGCCAAGTTGTTGCTGCCTATCTGGAAAATGCAGGTCTGCAGAAAGATCTCGACGCACTGGGCTTCAACCTGGTTGGCTTCGGCTGCACCACCTGTATCGGTAACTCCGGTCCGCTGCCTGCTCCGATCTCCAAGACCATCAATGAAAAAGGTCTGATCGGCGCTGCTGTTCTCTCCGGTAACCGTAACTTTGAAGGCCGTGTATCTCCTGACGTTCAGGCCAACTATCTGGCATCCCCGCCACTGGTTGTTGCTCACGCTCTGGCCGGTACAGTCACCAAGGATCTGACCAAAGAACCAATTGGTGAAGACAAAGACGGCAATCCTGTATTCCTGCGTGATATCTGGCCTTCATCGGCTGAAATTCAGGAATTCATTGCCAAGAACGTAACGCGCAAGATCTTCTCGGAAAAATATGCCGATGTGTTCAAGGGCGACGAAAACTGGCAGGCCGTTCAGGTACCAGCCGGCCAGACCTATGCATGGGACGATAATTCGACCTATGTGCAGAACCCGCCATATTTCGTAGGCATGGGCAAATCAGCCGGTGAAATCTCCGACATCAAGGGCGCTCGCGTGCTCGGCCTGTTCGGTGACAAGATCACCACTGACCACATCTCCCCTGCCGGTTCTATCAAGGCACAGTCCCCTGCCGGTAAATATCTGCTCGATAACGGCGTTGCCGTTGCAGACTTCAACCAGTACGGTACACGTCGTGGTAACCACGAAGTTATGATGCGCGGTACTTTTGCGAATATCCGTATCCGCAACCACATGCTCGGTGAAAATGGTCGCGAAGGCGGTTACACCATTCACTACCCAAGCAAGGAAGAAACCTCGATCTATGATGCAGCAATGCAGTATAAGGCAGAGGGCGTTCCGCTGGTTGTGTTTGCCGGTGTTGAATATGGTAACGGCTCGTCCCGTGACTGGGCTGCTAAGGGCACCAACCTGCTCGGCGTTAAAGCTGTGATCTCGCAGTCGTTTGAGCGTATTCACCGCTCCAACCTCGTCGGCATGGGCATTGTACCATTTGTGTTTGAAGAAGGCACAAGCTGGCAGTCCCTCGGCCTGAAGGGCGACGAAGTGGTAACCATTGAAGGTCTGGCAGACATTCGTCCGCGCCAGAAGACCAATGCAACCATCACTTTCGCTGACGGTTCAGTGAAGCAGGTACCTCTGATCTGCCGTATCGATACGCTGGATGAGCTGGACTACATGAAGAACGGCGGCATTCTGCAGACCGTTCTGCGTGATCTGGCCAAAGCCTGATAGCTAAGCGCTTAATATGAATAAAAACGCCGCTGAAGAAATTCAGCGGCGTCTTGCTATAAAAGTCACAGCGTAGATTTATAAACGTTAAATTATCATATAAATTAAAATCTTGTTAAATATAACAGCTGATATGAGTAAACATTAAACATATCAATTAAGAACCAAGGAGATAATCATGGTTCTTAAATCAAATAAATATTACGCATTAATTTTATCTACAACGATATTATATTCCCAACCAAGTATTTTACATGCAGCAGAATACACTTGGAGCGGAACAGTTAACACAAACTGGTTTGAGACAAGTAACTGGGCGAAAGGCAACGGGGCCGAGGTCAATGGCATACCAGGAGAGGCCGACAGGGTAATATTTAGTAAATCTGCTATTTTCGCCCCATCAATTACATCTGGTAATAACACCACAATAAATCAATTAAGTTTTGGTGCAACAACCAGCACAGACTCTCCAAAGTTAAATATTGATGGAGGAACACTCAATGTAATAGAATTCGTTCTGCTTGAAAAAGCAGAAACTGGAAATACAATAAGCATTTCCAGCAACGGAAAACTTTCAATCGGCGGAAACTTAAATCATGGATACAATCCAGGTCCAACTAAGATTGTACTGCAATCTGGCGCAAGTTTAATCCAAACCAACACAAATTCCATATTTTCAACAGGTGAAGATTATGCATCCTCATTGCAAATTTTTGCGAAAGATTCAGGAACTCAGGCAACCCTTGGCCAAACAACCTTCGCAAATAAAGGCTTTACGAGTCTACATATCACTGAGGGCGCTCAAATTTTTACTGAAAATTTGACTTTAGCCAAAATTCAAAACTCCGATTTTGAAGCAACAATATCGGATGCAGACAGCAAATTATTATCACGTGACAATATTATCTTAGCTGAAGGTGGTGACGCCACAATCACCCTTCTAAACAATGCAACATTGCAAACGGCCAATAAGATTATTATCGCCCAAAAACCTGGCTCAAAAGGAACAATTAACATTGGTAGCAACACCCAGTCAGGCGGTCAATTTATTGCCAATTCAATAGAAACAGGAGAGGGGATAGCGTTAATAAATTTCTTCAACACAAATGGAGTGTACAATTTAAATAGCAACATTACAGGAAGAGGGGAAATATACGTATTTAACAACTCCTACATACATACCGGATCACAACAAAATATATTAACCATTGAGAATAAAGTATTTCTACGAGACACATCTACACTATCAGGATTTGTAAATATTTCAGATATCTCTAGTGATGCAACTTTATCACCGGGTGACAGCTCAAATTTTTTTGAAATGAAAATCAATGGAAGTTACATTGGTAATGAAAACAGTAAAATTGTTATTGATGTAAATTTAGGTGATGACTACTCCTTCACTGACAAAATAAATATTACCGGAATTACATTAGGCTCATCAGCTATAATAGTACAAAATAAATATGGAAACGGTGCCTCCACTGTCAACGGCATTCAGATCATTGAAGTAGACGGGCAGTCAGACGCTACGATGTTTCTGGGTAATCCTGATTACACCACATCCGATGAAAAAGATGCCATTATCGCTGGCGCTTATGCCTATACGCTCGAAAAAGGCCTCCCTTCAACAGATGACGGTAACTGGTATTTACGCAGCTCTATTGTTTCTCCACCATCCCCCCCGGGGCCTCCTGTTCCACCAGGCCCGCCAGTGCCTCCCGGACCTCCGACACCACCCGCTCCGCCTGTACCGCCAACACCTCCAACACCTCCGGGGCCAAATCCGGATCCGCGCTATCAACCGGGCGTGCCGCTTTACAACAATAATGTAGAAAGCATGAGAAGCATCAATCAGACTTTGATGTCATCGCTCTATACACGCGCAGGAAACCGCTACTGGAGTGGTGCAGGAACCCATCATATTGCCCAAGGCGATGGCGTGGGGTCTGGTTATCAGCCACCTGAAGCCGGTACAGTCGTAACGGATACAGGACTGTTCTGGATACGCACAGAGGCCGGTCAGGAAAACTACAGCTCGCAATCATCAACCATTGCCAGCAAATACCGCCAGAATTACTGGCTGGTACAAGCGGGTCTCGACAGCCAGTTGCGCGAAACCGAGACCGGTCGCCTGATCGGAAGCGGCTGGGTGCATTATATTGACGCCAAAAGCAGAAGCTATTCGCGCTATGGCGATGGCGATATCAACACGCAGGCCTATGGTTTCGGCGGTGCTCTGACATGGTATGGCGATAATGGTTTTTATGTCGATGCCCAGACACAGGTCAGCTGGTACAAGACCGACCTTTATTCTGATCTGACACGGAAGAACCATGTCTCCGATCATAATAATGCCGGTTATGGTTTTGGCATCGAAGTCGGAAAACGTATCCAGTATAATGATTTCTGGTCATTCACACCGCAGGCACAACTGACCTATTCCGGTCTGAATCTGAAGGATTATACGGATTTCTACGATGCCAGAGTCCATCACTCCAATGAGAATGATGTGCTGGGTCGAATTGGTCTGGCAACGAACTATGAAAATGCATGGCAGGATGCTGCCGGTTTCACCCGAAAACTGGATCTTTACGGCATGATTGGTGTGCAGCAAAACTTCACAGGAAATTCCAATCTCATCCTTGTCTCCGGCACGCCTTTCTATACCGGCGGACAAGCCCGCACACAGCTGCAATTAACGCTGGGTTCGACCTATAGCTGGAATGACGGCAAATATGCCATCTTCGGGACAGTTGAAACCAGCGGCGCCACGAAGAATATCAGTGACAATTACAGTCTCTCCGGCAATCTCGGATTTAAGATACGCTGGTGAAACTACAAAGAAAAAGGGCAGCCCTGCGGCTGCCCTTTCTGATTTCAAAACCTGAAAACCTTCAGCACTATTCACGATTGCCCAGGAAGTTGAGCAGGAACATGAACATGTTGATGAAGTCGAGGTAAAGACGCAGTGCGCCCATTACAATCTTGCGACCCATCGCATCCGATGCATCACCTTCGTAATACATTTCCTTGATCTGCTGGGTGTCATAGGCGGTAAGACCGGCAAAGATCAGAACACCAAGAACCGATACTGCAAACTGCAGAGCAGAAGAGCCGAGGAAGATGTTAACCACGGAGGCAATGATAAGGCCGAACAGACCCATCATCAGGAACGAGCCCATTGCCGACAGGTCACGCTTGGTGGTGTAGCCGTAAAGCGACAGGGCACCAAAAGAGGCTGCGGTAATGAAGAACGTACGCACGATGCTCTCGCCAGTAAAGACGAGGAAGATCGAGGACAGCGACAGACCAACCAAACCGGCATAAACCCAGAATGTCAGCTGCGCGGTTGCAACGCTCATGCGCTCAATGCGGAAGCTCAGGAAAAATACGGCAGCCAATGGAGCAAGCATTACGACCCATTTCAGCGGGCTGCCATACATAAGTTGTGCGAAGGCCGGATTGTTCATGGCGAGATAGGATGTGCCGAGTGCAGCCAGACCGGTTACGGCCAGACCAATCGCCATCATATTATAAACGCCAAGCATGTATGAGCGCAGTCCCTGATCGACGGCTGCGTCTGCGCGCGCCCCGACCGGGCTCTGCGCCTGTACATTACGAAAATCTACCATAATATTCCTCTTGCCTTGTTCCGTCCGGTGTCGGGGGCGCTCCCCAGGCGCCGCTGGCGGAACCCCAGCATGCCTGCCTGATATAATGGTTATTTTGCATGTTCAAAACAAGACCAAACAACCCTTTACCAGTAAAAAAGCTTTGTTTTTAGAATCTTTTACGCTGCGCCCTGTTTCTCTCAGCACGATAAAACAGAGTATCTAAGCCTTTATAATTCCCGTAAAACACTCCCTGCCTTCTGCCCAAGCACCCGCCATGTACCGGCAAGACCAAAACCGACAGTCAGAACCAGCGCCGTCAGCACTGTGAAAAATGCCACGTCCGGCAGCATCCGCATCTGCAAATTCATCAGCTTTACCACCACAAACCATGCAGCCAGACCACCCGCTCCAAGGGCAAAAACGGCCGTTGCCAAGCCAAGCAGCGCATATTCATAGACAAAAGCGCGGATCAATGTGAGGCGTGTGGCACCCAATGTTTTCAGCACCACCGCATCATGCTGTCTGGCACGATTACCTGCCGCCAGTGCTCCGGCCAGCACCAGAATTGCCGCCAGCAAGCCAACCGATGCAGCCCAGCGGATAGCCACCGCCAGCTGGCTGATCAGATCATTGGCCACTTCAATCGCATCTTTAACCCGCACAGATGTGACCGCAGGGAAAGTTTGCGTTACCGTGCGCAACACATTGGCCTCCTGCTCCGGTGCCGCATTGGCATCAGTCAGTGTCGCCAGCCATGAATGCGGCGCGCCGGCAAAAGTATTCGGCGAGAACACCATAACAAAATTGATTGCCAGTGTTTCCCACTGTACCTGACGGAAATTGGCTATCTTCGCAGTAATATTGCGGCCAAGCACATTCACTGTCACCGTATCACCGATTTTCAGCCCGAGCTCTTCCGCCTCTTTGGCCGCAAAAGATACCAGCGGCTCACCGCTGTAATCTGCTGGCCACCACTCACCCTGTGTCATTGTGGAGTTTTCTGGCAGATTTTTCGCATAAGTAATACCGCGATCTCCGCGCAGCACCCATGCACCCTGCGGCGGCACAGTCACCTTATCAACATCAGTGCCGTTCAAAGCCACTATGCGTCCACGCAACATCGCGGCACTGACGACTTTGCCTTCCGGTGCTGTTTTCGCCAACAGATCGCGGAAGCCATCAATTTCCGTATTCTGAATATCGACAAAGAAGAAATTCGGCGCATGAGCAGGCAGGCTCTGGGTGATCTGACGGCGCAGATTACCGTCAACCAGAGCCAGCGCCACCACCAAAGTCAGGCCAAGACCGAGCGAGAGCACAACGGACGGCGTCAACGCACCCGGACGGTGAATATTACCGACTGCCAGCCGCAAAGCCGGAGAGCGGAACCGCGGCGCTTTACGCGCCAGCATCCGCAACCCGTATGAGACCCCGCGCAGAATGATAAACGCAGCAACCGCTCCCACGATAAACACACCGGCAATGCGCTGATCTTCAACAAAAAACAGCACCAGCCCGATCAATATCAGCAGCAGAAGTCCGGCAGTCAGCATATAGAGCAGCGGCGGCCAGCCGCTTTGGTCAAAACCTTTTTGGCGGAACAAAGCCGTTGCCGGAATTGTCCGTGCCCGCCCCAAAGGCAGAAGGGCAAAGATCAGCGTGGTAATCAGCCCGAAAGCTGTCGCCAGCAACAGCGCTTGCGGGTAGAGTTTGAGCCCGCCGTTGACCGGCAGATAAGATGACAGGCCATAGATCGCCGCGGCGCTGAGCCCCAGTGACAGTACCAGACCAATGACAATTCCGATCAGCGCAATAGCCACGATCTGAAACAGATAAATCAGCACCACAAAATCAGCCGATGCGCCGAGCGATTTAAAGGTCGCAATAACAGGCCGTTTGCCGTCGAGAAAACTGCGCACTGCATTGGCAACACCGACACCGCCGATAATCAGCGATGTGAGGCCGACAAGAGTGAGAAATTGCGAGAACCGCTCAATATTAGCAGATAAAGCCGGTGCCGCATTATTACGGTTGCGGATATTCCAGCCTGCTTCAGGGAAGTTTTTCTCTGCCGCAGCTTCCAGTGCTGTCAGACGTGTATCCCGTGCCCCCGCCTGCGTTGTATCCGGCAAGGCGATTTTATAAATATAGTTGACCAGACTACCCGGCTGAATAAGACCGGACGCCCGCAGAGCCTCATCAGATGTCAAAAAACGCGGTGCCAAAGCCATGCCGGAACCCAGCATATCCGGCTCGCTCTCAATAATCGCCCGCAACGCAAACTTTGCCGAGCCGAGCATGATCTGGTCACCGAGCTTCAGACCCAGACGATCCAGCAAAAGCTGCGGCACAGCCGCGCCATAGGCTCCGTTCTGCAATGCAAAACGCTCTGAAGCCGCCAGATCCGGTGCCAGTTTTAATGTGCCATAGAGCGGATAGGCGCTATCCACGGCCTTCACTTCAACCAGTGCCTGATCGGAGCCATCTGTCATGCGTACCATTGAACGCATGGTGATATTCTCAGACACAGTGCCTTGCGCGTTCAAAAACTGCCGTTCCTGCTCCGTCACCTCACGCTGATTGAGCATAAAGCTGACATCACCGCCGAGGATGGCCTGTCCTTCAACTGCCAGACCATCGGCAATAGAACGGGCAACGGAATTCACCCCGCCAATGGCAGCAACACCAAGCGCGATACAACCGAGAAAAATATAAAAGCCGGTCAAACCGCCACGCATTTCACGCAATGCAAAGCGCAGCGCCAGTGCGAAAGACGGCTTCGTTGCAACTTTACCTGTCATCCCTGTCGTGCCCGCCGTCATTGCGCGGCTTCCGCCTGAACGACCTCTTCATGTGTGTGGCTCTTGCCAGACACAGGATCAGAATGAATACGACCGGAGCGCACCTGAATTTCCCGTCCGCAACGGGCAGCCAGCAACGGATCATGCGTCACCAGCACCATTGTCAGCCCGTATTCTTCTTGTTTGGAGAAAAGCAGATCAGCAATCTGGTTGCCGGTTTCACTGTCAAGATTTCCGGTCGGCTCGTCGGCAATCAGAATAGCCGGTCGCGGTGCCAAGGCACGGGCAATCGCCACACGCTGCTGCTCACCGCCGGAAAGTGCCGCCGGATAATGCGACAGACGATGGCCAAGCCCGACGGATTTCAAAGCCTGTTCGGCAACGACAAATGCATCATCGCGCCCTGCAAGCTCCAGCGGTACCGCCACATTTTCCAGTGCTGTCATATTGGGGATCAAATGAAAGGACTGAAAAACAATGCCTATATTGCGCCCGCGAAAGGCGGCGGCCTGATCTTCACTCATCCGGTCGATCCGTTCGCCGCTGATAAGCACCTGACCGCTATCGACCTTTTCGAGACCTGCCAGCACCATCAGCAATGTAGACTTACCCGAACCCGAAGGGCCGACAATACCAACAGATTCACCGCTTTGTATTTTCAGGGAAATATCATTGAGAACATGGACGCGGGCGGCATTGCTGCCCAGTGTGAGATCAATATTCTCAAGCGTAATACCGGATTGGTGAGGCTGCATGGTCACGTCATTTCCCTGATAAATGGCGGAGGCTCTGAAGACAGATTGTTTTCTATCTGGGGTCACAGAAAGCTAATGTACAGGGCAAAGGGTGAAATACTGTTGCCCTGACCATAAATTTGGCTCTTGCAAGCTACAGAATATTCGCCATATGCAAATAAGAAAACTCGGACAGGATCAACAACCAATGGCATTGCGGTTCATACATCTTACAGGCATGGCTTTGCTGCTGGGTCTTTTTTGGGCTGTCTCATTACCCGCAAAGGCACAGGAAAATGCTGCAGATACAGTGCAGATTGTAGGTTTCGGCGACAGTTTGATGGCCGGATATCAGCTAGCGCAGACCGACGGCTTTACCGCCCAATTGCAGACAGCACTCAGTGAAGCCGGTTATAAAACCGCAGTTGCCAATGCCGGTGTTTCCGGCGACACCTCCAGCGGCGGTCTGGCTCGTCTTGACTGGTCTGTGCCGGATGAAGCGCAACTGGTTATTCTGGAGCTTGGTGCGAATGATGCCCTGCGCGGCATTTCCCCTGAACTGACCGAGAAAAATCTCGACCAGATGCTGGCGCGTCTAAAGGAACGCGGCATTCCGGTGTTACTGGCCGGAATGATTGCACCGCCGAATATGGGTGCAGATTATGCCGCCAAATTTAATCCGCTTTATCAAAAGCTCGCAGACAAATATCAGGTCAGACTTTACCCGTTCTTTCTTGACGGTGTGGCAGCTGACAAAAAACTGCTGCTGGAAGACGGAATGCATCCGAACCCGCAAGGTGTGAAGGTCATGGTTGCCAATATTCTGCCGGATGTGAAGGCCATGCTGGATCAGGAATCAATTGATCTCAACTGATCCTGCCGGGAAGATTATCAACAAGTGCGATTCATCTTCCTGACACAATCTGTATGATAGTTATTCAATCAGCAACACATGATCTGGTAAAAACCCGCAAAACTTAACACGAGCAGACAAAGTTTTGGGGCTTATCTCACAAAGCACTTGTGCAATGAGCAGATCGGTGGTTCGCTGTCAGTTAAGGCTTTGCAATCTGCTTCACTTGCAGGTTGAGGAGCCGCTCCAGATCAGACCGCAAGTCAATGGTGCTGGTTTGGAAAGAACCATATTTGAGACCATATCCCATTGAGGAGGATGCTATGCCGCGCCTTTTCACTGCCCTCGAAATCTCCCGGGATGCTGCCCTGTCACTCTCACTTTTGCGTGGCGGGCTTATCGGACCCAAAGGTTCTGTCCGCTGGATTGATCCGGAAAATTATCACATCACATTACGGTTCATCGGCGATGTCGAAGGTCATGTGGCCGATGAGATCGTTCACGCGCTTGACCGGATTGACCGGCCCGGCTTTACGCTGCAACTGACCGGCGTCGATGTGTTCGGCACCAAAAAACCGCATAGTATTTATGCCGGTGTTACGCCATCCCCTGAACTGCTGGCCTTGCAGGCAGAGATGGAACGGATATGCCAGAGATTGCGGCTGCCGCCTGACCCGCGCAAATTTACCCCGCATGTCACATTGGCACGGCTCAAAGGCCTGCCGGATATGCAGATTGCCCGCTATCTCTCGGAGCGGGGCAATTTCACCACGCTGCCGTTCAACGTCACCCGTTTTGTGCTGATGTCGTCGAAGGAATCCACCGGCGGCGGGCCTTATGTCACGGAAGAAGTGTGGCCGCTGCGCAAGCCTTCATTTAATGCGGGCTTTGAAGACGGGGCATCGCCTCTGCATTATCAGTTTCGTGCCGGTGCTGCAGAGTAGCTGCAGCACCCTGCTAAACAAAGCGCTGCAGAGTAAGTTGCGGCATCCTGCGAAACAAAGCGCCGCAGAGTAAGTTGCGGCACCATAATAGACAAAGTGCTGCATCAGCCTATTAAACAAAAAAGCGGCAGATTACTCTGCCGCTTTTTTAGTAAGCTGTCTTTCGGCCAGTGCCACATTATAACCTGTCGGCCAGTGCCTCGGCTGCTTCCCGAACCATCCGGTAAACCCGTTCGAAATCGGCGTTTCCGCCATAATACGGATCAGGGATTTCTTCTCCGCGATCAGCGCTATTGCCCGCAAAACCATCCCGTGCCACTGCGGTGAACAAGCCTGTCACCGCAGAACTGCCTGCTGGTGCAAGACGGTTGATTGTCATCAAATTATTCTGATCCATGCCCAAAATAAGATCAAAGCGATTGAAATCCACAGCCCCAAGCTGGCGGCAGCGTTGTGCGGAAATATCAATTCCGTTTCTTGCCGCAACGGCAACAGAGCGCTCATCCGGAGCCTCTCCTGTGTGATACCCGTTGGTACCGGCGGAATCGATCAAAAATTCCCGCTGCGGGAAGCGTTCCTGCAAAACGCTGCGCATAACACCTTCAGCCAGAGGAGAACGGCAAATATTACCAAGACAGATGAAAAGTATCGAAAATGGCTGCGACATACATTCCCCCCCGACATTCACACTATAAGACTTATAAGCAACAGATGCGGGCGTGTTTCAGCCTGTGCAATCATTGGATCAATGATTGGCTCCGATCAGAATTTGCTCTGATACAGCATCAATATAAAATGTGAAATGAACCGAAACTGTATAAAAAACAAGTTACGATAATTTAATCCGGTTTTATGCTAATATCCCGTTCTAATATCCCTGTTTTTGACCGTCTCAGGAGCTTGCCATGTCCCGGACACCCCTAACCCGTGAAGAAATTTCAGCAGCCATGTCCGGCCTGTCCGGCTGGGAATTATCGGCAGATCACGGCTCAATCCGTAAAAGCTTCAAATTCCGCGACTTCAATGCAGCCTTTGCCTTTATGACCCGTATTGCCATGGCCGCAGAAAAACTCGACCACCATCCGGAATGGTCAAATACCTATAATAAGGTCGAAATTACCCTCACCACCCATTCGGCCAAAGGTCTGACAGCGCTGGATATGCGCATGGCGCAACTCATCAATGATTATGCTGGGTGATCCGTTTTCGGTACCGGCAACAATTCTGATATCTTGTAAAGGCGCTCAGGTCACACCATCTCTTTCCCGATGAGGTTTTGCTATGGATGATGTCAAAATAGGTGAAATTTTGCAGCCGGGCTCAGAGCGCGAACAGGAAAGCCGTGCACAGCGTGTGCGCAAAAATTTCTGGAAGACCCTGAAAAAGACCGCAGGCAAAGTGCCTTTTACAGAAGATCTGGTCGCATCCTATTATTGCGCGCTGGATACGAAAACACCTGCCCGTGTGCGTGCAACTTTGCTTGCCGCACTTGCTTATTTCGTGCTGCCTTTTGATTTTGTACCGGATCTTCTGGTCGGCATCGGCTTCACCGACGATATGGCTGTCTTAATGGCAGCGCTGGCCTCTGTACGCCGGCATATTACACCGGCGCATTATGCCGCCGCGCGACAATCCTTAAGTCAGAACCCTGACGCGGAACCGCAGGAGCACTGACCTCTGTCCGTCTGCACAAATCGCTGATTTCAAAGAATACAGAATCAAAAAACCTGAGAACAAACTATCGCCGTTTTCCTGATGCTGAAGTCACGCATAAGGGCAAGTGAGTGAGAATTTCTGCATATTCTTCAGAAAAACCTCTCTTTTGCCTCAAAACTTCACGGTTTGGTAACCCAGATTAAGTCAAATTAAGACAAACAAACGGGACGTGCCTTAAACAGCATGTTTCCCGGATTTTGAGTTTGAAGCAAAACGAAAGAGAACCGGTAGGACCTATGCTTGGAAAATCGATCGTCGCGGCTTCTGTGTTCACAATGGCTATGGCAGGCAGTGCGCTTGCCCAGTCGCCGAGCCAGATCAGCCAGTTCAACGCCTGGGGCGCATACAGCTATCAGTCGGGCAACGGTAAAGTATGTTATGTCCTGTCCGTCCCGACCCAGAAGCAGCCTGCATCTGTAGACCACGGAGATAATTTCTTCCTCGTCAGCCAGAAGCCAGGCCAGAACGTATCTTTTGAGCCGCAATTTATGGCCGGTTATGAATTGCAGGCCAATTCTAAAGTGACCGTCACCATCGGCAATGCGCGCTTTAATATGTTCACCAATGGTAAATCCGGCTGGATGGAAAATGCCGCAGAAGAACCAAAGCTGATTGCTGCCATGCGCGGCGGTGCGGATATGGTTGTAAATGCTGCATCAAAGCGTGGTACAAAAACCACCTATACCTATTCCCTGAAGGGCATTTCAGCAGCGCTCGCTGCAATTCAGAAGTGCCGCTAAAGCGGGCTGGTCAGAAATGCCGCAAAAGCGGGTAAAATCTGAAAAGTTTAAAAGCCGGATTTATGTCCGGCTTTTTTGCATTCCGGCAATGAATACAAAAAGTCGCAAATCATAACCCTTGATAAAAGCGTGACGCAGCGCCATTTCCGTGCTATGAGGCCGCACTTCAGGGTATTCTTGCGGATCTCATCGCGAAAAACGCCCCCATTAAATCATGCAACAGTGCCGTTTTATCAGTTTCCAATCAGGGCTTTTGTCCTTCTGATGCGGCTATGCAATTGTGAGCCTTAAGTAAAACCGATGTCTATTTCTTATGACCTTACCACGCCTCAGACCCGTGATGCACTGGCCGCCAATGCCCGTGCAATGCTGGCACCAAAGCCGACTTTGATCGGTCTTTCCCGTGAGGAACTGGGTGAGGCCTTGCTGGAAATCGGCATTCCGGCCAAACAGATCAAGATGCGCGTCGCGCAGCTCTGGCACTGGCTCTATGTGCGCGGTGTTTCAGACTTTGCCGATATGGCGAATATTTCCAAAGACCTGCGCAGCGCTTTGACCGAGCATTTCACCATTGCCCGTCCGGAGGTTGTGGAAGAACAGATTTCCACCGACGGTACACGTAAATGGCTGTTCCGCTTTCCGCCACGCGGCGCGGGACGTCCGGTTGAAATCGAATGTGTTTACATTCCTGAAGAAGGCCGCGGCACGCTGTGTATTTCCTCTCAGGTCGGCTGCACCCTCACCTGCTCTTTCTGCCATACCGGCACACAGAAGCTGGTACGCAATCTGACTTCAGAAGAAATCCTCTCGCAGCTGCTCACCGCCCGTGACCGTCTCGGCGACTTCCCTGAAACCAACACACCGGATGGTGCGATTGTGCCTGCGGAAGGCCGCAAGATCACCAATATCGTGATGATGGGTATGGGCGAACCGCTCTATAATTTTGATAATGTCAAAAAAGCACTGCTGATTGCCTCGGATGGTGATGGTCTGTCGCTGTCCAAGCGTCGTATCACACTCTCCACCTCCGGCGTTGTGCCGGAAATCTACCGCACCGGCGAAGAAATCGGCGTGATGCTGGCGATCTCGCTCCATGCCGTGCGCGATGATCTGCGTGACATGCTGGTGCCGATCAATAAGAAATACCCGCTGGAAGAACTGATCAAAGCCTGCCGCGCTTATCCGGGTCTGTCCAATGCCAAGCGCATCACCTTTGAATATGTGATGCTCAAAGACGTCAATGACAGTCTGGAAGATGCCAAGAAACTGGTGCAGCTGCTCAAAGGTATTCCGGCTAAAATCAATCTTATTCCGTTCAATCCGTGGCCGGGCACCAACTATCAGTGCTCCGACTGGGAGCAGATTGAACGCTTTGCCGATTATGTGAATGCAGCGGGCTATGCCTCGCCGATCCGCACACCGCGCGGCCGCGATATTCTCGCCGCCTGCGGTCAGCTGAAATCGGAATCCGAGCGCATGCGTAAAACTGATCGTCTGGCTCTGGAAGCCATGATGATCGCCAATCACGGCGAAGACTGAGATAAGTCCTCAACATGGATAAAAGCCTGCAACTGATCGGCCGGTTCACAGTCATCATCTTTGGCTATGGCTGTGCTGTTCTGGCTGCAGGTCTTTTTCTGAATATTATGCTGATCTCCACCATCGGCATGCTGCCGGATATCATCAATGATGGTTTTGAATATGGCTTCGGCACAGGACTGTTCGTTGCCACACCATTCATGGCAATGATTATCGGTTATCTCGCCTTCTGGCCTGCACTTGCAGCTATTGCCATCGGTGAATATTTCAACAAACGCGACAGCCTGTTTTACAGTCTCTGTGGTTTGGCAGCCGGTATTATTCTCTTCGTGGCAGGTTTTCAGCCCGATGTGAAAAATGCTGACGAAGCCATGATGATGATGAGCTGCGCAGCCGCAGGAATTATCGGCGGTTTTACCTATTGGCTGATAGCCGGACGCTGGAGCAATCTGGTTTCCGGCAAAGACACACCGGAAACCAAATAATTTTTCTTTTCACGCATGTCTCCCAAAACCGGCATCCGCTTTTGGGAGACATGCTATAAATTATTTGCCTTCAGCCAGCAGAATTTTCAGCGCAAAAACTGAGAACACACCCGCAAAAACATAATCCACCCAGCGTGTGACCGTCGGATTTTTCTTCAAAAGACCGGCAAATTTATCTGCCGCCAAAATCATCGGCACCACTACCGGCAGGCTAAGCGGAATGAAAGACAGGCCGAGGAAAAACAGTTTCCCTGGTGCATGCGGATCATGCGCTGACACGAATTGCGGCAGGAAGGTCATGTTGAACAGGATGATCTTCGGGTTGAGCAGATTAATCCCTAAACCCGTTGCCCAATTCTGAAACAACGTATGTTTTTTGCCGCTGCTTTTTTCCGGCGAAAAGGCAGAACCTTTACGCAGCGCCTGAATAGCCAAAAACACCAGATATCCGGCACCGACAACTTTCAGCACCCAGAAGGCACTTGGTGACGCAATAATCAGCGCAGACAAACCAATCGCCACCATTGTGGTATGGATGACGATGCCGCTGGAGGCTCCCGCAAGACAGGCAAAACCTGCTGCCTTCCCTTCAGATAAGGCACGACCAACAAACAGTGTCATATCCGGGCCCGGTGTGATCGACAGGATAAATGTCGCAATAGCGAACTGAACCAGAACCGGCCAGTCCGGAATAAAAGTCAGAGAATTTAAGAATGACATGCATGCGCCCCGAAGCGGTTAAGTTTGGCCAAACTAACGCAGAATTTGTTTCTGCGGAACCGGATTTACACGGGCATATCTAAAATTTAACAATCTCACGACTGTGCCATTAAGACGGCTTGCTTCACACTATTGAGATGATAAAAGAAATATCAGAATTTCATCGCTGCAAAGCGAAAAACACTCAGATGCCGTACCGGCTCGTACTGGATGCATAAAATGAACAACTGGAAAGACGTTAAAAAAGTCGTGCTCGCTTATTCCGGCGGTCTCGATACTTCTATCATTCTGAAATGGCTGCAGACCGAGCTCGGTGCTGAGGTTGTGACTTTCACTGCTGATCTCGGTCAGGGTGAAGAACTGGAACCGGCACGCAAAAAAGCTGAAATGCTCGGCATCAAAGAAATCTTCGTTGAAGATGTCCGTGAAGAATTCGTCCGCGATTTCGTTTTCCCGATGTTCCGCGCCAATGCAGTTTATGAAGGCGTTTACCTGCTCGGCACCTCGATTGCCCGTCCGCTGATCTCCAAACACCTCATCGAAATCGCCAAGAAAACCGGCGCGGATGCGATTGCACACGGTGCAACCGGCAAGGGTAACGATCAGGTTCGTTTCGAACTGTCAGCCTATGCACTGAATCCGGATATCAAGATCATTGCTCCTTGGCGTGACTGGTCGTTCAAGAGCCGTACAGACCTGCTCGATTTTGCTGAAAAGCACCAGATTCCTGTGGCAAAAGACAAGATGGGCGAAGCACCGTTCTCCGTCGATGCCAACCTGCTGCACTCTTCCTCGGAAGGTAAAGTACTGGAAGATCCGGCTGTTGAAGCGCCTGAATATGTGCATATGCGCACAATCTCGCCGGAAGCGGCACCGGACAAAGCCACCATCATCAAAGTCGGCTTTGAGCGCGGTGATGCGGTTTCGATCAACGGCGTGCGCATGTCGCCTGCGACCCTGCTGGCTGCACTCAATGACTATGGCCGCGACAATGGTATCGGTCGTCTTGACCTCGTTGAAAACCGTTTCGTTGGCATGAAGTCCCGCGGCGTTTATGAAACACCGGGCGGCACTATCCTGCTGGCAGCACACCGCGCGATTGAAAGCATTACGCTGGATCGCGGCGCAGCACATCTTAAAGATGAACTGATGCCACGCTATGCGGAACTGATCTATTACGGCTTCTGGTTCTCGCCGGAACGCGAAATGCTGCAGGCTGCAATCGACCACAGCCAACGTCATGTAGAAGGCGAAGTGACACTGAAGCTCTATAAGGGCAATGTGATTGTGACCGGCCGTGAGAGCGACAAGTCGCTCTATTCCGACAAGCTGGTGACATTTGAAGATGATCACGGCGCTTATGACCAGAAAGATGCTGCGGGCTTTATCAAGCTTAATGCACTGCGTCTGCGCACACTGGCTGCCCGCAACCGCGGCTAATCAAGCCAACTAAAGACTGAAACAGTAAGAACAGCCGGAGCAATCCGGCTGTTTTTTATTTATCTTTTGGCATCACAAACGCAGCGTTGGATTTTGGTTATGGCGTGGCGAAAATGGTGATTTTCGAGAACCGGAGCGGAGAAAATTGCCATTTGCAGACCGCCAGAGCCGGAATCCCTAGTGGACGGCGAGAAAGACAGCACTGTAGTGGAGCGCCGCTCCCGCCACGACAAAGCCGTGCCAGATTGCATTCTGGAAACGCAGGCGTTCCCAGACGTGGAAAATAACGCCGAGTGAATAAATAATCCCGCCGGCGGCAATCAGCACCACCACTTGCAGGGGCAGGAACTGCAACAGCTGGTCGTAAATCAACACACCGCTCCAACCGAGCGCCAGATAGAGCAGAATTGCCAAGCGGTCAAAACGACCGGGCATTGTCAGCTTCAGTGCAATACCACAAAACGCGATCAACCAGACCAGCCCCAAATGCCAACCTGCTCCCTCACCCATTTTCATGATGAAGGGCGTATAGGTTCCGGCAATCAGCACATAAATCATGGAGTGATCGAAGCGGCGCAGAAACTGCTTCACCGGTGAGATCGGCCATATATTATAAATTGCAGAAATCGTCAGGGCAGCCACGAGGCTCAGCACATAGATCAGCGCGGAAATATAAATCACCGGTGAAATCTGCCCTGCAAAATACCACAGCATCACGGCTGCGCCGCCAACGGCCAGAGCCACGCCCACAACATGGACAATGCCATCCGCCCATAATTCTGCCTTGTCATAGAGACGTGCAACGGAGGCTTCGGCCTTTTGTAAAATCTGGTTCATGGTGCCGCCTGCACAATTTCGGGGTGATGATAAAAAGCGAGTTCAAATTGAGTATGCGTCAGAATGATTATAGATTCATGACGACAAAATGACCTGCCTGTAAAATTACCCGATCAGAGATGCAGACAATAAAAAACCGCCTGCTTCATTAGAAAACAGGCGGTTTAAAACTTGCAAAATTTTCAGATCAGCGGGTGCTGAAATCCCGTCTGTTCGGCTGCACACGCGATGTTTTTGCAGATTTAGCAACAGACTGCGTGACCATAGGATCGGTTTGCGCCACATCAACAACATTGCCGGTTGCTGCGGCTGTCACAGCCTTTGCGGCTTCTGTAGCTTTACCCGGTTCAATAAAAGCGGTGCGGATGGAGTTCGGGCCTTTACGCAGACCGGTTTCTTCCAGCAGACCTTTGCGCTTGGCATCATAATAATAGCCGCGGGCATAGAATTTCACGGCCTGCGTTTCATTGCCACCGGCAACTTTATAGGCACCGGCCAGATATTTTACCGCATAACGCAGATTGGTATTGGCATTGAGCAGTCCCTGCGGGCTGCCATCATAGCCCATACCGCGTGCCGTGGCATGGCTGATCTGCATCAGGCCGAAATACGGACCATTACGGGCAACAGGATTATAACGGCTCTCACGCTGCACAACGCGGTGCACCAGACGCTCCGGCACCTGATAGGCTGCCGCATATTGGCCGATTAGATTATGCAGTTCCGGCTTGCTGTCTGCCGCAATCTCAGCGCGCTGCTCGACCAGATGGTTCGCAGTGCCGGATTTGGTAACGCCGGTATATTTCACTTCGCCCGGTGTATTATGTGCACCGGTTGCCAGAGATGGTGTTGCCGTTGCAATCAAAGCCTCTGTTGCAGTCTGGCGGAATGCCGGTGTCGGCACGGTAGCCGGCAAAACCGGATCGCCTGCTTCTGTCACGGCCAGAGCGGCGACCTGTGCAGCATTGCCCTTTTCTGCCGCATAGGCAGAAGCTGCGATTGTAGCACCTTTTGCGCTGCCGTCAGGATTAGCGTCGATAGAAGCAGCCTCTGCGGGCGCTCCGACGGCTGTCGCCATATCAGCCACGGCAACATCAACAGCCTGAGTTGTTGCCGAATTAGCGGCAGTTTTTGAATTATTTGTGGTGGTACAGGCCGACAAGGCCACAACACCGGAGAGCAGAACAGCAGAACGGAGAGCCAGAGCTGAAAATCGCATCAGGCACCCGTTTCGTTGTTGAGACGTTTTTCGAGTTCAACCAGATCTTCCGGCAATGGCAGACCACTGGCTCTCATCGCATTGAGCTTCTCACGAATGGACTCAGCCAGTTCATGCATGTCTTCCGGCTGGTTGACCATCTGCTCAAACAGTAAAGCGATTTCCGCCTTGATCTCTTCGAATGCCATCGGGCGATCCTTTTTGTTGTCTTCGTTTGCGGGCAGCACAAGCCATCGCCCGACAAACGTAAGAAGCGACACAGCAGAATGCATTGATTAAACGCAACCGGAAACTGTATCGCTCATGCAGTAGAAATCGTCATAGAATCCCGAAGATTGAGGATTCCATCTCATGGTTGATGAAATATTTACAGAGATTCCGCCCGTGAGACCAGCCGTAAAATGCAATCCGCGCCAAAAGGGTCAGACAACTTTTGTTGTCAGATGTCCGATAGCGTCAACGCCGCCCTCCAGAATATCGCCCCGCGCAACAGCGCCGACACCCGCAGGCGTACCGGTAAAGATCAGATCACCGGCCTGTAATTCATAGAGTGTGGAAAGAATTGCAATGGTTTCCGGCACAGACCAGATCAGCTGATTGATATCACCTTTTTGGACAGTTTTACCATTAACTTTCAGCCAGATAGCACCATCCTGCGGATGACCGATACGGCTTGCAGGCACCAATGCAGAACATGGAGCGGAATGCTCAAACGCTTTGGCAGTCTCCCAAGGACGCCCCTGTTTTTTAGCCTGACCCTGCATGTCGCGCCGTGTCATATCCAGCCCGACGGCATAACCGTAAATATGGTTGTGCGCCTCAGCTGCCGGAATATTTTTTCCGCCTTTATGAAGGGCAACAACCAGCTCAATTTCATGATGCACATCATTGGACAGCGGCGGATAGGGAAAATTACCGCCATCTGTCACCAGATTATCAGGATTTTTCTGGAAGAAAAATGGTGGTTCACGATCCGGATCATGTCCCATTTCCCGCGCATGGTCTGCATAATTGCGGCCCACACAATAAATACGGCGAACAGGAAAGCGCTGATCGCTCCCCTCAATCGGCAAGGTTACCGGCGGGCGGGCAGGAAAGATCAGCGTCTCAGACATGGGCATTCTCTTACTGGTAAATTCTGAATTTGCCCGAGCCTACAGGAAAGTTTCAATCCTGCAAGATAAAGTCTGCCTCACGGGACTGCTCTGTCACGGTTTGCGCATTCGGAATATCATTAGCAAGCGCACGCGCTCTGGCTGCTTCATAATCCGCACCATGATCCAGCCAGCGCTGAATAAGACGCTGTTCCAGAACCGGAAGCGGCACTTGCAAGAAAATGCTCAAATCAAAATATTGGCGCAAATCGCACCAGACAGGCTGATCCAGCAGCAGATAATTACCCTCGACCAGTAAAATCTGATGTTGCGCTGTGACCATGGCAGCCCCCGCCCGCGCCAGATCCATTGACCGGTCAAAAACCGGAATCGCAATATCACCGGTTTCCGATTTCAAACGGGACAACAGCGCCCGAAAACCATCCGCATCAAAACTATGCGGTGCACCTTTTCGCGCCCTGTAACCACGCACATCCAGAATGGCATTATCATAATGAAACCCGTCCATCGGCACGACAACAGATGGCTGAGCGGCGGACAAAACATTAATCTCCTGACACAGTGACTCCGCCAGCGTGGATTTTCCCGCAGCAGGTGCTCCCGCAATTGCAACAATCAGACGCTCGCGCCCCTTTGCGCGTGCCAGAATTTCCGCAGCCAGCGCTTCACGCTTTATCACAGGTGTTTCAGGCATCATGCAGCCAGCATCTCATCAGTCGGAGTCAGTGCGCCGGTCATCAGCGCCACGGCATCAGACATAGAACATTGACGGGGATTGATCACCGCCAGTCTTTTGCCAAGCCTGTGCACATGCACACGATCCGCCACTTCAAACACATGGGGCATATTATGAGAGATCAGTACAATCGGCAGTCCGCGTGATTTCACCTCCTGAATAAGATCAAGCACGCGACGGGATTCTTTAACCCCTAACGCGGCTGTCGGCTCATCCATAATCACCACTTTGGAGCCAAAAGCCGCCGCACGCGCCACTGCCACGCCCTGACGCTGACCGCCGGAAAGCGTTTCGACCGCTTGCGAAATATTCTGGATGGTCATCAATCCGAGTTCTGAAAGCTTATCGCGGGCGATCTGCTCCATTTTCTTATGATCGAGCTGGCGGAACACACTGCCCATCAATCCGGGTTTGCGCAACTCGCGCCCCAGAAACATATTATTCGCAATCGACAAAGCAGGCGACAAAGCCAGATTTTGATAAACAGTTTCAATGCCTGCTGCCCGCGCGGCAATCGGTGAACGGAAGCTCACCGGTTGGCCATCAAGGAAAATCTCACCTTCATCCGGCTGGATCGCACCGGACAGCGCCTTAATCAGTGAAGACTTTCCTGCACCGTTATCGCCGATAACCGCCAAAACTTCTCCCGGATAGAGATCAAAATCTGCATGATCCAGTGCCGTAACACGGCCATAGCGTTTGACGAGGCCTTTTGCCGATAAAACCGGCTGAACTGACTGTTTCATGCCGCAGCCTTTCTGATCCACTGGTCAATTGCGACCGCAACGATAATCAGGACACCAATCAACAGATAGGTCCATTGCGGATCAGTTCCCCACAGGCGCAGTCCCAGCGAAAACACGCCGACAATCAATGCACCGAACAATGTGCCGAGAATGGAACCGCGACCACCGAACAGGGAAATCCCGCCGATCACCACAGCCGTAATGGATTCAATATTCGCAAACTGCCCCGCCGTCGGTGAGACCGAACCGAGACGACCGATCATCGCCCATCCGGCCAGTGCGCAGATCAGTCCGGCCAGAATATAAACCGACATCAAAACCGGTTTGACACGTACACCGGAAAGCTGTGCCGCTTCGGGATCATCGCCGATCGCATAAACATGCCGCCCCCATGCCGTATGATTGAGCACATACCAGAGAACCAGAACCAGCAGCACCATGGCAATCACACCATAGGTAAAGACCGCACCGCCGAAGCGGATATTATTTCCGAAAAACTGCAATATTGGCGCTTTTTCGGTGATTTCCTGCGCACGGATGGTTTCATTGGCGGAATAGAGAAAATTGGTTGCCAATACGATTTGCCACATACCAAGCGTGACGATGAAAGGCGGCAATTTCCAATAGGCCACGAACCAGCCATTGAAAAAACCGCATAATGCACCGACGGCAAAACCGCACAGGATGGAAAGTTCCGGCGGCAGACCATAGCGGAAAGTAAACTGCCCCATTACCACCGAAGACAGCACCATGATTGCACCGACAGACAGATCAATACCGGCCGTCAGAATGACAAGTGTCTGCGCGGAAGCAATGATGCCGGTAATGGCAACCTGCTGCAAAATGAGTGTCAACGCAAAGGCAGAGAAAAACTTGGATCCGACCAGAACAGCAAAAATCGCCAGTGACATCACCAGCACGATCAGCGGTACTGCTGCCGGATTGTGATGCAGGATCACACGCATTCTGTAGAGCAGACTGCGATCCTCATTCTCAAAACTCGCAACGCCGGAAGCGCTGTTCACCAGAACCTTTTCAAAATCCTGCGGGGTGCGCTTGACTTCCGTTTCATGATTTTGCGTGGTTTCTGTCATAGGAGCTTCCGGTTGCTGCAGCCTGAAAAGGAACCGGCATGAAGATCACGCCGGTTGATTTTTTAGAGCGCCGTGCGCCCGACCGGGCGCTACACAAGGTCGCTCTAACACTTTAAAATTAGAGCATAATTTTACCTTCAACTGATTCAAGTTTAAGAAATTATGCTCTATTAGAAAGGCACGGGGATCAGCCCCAGCACTTCGCCAGACCTTCTTTGGTGTCAATGGATTCAACACCTTCAACCGGCTGGTCGGTTACCAGCATCACACCGGTATCAACAAAGGTCTTGCCATCTGTCGGCTTCGGCTTTTCACCGGTATCAGCAAATTTCTTAATTGCCTCAATACCAAGTGTTGCCATCTGCATCGGATATTGCTGCGCTGTTGCGCCGATCACGCCGTCAGCCACATTTTTCACACCCGGGCAACCGCCATCGATGGAAACAATCATCACATCTTTTTCGCGGCCAACAGCTTTCAGCGCCTCATAGGCACCGGCAGCAGCAGGTTCGTTAATGGTGTGTACCACATTGATATTCGGGTCTTTTTGCAGAAGGTTTTCCATGGCGCGGCGGCCGCCTTCTTCATTGCCGTCAGTCAGATCGCGACCGGCAATACGCGGATCATCCTCATCGCCGAGCACATCCTTGTTTTTCGGATCAATACCGAAACCTGTGGCAAAGCCCTGATCGCGCAGCACGTCAACACTCGGCTGCATGGCGGTAAGGTTCAGGAAAGCCACTTTAGCATCTTTGGCTTTATCACCCAGACGCCCTGCAGCCCATTTGCCGACCAGTTCACCGGCCAGAAAATTGTCTGTTGCGAAAGTTGCATCCGCAGCATCTGCCGGTTCCAGCGGTGTATCCAGTGCGATCACCAGCATACCGGCATCACGCGCCTGTTTCAGTACAGGAACAATGCCTTTAGTGTCGGAAGCGGTGATGAGAATACCTTTTGCACCATCGGCAATACAGGTTTCCACTGCTGCAATCTGACTTTCCGTATCGCCGTCAATTTTACCCGCATAGGATTTCAGATTGATGCCAAGCTCTTTGGATTTGGCAGTCGCGCCTTCTTTGATCTTTACAAAAAACGGATTGGTATCTGTTTTGGTAATCACGCAAGCCGTCACTTCAGCCGCCTGCGCTCCCGCACCCGCAACGCCCAATGCCAGAAGGGCAAAAGCAGAGGTAAGAATAGTTTTTCTCATGAACTCCTCCCAGAGTCATTTTTCTACGATCAGTTCAAGCACCGAACTGCGTAGCTGAACCAGCCAAATCAATTATCTCAGGCGCCCTCTTCCGCCGCCTCTGCGCTGCGATTTCATGAAAGGGCAAATTTATTGCCCCCAGAAATATGTGCAAGCGCGATCATGGAAACACGGGTTTTCAGTCCTGTCAATTAATAAATCCACTTGATTTATTAATTCGCTATGTCAGTCTAAGATCAGCGTGATGACAAAAACTGTCCGCGCAGGCTTTACTTCAAAAATAATTCTCTTATTCCAGCTCTTTATCCCGAATGCTCCTTACAGGACACCCGATGCACTATCCGCAAGGCGCCCCTATTGACCCCGCCACAACCAGCCGCGGCTCTGACCAGACCGGCATGCGCGCCTATAATGAAAGGTTGATCCTTTCCGTTGTGCGCCGTCATGGTGCCATGCCGCGGGCAGATATTGCCAGACTAACCGGCCTGTCGGCGCAAACCGTGTCCGTCATCATCCGCAATCTTGAGCAGGACGGATTATTGCTCAGCGGTGAGAAACAGCGCGGACGTGTCGGCCAGCCAAGCCAGCCGATGATGCTCAATCCTGACGGGGTGTTTTCCTTTGGCCTGAAGATCGGGCGTCGCAGTGCAGAACTGGTTCTGGTTGATTTTACCGGTACGATCCGCGCACGTATGCACCAGACCTATCTGTGGCCGGTGCCGGACAATATTCTGCATTTCACGCTTTCGGCTATTGAGCAATTCACGGCGCAGCTCACGCCTTTCCAGCAAAGCCGCATCGCCGGTCTCGGCATTGCCATGCCGTTTGAACTCTGGAACTGGGTTGAGGAAGTCGGCGCACCACCTGCGGATTTGCAGGCCTGGCAAAGCACCGATATTTGCGAAGCACTGAGCCTGAAACTGCCTTTTCCCGTTCTGATCCAGAATGATGCCACCGCCGCCTGCGGCGCGGAACTGACCTTCGGTTCAGGGCCGGACTATGCGGATTATGTCTATTTTTTCATCGGCTCATTTATCGGCGGCGGCGTTGTCCTCAACAATACGCTTTATGCCGGACGCAGCGGCAATGCCGGCGCACTGGGTTCCATGCCGATGGGCAACGGTTTCGTCACCACAGCAGGCCAGATCAGCCGTCCTGCCCAGCTGATTGATACCGCATCTCTGTTCATATTGGAGCGCAGTCTCAAACAGCAGAATATAGACACGGCTCCGCTTTGGGCGGCACCGGATAATTGGGAAATTTTCAACCCTGTGCTTGATGAATGGGTATTGCTGACCGCGCGCAGCCTTGCCCATGCCATTTCATCGGCCGCCAGCGTGATTGATTTTCCTGCTGCCATTATTGACGGCTGGATGCCGGAAAATTTACGCGCCAAGATTGTTGAAACTACACGCAATGAAATCGGCAGGCTTAATTTACAGGGAATCATCCCGCCGGTGATTGAAGAAGGCACAGTTGGTGTTCATGCCAAAGCACTGGGGGCAGCGCGGCTGCCAATCTTCAGCCGCTATCTCTTTGATCAAAATGTTCTTTTTAAACACATACAATAAACCCGTCTTACCAAAGTTGAACAATAAACCGCTATTTGTGTGAAATCATTTACTTCGGCTTCACAGGACTGCCTATAATATCCGTCATGAATGCAACTTGTTCATTCCACATGCATTTATCTTTTGCGAGAGCCGTTATTGTCAGGACAAAGCCAGATCATGACTTTTAAAACTATCAGCACCACAGCTTTTACAGATCAGAAGCCGGGCACTTCGGGCTTGCGCAAAAAAGTGACTGTCTTTGCTCAGGAACATTATGCGGAGAACTTCATCCAGTCGATCTTTGACAGTCTGGAAGATTTTCAAGGCAAGACACTCGTGCTCGGCGGTGACGGACGTTATCTCAACCGCAAGGTTATCCAGAGCACGATCAAAATTGCTGCTGCGAATGGTTTTGGCCGCATTCTGGTCGGTCTTGGCGGCATTACCTCGACGCCTGCGGCTTCCAATCTCATCCGCAAGAATAAAGCCTTTGGCGGTATTATTCTCTCTGCCAGCCATAATGCCGGCGGACCGCAGGGTGATTTCGGCATCAAGTTCAATATCAGCAATGGCGGTCCCGCTCCGGAAAAACTGACCGAAGCGATGTTCGCCAATTCTAAAACCATCACATCCTATAAGATTGCCGATTGCGCCGATATCGACATTGATACACTTGGTTCGCATCAGATCGGCGATACGGTGGTGGAAATCATTGATCCGGTGAAAGATTACGCCGCCTTGATGGAGAGCCTGTTCGACTTTCAGGCGATCCGCACCCTGCTGCAATCCGGTTTCACCATGCGTTTTGACGCCATGCATGCCGTGACCGGCCCTTATGCTACAGAGATTTTTGAAAACCGGCTCGGCGCAAAAGCGGGCAGCGTTTTCAATGCCGTGCCTTTGGAAGATTTTGGCGGCCATCATCCTGATCCGAATATTGTCTATGCCCATGAGCTTTATGAAGAGCTGATGTCGGCCAATGCACCGGATTTCGGTGCGGCATCAGATGGTGACGGCGACCGCAATCTGATTATCGGCAAGGGCATGTATATTGCCCCGTCGGATTCTCTGGCAGTTCTCGCCGCTAACGCGCATCTGGCTCCGGCCTATAGCAAAGGCATTGCCGGTATTGCCCGCTCCATGCCGACCAGTTGTGCCGCAGACCGCGTGGCTGAAAAACTGAAGATCGGCATGCATGAAACACCGACCGGCTGGAAGTTCTTCGGCAATCTGCTGGATACCGGTCTTGTCACTATTTGCGGTGAGGAAAGTGCGGGAACCGGCTCTGACCATGTGCGTGAAAAAGACGGGTTGTGGGCTGTGCTGCTATGGCTGAATATTCTGGCGGTACGCAAACAATCTGTCGCCGAGATTATGCATGAGCACTGGCAAACCTATGGCCGCAATTATTACTCACGCCATGATTACGAAGAAGTGGCCTCGGATGGTGCCAATGCGCTGATGGATGCATTGCGCGCCAAACTGCCTGATCTTAAAGGCAAGACCGTGCAGGGCATGGTTGTGGAATCAGCCGATGATTTTGCCTATCATGATCCGGTCGATCATTCAGTGAGCAAGCATCAGGGCATCCGCATTCTTTTCGCCGGTGGTTCCCGTCTTGTGGTGCGTCTGTCCGGCACCGGCACCGCCGGAGCAACCATCCGCATCTATCTGGAACGCTATGAGGCTGACAGTAACAAGCATGATCTGGAAACCCAGTCTGCCCTGACCCCGCTGATCGCAGCCGCTGCGGAACTCACAGAGATCACGCATTATACCGGCCGCGAAAAACCAAGCGTCATTACCTGACCCAACAAAAAAGGCCTGCATTGCAGGCCTTTTTCAATTTCATCATCTGTTATTCAAATACAATCTTCGGTGCTGTGCGGGATGAACCGCCGCTCACCTGCGCCCAGGCTTTTTCGGCAATTTCACGATAAATTTGCGCATGCGGGCTGTCCGGCTCTTTCACCGTGATCGGCATACCCGCATCGGACAATTCGCGGATCTGCATATCCAGCGGCACTGCGCCGAGGAAAGGTACATTGAGCCGCTCAGCTTCGCGCTGCGCTCCGCCATGACCGAAAATATCATAACGTTTGCCGGTATCCGGCGCGATGAAATAGCTCATATTCTCAACAATACCGAGCAGCGGTACATTAACTTTGGCAAACATATTCAGCCCTTTACGGGCATCGATCAGCGCCAAATCCTGCGGGGTAGAAACAATCACCGCACCGGCCAGCGGCACCTGCTGCGCCATGGTCAGCTGGGCATCGCCAGTGCCCGGAGGCATATCGACAACCATCACATCGAGATTGCCCCACTCCACTTCACGCATCATCTGATTGAGCGCCGACATCACCATCGGGCCGCGCCAGATCATCGGGGTTTCTTCTTCCACCAGAAAGCCCATCGACATGACTTTGAGGCCGTAATTGCTCATCGGCTTCATGATGCGGCCATTGACCGTTTCCGGACGACCGGAAATACCGAGAAGGCGCGGCATTGACGGCCCGTAAATATCGGCATCAAGAATACCGACTTTCAGCCCCAGTGCCTGAAGCCCGAGCGCAATATTCACCGAAGTCGTGGATTTACCGACACCACCTTTGCCGGAAGCCACGGCAATAATCTTGCCAACACCCGGAATACCCGGCTTTGCCTGCGGCTGCGGTACTGCATGAGTATGCGCAGCCGGACGCGCCTGAGCAGCGGGCTGAGGGCGGCTTGGCGGAGGCGCATCATCGCTGGTGCGGCCGCCTTTGCGCTCGGCGGTCAGTGTGACCAGCGCATCGGCAACCCCCGGAATCTCTTTTACCAGTTTTTCCGCCCGCAAACGCAACGGCTCCATCGCCTGCGCACGGTCAGACGGCACGGTAATAGAGAAAAACACTTTATTATCAGCGATAAAAATATCGGACACCAGTCCAAGGCTGACAATATCACCTTCGAAATCCGGTCCAGTGACCTGTTTCAGCTGAGCCAGCACCACATCTTTGGTGACCTGTGACATGCCTCATACCCCGTCGAATAATCTGTTCACCATTGCCGGCACAGTATTTTATCCTGCGACCGGCATTTCATGCATCATCGTTAAATGATTTTGCGTCTGAGAGAAAGTTATCTTCATCCCTTTCCGCGCAAACCTCTGTGACATCGTGAGGCAGAGGGAGATCCGGCATCATTATTACAGAGGAAAGCTCTTTCCTTCCGCAAAGCACCGCGCTAAAAAGCGGAAAGCGCAGTTATATATAGTTCAGGGTGATGGTTCAGACACACAAAAACAAGCTGGTTTTAATACGCATCCTGTGCGTATTGGCGCTTGTTTTGCTGTCTTTTGCCCATAGACCGGTGGATGTCAGCGCCCCCCTGCTGCAAATGACCACCAAAAGCGGCACCTCCGCTGAACCGGTTTTCATCCGTTATGAAACAATGCCCGATGGCAGTATTGTTTCGATCTGCGTTTCCGAAAACAGCGCCGCATCTGACCAGCATCATAAAAATCATAATATGATGGTTGATTGCGAGGCCTGCCGTATCTCGGCGGCTTTTGCACTGGTTACACCACCTGCAGCCGGTGGTCCGGTTGTTGCCAAAGATACAGGCAACAGCGTCAGACGCACGGCCAAAGTTCTGCCCCGCTCCCGACCTTATCCGCCCGCCGCCCCGCCGCAGGCGCCACCTTTCCTTGCCTGATACAGGTCTGCGCATTCTCGCAATGCCGCAGGAAATATCAGTCATGCGCTTTAAGCGCCTTCATGCTTTCTGCCTGCAATTTGCAGCCGGAAAGCAGGATATTCGCAAGGAATAAATTTATGAAAACCATTTTCACACCACTCTGTGTTGCCAGCCTTCTTCTCGGCACTGCCGGTCTGGCACAGGCACATGTGTCACTTGAAACAGCTCAGGCTAATGCAGGAAGCGGCTATAAAGCCGTCCTCAAAATCCCGCATGGCTGTGAAGGTGCCGCGACCACACAGATCAATGTCAAAATTCCGGAAGGTTTCATTGCCGCTCAGCCGCAGATGAAAGCCGGATGGGATATTGAAACTGTTAAATCCGACTACCAGCACAGTTATAAAGTGCACGGCAAGGACGTGAAAAACGGCGTGACCGAAGTGATCTGGAAAGGCGGCAAACTGCCGGGCGATTTCTATGATGAATTCTCGGTTGTCGGCAAACTTGCAGCCTTCGACAAGGATACAACATTGTCGTTCCCGACAATCCAGACCTGCGAAAACGGTAAAACCGAAAACTGGACAGATATCGCAGCAGAAGGCCAGAACCCGCATGATCTGAAAAACCCTGCGCCGCAATTGCTCGTTACTGCTGCCACAAAACAGGCAAGTCATGACGGCCACGGTGCGCATGGTGGCAATAGCGCCGAGGTGGTGACAGCCGGTGATCTGGAGCTTTCCGAAGCTCATAGCATCGCGACAATCCCGAATGCCCGCGTTGCAGGCGGCTATATTGTCATTACCAATAAGGGCAAAGAAGATGACCGCCTGATCGGCGGCACCACAGATGCAGCCGGAAAAGTCGAAATTCATGAAATGTCGATGAAAGACAATGTCATGAAAATGCGCAAACTGAGCGAACCTCTGGCAATTCCTGCCGGTCAAACTGTGCAATTGGCACCAACCGGCTTCCACATCATGTTTATGGATCTGGCCAAACCGTTCAAAGAAGGTGAAACAGTCAATGTTGTGCTGGAATTTGAAAAAGCCGGAAAGGTTAATTTACCGTTTCACGTGAATCCATCCAAGGGTTCTTCAGGTAATGCTGGCGGCAAGGCCAATGACCATAGCCATCACTAATTTCTGTTTCTCCGAAACCGTATCGGTTCGGAGATAAAAGACTAAGGCGGAGCGCCGGTCATATCGGCGCTTCGCATTGTGATTCTGGAACCGCTCCTTTTTGTCTGTCCTGTTTACAGGCTTCTGCATGAGGCGGGACATCGCAGAGCTTAAAAATCCGGCCGGAATGTCGTTCAATCCGGCCAGCTGCGACAATCACGCAAAACATATACGGATTCATATAGATAGCATTGCATTTTAGAATAAAAACATGAGTAAAATACTCTGGAATTATTCTAAGCTATTGAAATAAGAACACTTTTCTAAATAAATGCTGAAAATTAGGTTTGACAACCGACCGTTTTCACCGGCATATTCCCGCTGTCAGAGCTTTCGGGAGGGATACTTCCGGCTCGTGGCAATAAATTCAACCTTTGATGTTTGGGCCTTGAACCCGCTCTATTGGAGGACCTCATGTTTGGTCAGGCACTTTACCGCCCAAGGGCGGTACTATCGTCGCGCCCTCAGCCGCGACGCATATTCATCGCTCCTTCGCGTCCGTTACAGATCGGATGCCGCCCATGAATATGCAGGTCAGAAATCTCTTTGAAACATCCAGTCATTATTTCGAGCGGCAGGCTGAAAAGCTGGTGCTTGAAGGCTATCGCCACTGGACGTCCGGCTTCGAAACCGGATCGGTTATTCCGTGGGAAATGGCCTGGACGATTTACACTCAGGAACTCGGCCTCGATAAAGCCAAGCTCGCGCTGGCCGAACTCTCCCATTTCATTCGCACCCTGCATTTTTGTGCAGCTTGTCAGCTCAAGGCCTTTCCTTATGGTTCGATGCATATCTGCCGTGAAGAATGCCTGCTGATGGGACTGATCTCCGCCTTGCAAAACGGTGACGATACAACCCGTGATGCCTGTCTGGATGCTCTGGTAACCGGCAGCCGTGTCGCGGAAGTTAAAAAAGCCGCGCAGGATTATGCACAGGTCATGGCAGAGCTCAATCAGGTGCTGCTGCCTATCCCTCATTACGCCGTTGCCTGTGTTTTATCACCGGCAGGGCACAAAACCTTTCACTGATATGAAGAGCTGAAACCTCTTTCATAACTTTACCATGATTTTAGCCCAGTGACTGCGAGCGAAGCGCTCCGGATCCGCGGGCAAAACCGACAGGACGAATATAATGAATGCAAAAACTGAAAAGCGCTTGGGTATTATGGCTGCGCTCCTGCTGACCGCAGCAATGTTTGTGGCGCCTAATCCGATCCAGCAACAGCAGAATTTTCATTTTCTCAGCATGACTGAAGAAGCCGTCAAAGATGTACCGGCTCTGATTGTTGTTGCGCAAAACCATCAGACCGGCTCAGCTATCCGCTAACAGCACCCATTTGAACTATCATATTTGATCATTTTTTTATCACTGTCCTCCCAAGACAGAAAAAAGCCGCGCTAAAGCATTTTCAGCAAAAGTGGAAACCGGTTTTGCATATGAAAATGCGTAAAATAAATAGCCGGAGCATTTAAAAAATGCTCCGGCACAGCGCGGCTTTTATTTTCAAATAGTTTTAATCAGGCCTGCACAACAATCGGCGCTTTGCCCTGCACGCGATCATAAAGATCAATAATATCCTGATTCATCAGACGTACGCAGCCGGAAGACATAGCCTGCCCGATCGACCACCATTCCGGATTGCCATGGATACGATAGCCGGTATCAACGCCGTCACGGAAAATATAAAGTGCGCGCGCGCCCAGCGGATTGGCTGGTCCCGGCTCCTGACCATTACGGTATTTTTCCAGCTCCGGCTGGCGTTTGATCATTTCCGGTGGTGGTGTCCAGCGCGGCCATTGCTTCTTATATTGCACATTGGCGCGGCCTGACCATTCAAAACCTGCACGTCCGACACCGATGCCATAACGCATGGCCTCGCCGCCCTGCAGCACCAGATACAAATATCGCTCATTCAGACGCACAACAATCGTACCCGGTGCCTCACCGGTCGGATCCGGCACGATCTGGCGGCGGAACTGTTTCGGCACTTTCTCATAAGGAATAGCAGGCAGGGAATAACCGTTCTCATGAACAGCCGCATACATCACTTCATTGCTGGTGACGCCTTTATCAACGCTGATCTGCGGGCGCATCACACTGCCGGTTGAAGACATATCAATATCCGGCTGAAAAGCCGACATATCCAGCGACTGGGTACAGCCAGCCAGACCAAAGGCACCGGCGCCGGTCAGAAAAATGCGACGGTTCAGAATTTCACCCTGCTTTGCCATGATAAATCCGTATCTTCAAAACCTTTTCAGAGGTCGGATTGTGCGCCCGCATGGTTGAAAAATCATTAAATTCGCCGGATCTTCATTTACCATAAACAATGACCACACATTAAAAATGCAGTAAAAAGCAAAAAACCGGCACAAATTTGTGCCGGTTTTTCAATTCGATCAGTATCCGCATCTCTGACGGATCAGTAATCTTTTTCGTAGAATACACCCAGACCGGAATCACCATTCGTACCGACAGAGCCTTTGGCTTTGAGATCCCGTGTAATATCCAGATTGATCGTGCCTTTGGTGCCATTGGAACCGCTGGCTTCCACACCGAGATAAATATTATCGCGGATATAGCTGCCTGCGCGAACCGCTGCATTGCCCTTGCTGTCGGTGACAACATCAAGATCATCCAGCCCTACGCCCTGACGCAATGCCCCCAGCAGATTGGCGTTTTTACCACCCGCCAGTTCAGCGGCCGCAGCGGCAAGCTGTGCAATCTGGAAAGGAGACAGTTCCGAGATTGAGCGTTTGAAGATCAAACGCGCCAGAACTTCATCCTGCGGCAATTCCGGCTCCGAGGAGAATTTGATATCCGGATTATCCACCGTGCCCTGCACCGTCACCAGCACGATGATATCGCCGCCGTCACTGCGGGCCACGAAATAGAGCTGCGGGTTCATATCCCCGATCAGGGTCACACGGCCTTCATCAAAGGTTACACGCTGGGTCAGAATATCCAGACGGCCACGCAGCAGTTCAAAACCACCGACCGGACGCACATTGGTTACAGGACCTGTCAGACGGACAGCACCGCCCAGTTCCGTATCCAGACCGCGACCACGCACGAAAATCTGGTTCGGCGCAATCACGCGCACATCCAGTTGCGGCACGGTCGGACGGGATGTCGGCACCGGTGCCGAACCCTTGGCACGGGTTTCCACCTTGGCACGTTGCAACGTCATCAGCACTGATGCCGGTGTATTGACGTGGCGCACATCAATATTGGCACCGCCGCCGCCAAAACTTTCAGGCACGGTAATTTCCGCGCGTTCAATCTCGATCTTACCGGCAATCAGCGGATCGCGCATCAACGGGCCGGTAATGGTCAGGCCGCCATTAATGGTCGCAACCACCATGGAACCATCCGCATAACGTGCTTTGTCAAAATTGATCCGCAGATCGGCAGGGAAATTCTGCGCGGCATTGATCGAAATCGTGCCATCCGCATTGATTGAACCACCGGTCGACAAAGCTGCGCTTGCATTGCGAAGGCGGATTGTCTGACCTTCCATGCTGCCATTGATGGTAATATTATTGAGGCGGATATTGGTTTCCGGATCAACCATCTGCGCGCCGCTTGTCGAGAACATACCGCGGATTTGCGGATTGTCGAAACCACCGCTGACATTAGCGGTCAAAGCCAGTGTACCGGTTGCCTGTGCGCCACGATCCGACAGAAAACGATTGGCAAGCGCCAACGGAATCTGCCCCGTCACATCAATACCCAAACCGCTGCCAGACAAAGGCACACGCCCCTGCGCGGTCACGCTGAGATTTTGCGGGCCGTCAACAGACAGCGAGCTGATATTGACGGTCTTATCACCATAACGACCGGCAGCTTTCAGATTCAAAGGCGCAAGCCCGTTCTCAGCCAGCGGTTTGGCGCTCAGCGCGCGTCCGTTCAGATTGAACTCGGCGGCAGGATTGGTCAGAGCGCCGGTGACTTTTGCAGTGCCGGTAACATTACCGCCCAGATTCTGATCCTTCACCACGCCATTGAGCAAAGCCAGCGGCAGGTTGGTCAGTTCAACATTCACATCCAGCGCACCGGCAGATTTATCCGTGCCCAGCGGCACAAAACCATTCACACGGGTATCAAGACCATTACCGCCGGTAATCCGGCTGTCCACTTTCAGGCGGTTCTGGCTCGACGTGCCTTTAGCTGTCGCATTCAAGGCACCAATGCCAAGTTCACGCGTCTGGCGGGCAATCACATCGCGCGCATTAATGTCAAAACTGACATCAGGCTGGTTGCGCGAACCGGTAACCTTGGCCTGACCATTGATCAGACCGCCAAGTCCCAAATCCGGCTGAATGCTGTTTGCCACATTCAGCGGCAGATTATCCAGTTTCACATCCAGATTGAAACGATCAGCCAAAGCACCATTAAGGCTCAGACGACCTTCTCCCACCTGCATGATGATATTGTTAAAGGTAACATCACTGCCTTTCAGCGCCAGAGATGCCGGTTGTGCCAGTCTGGTCAGCATTGAGCCCTGACGCAGCTCCGCATCTGAAAGCGACAGCAACAAACCACCGTCCTGCGGCTCCAATGCGCCGTTGACTTTAACTTTGGTGCCGATTTTCAGATCAGTTGCAGCCTGAAAAACCGTTTTGCTGCCTTCAGACTGAGCCGTTGCATCAACCGTATTAATTTCAAATGTACCGGCGCGGATGGACTGTGCTTTCACAGTGCCGTCAACAACAGGAACATTAAACAGGTCGGCAAGCGTCGCATTAATATCCGCCTGCCCGATCACATTGCCTTCAACATTCAGATTACGGATATCTGCTTTGACCGCAGCATTCTGGCGGTCATTTTCATAAGACAGATCAATATCCGCATTGATGCTACCGGTTGCTTTGGCAAGGAAAAGAGCGGCAGCGGTTGAGACATCCGGCGCATCCACTTTCAAACGACCGGCGAGCAGGTTCTTGTCCGCAATATTCAGATCACCACTGACGCGCGTGCCGCCAGCAACAAAACTCAGATCACTCAGGCGTTTGCCTTGCTCATCCAGCGCAACTTTACCGGCAAGATCGAGTTTTTCACCGCTTAAGAAGCCACTGCCGCTGAAACCACCGCTCAAAGACGGAGCAAGCTTCGGATCAGAACCGTCCAGCACAGCATTGAAGTCGAGCAGACCATCATTCAGCTTGCGCCCTTCCAGCGAACCGGAAGGCACAGATGCGCGGGCAGCCAGAGCAATCCGGTTTTCTGTTCCGCGTGCACTGGCTTTCAGCGACAATGGTCCCGTTGCCTTATCGGACAGATCGGCAATATCACCAATCTCAACGCCCAGATCGAAATCGGCATCTTTGCTCGAGAATGAGCCATTGGCAGTGATTGCATTTGCATCATTACCAATACGGAAACCACGGGCGGAAAAACCGTTTTCAGAACGTGCCAGACCACCGCTCAAAGTGGAGCGGCCATTGATAATACGGTCAGCAATATCCTCACCGGTTTTGATATTCTCTGCTGTGCCATCCAGCGTCAGGTCAAACCCGCCGGTGAGAAGCGCAACAGTGCCGGTTGCTTTCAGATCAAGACTGCCGGCAAGCGAACGGTCTGCCAGTGCCGAAAACGGCATGAGGCTGTTTGCCTGCAAAACAATGTCACCGGTATAAATGAATTTATCGATTGCACCTTTTAAGGCAGCGCTCAGACCATTGCCGGTGAGTTGCAATTTTTCAAGCTGCACAGGAGAACCGGCACGCCATTGCCCCAACACGGCCAGATCAAAACGATCACCCAGCGCCTGCGCAACCTCAGGCTGCCTGGCATTAATTCCCGTTATATTCCCTGTAATATTGAAACCGACATGGCGGTTTTGTGCGTCCTGCAGATTTTCTGCTGCGCCGCCCATATCCAGCACAGTCTGCTGTGCGGAGAAATCACCGGCCTGCAGACCTTCAACCAGCAACTTGCCTGTCCAGTCTGCGGATTGACGGTCGCCGTAATCCAGTGTCAGACGCGCAGACGCCAGAGAGGTCTGGCCGCCGCTGATCGGCAGAAGCACACGGCCTTTTTCCCGATCTGCAATCAGCGCATCAAGGGTCAGACGTGTCAGAAAGCCGTCATTGGCGGTTTCGGCCTTGGCCTGTACCTGCAGAGCGGCATTGGAAAGATTGAAATTATCCAGACGGAAACCACCGCCATCCTTGATAAAACCATTGGCTGCAAGGCTTGAGGTTGCGCCAAAGAAATCACGGAATTTTTCCGGAATGAGTGCAGCAATCGGACCTTTGACATCCGCATTAAACACGCGGCCGGTAACAGTGCCGTCCGCATTGCGGTTCAGGGTCAGAAGTCCGGTCAGAATGCGCTGGCTGTCCGCATCAAGCGTCAGGTCAACTTTCAGATCATCAAGCTTGCCTGCGCCGGTCAGCGCCAGTTCAACAGGCGGTTTGCCTGCAATATTCAGGAGATTGGCGGCAATACCATTGGCAGGCTCGGAAAGACGCATATCCAGATCAAGCTTCTGATCGGCATTGGCGTAATTCGCCTTCAGCTTCATCGTGCCGCCCGGACCATCCAGACGCTGCATGTCAAACAGGGACTCCAGCGATCCGTCCTGAAGGGTCAGATTGCCTTTCAGTGCCACTTCCGATGCCAGACCAAAAACCGGCTGACCGAATTTCAGGCGTTCAATATTCAGCTCACCCAGCAAAACCGCCAGCGGCAGTTCCGGCAAAGCAAAGCCACCGGCTTCCGGTGACGGCAGTCCCTCATCCGGCAAAGGTGTGCGGATAAATTCAACTTCCTTGGCCGAGAGTGTATCCACGCTCAGACGACCGCGCAAAAGAGCCAGACGGCTCCAGACAAGCTGGGCATCTTTAATGCGCAGCCAGATACCTTCGCGGTCAGCAACCGTGATAGCCCCGACTTTTGCCTCAGACGACAAAACACCTTCAATACCGGTAATACTGATCTTGCGGTTCGGCCCCGACAGTTTTTCTTCAACAAAAGACAGGAAGTAGGACTTCTCCTCTTCGGCTTCCTGCGTGGAAACAGAAGTGTCAGCCTGTGCGGTCTGCGTGTCTGAACCCGCAGGATTGCTCTGGCCGGTGGCAGGCGTCGTTACGCTGTCCGCTCCCTGAGGCAGCAGCGATGCCCCGATATAAATACCGAGCGGCAGAATGATAAAGAAAGTGGCTACGAAAGCGAGAAAACGGTTCAAAACGCCTGTCCTATGCCGACATAGAATGCAAAACTTGAGTCACCTGCCTTGCGGTTAAGCGGCACGGCAACATCGAAACGGATCGGTCCGAGACTGGTATCATAACGCAAGCCCGCACCTGCCCCCAAACGCAGATTCTCCGCAAAATCAGGGTAGGATTCCTCCCCGACATATCCTCCGTCTACAAACCCGACCACACCGATACTATCGGTAACCTTTGTGCGAACCTCGCCGGACATTTCCATCAGCGAACGTCCGCCGATCACCACATCCCCCGGCTTATTCACCCCGATGCTGCGATAAGCATAACCACGGACAGAACCGCCGCCACCGGCAAAGAAGACTTTATCCGGCGGCAGATCGCTCATATCGGCACCGACAATCGACCCGACTTTAACACGACCGGCCAGCACAACGCGTTTATCTTCACCAAAGCCGTAATAGCCACGGCCTTCTGCGGTAAATTTGGTCGAGAAACTGCCGTTTTTGAGCTCGTAAAACGGCTCAACCACGCCCTCGGCATAATAACCGGAAGTAGCATTGGTCTTGTTATCGCGCTTATCCAGCAGAATACCGCCCAGCATCCCCACGGTGAAGAACTGGCGTTTGCCGTAATAATCATCATCAAACTGCGCACGAGACACATTGGCAAACAAACGTCCGCTCAGATCTTCATTGAAGATATGCGTAAAACCTGCCTGTCCGCCGACCGATGTCTCGGTATAATTATCCAGAACCTCACGCTTACCGGTCAGAGACGAAACGAAATCCGTATCCGGTGTGAACACGCCCGGTTTGGTGAAGGATGTACCCAGCACATAGGTGAAGTTTTTCGGATCATAGGAATTATCCTGCGAACCGCCGATACCGCTGACCTTGGCATCAAAGCGCAGACGCTCCGCCTTACCGAACAGATTGCGATGCATCCAGAAGGCTTCTACCCCTGCACCGTCCAGCGTGGAATAACTCGCACCAAGACCGAAGCGGCGCGGTTTACGTTCCTGCACGATCAGATCCATCGGCAGAATACCGTCGCGGTTGATTTCCTGTGCTTCCTGAATAGATGTTGAGCGGAAAACATCCAGCCGCGCCAAACGGCGGCGTGCACGCTCAATATCATCCGGATCATATTCCTGACCCGGTTTCAGATCTGTCATATAGGCAACGAATTCCGGATCCATGCGGGCTGTGCCCTGCACTTTGACAGGGCCGTAATGGGCAACACGTCCCGGTTCCAGCGTGATATCCGCATTCAGCACATTGCCTTCATGATCGGCAACAATATCCTCACGCGTAACTTTCGCTTTGGCATAACCCTGCTGACGCCATGCCTCAACGGCAAGACGCTCTGCCTTCAGGATTGTACCGGATTTGGCAATTTCACCGCTTTTGAAACCGGCCTTTTCAGGCGACTGCACCTGATCGCGGCGGTCATCTGTCGGCGGTGCAAGTTCATTAATGCTGGCGCGGGCAAACAGGAATTGCGGGCCCGGATCAACATTGATGACAATTTTGGATGTATCCGGCAATTGTGTATCCGGCGGCAGGTTTGCAGCTTCGCGGCCATCAACCAGAATACTGATGGTGCCGCCATAACGACCTTCACCATAAAGTGCCATCAGAATACGACGGTAATCACCACGTGCTTTGGCTAGCAGTCCGCCGGAGCCGGAAGCCGCTTTTTCTTCATCAGCCACAAGCCGTGAAGCGCCTTTAACAAGATCTTCCACATCGGCTGCCGTGCCGTCTTTATTGGTGCGGGTGCCGCCGGAAGTGACTTCAACGCTGTAGCGTTTTGGTTCGGCAATGACATCATCGGCTTCTTCAGCCTTGTCTTTACCCCAAAGTTTAATGCCAAAGAGCTCAAAAGCATGCGCAGGCGATGCCGCCATAACCGGCAGCAGCGCAGTGAACAGCAGGAGGGTGCTGACTTTACGGATTGGAGCTCTCCTTAATTTATTACCTGCATATCATCCCATTCAACGGGGTCAATATGCATATTCCTCGGCATAGCCCGCTCCACCCATCGCGCGATGCCTAACAATCAAACTAGCGGAGAGTATAATCCAAAAGCTTACACTGCTTTTTTAAAATTTATGCTTAACAAAATATTAATTTGTATTTTCCTTTACCTAAAGAAAAACTTAATTTGTGGCTTTCAATCAAATATGAATTTTGAATATTTAATCTTAAGAAAGAAACAAAAACGAAAATTACAGAGGCATAAAGCCGTAAAATATTGAAAATATTTGTCTTTTAAAAATACAGCCGCACAGGGCAATTTAAAACCGACATGAAAGATTGTTCCGGAAAGCATTTGTCATACGGATTGCAACACGTTCCAAGAAAATGCGCATTGGTTAAAATACAGCCACCTCCCTTAAAGAGTCCTGCCACGGAACCACGTTTTCCATAACAGGGAATCGCCTTGCAGAATCTGCCTTATCAGATCCTATCTGCGCCATCCTCCGCGCGGAAAATGCACAGGCCCCACACCCCATCGGGGGCTCCAGCCCTGCCGGCCAAAAGGACGAGGATTATAGCGTGGCCCATAAGGCCGGTAGCCCGGACGATACCAAGGCCGGTAATAAGGCGGGTGCCAGCCCGTGTAATAAGGTTGATAATACGGGGCATAAAACGGATCATCATAAAAACCTGATCCGATATTCAGCCCGAAAGTGACTTGCGGCTGCGTATTATAGACCGGTGCAGCATTATAGCCCTGATAGGATTGAGATAAATAACGGCCACTTATCCAACCTATCCCCCAGCTGCTTCTGATCTGACACCAGCTGCCGCGGCAACTCTCAATATGCACCGCCGCACCGCGCGGCAAAGCTGCAATCCGCGTATAGTTTGTGCCCGGCCCCTGCCGTAAATTGACAGTACCCGAAACAGTAGCGACCTGCGCCTGCACAATGCCGGTTCCTACCAGCAGCATTAGCCCTGAAATTATTGAAATAATCTTCATCGAAATCACCAAGTTAAAATTGAAAAAATTTAAATGAATGCAAATTTTAAATGACGCGCTTTGAGAAGATCAAAATTATGAAAGAATAAGGACTGTAATTTGAGACAGGTTACCAATGCATCTCAATATAAAATGCATAAAAAACGGCGCTGCCAAAGCAGCGCCGTTCATTGTTATTCCCGTGAGTGAGACAAGCTCACCCATATTGCACCTTATGGCAGCGCGCGTGCGGCCTCAGGGCTGACTTCCATCATATTGATGGCCAGATGGTTCATGATCCACAGCGAGCCGATCAGAACAATCGCCAAAATCAGCACGGTGAAGAGCAGAGCCAGCAATGTCCAGCCGCCCTCGGATTTGGAATCCATGTGCAGGAAGTAAACCAGATGAACAATCATCTGTACCGCACCGAAAACCATAATAATGGCAACGGTTGTGGTGGTGTCAAAATACTGTCCCATCACCACGCCGAAAGGAACGGCTGTGAGGATGACGGCCAGAATGAAACCGATGATATAATTCTTGGTTTCGCTGGCTGATGCTTCAGTTTTATGCGCGGAACTCATGCCTGAACTCCCATCAGATAAACAATCGAGAATACACCGATCCAGACAACATCAAGGAAGTGCCAGAACAGGCTGAGGCACATCAGACGGGTCTGGTTGGCTTCTGTCAGACCGGAACGCAGAACCTGCGCGACCAGAACCAGAATCCAGATCAGACCAAACAGAATGTGCAGACCGTGCGTACCGACCAATACGAAGAAGGCGGACAGGAATGCAGAACGGCCAGGACCGGCACCGATTTCGATCAGGTGATGGAATTCATAGATTTCCATCGCCAGAAAGGCTGCGCCGAGCAGGAATGTCACGGCAATCCAGCCAAGCATGGCGGATTGTTTTTTACGTGACATCGCGATCATCGCGAAGCCATAGGTCAGGCTGGAGAACAGCAGCAGAGCGGTTTCCACAGCAATGAAGTTCAGATCGAACAGTTCCCAGCCGGTCGGTCCTCCCGCGTATGAACGCGAGAGAACTGCAAAGGTGGCAAACAGACCCGAGAAGATGACACAGTCACTCATCAGGTAGATCCAGAAGCCGATCAGTGTCGTGCCGCGGGAATCGTGGTGCTCGTGATCGTCGTCATGCCCGTGGGCGTGATCGTTAGCGTGCGTTACAGCGGCACTCATGGCTTAACTCCCAAAGACTGCAGCTTGAGCGTATGCTCATCTTCGATGCGCTGCACTTCTTCCGCAGTGACATAGTAGTCGCGGTTATTGTTGAAGGAATGGATGATGCTGATCGCGATGATGGCCAGAGTAGCGGCAATTGCCAGCCACCAGATATGCCATACACCGGCAAAACCAAGCGCGATACAAACCATACCGATGATGAAACCGGTGCCGGTATTACGCGGCATATGGATTGGCTTGAACTTGTCGGTTTTACGCTTCACGCCACGCTTCTTCATATCCCAGTAAGCATCAACATCCTGAACACGCGGTGTTTCAGAGAAGTTGTAGAACGGAGCAGGAGAAGCCACAGACCATTCCAGCGTACGGCCGTTTTCCCACGGATCACCGGTGTGGTCACGCAGTGCTTCGCGGTTGCGGATGGACACCAGAACCTGAATGATCTGACAGGCAATACCAACCAGAATGATTGCAGCACCGATAGCGGCAATAATCAGGTAAATCTGCCATGCCGGATTTTCAGTGTGGTTGATACGGCGGGTCATACCCATGAAGCCCAGAATATAGAGCGGCATGAAGGCAAGAATGAAACCGGTCAGCCAGCACCAGAATGCGCGTTTGCCCCAGGTTTCATCGAGACGGAAACCGAATGCTTTCGGGAACCAGTAGATGAAGCCGGCAAAACAACCGAACAGCACGCCGGAGATAATCACGTTATGGAAATGCGCGATCAGGAATACGGAATTGTGCAGTACAAAGTCCGCAGGCGGAATTGCAAGCATAACGCCGGTCATACCACCGACCACAAAGGTACACATGAAGCCGACAGTCCACAGAACCGGCGTTTCCATACGCACGCGGCCTTTATACATCGTGAACAGCCAGTTGAAGATTTTCGCCCCTGTCGGGATCGAAATAATCATTGTCGCCACGCCGAAGAAGGCGTTAACGGAGGCACCGCCACCCATTGTAAAGAAGTGGTGAGCCCAGACGAGGAAGGCCAGAACGGTAATGGCAACGGTCGCATAGACCATTGAAGTATAACCGAACAGACGCTTGGCAGAGAAAGTCGCGATAACTTCCGAGAACACACCAAAGCAAGGCAGAACCAGAATATAAACTTCCGGGTGACCCCAGATCCAGATGAGGTTGATATACATCATCGGATTGCCGCCGAAATCATTGGTGAAGAAATGCATACCAAGATAACGGTCAAGCTGCAGGAGCGACAGGGTAACTGTCAGGATCGGGAAAGCTGCAACGATCAGAATGTTCGAGCAGAGGGCAGTCCATGTGAAAACCGGAACCTGCATCATTGTCATGCCGGGAGCGCGCATTTTGATGATGGTTGCGATAAGGTTCACACCGGAGAGCAGCGTACCCATACCGGAAATCTGCAAAGCCCAGAGGTAATAATCAACACCGACACCGGGGCTGTATTCCAGACCGGACAGCGGCGGATAAGCCAGCCAGCCTGTACGGGCGAATTCACCGACGCCGAGCGAGATGTTTACCAGAATAGCACCGGCAACAGTCAGCCAGAAGCTCAGGGAGTTCAGGTAAGGGAACGCAACGTCGCGGGCACCGATCTGCAGCGGAACTGCAAAGTTCATCAGACCAACGATAAACGGCATCGCCACGAAGAAGATCATGATCACGCCATGGGCAGTGAAGATCTGGTCATAGTGGTGCGGAGGCAGGAAGCCTTCATTGGCGCCGGAGGCCATAGCCTGCTGGGCGCGCATCATCACGGCATCGGAGAAGCCGCGGAACAGCATCACCAGCGCCAGAATGATATACATGATACCAACGCGCTTATGATCGACAGTTGTCAGCCAGTCACGCCACAATACGCCCCATTTACCGAAATAGGTAATGGCTGCGAACAGAGACAAACCGCCGAGTACAACGGCACTTAAAGTGACCACAAGTATCGGTTCGTGAAGCGGAATATCCGCCAGGGTAAGTTTTCCGAACATTTCTCTACACTTTTAATGGCAAAACCATTGGCCATAATCTGCCAATGGTCTGCCTGCCTAAAGTCACGAAATCCCGTCAGTTAGACGCAGGTTCCGCAGGCGATTCTTTTTTCACAGAGGATGTGATGAATGGTGAAAGCTTCTGTACGCTGCCGCCGCCATGGCTGACACACGGGGTCTTGCCATCCACACAACGACCGATAACAGCACTGAACAGACCAGGCTCAGTTGAGGCATAATGTGTAACCGGATGCTTCTCTGTCGGCTGATCCAGTTCGATATAACCGGCACGGTTCAGCGCTTTGTCAGAGGTGCGAACTTCGGAAACCCATTTTTCAAAGTCGGCTTCGTTTTTCACATGGGTTGTGAAACGCATCTGCGCAAAACCGTCACCGCTATAGTTCGCGGAGATACCTTCATAAGCACCGATTTCATTGCCGATGAGGTGCAGCTTGGTCTGCATGCCAGGCATTGCATAAACCTGACCGCCCAGAGCCGGAATGAAGAAGGAGTTCATCGTGTGACCGGAAGTGATACGGAAGTTCAGCGGACGATCAACCGGTACGACCAGTTCGTTCACCGAGGCAATCCCCTGCTCCGGATAGATGAACAGCCATTTCCAGTTCATAGCCACAACTTCAACCTGAACCGGCTTTGCCGCATGTTCCAGCGGGCGGTATGGATCGAGCTCATGGGTCTTAATCCAGGTCACATAACCAAGAATGAGAATGACGATGCACGGAATAATCCAGACAGCGGCTTCAATCTTGTTTGAGTGATGCCAGTCCGGCAGATATTCATTATCTTTGTTGGCGCGATATTTATTCGCGAAATACAAGGTCGCGATAATGACCGGCACAACAATCAGCGACATGATGACTGTCGCGAAAACAATCAGGTCGCGTTCTTTAATGCCGACTTCGCCTTTAGGAAACAGCACAACCTGCTGACACCCTGCCAGTATAGCCGTCAGCATCAGAACCGCACCGATACCTGCCGACCGGAATAATCTGTGTTTCATTTAATTTTTCCGTCTTGAATGCGCCCGGGACAGGCCACATATCAACATTCACCAAGATATTTCAGGCTCATGAATAAGCTCAAAAACATCTTAACTGCTTTGAAATGCTGTATTATTTCTTATCTGACATTGTTTCAGACTAAGAAGAACATACAGTAGTTTCGGTAAATTCTGAAATTCATAAACAAAAAAGCGCCGTATTTCAACACCGGCGCCTATACGCACATATTTCAGAAAACCCGGCTGGAGCAATTTCATCTCTCAAAAAAGATAAAAGCTGCTCCCATCAGACCGGAATATCGAATGTCTGAAGCCACAATTGACGGGCATATCAGACCGATTCACTCCGGCATCCAGAACTTTTGCGGTTTCTATAAGCAGGAAAGCATCTAACAGCAAGATGAATCTCGGTCACGTTTCCGCGTCCGGAGCAAAAACTATCCGGCAGGCATAAGACGGCACATGAAACAGGGAAATCAGGAAACAGCTGCAAAGGTCCAAAGCATTTCACAGTCAGGCGGGCTCAGCTTGACGCCCTGAACTTAGTCAAGTCGGTTCAACTTGACGGCAGTGATAATGCGACCAAATAAAGAATCCAGAGCATGTCACGGAAAAGCGGGCACCGGTTTTCCGATAACGACATGCGTAAAAACAAGGAGACAGAGCGAGCGATATGATGCAATCCGGATGTCAATCGCTTCAGGCAAAAAAGCTTTAGAAATGAAAAAGGCCGGGATGTCCCGACCTTCCATGAAACGCCTCAACCAATGCCAGTACATCCGTGGTCAATAGTCAGGCGAATTTCTTAAACTTTATTTATGTATAGGCCCCGATTATTTCAAGAGCATGACAGATTTACGTTATCTTTGTGTCATCTATCTTGCTTTTGCATCCTGCTGCTCCGGCATAAGCACAGCCCGACAGCCGGATTATGCTACGGCGCGATCCTGATACAGTTCCTGTTCTCTTTCCTCTTCCTGCGCAATATAGGCATAAACCTCATCCATACATTGCTGCAGCATATCGAGATCAACAGGCCCCATGCGGCTGAGATAAATATCCATCTCGGAAGCAGGCACACCACGCTTAATCATTTCGACAATCGCCTGTACGACTATGGTTTTCTGATCAAATCTGTAGCGCTGCATACCCCACCTCACGCATCTCAGGGTTCTCCTCCCCTTTATGCACCCATATGGTTAATATGACGTGAAGATGGCACATTTAACAACAGCAAATAACTGTCATTTTTTAACAAGATCTCCGCAAAATGATATTTCGCGCAATAAAAACGACCTGAATTACATTATAAAATTATAACTTACATATATCTAATAGCTTAAAAACAAAAACTGCCCGCCGGTATATTTTTCGGCGGGCAGTATTGATATTTCTATTTGCTGAAAGACAGCAGATCAGCTTAACGGATTACATACCGTCATTCTGGCCGATGATCTCGCGCTTACCGACGTGATTGGCAGCGCCGACAAGACCTTCCTGCTCCATACGCTCCACCAGAGATGCGGCACGATTGTAACCGATCGACAGGCGGCGCTGGATATAGGATGTCGAGCATTTTTTATCCCGCAACACCACTTTGACAGCCTTTTCGTAGAGATCATCGCCGTCGTCGGATGCCATATCGCTCTTGTCAAAGACCGCACTGTCATCTTCAACTGCTTCCGTGTCTTCTTCATCAGCAGTTACGGTTGCCAGATAATCAGGACGCCCCTGTTCTTTCAGGTGATTGACGACCTTTTCCACTTCTTCATCGGAGACGAAAGGACCATGGACGCGGACAATACGACCGCCACCGGCCATATGCAGCATATCGCCCTGACCAAGCAGTTGCTCAGCACCCTGCTCACCGAGAATGGTACGGCTGTCAATCTTCGACGTCACCTGGAAGGAAATACGGGTCGGGAAGTTCGCCTTGATCGTACCGGTAATCACATCAACAGAAGGTCGCTGTGTCGCCATAATCAGGTGAATACCGGCCGCACGCGCCATCTGCGCCAGACGTTGGATCGCACCTTCGATTTCCTTACCGGCAACCATCATCAGGTCGGCCATTTCATCGACGATAACGACGATGTAAGGCATTGGCGTCAGATCCATTTCCTGTTCTTCATACAGGATTTCACCGGTCGCCTTGTCAAAACCTGCCTGAACGGTACAGGTAACAGTCTCACCTTTTTCACGCGCTGCAGCTGCACGGGCATTGTAGCCGTCAATATTACGCACACCGAGACGCGACATCTTGCGATAGCGCTCTTCCATTTCGCGCACGGTCCATTTCAGTGCCACGACGGCCTTTTTCGGATCGGTTACGACAGGAGTGAGCAGATGCGGAATACCGTCATAGATCGACAGTTCCAGCATTTTCGGATCGATCATGATCAGGCGGCATTCTTCCGGCTTCAGACGGTAGAGCAGCGATAGGATCATCGTATTAATGGCTACCGACTTACCGGAACCGGTTGTACCGGCCACCAGCAAATGCGGCATCTTTGCAAGCTCAGCAATTACCGGCTCACCGCCGATGGTTTTGCCAAGGCAGAGCGCCAAACGGCAATTGGTGCGCTCGAAAGCAGGCGATTCAATCAGTTCGCGGAAATAAACGGTTTCTCGGATCGAATTCGGCAGTTCAATACCGATCACATTACGGCCCGGAACCACTGCAACACGGGCAGAGAGTGCCGACATGGAACGGGCAATATCATCAGCCAGACCAATTACGCGGGAGGATTTAACACCCGGTGCCGGTTCAAATTCATAGAGGGTGACAACCGGACCCGGACGCACATGGATGATTTCACCACGCACACCGAAATCTTCCAGAATGCTTTCCAGCAAACCAGCGCTGCGCTCCAGCATTTCCTGCGAAATAATCGCACCGTCTTTATAAACAGGCTCCTGCAACAAAGCACGAGGCGGATATTCATAACCTTCACCGGACATTACAGTTCCGGTTTCAATCGCTGTTGGCGAGAAAATCGACAAGTTGATCGAGGCCGACGGATTGCGCGGCGCAGGAGCGGCAGCGAATGTTACCGGTGCAACAGTTGGTGCGACAGGCGTTTCTTCCTGTTCTGCCACAGTTTCCTGCACCAGATCACAATCTTCCACCACAGTTTCAGCAACTGCTTCAGCAATTGTTTCAGCAACTATTTCGGCTGGCATTTCTGCAAGCGGCTCGGCAGCAACACCCACAGCTTCTTCTGCTACCGGTACGGACACTGCATTCAGCGGCGGCTGCATATTCAATGCCTGTGTGGCAATTGAATAGACCGGCATCTGATAACCGGACAGACCAAAACTAAAGGATGGCAGGAACGGATTGCTGACAGTCTGTGCAGGCTCCGCCGCAACAGCAACAGTTTCTGCAAGCTCAGCCACGGCTTCCGCAATCGGTGCCGGTGTTTCAGCTTCAATCTCAACTGCGGCTTCTGCAACAGTTTCCGCTACGGTTTCAGCAATCTGTGCTTCTTCATGCGCCGGCCGCCATTCAACGGTGCGGAACATGCTCAGAATTGATTTTTCTTCCGCAACCGGTGCCGCTTCCGCAACAGGCATCACGGCTACAGGTGCCAATACAGGTGCAGGCATTTCTGCCGGTTCTGTCACTGCCTCAACAACAGCTTCCGCTGCAGGGGCAATTTCCGGCAATCCGGCAAATTCCCAGAAGGCAAAATCAGACAAATGGCTCAGCTGCAAACCGCCCTGCTCTGTCTCAGTAACCGGAGCAACAGGTTCAGCAAACACAGGCTGCTGCAGCTCAGGCAGATACGAAACCACAGCATTGACCACTTCGGCTTCCGGCACGATTGAGACCACCGGCGTCGGCACGGTACCGGCCAGAGGTGTCGCAGCTTCAACATGCGGTGCAACCGGAACAACCGGCAGGCGCAAACGCGCAGCAACAATCATGCTTGAAGGCCCGCGCAAAACCGGCGCAGTACGAACAGGCTGGGCAGTCACAGGAGCGGCGGCGGCAGTCTGCATGACAGGCGTTACGACCGCTTCTTTCTGCACAGGGGCAGATGGCTGCACTTCTTCTTCCGCACCGAATTCTTCAATCAGCTTGGCGCGCAAACGCTGCAATTCATTTTCAGGTGTGCGGGTAAAACGCACATTCTCGGCCAAAGCAAAAGCATTTTTCCAGACCTTTTCGCCGGAGCCGAATTGCTCACGTACAGACAAGCCCTGATAGGCCACATGCGGATTAGGCACGGTCATTGTCGGATTGGCCGGTTTCGGATGCACAGGAGCAGATACGGCCTGCGGCGCGGCAGGCACAGCTGCTGCAACAGGTTCCTGCGCAGCAGGCTGCGCGACCGCAGTCTGTTCTTCTGCCTTTACGGATCTGTCCTGATCCATCCAATGCTTAACCGCAAAATTGTTGCTCATCTGCTTACTCCTAAGCGGGTATGACGGGGTAACGGGCACAGGGGCGGCAGTCGATGCTGCCGGTGCGACTTCTGTCACAACCGCCGGAGCATAGCTGAGAGGGGCAACGGAGATTATTTCCGCCACCTCTGATTCTGTAACGACATGTTCCGCTTGCGGCTGTGATACGGGTGCAGGAGCGCCAGAAGCAGATTGTTCCGGCCTCTGTATTTCCTGCGGCTGGGATACCGGTTCACGCATGTCAGCGGAAACCGCAAAGCGGTCAGTCGTTGCAATGGAGAAATTGGATCGGGGAATACGCATGGACCTGAAAAACCAAAAATACGCTACTGAGTTCTGTCCACAAAGTAATAAAAAATGAAGGTTAATAAGTTCCTTCCAAATCGCATTTGTGATCGACCGGAAAAGACGAAAATCAGCCGTCTCTCTTGCGTGAAATGTTAAATTTATAAAATACTTTCAAATATATAGCGGATGAGTAACGCAGGATTTCGATGCGCAACAATATTTCTGCACTGCCTTCACACGCGTAAACCACAAGCAAAGGCGCAGCAGTCAGGCATTATGAGCCGGCCGGTATAATTTGCAGCTTCTCACAGCAACCGATTATGGAAGAAAATACTCCGCAAAGACCAGTGTTAAGCAGAAAACAGAGCTGTTTTCTGCTTAATCACAATGAATTGCTCAAATTTTCCCTCAAATCCCTGCACATCAAAGCAATAATCCCTCTCGCAATCGCTGAACGGGTGGGCTAAGGAGACGCCAACCGGTCGGGCAACCGACTCTTTCCCGTGAAGAGCGCCCCGTTCAGGCTCATATAAAGATGGTGACAATCATGCTCTCTTATCAGCGTTATGCAGTTCTCACTTGTGTTGCGCTCCTGACCATTGCCTCTTTTATCGGGGCAGTCTTTTACAGCGAATGGCTCCTTATCATCACTGCCGTCTCAAGCTCACTGCTTGGGCTGGGCGTCTATGATATTTTTCAGTCCAAACACGCAATTCTGCGCAATTACCCGATCATCGGGCATATGCGCTTTATTCTCGAAAGTATCCGTCCGGAACTGCGCCAGTATATTATTGAAGGCGACCGCGATGAGGAACCGTTCAGCCGCGAAATCCGCGGTCTAGTTTATCAGCGCGCCAAAGGCGTTGAGGACAAACGTCCGTTCGGCACGATCGAAAATGTCTATAGTTCCGGCTATGCATGGCTGACCCATTCTGCTGTTCCCATGGTGATTAAGGATACGGATTTCCGTGTCCGTATCGGCGGCTCTGCCTGCAAACAGCCTTATGATGCCAGCCTGTATAATATTTCGGCCATGAGCTTCGGTGCGCTTTCTGCCAATGCCATTCTTGCTTTGAACAAAGGTGCGAAAATTGGTGGTTTTGCCCATGATACCGGCGAAGGCAGTATCAGCCGTTACCACCGCGAAGGCGGTGGCGATCTGATCTATCAGGTTGCATCCGGTTATTTTGGCTGCCGTAATGATGACGGCACATTCTCACCGGAGAAATTTGCCGTTCAGGCCGCTGATCCTCAGGTCAAAATGATCGAGCTGAAAATCAGTCAGGGCGCAAAACCCGGTCATGGCGGTATGCTGCCAGCCAAGAAAATCTCACCGGAAATTGCTGAGGCACGCGGCATTCCGATGGGCAAGGATTGCATCTCACCGCCTGCCCATAATACTTTCTCCACACCGATCGGCATGATGAAATTTATCGGTCAGCTGCGTGAACTCTCCGGCGGCAAGCCTGTCGGCTTCAAACTGTGTATCGGTCACCGCCGTGAATTCATGTCGATGGTCAAGGCCATGCTGAAAACCGGTATTTATCCTGATTTCATCGTCGTTGACGGTAAAGAAGGCGGCACCGGCGCGGCTCCGCTGGAATTTGCCAACCGTGTTGGTATGCCGATGCTTGAAGGTCTGACCTTTGTCCATAATACGTTGCGCGGTGCAGGTATCCGTCACGAGATCAAAATCGGTGCGGCCGGTAAAATCGTCTCGGCCTTTGATATTGCCCGTACTTTTGCTCTGGGCGCTGACTGGTGTAATTCGGCACGCGGCTTCATGTTTGCTGTCGGCTGCATTCAGGCACAGTCCTGTCACACCAATACCTGCCCTGTCGGTATTGCCACGCAGGATCCGTTACGTCAGCGTGCGATCGATGTCGGCGATAAGAGCAACCGTGTTGCACGTTTCCACCGCAATACGATGCATGCTCTGGGTGAGCTTGCCGGTGCGGCTGGTCTTAGTGATCCGCGTGACTTCATGCCTTATCATTTCATGTTCCGTCAAAAGGACAATGAATTCCTCGACGGTAATGAAGTCTATCCGTATCTGCCAAACGGCTTTCTGGTCTCCGGCCCTGAAATTGAGGAGCTGTCTGACTGGTACAGCCGCTGGGATCGCGCTTCTGCAGAAACTTTTGCGCCGCCGGAAATCCCGCATGGACCGTTTATGCGCCGAAAAATCGCTGCCTGATATTAAAAATCCCGCCCATCTTTTGCTTTCACGCATTGTCCGACGCATCACAGCAGGAAAAGAAATCAGTCCGGCGAACTGATTTCCCTGCGGAGGCGCTTCGCACTTTTGCTGGAAATGCTTGGGGCGGGATTTTTATATCTTCAAACTTCAGGATCACGCATGGTTTCTTTTTGCGTGATGAGACGGGCGCTTTGTAATCCGCTCAGATAAATCCAGAGCCAACTCCACGCGACTGCAAGTCGTGAACGCGTTCCGATCAGAAAATAGATATGGGCAAGCCCCCATATCCACCACGCCAGAATGCCTTTCAGCTTGAATTTTCCGAATTCGATAACAGCAACTTTTCGGCCGATTGTCGCCAGATTGCCCTGATGGCGATATGTGAATATTTCAGGTGCAGGCGCGCCTTTCAGCATGGCACGAATGCATTTTGCAACAAAGCTACCCTGTTGTTTGGCAGCGGGAGCAATGCCGGGCACGGATTGATCCTCACCCCATTTGACCAAGGCCGTATCACCGATCACAAAAATTGACGGATCATCCGCAAGCCGCAAATCCTTAGTGACAACCACCCTGCCCGCACGATCCGATTCTGCTCCAAGCCACTGCGCAGCAGGCGACGCCTGCACACCGGCCGCCCACACGATTGTACGACAGGCAATCGGCTCCTCACCGATTGTAATACCACTCTCATCACAGGCTGTGACCGGCACACCGGTACGAACGGTGACACCGAGCTTTGTCAGTGCATTGCGGACATAACCGGATAGATCTTCGCTGAAGCTCGGCAAAACACGCGCTCCGGCTTCTACCAGCAGAACTTTAGCCTGACGTGTATCAATACGGCGAAACTCGCGCGGCAGCGTGTGATGGGCAAGTTCTGCAATCATACCGGCCATTTCAACACCTGTCGGCCCCGCACCGATCACCGCGAATGTCAGCAATGCTTCACGCTTGGCCGGATCCGCCTCCAGTTCCGCCTGCTCAAAAGCCAGCAACATGCGCCTGCGGATTGTCGTTGCATCTTCCAGTGTTTTCAGACCCGGCGCAAAGGCTTCCCATTTATCTTTACCGAAATAGGCGTGGCGTGCACCCGTTGCCAGAACGAGTATGTCATAAGGCAATTCAGCACTGTTGCGCAGGCGCACTGTTTTATGAACACGGTCAATACCGACAACCTCATCAAGCAAAGTTGTCACTTCCGGGCGATCACGGAAAAGATGCCGGATCGGCCATGCTATTTCAGATGTTGCAAGCACGGTGGTTGCAACCTGATAGAGCAAAGGCTGGAAAAGATGATGATTGCGGCGATCCACCAAAGTAATGTCAATATCAGCATTTTTCAGCCCGTGAACGACCTGCAGGCCAGCAAAACCCGCACCAATAACCACAAGCTTCTTTTTCATAACGCATCCCGTTCTGCATGAGATCTGTTCGGCTGAAAACATACCACCTATTTTGCCACTATGCTGCATTAACCATGCCTAAGGCATAGCTAAATGAGCAGGAAGTTCCTAAAAGCAGGTCTGAGCAACAAGGATGACTGGAAGCAAGCCAATGAATTTGAGCCTTTTTAAGAATCTATGCAAAGACGGTAAATTCAAAGAAGCACTCGCCTTGGCGACAACCGGCTACGAGGACGACAGGCTTGCCCCTACCCGTTTCTCCATGGATAAAAAAAACGGAAATCCGATCTTCTACCGAGGCAACAAGCGCGTAGAACTGAACGCCGATAATGAATGGCAAATCTCAAAGAACCTGAATTTCTGATGAAGCTCTGATCTTAATCAGAAGGTTTTCATGTGACTGACGCCAGTTGGTTCCTTTTCAGACAAGGCAGAACCCTTGATCGGAATATGGAGAATCAAACAGAGCATCTTTTTCAAGACATTGTTTTATTGATAAATATGTTTTGTGATTTTTTGGTGGAGCCAAGCGGGATCGAACCGCTGACCTCTTGCATGCCATGCAAGCGCTCTCCCAGCTGAGCTATGGCCCCATTCCCGATCATGTTTTTGAAACATGCCGACCTGAGTGTCGGTTCCGGTGGTGCGAAGCAGATTGTGATCTGTTCGTGACGGCTACATAAATTGCCTTTTACGGAAGATCAAGAGCAAAAATCAAACTCTTTCAAAGTTATTCAAATTATTTGCAAATCCCGCAGCAAAACATCATTTCCGCAGTGCAAAGGCACTAAAAAACAAAATGCCCTGCACTGGTGTCAGTGCAGGGCATTTGCAATTCAGGTTCGGAATGACCGGCGATCAGCTTTCGTCGTCGTCGCCAACACCGCCGCCACCGCCGAGAAGACCGGACATATCATCATCGTCTTCGTCTTCGTCATCTGTGGTCAGGAACGGATCATCGTCATCGCCGAGATCCACATCATCGTCATCATCCAGATCAGGAATGTCGTCGCCTTTTGCTTCATCATCCGCATCTTCCAGAGATACGAATTCCGGTGCATCCAGTGCTGTATCCAGTTCTTCGGTTTCTGTCTCTTCTTCTTCCACGCGGGTATCAACGCTGGTTTCGAAATAAGACAGCGGATAGGATTTGCCTGTATAAGGAGAAACAATCGGGTCCTTATTCAGATCATAAAATTTCTTGCCCGTTTCCGGATCGATACGTTTTGTGCCAAGTTCAGATTTTGCCACGTCAAGCCTCATAAGTTGTGCCGGCTGCGGCATCCGCACATCTCCTGAAACAAGAGATAAAACCGGAAAGCCTTTTCGGTGTTTTTTGGTGCATAAACGGATTTCGATGCCTTTGTCAAAGCTAAAGACACATGTTTTGCTGAATCATGCTGCTTTGCGGTATTTCGTGGCGAAAATACGCCGCTTTTTCCGCACAATGCCGCACAGGCTTCCGCCCGCATAAATTCCGCTCAGTTTGCAGGATGACCTGCGGCTAAACCTATGCTAGACCTTTGCCACCTCGATTGACCGCGCTGTCTGAAACGCGCTTAAAGCTTAAAAAACGGCAGCATAAACTGACTGTAATATTATGTCTCACTCTCAAGTTTCCAAACCCGCAACCTCCCGTCGCTCACGCGACCTGAAGGGCGATATCCGTATTCCGGGCGATAAATCGATTTCTCACCGTTCTTTCATGTTCGGCGGCCTTGCATCGGGTGAAACCCGCATTTCCGGCCTGCTGGAAGGCGAAGATATTCTGGCCACCGGTAAAGCCATGCAGGCTATGGGTGCGCAAATCCGCAAGGACGGCGATATCTGGATCATCAACGGCACCGGCAATGGCTGCCTGCTGGAATCAGAAACCCCGCTGGATTTCGGCAATGCCGGTACCGGTGTACGCCTGACCATGGGACTGGTCGGCACCTATGATATGAAAACTTCATTTCTGGGCGATGCATCCCTCACCTCACGTCCGATGGCACGTGTGCTCAATCCGCTGCGTGAAATGGGCGTACAGGTTGAAGCCGCTGAAGGCGACCGTCTGCCGCTGACATTACGCGGCCCCCGTACCGCCAATCCGATCCGTTACCGTGTACCAATGGCCTCGGCTCAGGTAAAATCGGCCGTTCTGCTGGCCGGTCTCAACACGCCGGGCGTGACCACGGTTATTGAACCGGTGATGACCCGTGACCACACAGAAAAGATGCTACAGGGTTTCGGCGCGGATTTGAGCGTTGAAACTGACAAGGACGGCGTACGTCATATCCATATCACCGGTCAGGGCAAACTCACCGGCCAGATCATTGATGTGCCGGGCGATCCGTCCTCAACCGCTTTCCCGCTGGTTGCTGCGCTGATTACCGAAGGTTCGGATATTATCATCCGCAATGTGCTGATGAACCCGACCCGCACCGGCCTGATTACCACTTTGCAGGAAATGGGTGCCCAGATCGACATTCTCGATCCGCGCCTTGCAGGCGGTGAAGATGTGGCTGACCTGCGTGTGCGTTCGTCAAAACTAACGGGCATCACCGTGCCGGTTGAACGTGCACCGTCAATGATCGACGAATATCCGGTTCTGGCTATTGCCGCCGCATTTGCGGAAGGTGAAACCATTATGGATGGTCTGGATGAATTGCGTGTCAAAGAATCAGACCGTCTTGCAGCGGTTGCCCGTGGTCTTGAAGCCAATGGCGTGGACTGCACAGAAGGTGAGATGAGCCTGAGCGTTCGCGGCAATCCGTCCGGCAAGGGTTTTGGCGGCGGCACTGTTGCCACCCATCTCGATCACCGTATTGCCATGAGCTTCCTTGTGCTTGGTCTGGCCTCTCAAAAACCGGTAACGGTTGATGATGCCACAATGATCGCAACCAGCTTCCCTGAATTCATGGATCTGATGCGTGGTTTGGGTGCGGATATCAGCATGGCCGGAGCCAAATAACCGCAATGCAGGATAAAGCTTTTATCATCGCCATTGACGGGCCTGCAGCTTCCGGCAAAGGAACGCTGGCCCGCAATCTTGCCAAGCATTACGGTTTTCACCATCTGGATACCGGCCTCACCTATCGTGCAGTTGCGAAAGCCCTGATTGATCAGGGCTTACCGCTCGATGATGAGGCCATTGCTGCGCGCGCTGCACAGGAACTCGATCTCAAAGGGCTGGATCGCACTGTGTTGTCCGCCCATGAGATCGGGGAGGCAGCCTCGAAAGTGGCCATCATGCCGGAAGTGCGCCGTGCCCTTGTGGAAGCGCAGCGCAAATTCGCAGAAAACCTGCCCGGCACTGTGCTGGACGGCCGCGATATTGGCACGGTTGTCTGCCCTGATGCACCGGTGAAACTCTATATCACCGCTTCAGCGGAAGTGCGTGCAGAGCGCCGTTTTAATGAAATGCGTGCAAAAAACGCGGATGCGGATTATAATGAAGTTCTGGACGATCTGAAGCGCCGTGATGAGCGCGACATGAACCGCTCTGCTTCGCCTTTAAAACCTGCAAGCGATGCGCACTTGATCGATACCAGTAAAATGGATATAGAAGCGGCATTTCTAGAAGCTAAAAAGCTGATAGATGCTGCATTGCGCGCCTGACATTGGTCTGAATTTCAGAAAAATCGTCGAATTGTGCGTCTTTTATATAAAAATTGTCTGTTTTCAGGCCATGCGCCGGATTGTTCTTTTTAAGAACGGCTTGTCTTCAGACTTTCTCGAAACACCAACCCCCGGCGCCGTATCGCGTGAATTTCACGGATACATCAGGAGTCTACATGTCAGATTTTAACCCGACACGCGAAGATTTTGAAGCTCTGCTGGCTGAGTCCTTCGCCAATAATGACCTTGCAGAAGGTTATGTTGTTAAGGGCCGTATTGTTGCCATCGAAAAAGACATGGCAATCATCGATGCAGGTCTCAAAGTTGAAGGCCGCGTGCCGCTGAAGGAATTCGGCGCTAAGGGCAAAGACGGCTCGATGAAGCCGGGCGACGAAGTAGAAGTTTACGTTGAGCGTATCGAAAACGCGCTTGGCGAAGCTGTTCTGTCGCGCGAAAAAGCTCGCCGCGAAGAAAGCTGGGTTCGCCTCGAAGAGAAATTCGGCAAAGGTGAGCGCGTTGATGGCGTTATCTTCAATCAGGTTAAGGGTGGTTTCACCGTTGATCTCGATGGTGCCGTTGCGTTCCTGCCACGTTCACAGGTTGACATTCGTCCGATCCGCGACGTGACCCCTCTGATGCACAACCCGCAGCCGTTTGAAATCCTGAAAATGGACAAGCGTCGCGGCAACATCGTTGTGTCCCGCCGTACCGTACTGGAAGAATCCCGTGCGGAACAGCGTTCTGAAATCGTTCAGAACCTTGAAGAAGGTCAGGTTGTTGACGGCGTTGTTAAGAACATCACCGATTACGGTGCGTTCGTTGACCTCGGCGGCATCGACGGCCTGCTGCACGTTACCGACATGGCATGGCGCCGTGTAAACCATCCGTCCGAAATCCTGACCATCGGTCAGCAGGTTAAGGTTCAGATCATCCGCATCAACCAGGATACACATCGTATTTCCCTGGGCATGAAGCAGCTGGAAAATGATCCTTGGGATGGCATCGGTGCGAAATATCCGATCGGCAAAAAGATCACCGGTAACGTAACCAACATCACTGACTACGGTGCATTTGTTGAAATCGAACCAGGTATCGAAGGTCTGATCCACGTTTCTGAAATGTCCTGGACAAAGAAGAACGTACACCCAGGCAAAATCCTGTCGACCTCTCAGGAAGTCGAAGTTGTTGTGCTCGAAGTGGATCCGGTCAAGCGCCGTATTTCGCTCGGTCTCAAGCAGACCCTCGACAACCCATGGACAACCTTTGCTCAGAAATACCCAGCCAACAGCGTTGTTGAAGGCGAAGTCAAGAACAAGACCGAATTCGGCCTGTTCATTGGTCTCGACGGCGATGTAGACGGCATGGTTCACCTGTCGGATCTCGACTGGAACCGTCCGGGCGAACAGGTTATCGAAGAGTTCAACAAAGGTGACGTTGTTAAGGCAGTCGTTCTCGATGTAGACATCGAAAAAGAACGTATCTCCCTCGGCATCAAGCAGCTGACCGGCGACAGCGTTGGTGAAGCAGCTTCTTCCGGCGACCTGCGCAAAAACGCAGTTGTTTCCTGTGAAGTAACCGGCATCACCGATGGCGGCATCGAAGTTAAACTGGTTGACCACGACATCGAAAGCTTCATCAAGCGTTCGGATCTGTCCCGTGACCGTGACGAGCAGCGCCCAGAGCGTTTCTCCGTTGGCCAGAAAGTTGACGCACGCGTTATCTCCTTCGACAAGAAAACCCGCAAGCTGCAGGTTTCCATCAAGGCTCTCGAAATTGCTGAAGAAAAAGAAGCAGTTGCTCAGTACGGTTCCGCAGACAGCGGTGCATCGCTCGGCGACATTCTTGCAGCAGCAATGAAGAAGTCCGAAAACAACTAATATGGATTAAGCAGGACTTGTCCTTGTGATCTGAGTCCTGTTTCATTCCAGAGTTGAAAATCCCCCGCCGGAGCAATCCGGCGGGGGATTTTTTTATTACAACAATACAAATACAAAACAGCAATATTAAAATAACAACAAATGAAATAATTTCACACTTTAAATAAACAATTTCACACGCGTTTTAAATTGAGTTAATATACTTATCGTACTGCAGTATTTTTATATTTTATACATTGATTTTTAAAAATAAATTTCAACGAAAGGAAACACCATGGCAAAAGGGACATTTTTAAACGTCTTGCCATATGTCTTCGAAGAAGAAGGAGGATATGTTAATCATCCGGCAGATCCGGGTGGCCACACCAATATGGGGATCACTCTGGCTACCTTATCCGCATGGATGGGAACAAAGGCATCTGCTGCCGATATCCGCAATCTCAGTCAGAAGACAGCAGCCGACATTTATAAGAAAAATTATTGGGATAAAATCGCCGGCGATGTGCTGCCCGCCGGTATTGACTATGCAGTATTTGATTTTGCCATCAATTCCGGCCCTGCCCGTGCCGCGAAAGCACTGCAGAAAATTGCCGGAACCTCTCAGGACGGGATTATCGGCGATCAGACACTCAGCGCACTCAATCTTCGCGACCCTGCCTCTGTCATCAATAATCTCTGTGACCTGCGGCAGAACTGGCTGCAAACACTCTCTGCCTTCAAAACTTTTGGCAAAGGCTGGACCGCCCGTGTCAAACGCGTACGCAACCGTTCCCTTGCTCTGGCCAATGAAGCTTCCGGCCAGTCTAAAAAAACAAAACCAAATCAGCCGCGGGAAACAAAAATTTCAATCCCGCCAATCCTCAAGAAACCAGAAACGCTGGCACCGCTCAGCGGTGCAGTCACCGGCATCACCGCTATGGCCTCCGGCAATGGCCCCGTTCAGATTGCTGTCGCGGTTATTCTGGTTGTTCTGACCATTGCTGTTCTGTGGTATTTCCTCAGTCGCAGAAAGAACTGAAACGTGGGAACCGGTTTCGGAGAAGATACGCGAGAGAAGAAACAGAGCATTTCCAATGATTCAAGATAAACCGGAAATGCTCTGTTGCCCGCCCGTTTAAAAGCGGGCGGGCAATATGCGTTTAAGAATTTGATGCAAAAATCAGGCCACGCCCAGCAGAGCAATCAGTGACAGGCTGATTGCTCCCAAAGCCAGCAGGGAGAAGACAGCGGTCAGCGTGACACGGCCACCGGCCTTCATCACCGTACGCACATCCACACCCAATCCCAGACCGGCCATAGCAATTACTGTCAGCGCTGTACTTGCTTCATGCAGCGGTGGCAGCGCCGCTTGCGGGATCAGAGACAGGCTGCGCAGCGCCATCATTCCGAGAAAACCGAGAATAAACCATGGTACCATCTGCGACAGCTTCGGACGGGCACCACCTGACTTCGCGCCGATTACACCGATTGCCACAATAACCGGCCCCAGCATCAGCACACGCACCAGCTTGACCAATGTACCGATCTGCACACTCAATGCGGCCACAGGGGCTGTTGCGGCCAAGACCTGCGGCACCGCATAGACTGTCAGGCCTGCCAGAATACCATATTGCGCGGCAGACATATTCAGCAGCGGCACCAGCAAAGGCAGACACAAAACAACGACAACACCCAGCACAGCTGTAAAGGCAATCGACGAGGCCACATCATCACTATTTGCACCGATCACCGGTGCTGTGGCGGCGATTGCCGAGTTACCGCAGATAGAATTACCGCAAGCCACCAGCACAGCCATGCGATGCGACAGGCGCATCATCCGGCCGATTGAATAGCTGATACCAATCGACAGCATCACAACGCCGGCAATCCCGCCAATCAAAGCTGGCCCTGCCTGCATCACCGCTTCCGCACTGATGGATGCCCCGAGCAGCACAATCGCAATTTCCAGAACCATCTTGGATGAGAACTGGATGCCTGCATGATACCGGCCGGAAAGGCTGAACAGTGAACGCACTGCGGCGCCTATCAGAATAGCCAGCACGATTGATTCCAGCCATGCCCGCCCGAAATAGTGCGCCTCGATATATTCCAGAGTATAGGCAGCGATACTGACCAGAAGGCAGAGCATAAATCCGGGTAAAATGCGGGAGAAATTAGAACGAAGCTTGTGTGGCATGACTGCTATTCCGATAATTTTTCCAATTCTATCGCTTATTTCAACCATTCATTCCATTTGAAAATATGGTATATTTCATTCAGTAAAATCGAACGATTGAGCGCCATGACCCTTGAACAATTACGGATATTTGCGGAAGTCGCCCGTCAGCAGCACCTGACCCGAGCGGCCGAAAGCCTGCATCTGACACCATCAGCGGTCAGCGCAGCGATTAAAGCGCTGGAAGAGCGCTATGCAACGCAACTGTTCAACCGCATCGGCAGACGCATTGAGCTGAACGAAACGGGGCGTATTTTTCTGCATGAAGCCGAGGCCGTGCTTGCCCGTGCGCAGGCTGCCGAATTGACACTAACCGAAATTACCGGCCTGCAGCGTGGCAGCCTGCATATTTATGCCAGCCAGACTACGGCCAGCTACTGGCTGCCGCCACTGCTGGCACGGTTTCATACCGCCTATCCGCAGATTGAACTGAAGCTCTCCATCGGCAATAGCGAGCAGGTGGTTGAAGCTTTACGGGAGGGACTGGCAGATGCGGGATTTATTGAAGCAGAGACTAATGACGCGCTGCTGCATAAAGAACCGGTTGCCTATGACGAACTGATTACAGTCGTCAATCCCGCACATCCGTGGGCACAGCTTGAAACTTTGCCGGCAGAACAACTGAGCGAAAGTTTCTGGATTTTGCGCGAACAAGGCTCGGGCACCCGCGCCGTCTTTGAAACTTACTTGCGCGAGCAAGGCTGCGATCCGGCGAATTTACCGCTGGCGCTGGAACTGCCGTCCAACGAGGCAATCTGCTCCGCACTGACAGCAGGCAATTACGCTACTGTGTTGTCCGCCCTAGCAGCCCGCCCGCATCTGGCAGCAGGCACATTGAAACAAGTGCCGTTTACGCTGCCACCACGGCAATTCTGGCTTCTGAACCACCGCGAGCGCTACCAGAGCCATGCCTTTAAAGCGCTATATAAGATGATTATCAGCGGATTGCCTTGACCAGCGCCTTATCAGGAAAACAGGTGGCAGGCTGGCCGTTCTTTGCCTGCCAGACACCGATAGAGCGACGGGTTTTAAATCCGGCCAGACCATCCGGCTTGCCGACATCATAGCCCTGCTTTTGCAGACGTTTCTGCATATCAGCGACATCGGAGCGATAAAGTCCACCGACAGCACCCCAGCCTTGCTGAAAATCACCGGCACCATAGCTCATCCGGTCAGAGACATGACCGATGAACAGCGCATAGAGATCGCTCATATTATAGTTTTTCAGCACGTAGAAATTCTGCGTCACAATAAATGCAGGCCCGTGGCGACCGGCAGGCATCAGCAGAAAGCCCTCCTGCCCCATTTCCTGTGCAGGGAACGCCTTGCCATTCACACGAGTGACACCCAGTGCCGACCAGTCTTTGAAGCTCTTACCCTGATCCGGCCCTTCCAGTGAGCAGGAGACATTTTGCGGCACATTGACCTCAAAGCCCCAGTCGCGGCCTTTCTGCCAGCCGAAATGCTGCAAATAGGCAGCAATAGAAGCCAGTGTGTCCGGCACGGAGTTCCAGATATCGCGCCGTCCGTCACCGTCATAATCGACGGCATGTTTTAAGTAAGAGGTCGGCATGAATTGCGGCTGACCGAGCGCACCCGCCCAAGAGCTTTTCAGATGTGCACTATCCATATAGCCCTTCTGCACAATTTCGAGCGCTGCCAGTAATTCCGCACGGAACATATCCTTGCGGGTTGCCATAAAGGCTTTGGTCGCAAGCACTTCAAAACCGTTGTAAGGAATTTTTACCGAGCCGAAGGCTGATTCACGTCCCCAGACAGCGACAACAATACCGGCAGGCACGCCGAAATCACGCTCGATTTTCGCTAACAGGCTCTTATGGGCATTGAGCTTCACCTTGCCATTGCTGACAACGGAATCAACTGTGCCTTTGCGGAAATAATTGGCGGGTGAACCGAATTCAGACTGTGTCTGCTGTTTTGGTGTTTGCGGCTTGGTGCCGGGCGGTACCAGATCAGGCAGTTTCCAGTTCAGCTGCACACCGGATAAAGACTGATTGAACACGCTGCGGCTGATACCGCGCTGTTGCGCCTGCGGCCACAGATCATTCTCCAGCCATTGCTGAAAGGCCGCATTGGTTTTGGATTGGAGTGCAGCAGAATAAGTCTGCGCCTGCGCCACTGTCGTGGTGAGAGGTACGGCAGCACCAAACAGGCTGAACACCACAAGAGCCTGACGGAGGAAAGTCTTCTGCATGGCTGCTCCTGTTATACAAAATCCACCTGAAACTTGGATAAAAAATCGGTAGGTCAGGTTTTATAATGTTGTTCTGGCGCGCAAAGCCGCTGCCAATGTCCCCTCGTCAAGATAATCCAGCTCGCCACCGACCGGCACACCATGAGCAAGACGGGTGATTTTCACATCCATACCGTCGAGCTGATCGGTGATATAATGCGCTGTGGTCTGCCCTTCGACCGTGGCATTGACGGCAAGAATAATCTCTTTAATCTCACCGCCGGTGACGCGCTCGATCAGACCTTTAATATTGAGATCATCCGGCCCCACACCATCAAGCGGCGACAAACGGCCGCCCAGCACATGATAACGCACATTCATGGTGCCAGCGCGCTCCAGCGCCCAGAGGTCGGATACATCTTCAACAACGATCAGTGTGGAAGGATCACGGCGCGGATCTTCGCAGACTGTACAGGGATCACTGGTATCCACATTTCCGCAGCAGGAACAGATACGTACCTTTTCTGCAGCTTCCTGCATGGCAGAGCCAAGCGGCACCAGCAATGCATCTTTTTTCTTAATCAGATGCAGCGCGGCACGGCGTGCAGAACGGGGCCCGAGCCCCGGCACACGGGCAAGAAGCTGGATCAGACGTTCAATTTCAGGACCGGCGATTCGTTTTGACATAGTGAAGACTTAAAACATTTAACGCCCGAATAGAATCGGGCGTTAATTTATAATCACATGATGTATGGATAATCTGTCGCCTTAAAACGGCAGTTTCATGCCCGGAGGGATTGGCAGACCGGCGGTCAGCGCCTGTGTCTTTTCAGCCATCATTGCTTCCAGTTTGGCTTTTGCATCATTATGCGCAGCAATAATCAGGTCTTCCAGAATTTCGCCTTCGCCTTCTTTGAGCAGCGACGGATCAATTTTCAGGCTAGTCAATGTACCCTTGCCAAGCAGGGTCAGGCTGACCAGGCCACCACCGGAAGTAGCGCTGACTTCCATCTGCGCGATTTCTTCCTGCATAGCCTGCATTTTGGCCTGCATTTCTTTTGCTTTGCTCAGCATCCCCATCATGTCACGCATGTGGCAGAACTCCTCGAATTACTCTTTTTCAATAAATGGTTCATAGCTTTGGTCGTTTCAACCGCAGCTATAATTAATCGTCATCATCCAAATCGCCGCTATCCACGCCCGGATCCGGCATTTGCATTTCCAAATCCGTGTCGTCATCCGGCGTGGTAATACGCACGTCGATGATTTTAGCACCCGGAAATTTCGCAAGAATCGCCGCCACATCCGGATCAGCGCGGGCATCTGTCACCAGCTCTTCGCGTCTTGCGGTTTCTACCTCAGCCACGGTCTGGCCGCCACCATCACGGGCAACCGAAACCATCCAGCGCTCCCCCGTCCAGTCAAGCAAGCGCTGAGCCATATCTGTAGCCAGTGTTTTCGGCGCATGTTCAGTCAGCGCAATTTCCATACGATTCTGGCCGATGGAAACCAGCCGTACGAAATTTTTGACCAACACTTTGAACTGCAGATCACGCTTATTGCCTGCCAGATTGACGATGTCATTCAGGTCGCGGATGCGCACTGCCTGCGGAGCAGGTTCTGCTTTTGGCTGGGCAATGGCTTGCGGCTGCATCACCGGCTGTGCAGTTGGCTCTGCCAATCGAAGAGCGGCGCCACCATTATTTTGACGCTGCACCATCTGGCCGGAAACCGCATCAGCGGAAGCATAAGCAGTAGTCCCACCACCGGAGCCATTACCACCGCCGCCTTGCGGAGCCGATGGTGCAGAACTGCCGCCAGTGTGGCCATTGGCAATAGCTTTCAGCGCCTCGTCCAGTGTCGGCAGATCAGCAGAATGCGCCAAACGGATCAGCAACATTTCTGCCGCTTGCACCGGACGTGATGAGGTTTCCACCTCATGAATACCTTTGAGCAACATCTGCCAGCAGCGCGACAAGGCGCGGATCGACAATGTTTTGGCAAATTCAGCACCACGCACCCGCTCATCTTCCGATAGCGACATATCCTGCGCAACTTCCGGTGTGAAACGCAGGCGTGTGACCAGATGATTGAAATCCGCAAGATCGCTCAGCACAACGGAAGGATCAGCACCCACATCATATTGCGCGCGGAATTCTTTCAGCACACCCGCCACATCACCGCGCATCAGCATTTCAAACAGGTCAATAATGCGCGCACGGTCGGCAAGGCCGAGCATTTCACGCACAGTCTGGCTATCGACTGCGCCGTTGCCATGCGCAATCGCCTGATCAAGAATCGACAGGCTGTCGCGTGCAGAACCCTCTCCGGCACGGGCAATCATCGCCAGTGCTGTGTCGTCAGCCTGCACATTTTCAAGGCCGGTGATTTTGCGCAACAGACTGGTCAATGTGCCGGATTCAATGCGGCGCAGATCAAAACGCTGACAGCGCGACAGAACAGTAATCGGCACTTTGCGGATTTCTGTGGTCGCAAAAATAAACTTCACATGCGGCGGCGGCTCTTCCAATGTCTTCAGCAGGCCGTTGAAAGCCTGATTAGAGAGCATATGCACCTCATCGATGATATAGACTTTATAACGGGCAGAAACCGGACGGTAACGCACCTGCTCAATAATCTCACGAATATCATCAATACCGGTATGCGAGGCAGCATCCATCTCGATCACATCGACATGGCGGCCTTCCATAATCGCCTGACAGTGCTCACCCAATTCGGTCAGATGCACACTCGGCTGATCAATCGTATCGGTTTTATAATTCAGGCCGCGCGCCAGAATACGCGCCGTTGTGGTCTTACCCACCCCACGCACACCGGTCAGCATCCATGCCTGCGCAATACGTCCTGCTTCAAAAGCATTGGTCAGGGTGCGCACCATCGGCTCCTGACCATAAAGATCATCAAAATTCTGCGGGCGGTATTTACGGGCGAGAACGCGATAGGCGTTGTCTGCCGGTTTATTATCCATGGATTTCGCGCGCTCCTTCAGATCCCGTCTTTAAAGCATTTCCAGCAAAAGTGGGAACCGGTTTTGCTTGAGGCAAATGCGTAAAACAATAATTAGAGCGGTTCCAACAGTTCATCACAACTGGAACTGCTCCAAGCTTCACTGCTGTAGCACAGATCGTCAGCCGATTGAAAACAGAAAGCGGTCTCTCGGAAAACTTAGCTTTTCCGTGCACAACAATCTGATTTTCAGGGGAGAAAAAGGTGGGAGGCTGGCACGATGACCCGTGCCGAGCTCGTTAGGGCTGCTTCCTTCCGGACCTGACCCGGTTGGCGAGTGGTACGTCCACCACCAACCTCCCGCGCTTCATATCGGAAATTTGAACACAAAATGCAAGGCTCAAATAAGCTGAGATAAAAAAATATAGATTATTTTCATGCATTTTATGTTTGAATAGTTCCAGACTAACCGCAAAAACTGCCGGACAAGAACAATATCCCTCACAAAGGCACCGCATCATGCCAGATTTCGCCCTCGATCAACGCCTGCAAAATGACAGCTTTCCTATCGGCCCGCTTGGCCTGTGCCAGCTTTTACTGATGAATGACAAGCGTTGGCCATGGCTGATCCTTGTGCCGCAACGTGCGGATATGTCTGAAATTCACGAGCTGACCCCGCTCGATCAGACCATGCTCAGCTTTGAGACTTCTATGGTTGCCGAAGCCATGAAAACAGCGACCGGCTGCGAGAAAATCAACAGTGGTGCGCTCGGCAATATTGTGCGCCAGCTGCATATTCACATTGTTGCACGCAACAGCGGTGATGCGGCATGGCCGGGTCCGGTCTGGGGACATGGCACACGTGAACCTTATACGGACGAAGAAGCAAGCAAGCTCATCAGTGATTTGCGCGACCGTCTTTCTGCCTGATTTTGGCTGCCTGAGTTTATTACATGACAGATAATAACCATGGTCTTGGCTTTGCCGGCAGGACACTTGACCCGCAGGCCGAGAAACGGGACGAAACAAGTTTAGCCAAAGCATTGGCTGATCCGGATGCGCAATTTCTGCTTTTTGCCGGCAATAAGATTATTTTGAAGCAGGACGCACCGGAACAGCGTGCCTTGTTCAGCCATGCGGAGCGACGCGCCCTGCAAAATGGCGCGGATTTATCTGCCGGTGACAATCTGATTTTGCTGGGTGAAGCAGAGGGCATTGCCTATTTTGCACTCGACACCGGACTGGGCGCGGAGGCACTTCCTGCGCCTTATGAAGCCTCGGAATATCGCGCACTCTATACGCATCATCTTTTGCCACCTGCGCTGAGCGGTATGGTTGCGCAAGGGGCTGCGCTTCTTGCATGGCATAAAACCCATCGCTTTTGCGGGCGGTGCGGCAATCGGACAGAAATGCGGATCGGCGGTTTCAAACGGGTATGCACCTCCTGCAATGCCGAGCATTTTCCACGCACTGATCCAGTGGTGATTATGCTGGTCACCCGCAAAACCGACAATAGCGACGCTTGTCTGCTTGCACGAAGCCCGCATTTTGCTCCGCTGACCTATTCCTGCCTTGCCGGTTTTGTGGAACCGGGTGAGACGATTGAAAATGCTGTCCGGCGTGAAGTGCGCGAAGAATCAGGCCTGCCCGTCGGACAGGTCACTTATCATGCCAGCCAGCCATGGCCGTTTCCCTATTCCCTGATGATCGGCTGTTTTGCGCAAGGCTTGTCCGATCAGATCACGCTCGACTATGAGGAGCTGGAAGACGGACGCTGGTTTACCCGCGATGAGGCAAGAGCAATGCTGGATAATGTCCATGCTCAAGGCTTACGCACACCACCTGCCGGTGCCATCGCCAGCGCCCTGATCCGTCATTGGGTAGAGTGTTCAGACAAATAAAAAAGCGCCGGATCACTCCGGCGCTTTTTTCAAACTGTTTTACTTTCCGCTATTCAGCTGCAAGCAGTTGCTTGCGGTTTTCACTGCCCGGATAAACACCGACAATACGCACTTCCTTGGTGAAGAAGGCCAGTTCTTCCAGTGCCAGCTGCACGGATCGGTCATCCGGATGGCCTTCAATATCCGCATAGAACTGTGTTGCCATGAAAGTACCGCCGATCTGGTAGCTTTCCAGCTTGGTCATGTTGATGCCATTGGTCGCAAAACCGCCCATCGCCTTATAAAGCGCTGCTGGAACGTTGCGCACGCGGAATACAAAAGTCGTCACCATCAGCTCGTCCGGTGACTTGCGCGGTGCCCATTGCTCTTGTTTGGACAGCACAACAAAGCGCGTAATATTGTTTTCCGCGTCTTCGACATTATGCTGCAGGATTTCCAGCCCGTAGAGTTCTGCGGCCAGCAATGGTGCTAAGGCCGCCTTGCTCTTATCGACCAGATCCGCCACCTGACGGGCAGCGCCTGCGGTATCACCGGCAATCACCGGTTTCCAGCCATTGCCGCGAATGATTTTACGGCATTGTCCCAGCGCATGAATATGGCTGTGAACGCTTTTGATATCTTCCATTTTGGTGCCCGGCAGCACCATCAGCTGAAAATGGATCGGCAGGAAATATTCGCCGATAATATGCAGACGTGATTCCGGCAAAAGATGATGAATATCCGCAACACGTCCGGCCAGCGTATTCTCAATCGGAATCATCGCCAGATCGGCTTCGCCATTTTCCACGGCATTAAATGCATCTTCAAAAGTCGCACATGGCAGCGGCTCCATCGTCGGAAACATATTGCGGCAGGCCGTATCGGAATTTGCTCCCGGTTCACCCTGAAACGATATTTTATTGGTCTTCGCTGCCATTTTGGTGCCTTTGACTATTTATAAAATGCTTCTCTGTTTTCCCTGAATTTCAGCGGGACAGAAACTGACGCGCCTTTTCCAGATCATCCGGTGTATCCACACCGAGCGGGAAGGATTGAACCACTTCCACATCGATTCGCATACCCGCTTCCAGAGCCCGCAGCTGTTCCAGTTTTTCACGCAATTCCAGAACCGAAGGCCCGAGCGCGACAAATTTTTCCAGTGCCGCACGGCGATAGGCATAAAGACCGATATGATGGTAAAGCGGGCCATCGCCATAAGGCGCAGTGGCGCGGGTAAAATAAAGCGCGCGCAATTTATTGGCACCGGCCAGCGGCGAGCCGACGATCTTCACCACATTCGGATTGGTCTTCTCTTGGGGATCTGTGATCTCAACACCAAGGGTGGCGATATCCGCAGGCCCGTCAATCAGCGGCTGCAAAGCGGTTTTAATCAGTGCCGGATCAATCACTGGCAGGTCACCCTGAACATTGATAACCGCATCAAATTCTTTATTCGGATCAATAGTTTGCAAAGCCTCATAAATCCTGTCCGAACCGGATTCATGATCGCTGCGTGTCATCACTGCTTCAAGCCCGTGCGCCTCGACAGCCGTTTTAATCTCTGCACTATCCGTTGCAACAACTACGCGTCCCAGACCGGATGCGACTGCACGCTCGGCCACATGCACGATCATCGGCTTGCCGGCAATGTCGGCCAGCGGCTTGCCCGGAAGACGGGTTGAGGCCATGCGGGCGGGGATCAGGATCAGCGATTTAAACGGCTTAGACATGGCTATTCATCCGAAAGTGTCAAAAAGTCACGGGTACTGCAGTTCTTATAGGTGTTGCCAGCGCCAAGTAAAAGACCTAGTTTCCGGCGAAAGTCAGCAATGGAGGGCAACCCTCCCCTAAGACGTATCAATAATTACCGCCAAGCTAAAGGCGTTGGGGAAGAGGAGCGCTAGCGGCCACATGGAATCGTCTCAGTCCAACAAGTTTATCATGGCCTTTCTGGCCACAGTTTTTGTTGTAATGACTATTGGTATTTCATCCGATGCGATTTTCTCGACCTCGCATCCTGAAAAAGCCGGTTATGAAATTGCAGCTGCAGAAGGCGGCGCACCGGCAGCCGGTGGCAAGGAAGCAGCTGTTGCTGTTCCGATTGCAACCTTGCTGGCATCAGCTGATCCTGCACGCGGTGCAACAGTGTTCAAACGCTGTGCAGCCTGCCATACGAGTGAAAAAGGCGGCGCGAACAAAGTCGGTCCGCATCTCTGGGATGTTGTGAACCGTCCGATGGCGACCGTTGAAGGTTTCAGCTATTCCGCAGCCATGAAAGAATTTTCACAGGGCGGCAAAGAAGTCTGGGATTATGAGCATCTCAATAAGTTCCTGACCTCGCCTAAAGGCTATATCAAAGGCACAGCTATGGGCTTTGCCGGCGACAAAAAAGACAATGAACGCGCTGATCTGATTGCTTATCTGCGCTCGCTGTCTGACAATCCTGCGCCGTTGCCTGCACCGGAAGCTGCCGCACCTGCTGAAGCACCAAAACCGGCAGAAGAAAAGCCTGCTGAAGCTCCGGCTGCACCGGCAACAGAAACTCCGGCACCTGCCGCACCGGAAGCACCGGCAACGCAGCCCGCCAACTGATCTTAAGATCATTTGAATATTATCAAGCCGGGCTTAATGCCCGGCTTTTATTTTGAAGGAAAATGTCTCATGTCTGATGAACCAATTGTACGCGACAGCAACGGCACCCAGCTGCAGGACGGTGACTCTGTCACCCTCATCAAAGACCTCAAAGTCAAAGGCACATCTGAAACTATCAAGCGTGGCACCTTGGTGAAAAATGTCCGTCTCAACGGCCGCGACGGTGAAGTTGAATGCAACACCAAACAGGTCAAAGGTCTGGTTCTGAAAACCGAATTCGTCAAAAAAGCCTGATTATTACAAAGATTTAATCCGCCACTTCCGATTTTTGCTCTGCTTCTGCCCGCTTTCCCTTTTAATTCATACAGGGATCATTAAAGTGGAAGCGTATTTTTGTGAGCAAACTATCGGGTGGCGGAATGAAAACAGCATTGCGGATTATGCTTCTTGCAGGTTTGGGGCTGTATAGCAGCCTCGCTTCCGCTCAGGATTTGCCATGGCGCCATGCCAACAGCCTGACAGGTGAGCCTAAATATGCCGCAGGCTTTAAACATTACGACTACGTCAATCCTGATGCGCCTAAAGGCGGTACGCTCAATCAGGTTGCTGTCGGTTCATTTGATACGCTGAACCCCTATGTGGTGCAGGGTGTTGCGGCTGCCGGTCTCGCCAATTTCGGCGGCGGTATGCTTTATGACACGCTGATGGATCAGTCGATGGATCAGAGCTCGACATCCTACGGGATGATTGCCGAAGCCATGCAATATCCGGATGATTTTTCCTGGGTAAAATTCCGCATCAATCCGAAAGCAGCATGGCATGACAAGACCCCGATTACTGTGGAAGATGTGATCTGGTCTTTCGAGACGCTGAAGAAACAATCCCCGCTCTATAACCGCTATTATGCGGACGTCGTGAAAGCCGAGAAAACCGGCGACAATGAAGTCACCTTCACCTTTGACAAGAGCGGTAACCGCGAATTGCCGAACATTATGGGTGATCTCGTCGTACTGCCGAAACATTGGTGGCAAGGCAAAGATAAAAATGGCAAGCAGCGTGATATCAGCCGCTCCACTCTCGAAATTCCGCTCGGCTCCGGCGCCTATAAAATCGCCTCCGTTAATCCGGGTAAATCCATCATCTGGCAACGCGCAGAGGATTACTGGGGTAAAGACCAGCCGACCCATGTCGGACGCAATAATTTCGATCAGGTCAAATACGAATATTTTCTGAACAATGACGCGACATGGGAAGCCTTCAAAAAAGGCGGCATCTATGATTTCCGTCTGGAAAACATAGCTCAGCGCTGGAAAGAACAATATAATTTTCCGGCTGTGGAGCGCGGCGATGTTATCAAAGCCAGTTTCCCGTTTCATGCGGCAGGACGTATGCAGGGCGCGTTTCTGAATACCCGCAAAGCCAAATTTCAGGATGTACGGGTTCGTGAAGCACTCAACTGGGTGTTTGATTTTGAAAGCATGAACCGTCTGCTGTTTTTTAATCAGTATAAGCGGATTGAAAGCTATTTTGCCGGTATTGATCTGGCCTCATCCGGCATGCCCTCCCCTGAGGAGCTGAAAATTCTGGAAACCGTGCGCGGGGAAATTCCGGATGCTGTTTTCACCAAGCCGTATAAGCTGCCGGTCTTCGACACGCCGCAGGCCATGCGCACCAATCTGCGCCATGCCATTGATCTGTTTGCACAAGCCGGCTGGGCGGTGAAGGACGGCAAGCTCACCAATGACAAAGGCGAGGTGTTTACTCTCGAATTCCTGACCAATAATCCGAACGAAGAGCGCGTTGTAAATCCGTATATCAACAATCTGCGCCGCGTCGGCATCAATGCGTCACTACGCGTTGTTGATGATGCGCAATATCAGGCACGGGTGAATGACTTCGATTACGACATTATCTCCACGGTTGTGGCGCAGAGCCAGTCACCCGGCAATGAACAGCGGGAGATGTGGAGTACTCAGTCTGCTGATCTGAAAGGCAGCAAAAACTATGCCGGTATCAAAAATCCGGCCATCGACAAGCTGATCGACCGCGTTGTCTATGCCAAAGATCACGACGAGCTGGTGGCTGCCACCCGCGCCCTCGACCGCGTGCTGCTGTGGAATTATTACACCGTGCCGCAATGGTATTCCGATACAATCAATGTTGCCTATTGGAACAAATTCGGCCTTCCGGACAAGCAGCCTGATTATGCCGGGATTGATCCGTTCTCCTGGTGGGTAAAGCCTAAACCATAAAATGGTTCGCTCTGATTTGGTCCTGTATTTTGGTGTATAATTTTATGCCCGATACAAGACCGGATCACAGCTGCAAAGCGGGAGAAAAATCATGGCAGAGCATCATAAAAGCCTTATGAATCGGCGGCAGATTCTTGTGTTAAGCGGGGCAGCGGCACTGAGCTCCGCTCTCCCCTTTCAGCTCAGAGCGCAGGAAAACAAAAACACAGCCAGTCACGGGCTGGCCGTGTTTGATGATCTGAAATACCCTGCCGGTTTCAGCCATTTTGATTATATCAATCCGCAGGCACCCAAAGGCGGAAGCTTTAATTTCTCCGTCAATGAATGGACGCTGAATCAGGCTCCGAACACTTTCAACACGCTCAATACATTTTCCGCTTTGGGTGATGCGCCGCCACGGATGGAAATCTGTTTCGATACATTGATGACCCGTGCACTGGACGAACCCGATGCGGTTTACGGTCTGATCGCAGAAAGCGTGACTGCCAGCGATGACGGTAAAAGCTATCTGTTCAAACTGCGCGAACAGGCGCGTTTTCACGATAACACACCACTCACCGCGCATGATGCCGCTTTCAGCTATGATCTGCTGAAAGAAAAAGGTCATCCAGCGCTCCGCCTGCTGCTTGCAAAAATGGAAAGCGCGGTTGCCGAGGATGACTATCGCCTGAAGCTGACTCTCAAAGGTGAAACAGCAGCCCAAAACCGCCGTCTCATCACCAGCATGGTATTGCTGCCCGTGCTTTCCAAAACCTACTACACAGAGCATAGTTTTGACGGAAACAGCCTGACTATTCCGCTCGGTTCCGGTGCCTATAAAGTCGGCGCATTCTCTGCCGGACAATTTATCGAATATCAGCGCAATGAAGATTATTGGGCTAAAGATCTCAATGTGAATATCGGGCGCAATAATTTTGACCGTATCCGCATCGAGTTTTTCCGCGACAGACAACCGGCATTTGAGGCTTTCAAAAAAGGTATTCTGGACTGGCGTGCAGAAAGCGTCTCCAAATCATGGACCAATGATTATAATTTCAGCGCGGTAGAAACCGGCAAAGTCATCAAGAAACGCTTTCCTGCATGGAAATTTCCGTCCATGCAAAGCTGGGCGCTCAACCAGCGCCGCGAGCGTTTTCGTGACAAGCGGGTGCGCGAGGCGATAGGACTGTGCTTTGACTTCGAATGGAGCAACAGAAACCTGTTCAGCAATCTGTATCAGCGCCAGCAATCCAATTTCAGCAATTCTGACTTTGAAGCCAAGGGCAAAGCCTCCGCCGCTGAACAGGCAGTTATTACCCGCCATGCTGCACTGATTGATGAGGAAACCCGCACTGCTTTACTCGGTGATCCGGTGACAATGCCGGTAACGGACGGCAGCGGTCGCAATCGTGAACACTTGCGCCGCGCGGCAGACTTGCTGAAAGAAGCGGGATATCAACGCAAAGGCCAGTGGCTGGTTGGTACTGACGGTCAGATTTTCACGCTGGAAATTCTCAACGATTCCGACGGATTTAACCGCGTCTATAATCCGATGATTAAGAACCTTCAGGCCATCGGGATCAATGCGACAGTGCGCATGGCAGAAGCGGCGACTTATCAGAAGCGTCTGCTGGATTTTGATTATGATATGATGGGGCTTGCCTTCAGCACATCGCCGACTTTGGACAGAGCCACACTCGCTGTCATGTATGGCTCAGAGAGCGTCAACATGCCGGGTTCACAAAATCATACCGGCACCAGCAGCCCTTTGATTGATGCATTGCTGGATGATGTGGCACAGGCGGATAATCGCAAAGACCTGACCGCCGCTGTCCTTATTCTCGACCGGTTGTTACGTTACCGCAGAGACTGGATCCCCTGCTGGTCAGCAGGCGGAAAACTGATCGCCTATTGGGACAAATTTGGTATGACAGAATCGCCTCCCTATGGCGGCTATCCGGAATTTTACTGGTGGTATGATAAAGCGAAAGCCGGACAGCTTGGTAAAACATAATTCAGTTCTTTGCGCTAAATTCACAAAACACAATAAGAAACAAACAGGATTATTCATCTGATGGGCGCTTATATTCTCCGACGCCTGCTGCTCATGATTCCAACCATTTTCGGCATCATGGCCATTTCTTTTGCCGTCATCCAGTTTGCCCCCGGCGGCCCCGTAGAGCGTGTGATTGCGCAATTGCAGGGACAAGGCGGCGATGCCATGGACAGGCTTTCAGGCGGAGGCGCTGATGCAGGCGCAATATCAATGGACAGCGGCAGCTCCTCGAAATATCGCGGTGCGCAGGGGCTTGATCCTGAATTTATCGCCAGTCTGGAAAAGCAGTTCGGCTTTGATAAGCCGCCGCTGGAACGCTTCGGTCTGATGCTGTGGAACTATGCACGTTTTGACTTCGGCCATTCCTATTTCCGAGATATTGAAGTGATTGATCTGATCAAGGAAAAGCTGCCGGTTTCGATTTCACTCGGCCTGTGGCTTACCCTGATTTCCTATATGATCTCTATTCCGCTCGGGATTCTCAAAGCTGTGCGCGACGGTTCACGTTTTGACGTCTGGACCAGCGCGGTGATTATTGTCGGCTATGCAATTCCGAGTTTTCTTTTCGCCATCATGCTGATCGTGCTGTTTGCGGGCGGCTCATTCTTCGACTGGTTCCCGCTGCGCGGCCTGACTTCGCCGGATTTCGACCAGATGAGCCTGTGGGGCAAAATCACAGACTATATCTGGCATATGGCGCTGCCGGTGCTGGCGCTGGTGCTGTCGGCCTTTGCGACAACCACCCTGCTCACCAAAAACTCATTTCTGGAAGAAATCCGCAAACAATATGTCACCACTGCCCGCGCCAAAGGCCTGACAGAACGGCAGGTGTTGTACGGTCATGTGTTCCGTAATGCGATGCTGATTGTGATTGCCGGTTTTCCCGGTGCGTTCATCACCGCCTTCTTCACCGGCTCACTGTTGATTGAAACCATCTTCTCGCTCGACGGTCTCGGCCTGCTTGGCTATCAGTCCGTTCTCAACCGTGATTATCCTGTGGTCTTTGCCAATCTGTTCATCTTCTCGCTGATCGGCCTGCTGGTCGGTCTGCTCTCCGATCTCACTTATACATGGATTGATCCGCGTATTGATTTTGACCGGAGGGATGTGTGATGAGTGCTGTCACGGCTACCCCTCCTGCACGTGTGAAACGCCCGTTTCTGTCGCCGCTCAACCAGCGGCGCTGGCGCAATTTCAAGGCCAACCGGCGCGGCTGGTGGTCACTGTGGATTTTCCTGTTTCTGTTTGTGACCTCGCTCTTTGCTGAATTTATCGCCAATGACAAACCGATACTGGTTTCCTACAAAGGCGAAATTCTGATGCCGGTGCTGGTCGATTATCCGGAAGAGAAATTCGGCGGTTTCTATGCGGTCACCGATTACCGCGATCCGGTCATTCAGGACGAGATTAACCAGAACGGCTGGGCAATCTGGCCGCCGGTGCGCTATTCCTACCGCACCGTGAATAATGAAATTCCGGAAGCCGCACCGTCCAAACCGTTCTGGCTGATGTCGAAAGAACAGCGCTGCGCCCGCTATGCGGAAGGCGTGAATGATCCGAACTGCACCATCGGCAATATGAACTGGCTCGGTACCGACGATCAGGCGCGCGATGTGTTTGCCCGTGCACTCTACGGTTTCCGTATTTCCGTGCTGTTTGGCCTCATCCTTACTGCCTTTTCCGGTGTGATCGGTGTAACAGCCGGTGCGGTACAGGGCTATTTCGGCGGCTGGGTTGATCTTATTTTCCAGCGCTTCATCGAAATCTGGTCGTCGATACCGGTGCTCTATCTGCTGCTGATCATCGCTGCCATTCTGCCGCCGGGCTTCTGGGTACTGCTGTTTATTATGCTGCTGTTCTCATGGGTCGCCTTTGTCGGCGTTGTCCGTGCAGAATTCCTGCGCGCCCGTAACTTTGAATATGTGAATGCGGCACGTTCGCTGGGCGTCAATAACCGCACCATCATGTGGCGGCATTTGCTGCCCAATGCGATGGTTGCAACCCTGACCTTCCTGCCGTTTATTCTCAACGGCTCGATCACCACGCTGACCTCGCTCGACTTCCTCGGCTTTGGTCTGCCGCCGGGCTCGGCGTCGCTTGGTGAAATGCTGGCACAGGGTAAGAATAATCTTCAGGCACCATGGCTTGGTATAACCGGCTTTGTGGTTATCTCGCTGATGCTGTCGCTGCTGATCTTTGTCGGTGAAGCAGTGCGTGATGCCTTTGATCCGCGAAAGGCTTTTAAATGAGTTCCCATGAAAAAGCCGAAGTGCTGCTGAGTGTCCGCGATCTGTCGATTGCCTTTCATCAGGATGGTCAGGACAGGGTTGCTGTCGATCATATTTCCTTCGACATTCACAAAGGCGAAACCGTCGCTCTGGTGGGGGAATCCGGCTCGGGCAAATCTATCTCCGCTTTGTCGGTGCTGAAACTGCTGCCCTATCCTTCCGCCAGCCATCCGTCCGGTCAGATCCTCTTTGAGGGGCAAGACATGCTGACCATGCCGGAAAACAAACTGCGCGGTGTTCGCGGCAATGACATTGCCATGATCTTTCAGGAGCCTATGACCTCACTCAATCCGCTGCATGTGGTTGAACGTCAGATCAGTGAGATCTTGCGTCTGCATCAGGGCATGGGCGAAAAACAGGCGCGCGCACGGACACTAGAACTGCTCAATGAAGTCGGCATCCGCGAACCGGAAAAGCGCCTGCAATCCTATCCGCATCAGCTCTCCGGCGGGCAGCGCCAGCGCGTGATGATCGCTATGGCGCTCGCCAATAAGCCGAAACTGCTGATTGCCGATGAGCCGACCACTGCGCTCGATGTGACAGTGCAGGCGCAGATTCTACAATTGCTGGCCGAGTTAAAGCAATCACAGGATATGTCGATGCTGTTCATCACCCATGATCTGGGTGTGGTGCGTAAGATTGCCGACCGCGTTTGCGTCATGCATCACGGTAAAATCGTAGAAAGCGGCAAGACAGAAGATATTTTCACCAATCCGCAGCATGATTATACCAAGCATTTGCTGATTGCCGAGCCGAAAGGCGCACCGCTGCCTGCGGAAGAAAATGCACCGCTGGTCATGAGCGGCGAAGATATCAAAGTCTGGTTTCCGATCAAAAAAGGCTTTCTGCGCAAGACAGTCGATTATGTGAAGGCCGTTGACGGTATCAATGTGGAACTGCGTGCGGGTCAGACACTGGGTGTGGTTGGTGAATCCGGTTCCGGCAAAACCACCCTTGGCTTAGCGCTATCACGCATGATTTCCTCCAAAGGCGAAATCCGCTTTGGTGACAAAAATATCGACCGGTTTTCCTTCAAGGATATGCGCCCGCTGCGCCGTGAAATGCAGATTGTGTTTCAGGATCCGTTCGGCTCTCTCAGCCCGCGCATGTCGGTTGCGGAGATTATCGCCGAGGGATTGCAGGTGCATGAACCGAAACTCTCGGCCGACGAGCGCGATGATAAAGTCGTTGCCGCTTTGCATGAGGTTAATCTCGATCCGGAAAGCCGTTTCCGCTATCCGCATGAGTTTTCCGGCGGTCAGCGCCAGCGCATCGCCATTGCCCGTGCCATGGTGCTCAATCCGCGTTTTGTGATGCTGGATGAGCCGACTTCGGCCCTCGATATGAGTGTGCAGGCACAGGTTGTCGAATTGCTGCGCAATTTGCAGAAAAAACATGAATTAAGCTATCTTTTCATCAGTCACGACTTGCGCGTGGTCAAAGCCCTTGCCAATCATGTGCTGGTGATGCGCAATGGCAAAGCGGTGGAATATGGTCCGGCGGAGGAAATCTTCGGAGCGCCGAAAACCGATTACACCCGCGCATTGATGGCAGCAGCCTTCCGTTTGGAGACGGCTGAAAAGGGAGTGGTAAATCAATGAATGCAGCAGTAAAAAACACGGGTAAAATCTATTTTGCAGCGACCGGCTGGGATCCGGAAATCTGGATCAAAGCCTTTGCCAAAGCTGCGCCGGAGCGTGAAATCGTTACCGAGGTCAAAGCCGGTGAAGAAGCATCCATTGATTATGCACTGGTGTGGAAACAGAAACGCGGTTCGCTTGCCAATCTGCCCAATCTGAAAGTCATCTTCTCGCTCGGTGCCGGTGTGGATCATGTGTTCCATGATGATCAGGTGCCGGATCTGCCGATCGTGCGTACTGTTTCGCCTGATCTGACCATGCGCATGACCGAATATGTGGTTTGGCAGGTGCTGGATCACCATCGCCTCGGCCCTCAATATCGCGCCCAGCAGCTCAAAAAAATCTGGCGTGAAGACCGCCGCCAGCCTGCGGCCAATGAGGTCAATGTCGGGATCATGGGCTTAGGCGTTTTAGGACGTGATGCTGCCGACAAGCTGAAACATCTTGGTTTCAATGTCAGCGGCTGGAGTCGCCGCCCGCAGGATGTTGCCGGTGTGACCACCTATCACGGTAAAGACGGATTGTCCGAATTCCTCAAACAGGTTGATATTCTCGTCTGCCTGCTGCCGCTGACACCGGATACCAAAGGTATTCTGTCAATGTCAGTCTTTGGCCGCATGAAAGAGGACGGTCCGCTTGGCGCGCCCATTCTGATCAATGCAGGGCGTGGCGGTTTGCAGAATGAAGCCGATATTCAGGCAGCGCTTGAACGCGGTCTGCTTTCAGCTGCCTCGCTTGACGTATTTGAAACCGAGCCGCTGCCTGAAAACAGCCCGCTCTGGGGCAATCCGAAAATCACGATCACCCCCCATGCGGCGGCCAGTTCTTCGGCCAATGCTCTGGTGCCGGAGATTATTCGCATGATCCGCGATTATGAGCGCGACGGCACGCTGATCAATCTCGTTGACCGTGAGAAACAATATTAAGAACATAAAAAGAGCCGGAAATTCCGGCTCTTTTCTTATAGAATGCGGATCGTTCCTTGCTCGCTGATATGGAGCAGGTGTTGATCTAACAGCGCATAAGTTTCGCGATCCAACTGACAGGCAGGCGGGAATGTCAGTCCCATTTCTTCCGCAACAATCAGACCCAGCAACAGAATCGCATCCGGTTCATGCAAGAGAATCGCTGCCGGTGCGCGGTTACTGTGCACCAGTTCCAGCAGCACAGCAGCAGCCGAAGAAGACCCGACAGTTGCAGGCAGGCACAGAACCTTGCCTGAGACGGACTGGCCATATTGCGGATGGCGCACATTGGCGATCAGGCCGGTTTGCGGATCAACCCCACCCCAAAAACTGATCGGCGCTGTCAGCGCAAAAGCGGGTGCTTCCACCGCTGCGCCTGCGACCAGTATTTTAGCCTGAAATCTGTCTTGTAAAAGCGCCTCCATCACCATGCTTCCTCAGTAAACCGGACACGGCCGGTGATAGCGCTTTCAACACATTCCTGCAAAGAACCATAGACAACGCCATAACCGGTATTGCCCGGTGCATAATGGGCGAATTTTCCGGAATTTGTCATCAGCACCGCATTGTCTTTCTCCGGCAGAATCGGGGTGACAACCACACAAGTGTCAGCCACCACAATCACGCCGGCCTGTTCCAGTCTTTGCCGGCGCTGATTCTTGTCCAGCTCACGCAGCACATGCCGCCCTGTACAAGCATAAAGCGGCACAGTGAGACGCCGGTCTGAAATTGCCGTTTCAAGAAGACCAAACTCTTCGAGCGATAAATGCGGACTGCCGATTGCCACCGCATCGATTCTGTCTGCATCAATCGTGGACAGAGCTTTGCGCGCCTCCCGCAGCATTTGTGGTGTTACACGGATAATTTCCAGCGGCGCATGGCCTTGTAGTGCCGTTTCGGCATCCGGTGCCTCCGGTGTGCGCCCTGCAATATGAAAAAGCCCGACAGCACCGGATGAGGCAGACGCCGCGCCAAAAGCCTTCAGATCATCCTCTGTCAGCAGTTCCGGTGCAACACCTGTCACCACGCCGATAGAATCACCAATCAACCGCCCGTAAAGATTGCCTAGCACCGGCCATGCCACCGCCTGACTTAAGAGTGCAGAATCAAGAGCGCTCAGATCAACCACCACCGTGGCACGGCGATTCTCTGGTCTGTGTAATCCGTAATCCGGTGCGCGACCGGCAATAGCACAGGCAATATCGAGATAATCGCCGTAGCGATTCGTACGCGCGCCCAGAACCGAATTGCAAAACACCACGGCATTCGATTCGCCCCATGCCACATCCGCTCCCGTTTGCGGCCGGTGCCCTGCCTGATAGGGTGCGCAGGTCCATGACGGTTCGCAACCAAGTTTGAGATAGGCCTGCATCATGCGCTTTGCCATAGCCGCCTCATGGAGCGGCAAACGATTGCCGGAGCAACCGGTCAGATCCAGTGAACCGACATTCAGCGTCGAGCGAACGCGCACCTTCGCCTGCCCCTCCACCAGCTTCTCTGCAAAGTAGGTACCGCTGTCACCATGATAGAGCGCACCGTCAATATGTGCGGAAGCGATAGGGATCAGCCTCGGCGCGCCCATCAGTTCGGCAGTTCTGGCAACAATGCGCATGGCCATTGCCGCGCCTGCACCATCCCGCCCGTTGATAATGGCACGCTCCTCCGCGCTCAGTGACAACACCATAGGTTCCTCCTGAGCGTATCCCGAAAAGTGTGAAGCGGTTTTCGGATAAGATACGCGTAAAACAAATAGATAGAGCGGTTCCAATAATTCAATCGTAAACGGAACCGCTCTAGAGCAGACCTTTACGCATTGTCAGCGATGTCACGCGGGTAAAGCCCGGATGCATGGTTTCAGCAATGACTGCAAAGCCCAGTTTTTTGAATAGTTTTTGATTGTCAGTCAGTTCGACACGTACTTGCAGGTCAACATGCGACATGCCGCGCTCACGTCCCAGTTTTTCAGCCTGTTCCACCAGACGACGTGCAATACCAAGCCCGCGAAACGGAGCGGCAACAGCCAGTTTGCCTAAATAAAGATGATCGCCTTTATCCGCCAGAAACACGCATCCGGCCAATTGTCCGTCGCTCAGCACCCCATAGGCTGTTTCTGTGCCTGCTTTGCCGCGCAGAATCGCTGCATTCAGTAATCCGGCAGAACTCGGCGGATCAATCACACCGTCCATCGTGGCAAAGGCATCCTGAATGAGCAGCAACAGAGCGTCGAACCCGTCATAATCAGGTGTGATTGTAAAAACCTGACAGGACCGGTTCTGCTCGCTCATTGGTCTGCTGCCTTCCGCCGTTTATAGCGCATGGTCTCAAACCGCGCCGATAGAGAATCATAAAGCAACAAGCGTCCCAGCAAAGGCTCACCTATGCCGGTAATCAGTTTAATCACTTCCATCGCCTGCAGAGAGCCGAGAATCGCTGGTAAAGCGCCGATCACGCCTGCTTCTGCGCAGGAGGGAATCAATCCTTCCGGCGGCGGTTCAGGAAACAGATCACGGTAATGCGGCAGTGGATTGCCCTCAGAATCACTCTCATAGGGTTTCAGCACCGTCAGCGAGCCGTCAAACCGCCCCATGGCTGCGGTGACCAGCGCTTTTTCCAGCAAAGCCGCATGATCGGCCACCAGATAGCGGGTGCTGAAATTATCCGAACCGTCAACGATAATATCATAGGCCGAAAACAGCTCCGTCACATTCTCCGGTGTGAGCCGCAATGTATGACAGGCAATTTCAATATGCGGATTAATGCGGTGAATGGTGGCCGCAGCACTGTCGGTTTTATTCTCGCCGATACTGTCGGTGTGATGCACCACCTGACGCTGCAAATTCGACAGCGTGACCATATCATCATCGACAATGCCAAGATGGCCGACACCCGCAGCGGCGAGATAAAGCAGTGCCGGACTGCCAAGCCCGCCTGCACCGATCACCAGAACCCGCGCATTTTTAAGCTTCTGCTGCCCTGCCCCGCCAATTTCCGGCAGGATAATATGGCGCGCATAACGCTCGATTTCTAATCCGCTAAAGGGTTCAGCCTGTGTGTTCATAGAGAAAGTTTAGAGCGTATCCTGAAAAGTGTGAAGCGGTTTTCGGATAAGATACGCGTAAAATAAAAAGAGCTGCAGAAACCCTAGCGGTTCAAATATCATAAGCTGTCAGGTTTGCCCCGCTGACATTGAAAAATTGCGCTTCGCCCTTGAGGTCACGAAATAGCGCACGATCCGTGCCGGTCATAAAAGCCTGTGCACCCAGATCGTCAATAATATCGAACAAGGCGGCACGTCTGCCCTCGTCGAGATGAGCGGCAATTTCATCGAGCAGCAGCACTGGCGTCATATTGGCAAGATTGGCCGTCAGCCTTGCATGGGCAAGCACCAGACCGATCAGCAGCGCCTTCTGCTCGCCTGTAGAGCACAAAGCCGCCTGCATGCCTTTAGGCCGGTGATGCACGACCATATCCGTGCGGTGCGGCCCGTCCAGCGTGCGCCCTGCCGCGCGGTCACGGCCACGCATATCGCGCAAAGTGCGACGGAAATTCTCTTCCAGATCCAGCGCCGCCTCAAGACGGATACGCCCTTCCAGCTCGCCTTCCAGAAAGCAATCCACTTTCGGGAACGGACTGTCATCCGGCGTCTGCTCAATCATCGCGGCAATCAGGCTCATCAGCTCGGCACGTGCCGCGGCAATGGCCGTACCAAGCTCAGCCATTTGCGCTTCAATCGCATCCAGCCATTGGGCATCGCTGTTGTAATCCGAAATCAGCCGGTTGCGGCTGCGCATAGCTTTCTCATAATCCAGCACGCGCTTGCCGTGGCTGACATCAATCGCCAGCACCATACGGTCGAGAAAACGACGGCGGTCACCGGCGGAACCCGTAAACAGCCCGTCCATAGCCGGAATGAGCCAGATGATACGGGAATAATCGAGCAACTGATCGGCACTGGCTGGCGCGCCATTAATCCGCACCTTGCGCCCTGCCTCGCCATTGGTACCAGCTAAACCGGTGCCGATTTCAACCTCGCCATAGCTTGCCGACTCCAGCAGCGCATGAATGGCAAAACCATCAGGCGCTCCGCTGCGGCTGACATCAGCATAGGCAGCACGACGCATGCCGCGACCCGGCGACAGAAAGGAAACCGCTTCCAGAAGATTGGTTTTACCTGCACCATTTTCACCGGTGAGCACTACATGGCCGCCGCTCAGCGGCAGCGACAGGCTCTCATAATTGCGAAAATGCGCAAGCCGCAGACGACGGAAACTCACCCGTTCGCTGCGACCTGAAATTTGTGCATCAATGTTTATATTCGTGCTCACCCGTGCACTTATACACGCATCGGCATCAGAACATAGATCAGATGTTCATCGCCCTCATCGCGCACCAGCATTGGTGAACCGGCATCAGCCAGCATGAATACCGCTTCCTTGCCGGAAAGCTGCGATGTGATATCGAGCAGATATTTCGAGTTGAAGCCGATTTCCATCGGTTCACTGTCATAACCTGCCGGGACTTCATCGGTTGCGGAACCGGAATCAGGATTGTTCACGGTCAGCGTCAGAAGACCATCGGAAATGCTGAGCTTAACCGCACGGCCTTTCTCATTGGAAATGGTCGATACGCGGTCAACAGAAGCGGCAAAGCTCTGGCGGTCAATCACCAGCTTGCGGTCATTACCGGCCGGAATCACCCGCTTATATTCAGGGAATGTGCCGTCGATCAGTTTCGAGGTCAGAACGACTGTGCCGACTGTGAAACGGATTTTCACATCCGAGACTTCAATCGTCACCTGCATATCCGGTGCATCAACCAGTTTCTGCAATTCCGCAACGGTTTTGCGCGGAATGATGATCGCAGGCATGCCTTCAGCACCGCTTGGCGCTTCCATCGCTGCGCGTGCCAGACGGTGACCATCGGTCGCCACTGCACGCAGTTCCAAACGGCCGTCATCTTCACCGGCATAGAGGTGAATACCATTGAGGTAATAGCGGGTTTCTTCCGTCGAGATCGCAAAATTGGTGCGGTCGATCAGGCGTTTCAGCGCGCTCGCATCCATACGGAATGTATGGGTGAAACTGCCCGCTGTCAGTTCAGGGAAATCGGACTGCGGCAGGCACTGCAGACGAAAGGACGAGCGGCCGGATACGACCGACATGGCTGTGCCGTCTTCATTATTGGCCAGCATCACTTCAGCACCGTCCGGAAGCTTGCGCACGATGTCATAAAGCAGATGTGCCGGAACTGTTGTGGCTCCTGCCGTATCAATTGCCGCTTCGGTCGATTCGGTTACTTCCAGATCAAGGTCAGTAGCCTTGAGCTTCAGCACGCCGTCTTCTCCCTGCAACAGCACATTGGAGAGAATCGGAATCGTATTCCGGCGTTCAACCACGCGATGCACATGGTTGAGAGATTTCAGAAGATTTGAACGTTCAATAGTTACGCGCATGATGTACAGAACTCGCTAACATCTGTCCGGCAACAAACAGAGCTGCACCGGAGATCACGGCGCGACAGGCGCCTCTTGGACGGCTAAACTGCCAGAATTTCAGGGGGCTTTGCAAGTCCGCAGAACAGCACAGCAGCGATTTCTTCTGCATAATGACTGATGAACCCGCTCTTTGCCCCGATATTCCGCCTATGAACTGTATCGCGACCAGAGCCGCGATACAGAATCATCGGTATCTGTGACAGCTTATGCGGATTGTTCGTTGATCAGGCGCTTCAGCAGTTCCAGCTCCTGCGCCAGTTTAAGATCAGCACCGACCAGATCTTCGATCTTGCGGACAGCATGCAGAACTGTGGTGTGATCGCGTCCGCCAAAACGACGGCCGATTTCCGGCAATGAGCGCGGAGTCAGCATTTTCGCCAGATACATCGCAACCTGACGCGGCTTCACGATGGTGCGGGTACGGCGGTTGGACAGCAGATCCTGCTTCGACACATTGTAATGACGGGCAACAATGCGCTGAATTTCCTCAATACGGATGCGCTTTGGCTCACCGGCACGGGTCAGATGCCCTAGCAACTCATCAACGCGGTCGATCGACAGGTTCGGTTCAAAGGACTGACGGAACAACAGCTGGTTGAACGCGCCTTCCAGTTCACGGCCGGAGCCGGTCACGGTGCGTGCCACATGGGCCAGAATATCGTCAGCAATATCAATATTGCGTTCTTCTGCCTGCGCAGCGCTCAGGCGGCGCTTCAGCATTTCCACGCGCATTTCATAATCCGGTGCGGCCATTTCCAAGGCTACACCGCCCTGCAGACGGGAGCGCACGCGCACATCCAGCGATTCCAGCTCGGAAGGGGCGCGGTCTGCGGCCACAACAACCTGCTTGGCGCTGTCGAGCAGCGTGTTGATCAGATGACAGAATTCGTGCTGGATGGATTTACCCTGCAGGAACTGCATATCATCAATGATCAGAAGATCGATATCGCGCAGCTGTTCTTTGAAAGACAGCGCATTATTGTCACGGATTGCCGTTGCAAAGCGCCACATGAAATATTCAGCGGTCAGATAGACAACGCGCGGCTTATCCTGACGCTGCAAAGCACTGGCGGCAATAGCCTGCAAAAGATGGGTTTTACCAAGACCAACGGAAGCGTGGATGAAAAGCGGGTTGAAGCGTACGGCGCTGGAACCGGCTTCGGCAATGGTGCGGGCAGCAGCAAGTGCCACACGGTTGGAAGCACCGTCAACAAAGCTGTCGAAAGTATAGCGCGGATCGAGCGGAGAACCGAGTACGGCACCGGCAGCGGCGCTCTGAGCGGCCACTTCTGCCTGACTGGTGCGTTTTTCAGCCGAGAAGCTCTGGCCAACAGGGAAGACCGGCTTTTCGCGCTGCGGCGCAGCAAGCTGCGGGATTTCCGCCACGATATCAGCAACAGGTGCCACAGGACGGGCGGTACGGCTCATGCCGCGCACCACAACTTCAACTTTCAGAATCTGCGGATTTTCTTCCTGCCAGAGCATGGTCAGCATTTCAGCATAATGGTTGTTGATCCATGAGCGCAAAAATGCGGTCGGTACCGAAAAACGTACAACACTCTTGGAGACTTCATCCAGCTTCAGACGACCAAACCACGAAGAGAATATTTCACTGCCGACGCGTGCTTTCAGCTTGCTCAGCAGTCGTTCAAAGGCCTCATCCGGAGAAGCGGTTGTCAAAGTCATATTCTCTTTCTCACTCATAAAATCCGGCGCCGCATCAAACTGACCCTGCAGGCTGCGATTGATCGGCGGGACTGGCTGACCGGCTTCGCTCATCACGTCCAGTTTAGCCTCATTCTTTGCAATCATTTTCGCCTCACAATAGTGTTCAGTTTTTTGGTTGCGGCAGATCATTCCATCATACCGGATGCATCCTGTTCAGATGCTCGTTACTCAGCGGTTTGGCCGGGACTGTCCCTCAGCTTCCGCTCTGATTTTTTTGTTCGTTATAAAATTCTATTCGCTTCAGTCTTGCCGGTCTTTTGCAGCGTGTCTTTCTCCGGTCCTTTTTCCGTCGGCTCTTTTTCCGCCGGCTCTTTTACCGATTGTCCGGTGAGTATCCCGCAAGGAACGACTCATATTCCGGTCACTCCATGCTGATTGCCCGTATTGAACCATTCAACAACCTCTGTTTCCATCTGCAGCTGCGCAAAGCTTTTTTAGGGTTAATGACCGGTAAATGATGTCATTACTCATCATTTCAGAACGGCCTTACTCTTTCCGGCAACCGCAGGTCGGATCCTCATTCAGGATATTTCCCCCCGCAGTGCCGATCATTCGCAGACACACAGATACTCTTTCGCAGAACGGGAAATTCTGCGTCAGATCACTTTGCACGCCATGAAATTATAACCGGACGCCGAGAGCCTTTAGGCCAATGGTCCAGAGCACTGATCGGCTAACATTAGCGAAATCTTTGGCCTTAGGGCAAGACCGCCGTTAAGGGTTTTTTAATCATTTGATCTGTCTTTCGGTACGCATAACTATTCTGATACAGGGTCTGAAATTAATAAGACCTTTGGATTCAACATCTTTTTATCGGAGCAATTATTAACCCTTCCGGAATCTCCGGAGCGAAAAAAAATAATAATAATTCACTTGACTCAGGCTCCTCCGAGGCAATCCCCAGACTCAGTTCAGAACTGTGCATAAAGACGGGTTCTGCGCTTAAAATTTATTGCAAATATAAAAATATAGAAAAAGAGATTCTCCCAATATTTTAGAGATTCCTTCTAATATTGCTCCCGATTCTGATCTTCTGAATATTCAGGAGAAACATAAAATTCAGACACAAAAAAAACCCGGCACTGAGGCCGGGTTTTTTAAACTGAAAGACAGTCTGAAATCAGGCAGTCATGCCTTTAAGACGTGCAGCCAGACGCGATACTTTACGCGAAGCAGTGTTCTTATGAACAACGCCTTTAGAAGCAGCGCGCATCAGTTCAGGCTCAGCAATCTTGAAAGCAGCCTGTGCAGCAGCTTTATCACCGAGTGCTACAGCATCTTCGAACTTACGTACGAAAGTGCGCACGCGGGAACGACGGGATTTGTTGACCTCGGTGCGGGCTTCGATTTTACGAACCGCTTTCTTGGCCGAAGGTGTATTGGCCATAAATGCCTCTCTTTTTCTGTCAGCTTTCCAGCGGGCTTTTCAGCATCGATATTCATATCGAAGGGGCAGGCCACCGGGCAAAAATCTATCCGGACAGCCCGAAAGCCGTCTCACTGTTGCGCGCTTATAGATCAGCTTGTCCGCGCCGTCAATCTGGATTCTCTCTCCACAAAGGGCTGAAACCCGTAAAAGATGGTTTCCAGAACGTTTTCTGACAGGTGGCGCTGCGGTTTTACGGCCGGAGCGCCCCTATAAGACGACTCAGCGGTTGAAGAAAGACGGGCTGCGCTTATCGACAAATGCCGACATGCCTTCTTTCTGGTCTTCTGTAGCGAAAAGCGCATGGAAGGAACGGCGCTCATATTTCAGCCCTTCCTGCAATGTCGTCTCAAAAGCACGATTGACCGATTCTTTTGCCATCATCACTGAGAGCCGCGAGAAAGCAGCAATCCGTTCTGCCGCTTTCAGCGCTTCATCCAGCAGCACTTCCGGCGCTACTACGCGTGACACCAGTCCGCAACGCTCAGCCTCAGCCGCATCCATCATCCGGCCGGTCAGCACCATATCCATAGCTTTGGCTTTACCGACAAAACGCGCCAGACGCTGGGTGCCGCCCATACCCGGAATGATTCCAAGCGTAATTTCCGGCTGACCGAACTTGGCATTATCCGCAGCAATGATGAAATCACACATCATCGCCAGTTCGCAGCCGCCGCCCAGCGTATAGCTGCTGACCGCAGCAATTACCGGCTTACGAATGGCATTGATCCCTTCCCAGTCGCTCAAAAAATCCTGCCCGTAGGCATCGGCAAAACTGAGATTCTGCATTTCCTTAATATCGGCGCCGGCAGCAAAAGCCTTCTCGGAACCGGTCAGGACAATCGCACCAATCGCATCATCCCGGTCGAATGCCTGCAGCGCATCTGTCAGTTCGGTAATCAGCTGTGTGTTCAGTGCATTCAGCGCCTGCGGACGGTTGAGCCGGATCAGACCGGTTTTGCCGCGTGTTTCTGCAAGAATCGTTTCATAGGCCATCAAGATACTCCCCCCAAGGCAGTGATTATTTATGAACGGAAAAGAGATCAGGCGCTGCAGGCAGCGCAAAAGAAAGTTGAGCGTCCGTTCTGCACAATGCGCTGTATCGTTGCGCCACAACGCCGGCATGGCTCATCCTCGCGGTCATAGACCGCAAAACTATGCTGGAAATAGCCCAGCGTGCCATCAGCCTGACGATGATCACGCAGACTGGAGCCGCCTGCCACAATGGCTTCGGCAATCACCTCGCGGACAGAAGTCGCCAGCGATTCTGCCAGTTGCGGATCCTGCGCGACATCTCCGGCAGCACGCAAAGGTGAAAGGCCGGAGCGCCACAAAGCCTCGCAGACATAAATATTGCCAAGACCGGCAATCAACCGCTGATCCAGCAGTGCCGCTTTTAAAGTGATTTTCTTGTTGCGGAATAAATCTGCAAGCACCGCGCCTGACAGGCTGTTGCCTGTCGGCTCAATGCCAAGATCTTTCAGGGACGGATGCGTTTCCAGCTCTCCGGCACCGCATAACAGCAAAAACCCGAAACGACGCGGATCATTATAGATCACCTGACGCTGCCCGTAATTCTCTGTCTGCAAATGAAAAACCACATGATCATGGGCTGTATTCTTAGAACGCGGATAATGAAAATCATCTGCCAAGCGGTGTCCGGATGAAAAACGCAGATCAGGTTCAATCCTGTACGAGCCGGACATGCCCAGATGACTGATCAGACTGGCGCCGTCTTCAAATTCGATCAGCAGATATTTGGCGCGCCGCCCCAGCGAGATAATTTTTTGCCCCTGCAGACGCTCACGCAGCTTTTCAGGAAAAGGAAAACGCAGGTCAGGACGGTTTAAAACCAGTCCTTCAACAGTTGCGCCTTCCATAACCGGTTGCAAACCGCGACGAACCGTTTCCACCTCCGGTAATTCAGGCATCACTCTCTCCGCTGCGCTCTGACTGTCGGTCGGTATAAGCCGTCAGAAAATCTTCACCGGCAAGATCATTTTTCAACCCCAGATAGGCGGCTACAGATTTACCAATATCCGCAAAACTGTTGCGCATACCGATTGTGCCGCTTCCCGCACCGGCGATCAATACAGGCACACATTCACGGGTATGGTCACTCCCCTGCCAGCCCGGATCACAACCATGATCTGCGGTCAGAATTAGCACATCACCCTCGCGCATTTTGCCGAGAATTTCCGGCAGGCGCTTATCGAAGGCTTCAAGTGCGGCGGCATAACCGGCAATGTCGCGCCTGTGACCGTAGAGCATATCGAAATCCACCAGATTGGTGAAAATCAGATCGCCGTCACCGGCCTCATTCATTGCCTCCAGCGTGGCATCAACTAAGGCCTGATTGCCATGCGCTTTGCGCAATTGCGTCACGCCTGACCCGGCAAAAATATCACTGATTTTTCCGACCGCATAAACATCATGTCCGGATGCTTCGACAATATTCAGCAATGTAGGCTGCGGCGGCGGTACGGCAAAATCGCGCCGGTTGCCGGTGCGTTCAAAGCTCTCCTGCGTTTCCCCGATAAATGGCCGTGCAATGACACGGCCGATATTCAGCGGATCCACCAGCAGGCGCAAAGCGGCGCAAAGATCATAAAGCCGCTGCAAACCGAAATGTGTTTCATGGGCGGCTACCTGCAACACGGAATCAGACGATGTATAGAAAATCGGTTTTCCGGTTCGGATGTGCTCCTCACCATATTGCGCAATAATTTCAGTGCCCGAGGCATGGCAATTGCCCAATATTCCGCTCAAACCTTCCTGACGGATGATGGTATCCGTCAGGTCCTCAGGAAAGGCCGGAATACTATGCGGGAAATACCCCCAGTCAAAAGGTACCGGCAGACCTGCAATTTCCCAATGGCCTGAAGGTGTATCCTTGCCTTTCGAGACTTCACTCGCAGCACCCCACAGGCCATGAGGCAGCAAGGCAGAATTAAAAACGGCAGGAAAATGACTATCCGCGAGCTGCGCTGCCTGCCCTAATCCCAGTTCCAGCATATGCGGAATATGTAATGATGTCTGTTTATCCGCACAAAAGCGGGCAACTGTCCCCAGCGTATTGGCTCCCTGATCGCCAAAGGCGGACGCATCCGGTGCGCCGCCAATGCCGAAAGAATCAAGGACAATAAGGATAACCCGTCGCATGAGAATAATGCCTTCAGACCGCTTCATTGAGTATTTCATGAAAGGCATATCATGAAAACCACCTCAAGCGTCAAGCACGGAAATCATCAGCACTGAGGACAAGGAATAGTATCTGAATAGCGCGGACTGGCAAAATAGATTTCTTCCATGTCGATGTTCGGCAAAAGAAAAGAAAGCAACGGAGTGTAAGTATATTGCGTCTCAACACGAATATAATTCATCGGCTCCTGGCGCAGTTTTTCCGGCAGATAAACGCGCCTTGCCTCCTGTTCTGCTACAGTCCCTTTCTCAATGAACTTGGATGTTGTCCGTGACCAGTCCAGTCGGACAATCAATGTATTACTATTGTTTAATTTTTCTACTCTGAGAAACGAAATCCTGATTTGCGGTGCTGTTAAAGACGGTACCATAATCGTCGAGCCGATAATAAAAACATCATCAAGTTGTGTTGGCAACACACTGATCTGTCGACTCACCAGATCTCCGACAACACTGGAAACCCGGTTCACTTTGCGGTTTGCATCCACACCACGTGAAACATCGGCCACACCTGCATAGATCAGAATCAGAACCGGCAAAAGAAGCGCAAACTCCACGGCCGATACACCGCGTTCGTCTTTGCTAAACTTTCTTAAAAGTGCAAACTTATTCGCACCAAATTTTCGCAAGCTATCAGCTAAAGCCAACCGTGCTCCATTTGCTTTAAAATGAAATCCGATCATGAAAACGGCTCATTCTGCCAGGTCACTGTTGTAAAAAGAGGCAGTACCCTGTCTTCATTTTTTACTTTCGGATTTAAATAATAAAAAATATTGGTCAGAACCGGCCAGCGATATAATACATTAATCTGATTAATCGTTGATGGTCCGCCCAGATTAATCTGGGACGGAAGTCCAAGCTTCCCCTCACTTGTTACAAGATTTTTAACAGGAACTGCCGAAAAAGTACTGTAATTATCCAAATTGATATCAAGATTGTTGCAATTAACGACAGGCATAAATTGTATTTTCTGGCAAATACGATCTTTCACCACTTCCGGTGTTGTATTTTCTTTCGTATCTTGTCCTGTATAAAATCGCCGGCTCACATCTTCTGTCGCATGAGCCAGCATTTGCTGCACTGTAAAACTCAGTCCAAGTTCGATAATCGCAAAAATTAAAAACAAAAACGGAAAAGCGACCAGCGCAAACTCCACCGCTGTAACGCCTCGTTCATCCCGCCGGAACGAGCGAAGGAACTTTACAAAATGTCGGACAAAGTTTTTCTCAGCTCGGCTACTCATGATCACTTAAATTTTCCTGCAGTAGGACAGAAAATTGAAAACCTGAAATATAATCAGGATCTTGGCGGAGCCACAACTTTAACTTTCGGCTCACAAATCGGCGTGCAGGACAATACAATCATATTGGAGCCCCGGAAAACACGGGTCGTTGCCAGATCGTTTTGTCCAACCATGACTTTTTCATCCAGTAATGTATCCCCGCTCTGATCTATAACAACCAGATTGGTGACACCATTATTACGTCCGGTCAGAATAATGGTTTTGGCATCCTGCATAACGGCATCAGCAATAGCATCATTTCCAATAATGACTGACTTAACAGGCTTATCCAGTCGCAAAATATGCGCCTGATCTGTCTGAACCTGTATTGCCTGAATTTCTGTCGCCCCAGCCGGATAGGTTAAGACACCTGCCCCCAGCAAAGCTGCAACTATCAGTTTTTTCAGATCTGTCATCTTCATATCAGCCATAAAATATGCCCCGTAGCTCACCGCACTATGCGCAACAGGGATGAAAGAACAATTAATAGCTATATTTCAATTTTCGGCGATCTGTATGCTCTCAACAAAATGCCCGAATATCCAGCAGTATTAACCCGAATGTAAAAGGCTTAAAGTATCTCTGGCATCAACAGAATGATAATCCAACAATTCCTTTGCAAAACTCAGGCTGCTTATGCTCGCTTTTCTCACTGCTCTGATTTTTTGCGGCACTATGATTTATGCTGCAATTTCGGATCTTCTGTTTATGAAGATACACAATATTGCCTGCCTGTTTTTAGCCGCAGCATTTCTTGTTCTGGCACCGCTTTACGGACTTCCTACAAAAGATGTCTTTCTTCACATTGCAGCGGGCGCTATTGCCCTCGCCATCTGTTTTGCTTTGTTTTTCATCAATGCCATGGGTGGCGGAGATGCCAAACTAATCAGTGCCACAGCTCTCTGGACCGGATTTTCAGTCAGTCTTGCAGATTATTTACTGATAAGCGCAATTACAGGCGGTATTTTAACACTATGTATTCTCTTAATGCGCAAGCTTATCGACAGAAGTAAAATTGAACATATCGCTTTTCTTTACCGTCTGAGTGACCCCAAAAAAGGTATTCCCTATGGTATAGCTTTGGCCATTGCCGGTTTATGGATATATCCCGATCTTGCTTTGGTTAGGGCCTGAAAACCGGCATAACAAATCTTACCCCCACCAATTCAGCAATAACTGTTTTAATAAAATCAATAATAATAGTTCGTTAACCATAATTATACGATTCTTGCTGCATTTAGAGTATGTGCCAAAATCACACGCTCAATGCGGGGATATCAAATGAACACTTCACGCCTGATCATTCTGGCTGTTGCCGTGCTTGCCGCCGGTGCCGCAGGCTATATTGCTTTGACCATGACAGACGCCCCGCCGCAGGTCATTGAGGTCAGTGCTCCCGCACCGGTTTTGCCAGTGAAAGATGTTCTGACTGCTTCATCTAATCTGGCCGTCGGATCGTCATTATCCGGTCAACTACAATGGCAATCCTGGCCTACAGCTTCAATAACCGCAGATTACATAACGCGTGATTCACAACCGGACGCACTGGATGTCATGCAAAAATCCAGCCTGCGCCTTCCGGTTCTGGCCGGAGAACCTATCCGCAAAGTTAAACTAATCGGCGAAGGTGAACAATTCATGTCCTCTTTGCTGCCACAAGGTATGCGTGCCATCGCGACTAATATTGCTGCAGAAAGTTCTGCCGGTGGCTTCATTCTTCCCGGTGATCGCGTCGATGTAATTCTCACTCGTGCGGACCGGAATGCTGCCAATAAGAGTATGCCATTCTTAACGGAAACCATTTTAGAAAATGTTCGCGTGCTGGCCATCGATCAGACGATCAAAGAAGATGATGAAGGCAAAAAAGATATTATCGGCCGCACCGCAACTCTGGAAGTTACCCATGAACAGGCTGAGATCATGGCTGTTGCCCAATCAGTGGCGGACCGGATCAGCCTGACATTACGTTCTGTTCGCGATGCAAAACCGGAACCGTCCAGCTCATCAGATTATCTTGTTGTGTCACCTTCTAAAAACGGGCCGGTCAAAATGATTAAATCTGGCAATCTTACTGAAGTCGGGATCAACTAATGACACGTCCATATTTTTCCAAAATTCGCGGCAGTTCACAGTTGAAAACCCTGTTTCTCTCAACAGCTCTGATTATGCCGGTTCTCTGCTCCTATTCCGCGCAGGCACAGGACGTTCAGATTTCCAGCGCAGGTCGCTCACAACCGGTCAATCTCGGACTGGGAAAGTCAATCGTCGTTGATCTGCCGCAAGACGCCTATGATATTCTGGTTGCCAATCCGGCAACAGCTGATGCTGTCACTCGTACAGCGCGGCGCATTTACCTGTTCGGTAAATCCGTCGGACAAACCAATATTATTGTCTTCGGCAAAGACGGCGAACAGATAGCCAGTCTAGACCTGAAAATCGAGCGTGATGTCAGCAGCCTGTCTTCTTCATTGCGGAAATATATTCCGGGCTCTGATATTAAAATCGAACTCATCAATGACAATATTGTTCTGACCGGTTCTGTTCAAACACCACAGGATGCAGCACAGGCTGCAAAGCTTGCCGAATTACTTGTTTCAGGTGGTGAAGCAACAACAGGTCAGTATAACGACTCCTCCACCACATCCTCCGGTGACGGCAATAATATTACGATCACAAGTGGACTTGGTCAGGAGCGCCGCCGCTCCAGTAAAATCATCAATCTGATTACCATTGCCGGTGAAGATCAGGTAACACTGAAAGTAACTGTTGCTGAAGTCAGCCGCTCTGTGATGAAACAGCTCGGCGTTAATATGATGGGCAGCGCAAGCAGCAATGGTGTAACCTTTACCGGTGTGTCGGATCGTCTTTCCGGAGCAATTGGGCAGACCCTCTCAAATACAGGTTTCGGGTTACAGACCAAAAATTTCCGCGGCTACCTGCAGGCTATGGAAACAGCGGGCGCAATGAAAACGCTGGCTGAACCAACACTCACAGCTATTTCCGGTGAAAAAGCTGCTTTCAGAGTTGGCGGTGAATATAATGTTCTCAACAGCGTCACCACCGATGATGACGGCAAACGCACAGCCGAACTTGCCAAGATTGAATATGGTATCGGTCTTGAATTCATGCCGACTGTTCTGGGACCGGGACGTATCTCGCTGAAAGTCCGTACATCCGTTTCCGAACCAACAACCGAAGGTTCAGGCTCGCAAAATTCTGACGGTGTCGGTGCAAGCATTCTCTCTCTGCGTAAACGCGTGGCCGATACGACGGTTGAGATGCCTTCCGGCGGCTCCATGATGATTGGTGGTTTGATCCGCGATGAAACCCGTCAGTCGATTAACGGCACGCCCGGCCTGTCCAAGATTCCGGTACTCGGGGCTTTGTTCCGCAGTCGTGATTTTTTACGCAATGAATCCGAACTGGTCGTAATTGTTACCCCTTATCTGGTACGCCCGACAGCCAGAACAGAACTGGCTCGACCTGATGATAATCTGGCTCCGCCAAGTGATGCAGCCGGCTTTGTATTGGGCAAGGTCAATCGTGTTTATGGCTCTGCAAAAACCAACCTGCCAAACGGCCGCTATAACGGCGTTGTCGGCTTCATTTACAAATAAGAGGGCAGGCATTATGAGAAGAATTACCGTCCCCCACTCCCGTTCAGCCCTCATTGGCAGCAGCCTTTTTGTTACTCTGCTGCTGGCAGGATGTGCCAATACACATCATGTAACAGTCGGCGCCACGCCGGATGATTACCGTACCAATCATCCGATCACGATTCAGGAGCGTGAAAAAACAGCGGATATTCCTGTTAGCCGGAATGATCGCAAACTTAGTATCACACAGCGCAGCATTGTGCAGAATGCCGTTGACGGATATCGTCGCCAAGGTTCTGGCATGGTTTTCATCCTTTTACCTGAGGGCAGTGCCAATCAGTCTGCCGCCTACCGGATCAGTATGGATATTGCCAAAGTCTTAAGGCAAGGCGGTGTTCTGGCCAGCAATATTGCAACCCAGAGCTATCAGGTGAATAATCCGCAAATCTCCGCGCCTGTTCGTATCAGCTACTATGCGATGACAGCAGGGACAGGTCCGTGCGGAAGATGGCCTGCTGATATGCTGAGTACGGCTGAGAACAAGCATTATGCGAATTTTGGCTGTGCATCACAGGCGAATCTGGCAGCTCAGGTGGCAAATCCGGCTGATTTCCTCGGGCCTCGGGCCACATCGCCGCTGAAAGGTACGCGTAATGACCGCATTATCAGCGGAGACGAAGGCTATGAGGCTATGTCACCGACCGCAACAGGAGCTTGGCAGGATTCTCGCAGTCTAACAGCACAGTATTAAAGACGCATAATTTCTGCCGCCGGATCCAAAAACATCATCCGGCGCGTATCATCGAAATTTTGCTTTAAACGAATAAAAAAAGGTCGTGATCGTGGAAGACAGTGTCACATCAACAACTATGTTGCAGGATGCAGGTACGGATATAACCCATATCCGCCCGCTGCCGCGCCTGAATATTGATGCGTTCTGTGAAACAGAAGCTGGCCTGTCTGTTTTGCAGGCCTGCTCTCAAGACAGACGCCTGACGCGTACCCGCTGGCATATTCGCTCCGGTGGAGTCGATGTGGCACTGGAAGCCTATCAGAGCACTTCCACACCGCATCTTATTATTCTTGAAAGTGCTGCAGGACAGGATCAGCTGCTTGCAGATATTATGCAACTTGCCGAAGTCTGCGACAGCGGAACCCGCGTTCTGATTATCGGCCGCAGTAACGAAGTGCGCCTATATCGTGAATTGATCCGCAATGGCGTTTCCGATTACCTTGTTTCTCCTGCAAGCCTGACGGAAGTTATATCCGTACTGGATACATTATTCACGGATCCGGCAACTGCACCATCCGGCAGAAATGTTGCCGTTATTGGTGCAAAAGGTGGTGTTGGTTCATCAACACTGGCCCATAATATCAGCTGGAGTCTCGCCAACCAGTTCAAACATGAAGTTGTATTGGCGGATATGGATTTGCCATTCGGCACGGTCAATATTAATTTTGATCAGGATCCGACACTTGGTATCGCTGACGCAGTCTATGCACCGGAACGGGTGGATGAAGTCTATCTTGATCGCCTTCTGGCAGAGAGTTCGGAACATTTATCGCTGCTGGCAGCGCCGTCCACACTCGAAAAAACCTATGATTTTGACACGGAATCCTTTGTTTCCGTGATCGATGCTGCTCTTCGTACCACACAATTGCTGGTACTCGACATACCACATAGCTGGAACAGCTGGACACGTACAACACTGATGCGGGCTGATGAGATTGTCATCGTTGCCACACCGGATTTAGCCAGTTTGCGCAATACCAAGAATTTGCTGGATACGCTGATCCTGCTGCGACCGAATGACAAGCCGGCGCATCTCATTCTGAACCAGACCGGCGTACCGAAACGTCCTGAAATTTCTGCTGCGGATTTCTGCTCACCGCTGAATATTAAACCTTTGGCTGTGATTGAATTTGATCCGCAGTTTTTCGGTACGGCGGCCAATAATGCCCATATGCTCGCAGAAGCCGATCCGAACCACAAGATTTCACAAAAAATCACTGAAATCGCACGCGAACTGCTTGGCAAACATGATGTACCGGAACAGGGCAAAAAAGCTAAACCGCTGGCCGGGCTTCTCAGTAAGTTTAAACGCAAAAAATCTGCCTGACGGACAAGGATAAACAACAGCCATGTTTGGAAAAAGAGGTGCAGCCTCCCCAACCACCGGTACTGTAAAACCTGCTGCTGCGACAGCCGGTCAGACAGCGAATTTGACTCCGCCGTCACAGACCAACACGGCTGTATCTGCATCGGAAAAGCCTGCTGTGAAAGCACCAGCAGCACCGGTCGTCCGTGAAAAATCGCAGGCATATTACGATACAAAATCCCAGATATTTGCAGCGCTGATTGATACAATCGACCTGTCTCAATTATCAAGAATGGATGCCGATGCCGCGCGTGATGATATCCGCGAGATCGTCAATGATATTATCTCGATCAAGAATTTCGTTATGTCGATTGCCGAGCAGGAAGAACTGCTTGATGATATTTGCAACGATGTTCTGGGTTATGGTCCGTTAGAGCCACTGCTGGCGCGTGATGATATTGCCGATATCATGGTCAATAGTGCACGAAAAACCTATATTGAGGTCAATGGCCGTGTGCAGGAAACCAATGTCCGTTTCCGCGATAATCAGCAATTGCTGAATATCTGCCAGCGTATTGTTTCTCAGGTCGGCCGCCGTGTTGATGAATCCAGCCCGATCTGTGACGCCCGTCTTCCGGACGGCTCCCGTGTGAACGTTATCACTTCTCCGCTCGCCATTGACGGCACAGCCCTGACCATCCGTAAGTTTAAAAAAGACAAGCTGACACTGGATCAGCTGGTTCGTTTCGGCAGTATTTCGCAAATGGGTTCGGAACTGCTGCAAATTATCGGCCGCGTGCGCTGTAATATCATTATTTCAGGCGGTACAGGTTCCGGTAAAACCACGCTCCTTAACTGTCTGACACGCTATATTGATGAAACTGAGCGTATCATTACCTGCGAAGACTCGGCTGAACTGCAATTGCAGCAGCCGCATGTCGTTCGTCTGGAAACCCGCCCGCCCAATCTTGAAGGCGAAGGCGAAATTACCATGCGCGATTTGGTTAAAAACTGTCTGCGTATGCGTCCTGAACGAATTATCGTCGGTGAAGTCCGTGGCCCTGAAGTTTTCGACCTGCTTCAGGCCATGAATACCGGCCATGACGGCTCAATGGGCACAATCCACTCCAACAGCCCTCGCGAATGTCTGAACCGTATGGAAGCCATGATTGCCATGGGCGGCTACACATTGCCGCAACGTACCGTGCGTGAAATTATTGTCGGCTCCGTTGACGTGATTATTCAGGCGACACGTCTGCGCGATGGTACGCGCCGGATTACCCACATCACAGAAGTGGTGGGAATGGAAGGTGATATCATCATCACGCAGGATCTGATGAATTTTGAGTTCCTCGGTGAAGACATTAACGGTAATATTATCGGGCGGCATGTATCAAGCGGTATCGGCCGGCCGGCCTTCTGGGAGCGGGCGCGCTACTATAATGAAGATCAGCGGCTGGCGACCATTCTGGACACGATGGAGGTCGCCGGCAGTCCTCAGATATAGAGCTGTCAGAGTGATTTTACTTTAAAACAAACTCAGTTTCTTTGTTGGATATGATACCGAACGAACCGAAGCAGGCACTGAAAGGGCACTTCAATGAACGGCACAACAATTATGCTTGTTGTCCTGGCTGCAATTGCGGTCGGTGCCCTGCTCTATGCAATTTTTTTCGACCGTATTACGACTGAAAAAACCGGTCAGAAACGCCTTGATGCCATCAAAAAGACTACGGCAAGCCGTGCTGTTATGCGGTCAGAGCGTGAAAAAGCCAGTGAGGCACAAAAGCGCCGCCGAACATTGCAGGATAATCTGGACGAGCTTGACCGTCGCAACAAAACACAAAACAAAACTCAAAAAAACCCGCCGCTACGTATATTATTGGCTCAGGCAGGTCTGAGCTGGAGTGTCCGGCAGTTTTATCTCATCAGCACGGCGAGCGCCTTTATCTGTTTTCTGCTCGGGCTGATGGCTGGCATTCCTTTGATTATGGCGCCGCTGATTGCCCTGATTGGCTTTTTCGGGGTGCCTCGCTGGATCGTCATGCATTTTCGCAAGAAGCGAATGAAAGCTTTCTTGAATGATTTTCCGAATGCGCTGGATGTCATCACCCGCTCCTTGCGCTCCGGCCTTCCTTTGAATGACAGTCTGCGCTTGCTGGCAAATGATGCGCCTTCTCCGGTCAAGGAGGAATTTCGCCGGATTGTTGAGGCGCAACAAATGGGACTAACAATACCGGAAGCTGTCGCCAAAATGCCGGAAAACATGCCCTGCCCTGAAACAAACTTCTTTTCAATTGTGATACAAATTCAGTCGCAGGCCGGCGGCAATCTGTCTGAAGCATTGGGTAATTTGTCGCGTGTTTTGCGTGACCGTAAAAAAATGGCAGCCAAAGTCCAGGCCATGTCACAGGAAGCCAAAGCATCAGCTGCGATTATCGGCGCATTGCCATTTTTTGTTGCCGGAGCAATTTCTTTGATGAGTCCAGACTATATCACGCTATTGTTCACAACCTTCCCAGGAAATATACTATTAGTAATTGCTCTAATTATGTATTCACTCGGAATTTTTGTGATGAAAATCATGATTAATTTCAAAATGTAAGCGGGGCTGGTGATGCAGAATTTTTTTGAAACCACGCTCTTCCAGCGGCAAACGCTCATCAGCATTTTCATCATGTTTGCGATGTTCGCAACCATAATGACGCTTCTGCTGCCCTACTTTCAGCGTAACCCGCTGAAAAACCGTATGAAATCCGTAGCACTAGAGCGTGAGGCTCTTCGTGCCCGCGAAAGAGCGCGGATGGCTAATGATAAAGAACGCGGCATCAGTCTGCGCCATCAGCAAAAAGCCGGAATTCGTGACTTTGTTGAAAAACTGGATCTGCGCCGCGCTCTGGCCGATGAGAAGACCGTCGCATCATTGCGACAGGCAGGGTTTCGCGGACAAAATCCGCTCAATGTTTTTCTTTTCATGCGGTTTATTCTGCCCTTCGCATTTCTCGGTTTAGCAATATTCTGGATATTCGGTTTGGGTATGCTGGAACAGCAAAGTGCTTTTATGCGCTTTCTGATTTGCATTATTGCCGCTTATGCCGGTTTCTATGCACCCAATCTCTATGTCAGTAATATTGCAGCCAAGCGCCGTGAATCCATCACACTGGCCTGGCCTGATGCCCTCGACCTGATGCTGATTTGCGTCGAATCCGGCATGTCCACAGAAGCAGCCTTTCGCCGTGTTGCCGACGAAATCGGTATTCAGTCGGTGGATCTGGCTGAAGAGCTAATGCTGACCAATGCTGAACTGGCCTTTTTGCCGGAGCGCCGTCAGGCCTATGAGAACCTTGCCAACCGCACCGGTATGGAAGCCATTAAATCCATGACACAGGCGCTTATTCAGGCGGAACGTTATGGTACGCCGGTTGCAACCGCCATGCGTACACTCTCGCAGGAAAGTCGTGATATGCGCTTGCTGGCAGCTGAAAAGAAAGCCGCAGGGCTGCCGCCGAAACTCACGGTTCCGATGATCGTCTTTTTCCTGCCGGTCTTGTTCATGGTTATTCTCGGTCCCGCGATGATCCAGATTTTTGGTGCAGGTGGTATCGCCGGAAACTAAAACAAAAACGCCTGCCTGAATATTCTCTTCAGGCAGGCGTTTTGTTTATAAGCTTTACAGAAGATTTACGCCTGTTTTTTAACGCCCTGCTTCGCCAGCATTGCACGCAAATAATCGGTATTGGCTTTTGCCTGTTCCGGTGACAGTTCGCGGGAGGCAATGGTCTCTGCTTCCTGAAAACGCCCCTGAAGGCCGACGACCAGCGCCAGGTTTTGGCGGACACGGCTGTCACTGCCATTTGCGGTTGCCGCCTGACGCAGATATTTTTCAGCAGTTGGCAGATCACCGCTTAAGACATAAGACATTGCAAGATTGGAGAGGATTGAAGCCTCACCCGGCTTGATCTGCAGCGCTTTCTGATAGATTGCACGGGCATCCGCGGAATTGCCCTGCTGGTCGAGAATAGCCCCTTCCGCAGACAACAAACGCCAGTCCGGATAATCCGGTGTCTGTGCACGGCGAACTGCATCCAGCGCCGCATCCAGCTCACCTGCACCAGCCAGAGCTTTGCCATAAGCCGCCAGAACCTGCTTGTCCTTCGGCAATTGAATGGCGATTGCCCGCATTACAGCCAGCGACTGATCACTGCGGCCTGCCATGCTCAGCACAGTCGCATAATTCAGAGCGGCCACTTTGCTGGTCGGGTTCTTCTGATAATGCGCACCATAGGTCTGAGCGGCCTGTGCGAGCTGCTGCGCATTCATTTGCTCAATGGAACGCTCAGCCTTGGTGCCAGTGCCTTTAGCAACCGAGCCGGTTGTGGTGCGGTCCACGCTGTTGCAACCAGCGAGTGCCAGTCCAGTGATGAAAAGAGCAGTGGTGAGTGTCAGAAAACGGCTTTTTCCGTAACGCAGGCCACGGCATGATTTATCCGATTGTTCAAAAGCCAGCGCATTTTTCTGCATCAAACTGTCTCCATAAAATACGGTCGTTGAAAGCGCCTGAAATCAGTCCTCTGCATTAACCCGCGCTTCACCTGAATATGATAAAATCAATATTCCATTAACCCTAATAGAGAGTTAATTATTAAGCTAACATCAGCGACTCATGCCGCTCTCCTGAAAATAAATACCGGAAATCAATATGACCTCCCTGCCTCTTTCTGCGAACCGTGCTGCTCTTCTCGATCAACAGGCTGCGGACAGCCGCCCGATATGGCTGGTCACACCGGAGACACTGGCGAATGGTCAGTTTCCGCAAACTGTCCTCAACTGGGCAGCAGCCAATGCCTATAAAGGCAAAGCCGGACAATTACTGACACTGGCCAATGAACAAGGACAGATCAGCGGCGCTTTATTCGGCATTGAACCGGCGGACAAAGACAAGAGCGGCGAAGGTCGTCTGATCGGCGGCAAACTTGCCCGCCTCTTGCCTGCAGGCAACTGGCATATTGAAGGTAAAGCTGACCATGCGGAATTATTCGCGGTTAGCTTTTTGCTCGGCGGCTATCAGTTCAATCGCTATAAAAAAGACGCTTCTACAGAAGAGCAGGGCAGCGTTTCGCTGTATATTTCCGGCCTGTCCGATCTGGCGGAAACCCGTCGTCTTGCCGATGCCAGCGCCATGACCCGCGATCTGATCAACACACCGACCAGTGATATGGGGCCGGACGCACTGGAACTGGCAGCCCGTAACCTTGCAACGGCTTATGGCGCGAAATTCACTGCTGTTATCGGTGATGATCTGCTGAAGCAAAACTTCCCGATGATCCATGCTGTCGGCCGTGCCAGCGATACTGCACCGCGCCTGATTGACTTCACTTGGGGCAAAGACAGCGATCCGAAAGTCACTTTGGTTGGCAAGGGCGTATGCTTTGATACCGGCGGTCTCGACATCAAACCTGCCAGCGGCATGTTGCTGATGAAGAAAGATATGGGCGGTGCCGCCAATGTGCTGGGTCTGGCGCGTATGATTATGGATGCCAAACTGCCGGTGCGCCTGCGTGTGCTGATCCCAGCGGTTGAAAACTCCATTTCCGGTAATGCATTCCGCCCGAGCGATATTCTGACATCCCGTGAGGGACAGACCGTTGAAATCGGCAATACCGATGCGGAAGGCCGACTGGTTCTCGCTGATGCGCTGACCTTAGCCGACGAAGAAAACCCGGATTTGATCATTGATATGGCGACCCTGACCGGCGCTGCCCGCGTGGCACTGGGGCCAGATCTGCCGCCATTCTACAGCCATGATGAAGCTTTTGCTGCAAAAGTAGCAGAACAGGCGGCAGCACAGTCCGATCCGCTCTGGCGTATGCCGCTCTGGATACCATATGAGGCCAAACTCGCCTCGAAAGTTGCGGACATTAACAATGTGACCACCGACGGTTTTGCCGGTTCTGTTACAGCAGCACTGTTCCTCTCGCGCTTTGTCAAAAATGCCAAGGTCTGGGGTCACTTCGACATTTACGGCTGGACACCGGTTGAGAAATCCGCAGCCACTGTCGGCGGTGCTGCACAGGGTATCCGAGCGCTTTATCAGGTTATCAAACAACGCTATGTTTAAGCCTCTTGCAGGTTCAATTCAAAAGCAGTTGAATACGCTACACGTAAAGTAAACAAGCAGCCTGCCTGTACTCACGGGCAGGCCTTTCTCTTAAACAAGTGGCATTTCATGGCTGTCGAGTTAAAACCACTACAGGCGCTGACGCTGTTACAGACCGTTTCCCTGTCGCAGGTGCGTGACGAAACTCATGATCTGACATGGCGGCAAATGGCCATATTGCTGACAATCTATCTTGAAACACCGCCTCATACGGTACGTGCGCTGGCTGCGCGTCTTGGTGTGACTAAACCTGTTATTACCCGTGCGCTGGATACAATGGGCACGATGGGGCTGGTCAGCCGCCATCGCGATCCGCAGGACCTGCGTAATGTCCTGATTAAACGAACTGTCAGCGGCGCGCTCTATGTTGAAAGACTGGGCGACCGCGTTATCTCCAAGTCCAGGGAATTGCCTTTATGACCCAGCCTGACCGTCGTCTCCATGCCTATCGTCCTGATCTGGCGGATAGTGCTTTACGCGGAAAAGTCGATGCCGCCACCTTTACAGAAGGCAAGCGCAAACGTGTACTCGTTCCCGTCAGCGATCTGCGTAGCAAGCCTGAACTGACCAGCGGCCCGCAGAGTCAGATTCTCTATGGCGATGAAGTCACCGTTTTTGAGCAGGCCAATGGCTGGAGCTGGGTGCAAGCTGTGCGCGACGGCTATGTCGGCTATATGCCCGATAGCGAACTGGGTGCAATTAGTAATAAACCAACCCATCGTATCTGCGTACCGCGCACTTTCATCTATTCCGGAGCTGATCTGCGTTTCCGTCATATCAGTGCTCTGTCCCTCGGCTCAGTCGTTGAGATCACCGAATTCGTTGAAAACCGTGGTAGCCGTTACGGCATGCTGCCGGATGGCACAGCGATTTTCGCCAAGCATCTGCGGGCGATCAACGAGACTATTGCCGATTATGTCACCACAGCCGAAAGCCTGATTAACACGCCTTATCTCTGGGGTGGCACCTCCGGTTTTGGCATTGATTGCTCCGGACTGGTACAGCTTGCCATGCTGGATGCAGGGCGCGATGTGTTGCGCGATTCCGATATGCAGGGCGATCATCTGGGTGATGTGATTGATGCCGGTAAGGATTATGCCAATCTGCAGCGTGGCGATCTGGTGTTCTGGCCGGGTCATGTGGCGATTATGGCAAGCCCCGATATGATGATCCATGCCAATGGCCACACCATGACCGTAGCCTATGAGCCGCTGCGTGAAGCAATTGAGCGAATTGCGTATCTTTACGATTTACCTTCTCACTTCCGCCGCCCATAAAATAAAAAAGCCGCCGGAAATTCCGGCGGCTTTTTTTGTAAGCTCTATCTCAAACCTTTGGCGGCAATACGCGGTCCGGTGTGCGATGCCCGTCCCAGAAGGCGCGGATATTGACGATGACCTTATCGCCCATATCAATACGTCCTTCCAGCGTGGCAGAGCCCATATGCGGCAGCATCACCACTTTGCCCTCAGAGGCCAGTTTCAGCAGGCGCGGATCAACTGCCGGATGCTGTTCAAACACATCAAGACCGGCACCGGCGAGCTTGCCCTGCTCAATCTGATGGATCAGCGCATTTTCATCAACAATCTCACCGCGTGACGTATTCACCAGATAGGCATTGGGCTGCATCAACTCGATGCGGCGTGCAGACAAAAGGTGAAATGTAGCCGGTGTCGAAGGGCAATTGACGGAAATAATATCCATCCGTGCCAGCATCTGGTCGAGGCTGTCCCAATAGGTCGCTTCCAGCTCTTCCTCAACTGCCGCATGAACCCGCTTGCGGTTGTGGTAATGGATAGCAAGGCCAAAAGCTTTGGCACGGCGTGCAACAGCGGTGCCGATACGCCCCATGCCGACAATACCGAGGCGCTTGCCCCAGATGCGCCGGCCGAGCATCCATGTCGGTGACCAGCCCGGCCATTCGCCGGAAGTGGAAAACACATTGGCTCCCTGCACAAGACGGCGCGGCACAGACAGAATCAGCCCCATCGCCATATCGGCAGTATCTTCTGTCAGAACATTCGGGGTATTGGTCACGGCGATCCCGCGCTTGGCAGCAGCGGTTACATCCACATTGTCCACGCCATTGCCGAAATTGGCGATCAGCTTCAGATTGGGGCCTGCCTGCTCAATCAGCTCCGCATCAATCACATCGCGAATCGTCGGCACCAGCACATCGGCCTCGCGCATGGCCGAAGCCAATTCTTCACGCGACATTTTATGATCATCAATATTCAGGCGCGCATCAAACAATTCGCGCATGCGCGTTTCAACAGGATCCGGTAATTTCCGGGTAATGACGACCAATGGTTTCTTTTTGCCCGACATTTCTACCCCTTTGATGTGTCGCGTTGAGACCTCCTTAACCAAGAAGGTGCAGAGTGCGGCATTGTCATGGTTCATACACTGTCTAGCAAGGCAGACGAACAAAGACAAAGAAAAAGCGCCGGTTCTGGTCTCCTAACGTCATATTGATCTTACAGACCAATCTTGCAAACCGTCGGGACGACTATACCAGAATATAAGCCGGTCAGGACTGCGAATGAAACAGCATATGCATAAAACAGAAAAATCAAATTTTTGTCTGTTACTGGCTATAGGCCTGCTTTCCTGCCTGTTTCTGCTGTCACCTTTATCCGGCTCGCATCATGCCTATGCACAGGACGCTTCCGAAGGTGCAGAACCGTCTTCCGCGGAAGAAGGTCCTTCCGGTGAAGATGCACCGAGCAAAGAAGCAGCCTCATCTGCCAATCTTGGGCCAAGCGGCCTGCCGATCCCGCGTTTTGTCAGCCTGAAGCCTGCCCGTGTGAATATCCGTGTGGGTCCGGGGCGCGATTATGCGGTGTCATGGCTTTATACCAAATCGGGACTGCCGGTTGAGATCATTCAGGAATATGACAACTGGCGCCGCATCCGCGATGCCGATGGCACAGAAGGCTGGGTCTATCAGTCACTTCTGGCCGGCAAGCGCACTGCTATCGTTGCCCCGTGGGAGCGCGGCAAAACGGATAATGTGATTGATCTTTACGCCAGCGCCAGCGACACATCCCGCGTTGTTGCCCGTGCAGAAGCAGGTGTCATCGCCACTATCCGTGAATGCACCGGCCAGTGGTGTCAGCTCGAAACACAGGGCACACGCGGCTGGATCCGTCAGGGAAAAATCTGGGGTGCCTATCCGGATGAGGTTTTTGACTAGAGCATAATTTTAAAATGTTAGAACGACCATTGTGTGCCAAGCTGGCACACGGCGCTCTAACCGGAGCCTTGATCCGCTTTTGAATATCTGGTCTTTCATGGTGTTTTGCGCGCATCTGTCCCCTTCTCAAGCTAAGGGAAAAGCGGTAAAAGCCGCGCCATGAAGGATCAAACAGCACCCAACCCGCATCATCCGGCTTCTGACACTCCGTTAACTGTCGCTGCCTCCGGTAATAATCTGGCCAATAGCCGTAAGGTTTTTGTCAAAACCTATGGCTGCCAGATGAATGTCTATGACAGCCAGCGCATGGCCGACAGTCTGGCTGCAGAAGGTTATGTCACCACAGACAGCCCCGATGATGCGGATATGGTTTTGCTTAATACCTGCCACATCCGCGAAAAAGCTTCTGAAAAGCTCTATTCTGCGCTGGGTCGCCTGCGTAATTTGAAAAATAAGCGTCAGGCGGACGGCAAAGATCTGATTATCGGTGTTGCCGGTTGTGTGGCACAGGCGGAAGGCGATGAAATTCTGCGCCGTTCGCCGACTGTTGACCTTGTGGTCGGCCCGCAGACCTATCACCGCTTGCCGCAGGCGCTTGCTCAGGTGCGTGAAGGCCGTCAGGTTGTCGATACCGAATATGCAGTTGAAGACAAATTCGAACATCTGCCGCTTGCCAGCCGTGAACAGGTACGCAAACGTGGCGTTTCCGCATTTCTGACGGTGCAGGAAGGCTGCGATAAATTCTGCACCTTCTGCGTTGTGCCTTACACACGCGGTTCAGAGGTTTCGCGTTCCGTTGCCCAGATCATCAATGAAGCGACAAAGCTGGTTCAGGCTGGTGTGCGTGAACTGACCCTGCTTGGCCAGAATGTCAACGGCTGGCATGGCGTTGGCGATGACGGCCGCGAATGGGGTCTGGGCGAATTGCTCTATCGTCTGGCGGAAATTCCGGGCATTGCCCGTCTGCGCTACACGACCAGCCATCCGCGCGACATGGATGATGCGCTGATCAATGCCCATCGCGATCTCGATATTCTGATGCCTTATCTGCATCTGCCGGTGCAGGCCGGTTCCGATCGTATTCTCAAAGCGATGAACCGCAAACATAAAGGTGAGGATTATATCCGCCTCATCGAGCGTATCCGGTCCGTGCGCCCTGATCTGGCACTGTCCGGTGACTTCATTGTCGGTTTCCCTGGTGAAACCGATGAGGATTTTGAGGACACAATGCGTCTGGTGCGCGAAGTGGGTTATGCGCAGGCCTATTCGTTCAAATATTCCTCCCGTCCGGGTACTCCCGGTGCCGATCTGCCCAATCATGTGGAAGAATCCGTGAAGGACGAACGTCTGCAGCGCTTGCAGGTGCTACTCAGCGGACAGCAATATGCATTTCAGAATAGTCTTGTCGGCACGGAAATGGATGTACTGCTTGAAAAGCCGGGACGCTTTGAAGGGCAGATGATAGGCCGCTCACCATGGCTCATTCCGGTAATCATTGAAAATATTCCGGGCGAAGTCGGTGATATGATCCGCGTACGTGTCAATTCCACCGGCACCAACAGCCTTGTCGCCGAAAAATTAGCTTAAATAACGCTAGCCGTTGTCCGGCTCTGCTTTCCCGCGTGACAGTGTCATTAATCTGTACCATAATCGTGTCAGATATGATCCGTCACGGCGGATCAGCGCACTGACAATTAAATAAAGCTAAACCGCAATCAAGGAGAGCCGGTTGAACGTCACCACGGGCAAACAGGTTAGCAAAGAACTGAAAAAACCCGCCACCACAATCCCTGCTCTGCAGGATGGCGCTTCTGATATGGCTCATATAGTCCTCGATTTCGACAGCAACCGGCTGGCGAGTGCGCTGTTTGGCCAATTCGACGAGAATCTCGCTTATATCGAGCAAAAACTTGGTGTCGATGTCCGCTCCAAAGGTAATCAGCTGATCCTGCGCGGTGAAGCAACTGCCACAGCACAGGCGCGGATGGCACTGGATCACCTCTATTCGCTTTTGCAAAAAGGTCATGACCTGAGCAAATCCGATGTCGATGGTGCCCTGCGGATGGCTGCAACTGCAACGCCGGTGCGTGATGACCAGCTGAGCCTGCCAACCCTTGAAACCAAAACCCGCCTTTCCGCGGCACAAATCTCCACACGCAAAAAGACCATCTTTGCCCGCACGCCGACGCAGGATGCCTATATGCGTGCGATGGAGCGCTCGGAACTGGTTTTCGGCACCGGCCCTGCCGGTACCGGTAAAACCTATCTCGCTGTTGCCCATGCCGCCATGCTGCTGGAGCGCGGACTGGTTGAGCGGATTGTATTGTCCCGTCCTGCGGTTGAAGCCGGTGAACGGCTCGGCTTTTTGCCGGGCGACATGAAAGAGAAGGTCGATCCTTATCTGCGCCCGCTCTATGATGCGCTTTATGACATGATCCCTGCGGATAAAGTCGAGCGAGCACTGGCCGCCGGTGTGATTGAAATTGCACCTCTGGCCTTCATGCGCGGTCGTACACTGGCACATGCGGCTGTTATTCTTGACGAGGCGCAAAACACCACATCCATGCAGATGAAAATGTTCCTGACCCGTCTGGGTGAAGGTTCGCGCATGATCGTCACCGGTGATCCGAGCCAGATCGATCTGCCCGCCGGTCAGAAATCCGGCCTTGTGGAAGCGCTGGAGATTTTGGGCGATGTTGAAAACATTGTCACTGTGCGCTTCAGCGATAAAGATGTGGTGCGCCATCCGATGGTTGCAGCTATTGTCCGCGCCTATGAAAAGCGCGGTGCTGCCAAAACGCTGAAACATCATAAAGTTAGTGTGACTGAGGGTGAAAACACGCCTTCGGAAACCTAAATAGGTTCTTGGATTACAAATTGACTTTTATAACAGCCCGTCTCTTTGCAGGCGGGCTGTTGTCTTAACAATAAACCGGTTCACGAAACAAAAATGATTACAATCGACATTCTCATTGAAAGTTCTCTTTGGGAAACCCCGTCGGGGGACGACAATGAAACCTATGAAACGCTTGCCCGATCCTGTGTCGATGCCGTCTGGGCGCGGCTTGAACTGCCGCAGCAAGAAACCGAGCTCAGCCTTGTTCTGACCGACGATGCCTCGATCCGCACGATTAATGCGCAATGGCGCAATAAAGACAAAGCCACCAATGTGCTGTCTTTTCCGGCCTTTGACATCGCGCCGGGCGATGCTCCGGGGCCGATGCTCGGCGATATTATTATTGCGCGGGAAACTGTCGAACGTGAAGCTCTTGAAGAAAACAAAAGCTTTAATCAGCACCTGCATCACATGATCGTGCATGGCCTGCTGCATCTGCTGGGTTACGATCATGAAGATGATGAGGAAGCAGAAGAAATGGAGGGACTGGAGCGCGAAATTCTTCATGCTCTTGCCATACCTGATCCTTATACTGTACATTCAACCGATAATGAAAACGATTGACCATGGCTGATCAGACTAATCACAATTCTTCAACGGGCGCTGTTCACAGCGACGCCGTTTCTCAGAACGATCCGGAAGCGCAGAGTACGGGGCAAAATCCTGCACGAGCGGCAGGATCTGAAAAACGCTCACTCCTTTCCGGATTATTTCCGTTTCTCCGTTCGCGCCAGACCAGCTCGATCCGCGAAGATCTGACGGATGCGCTGTCCGATGATGCGAACAGCGACACAGCTTTTTCCGCCGAAGAAAAGGCAATGCTCAACAATATTCTGCGCCTGCGGGAACTTCGCGTCGATGACGTGATGATCAGCCGCGCTGATATTGAAGCTATCGAATATTCAACACCGCTGGGTGAATTGCTGGAGCTGTTTGAGTCCTCCGGCCATTCCCGTATGCCGGTTTATGTTGAGACGCTCGATGATGCGCGCGGCATGATCCATATCCGCGATGTTCTCAACTACATCACCCGCATGAGCAGGCAACAGCCTGCCGGTTCGGAACAGCCAGCCGCTGCCAAGCGCTATGATCTGTCCAAAATTGATCTCACAACACCAATCAATGAACTGAACCTGATGCGCAAGGTGCTGTTCGTGCCTTCCTCCATGCTGGCAAGCAGCCTGATGGCGCGTATGCAGGCGAGCCATATTCAGATGGCGCTGGTTATCGACGAATATGGCGGCACAGACGGCCTCGTTTCGCTGGAAGACATTGTTGAAATGGTTGTCGGCGATATTGAAGACGAACATGACGATGAAGAACTGTCGCTGATCCGCAATCCGGACGGTTCCTATACAGTTGATGCCCGCGCGGAACTGGAAGAGCTGGAACAACTGATCGGCGCAGGCTTTACGCAGGGCGAAGACAGTGAAGATGTGGATACGCTCGGCGGTCTTATCATCTCGGCTCTGGATCATATTCCGGAAACCGGCGCGATCATTGATGTGTTGCCTGCCTACGAGCTGGAAGTACTGGAAGCCGATTCACGACGCATCCATAAAGTGCGCATCACACCGCGAAACGGGGATTATTTCCAAGGCTAGAGCGGTTTACGTCCAGATTGGAATCATAGCGCTCGCTCTGGATTCTTTATTTGGTCGCATTATCACGGGCGTCAAGTTGATCCAACTTGACTGTGAAATGCTCTAACAGCATCATAATCTATTAAAACACCGCCGCAACACCGGCGGTGTTTTTTATCGCTGTATTCTCTTCTCAGTTTTTCTTAATCTTCGGCTCATAAACTGAGTAGAGCGCCTTATCCCCATTGAGAGACCGAATATAGTGAACAGCCTTTATCTCCGCCTGACTGAAAACCTCACCGGCTGGCGTAAAGCGCTCCTGACCATTCTCGCCGGTGCAAGTGTCACGCTGGCATTGCCGCCTTTTGATTTTTTGCCCGCCGGATTTATCGGTTTTCCGCTGCTAGTGCTGCTGATTGACAGTTCGGGTACAACAACCGCAACCGGATGGAAGCGCCTGCTCCCTGCTTTTCGCACCGGCTGGTTGTTTGGTTTCGGCTATTTTCTCGCCGGTCTCTGGTGGATCGGCATGGCATTGCTGGTCGATGCAGAAAATTTCGCCTGGGCATTACCATTCGCTATTCTCGGCCTGCCTGCCTTTCTGGCGTTTTTCTTCGCTTTTGCTGCGGCATTTGCACGGGTTTTCTGGGGGGCAGGTCTCATCCGTATTCTGGTGCTGGCCATCGCACTCGGCGTTACAGAATGGCTGCGCGCTTTCATTCTCACCGGTTTTCCTTGGAATGCGCTCGGCTATATGCTGATGCCGACACCATTGCTGATGCAGTCAGTTACGATTACCAGTCTCTATGGCATGAATATTCTTGCTGTGGTGATTTTCGCCATGCCTGCTCTATTGTTTGGCAATAAACGACAGCGCTATGGCTGGCGCAGCGGATTAATTACCGCCTGTGCCCTGTTGATTGCCCATGCCGGTTATGGCGCATGGCGCTTACAGCAGGCTCCCGCTTTGTCAGAGCAAGGCGCTGATGCACCTGTTATCCGTTTGGTTCAGGCCTCCATTGCACAGGATGCCAAATGGGATAATCAGCTGCGCCGCGCGATTTTCGACAAGCATCTTGATCTCAGTACCCGCCCGCCTGCCAATGGCCAGCCGGTGCCTGATGTGATTATCTGGCCGGAAACCTCCGTTCCCTATGTGCTGCCACAGGTCGAGGAAGCCTTGAGCGCCATCGGCAAGGCACTTCAGCCGAATCAAATGCTGCTGGCCGGAGCGGTGCGTGGTGAGGGAGAGGATCTCTCCGCCTATTATAACAGTATTTTCGCGGTAAATGCCGCCGGTCAGGTGACCGCAACTGCCGACAAAGTGCATCTTGTACCATTCGGTGAATATCTGCCGCTGGAGGGTTTGCTACGCTCTGTCGGCATGCAGGAAGTGGTGGAATTACCCGGCGGCTTTACCGCAGCACCGGCGCGCCATGCCCTCAATGTCAGCCCGAGCCTGACCCTGCTGCCTTTGATCTGCTATGAGGCGATTTTCCCGTCCGAGCTTGGCTATCAGGGCAAGAGTGTTGATGCGATCATCAATATTACCAATGACGCATGGTACGGCAATACACCGGGGCCTTATCAGCATTTCCGGCAGGCACAATTGCGCGCTGTAGAACAGGGACTGCCTTTGCTGCGCGCAGCCAATAACGGTATTTCAGCGATTACCGATTCTTACGGTCGAATCACCAAACATCTCAACCTGAATGAAGTCGGATTTATTGATGGCCGTCTGCCACCAAAAGCGACAGGCTTCTGGCGCAAACCGGCAGGAGAAACACAGTTCTTCACACTTCTGTTCATCTTGCTCGTAATTTCATGTGGTTTACATGCCATCCGTACCGAGCGTTTCGGTTGACATCATATTTTTGATGTTATGATATACACATGAAACTGATGAAATTTCAGATGAACCCTATAATTCTCCGAAAAATATGCTGATTTAAGCAAACCATTTTTCATCAAGGAAAGCTCGCATAAGCGAGGAGCATTTGTGAATGACTGAGAATAAAAAGAAACCCAATCCCATTGATGTTCATGTGGGCAGCCGCATCCGGTTGCGCCGGAACATGCTTGGCCTCAGTCAGGAAAAACTCGGTGAAAATCTCGGTATTACCTTCCAGCAGATTCAAAAATATGAAAAAGGCACCAACCGCGTCGGTGCCAGCCGCCTGCAAGCCATTTCATCCATTTTGAGTGTACCGGTTGCCTTCTTTTTTGAAGATGCACCGGAGCAGGCCGGACAGCAGAACGGCGGTTTTGCGGAAGACAATGAAACAACCTATGTTGTTGATTTTCTTCAGACAAATGAAGGCGTGCAGCTGACACGCTATTTTACAAAAATCACTGATCCGAAAGTGCGTCGTAAAATCATTGATCTGGTAAAAACCCTTGCCAATGATGATGATTAATCTCTGAAGCGCCAGAGGCGCGAATTCGGTAAAAACAGAATCCCTGAAACTGCCCTATCCTATTGTTTTGTCGCATTATAGCAGGTGCTTAATGCGACAATTTGGCAGCTTCTTGCGTTAAATCTCGCACATAAACACATGCAGATAGTTGTATATCTTGTCATTTCGTGCTGATTATACGCGCAAATAACGTCTGATTTCTTTATAGAGCGATTGCTTCACTTTCATTCCGTAGCAGACAGGCTTTTCTGAAAGCGGCCTGAAACGGTTTGAAAACGGCGCGCAATGAATTATCAGCAGTTCGTGCGCAGAAATGCACAATGCTGAAAGCAACTGTTTCTCCGGAGAGTACAATGCTCCGCAGATTTTCAAGAGGGGTTTCCCGTGTCACGCAGTTCATATCTTTTCACCAGTGAATCGGTATCCGAAGGTCATCCGGATAAGGTTTGTGATCGTATTTCCGATGAAATCGTAGACATGATCTACAAGGAAGCACGTAAAACCGGTGTTGATCCGTGGTCTGTACGTATTGCCTGTGAAACCCTTGCCACTACCAACCGCGTCGTGATTGCCGGTGAAGTGCGTGTGCCGGACACATTCCTGAAAAAAGACAAAGCCGGTGAAATTCTGCTCGATGCCAAAGGCCATAAGCAGATCAACCCTTCCCGCTTCCGTTCCGCTGCCCGCAAAGCCATCCGTGAAATCGGCTATGAACAGGAAGGCTTCAACTGGCGCAATGTGAAAATTGACGTGCTGCTGCATCCGCAATCAGCGGATATTGCGCAGGGCGTTGATAATGCTGCCGACCGTCAGGGGGAAGAAGGTGCGGGCGATCAGGGCATTATGTTCGGTTATGCCTGCCGCGAAACGCCGGATCTGATGCCGGCACCAATCTATTATGCCCATAAGATTCTTGAGCTGCTTTCTGCTGCCCGCCACAAAGGCGAAGGCGATTATGGCAAGCTCGGCCCTGATGCCAAAAGTCAGGTCACAGTGCGCTATGCCGATGGCAAGCCTGCGGAAGTCACACAGATTGTGTTATCGACCCAGCATCTCGATGCTTCATGGGATTCCGCGAAAGTCCGTCAGGTCGTTGAGCCGGTAATCCGCGAAGCCCTTGGTGATCTGCCGATTGCTGCAAATTGCAACTGGTACATCAATCCGACCGGTAAATTCGTCATCGGCGGACCGGACGGTGATGCCGGTCTGACCGGACGTAAGATCATTGTTGATACTTACGGCGGTGCAGCTCCGCATGGCGGCGGCGCATTCTCCGGCAAGGACACGACCAAGGTTGACCGCTCCGCAGCCTATGCCGCGCGTTATCTGGCCAAGAATGTGATTGCTGCCGGTCTTGCCGACCGCTGCACCATTCAGCTGTCCTATGCGATCGGCGTTGCCCAGCCGCTCTCGGTCTATGTTGACCTGCACGGCACCGGCAAAGTTGCCGAGAGCGATGTGGAAACCGCGCTGCGTCAGGTGATGGACCTGTCGCCAACCGGCATCCGCAAACATCTCGACCTTAACAAACCGATCTATGCCAAGACCGCATCCTATGGCCATTTCGGCCGTAAAGCTGGTCGCGACGGCTCTTTCTCATGGGAAAAGACAGATCTGGTCAAAGCACTGAAAGCTGCGCTTAAGGTCTGATTTCATTCTCCATATTCCGGGTTTCAGGGCACCATGTTTCTCTCATGGTGCCCTGTTTCTTTAACAGCCACACAAAAAATCAGTAGACTTTCCGTCGCTGATTATGTGTAAAGCGGCTTATTCCGATTATCTGAACCATAAAGAAACGTGCCGATGTCTGATACTGAACGCAACTGTGACCTCAAGGATGAAGCCATGAGTGCAGAGTCCTCTGAACAACAGCCACGCGGCTCACGTGCGACGGAAGCTTTTTATGGCCGCCGTAACGGCAAACCTTTGCGCCCGCATCAGCGTTTTCTGCGCGAAGACCTGTTGCCGCAGCTCAAACTTGATCTTCTGAGCCCTGCGCCGCAGGATCTGCGCACACTATTTATGACCGATGTTTCGAAAGTGCGTATGGAAATCGGTTTCGGCGGCGGCGAGCATCTGGTGCATGAAGCCACCCGCAAACCGGAAGCCGGTTTTATCGGTGTTGAGCCTTTCGTCAACGGTATGGCGAAAATGCTTGGCGCACAGGATGCCAATCCGCTGCCGAACCTGCGTCTCTATGATGACGATGCAACGCTGGTACTCGATTGGCTGCCGGATGCCTCACTTGACGGTATTGATCTTTTCTATCCTGATCCGTGGCCGAAAAAGAAACATTGGAAACGCCGTTTTGTCAGCCAGAAAAACCTCAGCCGCTTCGCCCGCGTGCTGAAGCCCGGCGCTTTGTTTCGCTTTGCCTCCGACATTGATACTTATGTCAACTGGACACTGCAGCATTGCCACGACCATGGTGCGTTTGAATGGCAGGCACAAAGTGCTGCCGACTGGCACACACCATATGAAGCATGGCCGGGCACACGCTATGAAGCCAAAGCTTTCCGTGAAGGCCGTCAGGCTGCTTACCTTACCTTTATCAGGCGATAATTCGTCCTCAAGGACAAGGCTTGTCACAGGCGGCTTTTTTCTGTATAGTTGCCTCAAATTCTTGGTCGGTAGAACAAGAGTGGGTCCCACCGGTCCCGCTCTTTTTTGTTTGGTACACACTGAAAACTGCGCAGACTGCCGCCGGAAATCCTATTGCACGTATTTTAAGGAATACAGGGTGAACGAACAAACACAACAGGACCAGATCATTACAGCGCTTGACGCGACACAGGATGAACCACGCATTATCCGTGAAACGGGTATTGATGCAAAAGTGGCATCGCTGATCGAACCTGCGATTAATGCTGCGGGTTTCCGTCTTGTGCGCGTGCGTATTTCCGGCCTCAACGGCCTCACCCTGCAGATTATGGCTGAGCGTCCGGACGGCACCATGACCGTTGAAGATTGCGAAATTGTCAGCCGTACCGTTTCTCCGGTTCTCGATGTTGAAGATCCGATTGACGGCAAATATCACCTTGAAATTTCTTCACCGGGCATTGACCGCCCGATGGTGCGCAAATCTGACTTTTCCAACTGGCAGGGTCATATTGCCAAACTCGAAACCTCGATGCTGCATGATAACCGCAAGAAATTCCGCGGCCGCATCATCAAGGTTGAAGCTGAGACTGTCACTCTCGAAACCGATCAGGCCACTTACGGCGCGGAAGCTCAGACCACAATTCCTTTTGAGCTGATCGCTGATGCAAGACTGATCCTGACCGATGATCTGATCCGTGATGCGCTGCGCAAAGACAAAGCTCTGCGCGAAGGCCGTATTCCGGGCGACGAATTGAGTGATGAATTCAATCTGGACAGCGGCAATGCCGATGCTCCGGAGAGCGATAAAGACAACTAAGCATTTCACGGGCGAATGACTTCATTTGCTTGTCATGATAATGCGACAAAACAAAAAAGCTTTCGCACCCAGAAGCAAAAAACGGGTGCTGCACCAAGGAGAGACCAATGGCAGTCAGTGCAAACAGGCTAGAGCTTCTTCAGATCGCTGATGCGGTTGCGCGCGAAAAATCCATTGACCGCGAGATCGTGATTGCAGCGATGGCCGATGCCATTCAGAAAGCTGCCCGCTCCCGTTATGGTCTGGAAACCAATATCCGCGCGGATATCAATTCCAAGAGCGGTGAAATCAAGCTGCAGCGTCTGCTTGAAGTGGTTGAAACTGTAGAAGATTACGCCACACAGATCGCTCTGGAATCCGCACGTGAACGCAATCCGGATGCACAAGTAGGCGATTTCCTTGCCGACCAGCTGCCGCCAATGGATTTCGGCCGTATTGCTGCCCAGTCCGCCAAACAGGTAATCGTACAGAAAGTGCGCGAAGCTGAGCGTGACCGCCAGTATGACGAATTCAAAGACCGTCTGGGTGAAATCATCAACGGTACTGTCAAGCGCGTTGAATATGGCAATGTGGTTGTTGATCTCGGCCGCGGTGAAGCCATTGTCCGCCGCGATGAACTGATCCCGCGTGAAGCATTCCGCTACGGCGACCGCATCCGCGCTTATGTCTATGATGTCCGTCGCGAACAACGCGGCCCGCAGGTATTCCTGTCGCGTACCCATCCGCAATTCATGGCGAAACTCTTCACCATGGAAGTGCCGGAAATCTACGACGGCATTATTGAAATCAAATCGGTTGCCCGTGATCCGGGTTCGCGCGCCAAAATGGCCGTTGTGTCCCGTGACAGCTCGATTGATCCTGTCGGCGCCTGCGTTGGTATGCGCGGTTCCCGCGTTCAGGCCGTTGTCGGCGAATTGCAGGGCGAAAAGATCGACATTATTCCTTGGTCGCCGGATGCAGCGACTTTCATCGTTAACGCCTTGCAGCCTGCGGAAGTGGCCAAGGTTGTTCTGGATGAAGATGCAGAACGTATCGAAGTTGTAGTACCTGATGATCAGCTGTCGCTGGCCATCGGCCGCCGCGGTCAGAATGTGCGCCTTGCCTCGCAGCTGACCGGCTGGGACATCGATATTATGACGGAAAACGAAGAATCCGAACGCCGCCAGAAAGAATTCACAGAACGCTCTGCTTTGTTCATGGAAGCGCTGAATGTGGATGAAATGGTTGGTCAGGTTCTGGCTTCCGAAGGTTTCGGTTCGGTTGAAGAAATCGCCTATGTCGAAAGCGACGAAATCGCCTCGATCGATGGTTTCGATGCTGATACTGCTGCCGAAATTCAGGATCGTGCGAAAGAATATCTGGATCGTCTCGAAAGCGATCTGAATGATCGTCGTCTTGAACTGGGCGTCAGCGACGAATTGCGCGATGTACCGGGTCTGACCAGTGCAATGCTTGTTGCAGTCGGTGAAGACGGCGTGAAGACCATGGATGATTTTGCCGGTTATGCGGTAGATGATCTCGTGGGCTGGCGCGAGCGTAAAGACGGCGAAACTGTTACTCATGCCGGTGTTCTGACACCGTTTGAAGTTTCCCGCACAGACGCAGAGCAGATGGTTCTCGCAGCCCGCCTTAAAGCAGGCTGGATTACAGAAGATCAGCTGGAAGAAGCTGCCAATGAACTGGCTTCGACAGGCGATGATGAAGAGCAGGCAGATGCTTAATCAGCATCTTGCAACTGCCGCTCGCGCGGGCGGATTTTGATGTCCGCGCATCGGCATCTACAGCAATTTCAGGAAAAGTGGAAACCGGTTTTCCGTCCGAAATTGCGTCATAAAAACGGAAATAATGCCTGTGTCAGCTTTTTTGATACAGGCCTGTTTTCCGACAAACTGCATACAGCCGGAACCGCTCGGTTTACGGCTGTCTTGCGCACACATATTGCAGGGCTTCTTGCCCTTGCACTCATATTAAAGTAGAAAACAGTTCCTCTCCACCGGCGCTGTTTTCGAGCGAAGTGGAGTTCTGGTTGAAACCGGATAAAAACGACAGGACCTGTATTGTTACGCGCGAGAGCGGCCCGGCTGTAGATCTCATCCGGTTTGTGGCTGCACCCGACGGTAGTGTTGTACCGGATCTGAAGCGCAATTTACCCGGACGCGGATGCTGGATTAAAGCAGAACGGCATATTGTTGATGAAGCGGTTAAACGCAAACTGCTGCCCCGCGCACTGAAAACGCAAGTTTCGGTGCCGGCGGATTTGGGCTCTCTGGTCGACAGGCTATTGACAAAATCCGCGCTGGGCAGTCTAGCACTGGCCAGAAAGTCCGGTGCTGTGGTGACAGGATCGGCGAAAGTTGATTCTGCTGTGCGTACCGGCCGCGTTACAATGGTGCTTCATGCGACAACAGCGGCTCCCGACGGCATCCGAAAGCTGGATCAGGCGCGTCATGCGAGGAAGATGGCAACCGGAGCAGATATAAAAGCCTATTCCCTTTTTACAGGGGATGAAATGGATTTGGCATTTGGCGGCGGAAATGTAATACATGCCGCCGTGATTGAAGGAACGGCAGCAACCGGGTTCGTCACGCGGGCGCTTCAGCTGCATAAATATCGCGGCGAGAGCGCAGCGAACTTGGAAAATCTGGCAGCCACTGCTGCGAAGGAAACGGAATCAGAATGAGCGACAGTAATTCAAACGACGACAAGACGCTGAGCGTCGACACAAAAAAGACGCTGACCATCAAGCGGCCAGGAGTCGAACAGAGCACTGTACGGCAAAATTTCAGCCACGGACGCAGCAAGTCGGTTGTTGTTGAGACGAAAAAACGTAAGTTTACCCGTCCTGACGAAAAACCTGAAGCTGCAGCCGCTCCGGCTCCTGTTCAGCCAGTTGCACCGGCTCCGACACCGGCACAAGCTGCTCCTGCTCCGGTTGCTGAAAAGCCGGCCGTGATTGCAGATGCGCCTAAGCCTGCGCCTGTTACAGAAGCTGCTGCGCCTGTTGCAAAAACAGAAAGCGCACCGGTTGCTCCGCAGGCTGCCAAGCCTGTTGAAGCCGCAGTTGCAAAACCTGTTGCACCTAAACCTGCAGCGCCTGCTGCTGCCCGTCCGGCAGCACCGGCTGCTACAGCCCGTCCGGGTGCCCCTGCGGGCAATCGTCCGGCCGGTGGTGGCTATAACAAGCCGCAGGGTTCCCGTCCGGGTGGCCGCAATGAACAGCGCAACCGTTCCAATGACCGTCCGGGCATGGTGTTGAACACCCTGTCCTCTTCGGAAATGGATGCACGTCGCCGCGCCCTTCAGGATGCGGTAATCCGTGATGCGGAAGATCGCAAACGCGCAGAAGCAGAAGCTATCCGCCGCGCAGAAGAAGAAAAGCGCCGTGAAATCGAGCGTCTGGAATCTGAGCGCCGTCAGGCTGAAGAAGATGCACGCCGCAAGGCAGAAGCTGAAGCCAAGGCTAAAGCTGAAGCTGAAGCACGCAAGCGTGAACCGGCTGCACCTGTACGTCCTGCTGCTGCACGTCCAAGCGGCGATCGTCCTTCGGGTGATCGCTCTGGCGGCCAGAACCGTGGCCCTGCCGGTCAGAACCGTCCAAATCAGGGCGGCTACAACCGCACCGGCGGCGCACCTGCCCCACGCGATATTAATGCTGAAGCACCGCTGGCCGACAAAAAGCCGACCCAGCAGGTTCTGAACCGCAAGCCGCAGAATGATGATGATGATGATCGTCGTGGTGGTGCAGGCGTACGTCGTAACGTACCTGCGAAACCGGAAGTGCGCGCTACAAAACCGACCAAGGCTGAAGAAGATCGCCGTCGCGGCAAACTGACCCTGAACAGCAATCTGGAAGACGAAGGCCGTTCGCGTTCGCTTTCGGCTATGCGTCGCCGTCAGGAAAAGTTCAAGCGTTCGCAGATGCAGGAAGTCCGTGAAAAGATTTCCCGTGAAGTGACTATTCCTGAAACCATTACCATTCAGGAACTGGCACAGCGTATGACGGAACGTGCCGTTGATATCATCAAATACCTGATGAAACAGGGTCAGATGATGAAGCCGGGCGATGTGATCGATTCCGATCTGGCACAGCTGATCGCGGAAGAATTCGGCCATACCGTTAAGCGCGTTGCGGAATCCGACGTTGAAGAAGGTATCTTCAACGTGGAAGACAATCTCAGCGCAATGCTGCCGCGTCCGCCGGTTGTTACCATTATGGGTCACGTTGACCATGGTAAAACCTCGCTGCTCGACGCAATTCGTCAGGCAAATGTGGTCTCGGGTGAAGCCGGTGGTATTACCCAGCATATCGGTGCTTATCAGGTTGAACAGAACGGCCAGAAAATCACCTTTATCGATACGCCTGGTCACGCCGCCTTTACGCAGATGCGTGCCCGTGGTGCGCAGGCAACGGATATTGCCATTCTGGTGGTTGCCGCGGATGACAGCGTGATGCCGCAGACGATTGAATCGATCAACCACGCCAAAGCGGCCGGTGTTCCGATCATCGTGGCGATCAATAAGATCGACAAGCCGACCGCTGATCCGCAAAAAGTACGCAATGCCCTGCTGCAGCACGATGTGTTTGTGGAAACCATGGGCGGTGAAGTGCTTGATGTGGAAGTTTCCGCCAAGAACAAAATCAACCTCGACAAGCTGCTTGAAGCCGTTCTGTTGCAGGCTGAAATTCTTGATCTTAAAGCCGATCCTGAGCGTACAGCTGAAGGTGTGGTTATTGAAGCTCAGCTTGACCGCGGTCGCGGTGCGGTTGCAACCGTTCTGGTTCAGAAAGGTACATTGCATCCGGGCGAGATCATCATCGCCGGCAGTGCATGGGGTCGTGTTCGCGCCCTCGTCAATGATCATGGCGACCATGTGAAAGAAGCATCCCCTGCAATGCCGGTGGAAATTCTCGGTCTGTCCGGCACTCCGCAGGCTGGTGACCGCTTTGCGGTTGTTGCCAACGAAGCCAAGGCACGCGAAATTTCTGAATACCGTCAGCGTCTTGCCCGCGATAAGGCCGTTGCCCGTCAGGCAGGCTCGCGCGGTTCCCTTGAGCAGATGATGTCTAATCTGCAGTCGAGCGGCCTCAAAGAGTTCCCGCTGGTTATCAAGGGTGACGTGCAGGGTTCGGTTGAAGCGATTATTGCTTCTCTCGACAAGCTCGGCACTGATGAAGTCCGCGCACGTATCGTTCATTCGGGTGCCGGTGGTATCACAGAGAGCGATATCTCGCTGGCTGAAGCATCAAATGCTGCCATCATCGGCTTCAACGTCCGCGCCAATAAACAGGCCCGTGATGCAGCTGAACAGCAGGGTATCGAAATCCGCTACTACAACATCATCTATGATCTGATTGATGATGTGAAAGCAGCGATGTCCGGTCTTCTGCCGCCAGAACGTCGTGAAACCTTCATCGGTAATGCTGAAATTCTCGAAGTCTTCAACATCACCAAAGTCGGTAAAGTTGCCGGTTGCCGTGTTGTTGACGGTAAAGTCGAGCGTGGCGCCGGTGTACGCCTTATCCGCGACAACGTGGTTATCCACGAAGGCAAGCTCAAGACACTCAAGCGCTTCAAGGACGAAGTTGCCGAAGTGCCGATGGGTCAGGAATGCGGTATGGCATTTGAAAACTACGAAGATGTACGCGCAGGCGACATCATCGAAGCGTTCCGCGTTGAGATGATCACGCGTACGCTGTAATCAGCAAAGCAGCGGCAGTTATCAGAACTGCCGCTGCTTCATTTCTCGGGCGGTTTACACTCATCTTCAGACATAGTGCCGCTCTGAATTTTTAATTGGCCGCATTGTCATAATTGTCAGGCTGTATCAGTCTGGTTGTGCATAGGATGAAAGCCTCGCAGGCTTTTCCGCAATCATGCAATTTGTACAGTTGCCGACCGATATTTGGCTCAGATTTTGGAGTCCCCATGTCCCGTTTTTCTTCCACAGGACCATCACAGCGTCAGTTGCGCGTCGGCGAGCAGGTTCGTCATGCCGTGGCTCAGGTGCTGTCACGCGGCGAAATCCGTGACGATGTTCTGAATAATACCGTTGTTTCCATCACCGAAGTGCGTATGTCGCCTGACTTGAAAATTGCGACCTGCTTTATCAGCATCGTCGGCAATACAGATGTGCAGACAGTCATTAAAGCACTGGCAAATAATGCGAAATTTCTGCGTGGCCGCGTTGCGCCGCAACTGCGCCAGATGAAATATATGCCGGAATTCCGTTTCCGTCCGGATACCAGTTTCGACAATTTTGCCAAGATCGATGCCCTGCTGCGTTCGCCGGAAGTTGCGCGTGATCTGCAGCAGGATGACAGCGATGAATCCGACACAGAAACACATAAAGATAACGAGAATAACGGCTGATGGCACGCAGAGGTAAGAAAAAAGGCCGTCCGGTTTCCGGATGGGTGATTTTTGACAAGCCGAAAGGCATGGGCTCAACCGAGGCCGTTTCCAAAATCAAATGGCTTTTCAGTGCTGAAAAGGCCGGTCATGCCGGTACGCTTGATCCGCTTGCCTCCGGCATGTTGCCGATTGCTCTGGGCGAAGCCACCAAAACCGTACCTTACGTGATGGACGGCACGAAAATCTATTCCTTCACCGTGACCTGGGGCGAAGAACGCTCCACGGATGATCTGGAAGGCCCGGTCACCAAAACCTCTGACAAGCGCCCGACTGAAGAAGATATTCTGGCGCTTCTGCCAAATTATATCGGTACTATTCAGCAGATCCCGCCGCAATTCTCCGCCATTAAAATTGACGGTGAACGTGCCTATGATCTGGCACGCGGTGGTGAAACAGTTGCTATTCCTTCCCGTGAAGTTGAAATTTTTCAACTTGAGCTGGTGGAGATCAACGAAGCCGGACAGGCCGTGTTTGAAGTTGAATGCGGTAAGGGCACCTATGTGCGCTCGCTCGCCCGCGATATGGGACGCGATCTCGGCTGCCTCGGTCATATTGCGGAGCTGCGTCGTCTGGAAGTTGCGCCTTTCAACGAAGATGATTTTGTAACGCTTGCAGAGCTTGAAGCCGCATGGCCGCCACTGCCGCCGAAATCTGATGATGAAGATGCGGAACCTGCGCCTGTTGCACCGCGTGATTTCTCAGCCCTTGATGATTTTATCATTGATACCGGTGCAGCGCTGGAAGATCTGGTACAGGTTGCCTTGTCCGACGATCAGGCTCACCGTGTGCGTATGGGCAATCCGGTCATCTTACGCGGTCGCGATGCACCGCTGGAATCCGATGAGGTTTGCGCCAATCACAAAAACCGTTTGCTGGCTATCGGTTACATTGAACAAGGTATGTTCAAGCCGAAACGCGTTTTCACTTATTAAACTAGAGCATTTCACAGTCAAGTTGGATCAACTTGACGTCGGGATAATGCGACAAACTAAAGAATCTAGAGCGAGCACTGCGATTCAACATAAACGTAAACCGCTCTAGCGATTACAGCTTAGCGCATTTTATTAAAAAGCCTGCATTGCAGGCTTTTTTGAAATGTGTCTGGAAATAAGCCACAGTTTCGATTATATGATCCTCAGGTTCCGTATAAGGCATTCGTCAATGCTGACTGTACAGAACTGAAGTAAACGGCCCCGGCTGGACGACATCTTGGCCACGGGCGACATTTCTCCTCTTAAACAAAAAGGACATTCCGATGTCGATTACTGCTGAACGCAAACAGGCTCTTATCAAAGAATATGCAACCAAAGAAGGCGATACCGGTTCTCCTGAAGTACAGGTAGCCGTTCTTTCGGAACGCATTTCCAACCTGACCGGTCACTTCAAAGGCCACAAGAATGACAACCATTCCCGTCGTGGTCTTCTGAAAATGGTTTCTCAGCGCCGCAACCTGCTCGACTACCTCAAAGGTGTTGACGAAGCGCGCTATCAGAACCTGATCGGCCGTCTCGGCCTGCGCCGCTAAGCGCATCATCCGGCGAAAACCCGTAACGGTTTTCGCCGGAATTTTTACCGGAGCAGGACTTTTCATTAAATCTCTCCGGCAACAGGGTATTTACGGCTCAACAGCCTGAAAACGCTCTGTATTATACAATAATGCATTCTCCGTGCGTGTAAGCGCCAAAACGGGAAAAATGCAGCAGGGCTTTAACAATACTGTCGTAAAAGCCCGATATGGAACTGTATTGAACAGGTTCCGCAGGCAGGATTGCAGGCAGCTCGTCCTTATCCGAGCTTCTTGTTGTCTTGCCCGCTCCCTGTTCCAAACCGGAATATTACATGCGCTGACATCAGCGCAGAACATAAATATTCCAAACCAAGGACAAGATATGTTCAACACTCATAAAGTTGAAATCGAATGGGGCGGCCGTCCGCTCATTCTCGAAACCGGCAAAGTCGCCCGTCAGGCAGACGGCGCGGTTATCGCCACTTACGGTGAAACAATGGTGCTGGCCACCGTCGTTTCGGCCAAGGAGCCAAAGCCGGGTCAGGACTTTTTCCCTCTGACTGTAAACTATCAGGAAAAAGCCTATGCAGCCGGTCGTATTCCTGGCGGCTATTTCAAGCGTGAAGGCCGTCCGAGCGAAAACGAAACTCTGGTTTCCCGCCTGATCGACCGTCCGATCCGCCCGCTGTTTGCTGACGGCTATAAGAACGACACACAGGTTGTTATCACCGTTATTCAGCACGATCTGGAAAACAATCCGGACGTATTGTCGATGGTTGCCGCTTCCGCAGCGCTCACCCTTTCCGGCGTGCCTTTCATGGGTCCGATCGGTGGTTCGCGCGTTGGCTACATCAACGGCGAATATGTTCTGAACCCGCATCTCGACGAAATGGCTGAATCCAAACTGGATCTGGTTGTTGCCGGTACCAGCGATGCTGTTCTGATGGTTGAATCCGAAGCGCAGGAACTTTCTGAAGAAGTCATGCTCGGCGCTGTTGTTTTCGGTCAGAAAGGCTTCCAGCCTGTGATCGATGCAATCATCAGCCTTGCTGAAGTTGCTGCAAAAGAACCACGTGACTTCCAGCCGGAAGACCTGTCGGCTCCTGAAGCCGCAATGCTGGCAATCATTGAAGATGATCTGCGCGCAGCTTACAAAATCATCGACAAGCAGGCTCGTTATACCGCTGTTGATGCTGCCAAAGCTAAAGTTAAAGCGCACTTCCTGCCGGAAGATGCGGAAACAACCGAATATACTGCTGAGCAGATCGGTACTGTTTTCAAATCGCTGCAGGCTAAAATCGTTCGCTGGAACATTCTGGATACCGGCAGCCGCATCGACGGCCGCGATCTGGTAACCGTTCGTCAGATCGTATCCGAAGTTGGCGTTCTGCCACGCACACACGGTTCGGCTCTGTTTACCCGCGGTGAAACACAGGCAATCGTTGTTGCAACACTGGGTACCGGTGAAGATGAACAGTTCATCGACACTCTGGCTGGCCTGCAGAAAGAATCCTTCCTGCTGCACTACAACTTCCCGCCATATTCCGTTGGTGAAACCGGTCGTATGGGCTCACCAGGCCGTCGTGAAATCGGTCACGGCAAACTGGCATGGCGCGCAATTCATCCGATGCTGCCTGCCAAAGAACAATTCCCGTACACTCTGCGTGCAGTTTCTGAAATCACTGAATCCAACGGTTCGTCCTCCATGGCAACCGTATGCGGCACCTCGCTGGCGCTGATGGATGCCGGTGTACCTCTGACCCGTCCTGTAGCCGGTATTGCTATGGGTCTGATCAAAGAAGGTGACCGTTTTGCAGTTCTTTCCGATATCCTTGGTGACGAAGATCACCTCGGCGATATGGACTTCAAGGTAGCCGGTACTGAAAACGGTATCACTGCTCTGCAGATGGACATCAAGATCGACGGTATTACCGAAGAGATCATGAAAACCGCTCTGGAACAGGCTAAAGGCGGCCGTGTTCACATTCTCGGTGAAATGGCGAAAGCACTGTCCGGCGCGCGCGCTGAACTCGGTGAATTTGCACCACGCATCGAAGTGATGAACATTCCGACCGACAAGATCCGTGATGTTATCGGTTCCGGCGGTAAAGTTATCCGCGAAATCGTTGAAAAGACCGGTGCCAAAATCAACATCGAAGATGACGGCACAGTCAAAATTGCTTCTTCTTCCGCCAAGGAAATCGAAGCAGCGAAGAAATGGATCCACTCCATTGTTGCTGAACCGGAAATCGGCGAAATCTACGAAGGTACAGTTGTTAAAACGGCTGACTTCGGCGCATTCGTAAACTTCTTCGGCCCGCGCGATGGTCTGGTACATATCTCGCAGCTGGCTGCAGACCGCGTTGCCAAGACCACTGATGTGGTTAAGGAAGGCCAGAAGGTCTGGGTTAAACTGATGGGCTTTGATGAGCGCGGTAAAGTGCGCCTGTCGATGAAAGTCGTTGATCAGGAAACCGGCAAGGAAATCGTTGCCGAGAAGAAAGAAGAAACCGCAGCTGAATAAGCTGATTTCGAGTTTCAAAAAGCCCCGCATAGAAATATGCGGGGCTTTTCATTTAAGCATGGAGTAACTACAGTCTCAGTTCAGGAGTGCGTTGTTTAAACCGGATCAGCCTGTGTCTCAGCTTTTATGCCCTTTTGCAGCCAAGCCTCCTGATGGGCACAATCGACAATTGCCTGTGCCTCACTGACAGCCATAGTCAGCAAATAGGCAAAGAAACTCTGTTTGCTTTTATGGGCCTGTGAAATCATCTCATTCAGTTGCAACAAGCGCGCCTGATGTTGCAGCAGACATGTTGCAAAACATTGCGGCTGACAACATTTGCGCGCCATAGTACTACTCCCCCGCGAGCAACACAGCATTACAGATAGTTTGAAACTTTAACCGATAATAAGTTCAATATAATATCTGCCAGAAACCACCTACTGTCATCCTTCTCAGGTAGAAAAGACCAAAGAAATTTTATGATTACCGGCGCCCAAAACACCCTCTTTCTGCCCTTTGAGAATGAAACACTTGATCTGCCGCAGGCGGGAGAAAAATATCTCTGCTTCGGCATCAGTGCCGACACGACACTCAGCACAGAGTGGAAACAGGCAATGCATTGTATTCAGCCATTGAGGCCGGAATGGCTGGCGCTCAATAAAGCCGGATTTCATGTCACGCCGCAGATCAGCGAAAATCAGACCTATGACGGCGGTATGATTTTGCTCGGCAAACATCGCGGCCGCAATGAGGAATGGCTGGCGGCACTGCTGACCCAAGTCAAAGCCGGCGGGTTGATTATTATCGCCGGTGACAAAAAGCTTGGCATTGACAGTTTCCGCAAGCGCAGCGACCAGATTTCAGCTTCCATCGACCGCATGTCCAAAAACCATGCTGTAGCCTATTGGCTGGCGCGCCCTGAGGCGATTGATGCCGGGATCTCACAAAGCCTCATTCCGGAGCAAAAACGCGTAGACGGGCGTTTCTGGACGAAAGCAGGCATGTTCTCCCATGGCGAAGCCGACAAAGGTTCCGCTCTGCTGGTACCGCATCTCAAAAACATCGCCTTCGGTCATGTAGCGGATTTGGGGGCTGGCTGGGGTTATCTCAGCGCCGCCTGTCTCGACAATCCGGCCAAGATCAGCCGTATTGATCTTTATGAAGCGGATTTTGAGGCACTGGAAATTGCCAAAAGCAATCTGGCTGAACTCAACATTTCAGTACCGCTGCACTATTACTGGCATGACGTCGCTTCCGAGCCGATGACAGAGATTTATGACACGGTTATCAGCAATCCGCCGTTTCATACCGGTCGCAACACTGATATTTCGCTCGGCCAAAGCTTTATTACGGCTGCTGCCAAACGTCTTAAATCCGGCGGACGTTTCCTGATGGTGGCAAATCGCCAGCTCCCTTATGAGGCTGTCTTGAAACAGCATTTCCGGCAAGTGATGCCGCTCACTGATAAAGACGGTTTCAAAGTCATCGAAGCACGAAAATAAAGCAGTTTCAGGAAAAGTGGGAACCGCCTTCGCGGGGAAAATAGTTCACTGGACTATTTTCTTGTCCCGCTTCGATCCGTCCGAAACTGCGTTAAAATAAATCACAAAAAAGCCGCGCAATGCGCGGCTTTTTTCATATCATATGTAACAGGCTTATTCAGTGCCGGTTGCATCCGAGCTTTTCAGCTCTTCAAGCGTCGGCATGGAGACGATGTTGTAACCTGAATCCACAAAGTGAACTTCACCGGTTACACCGCTCGACAGATCCGACAGCAGATAGACTGCGGATTTACCCACATCATCAATATCAACGGTACGGCGCAGCGGCGAATTGCGGCGCTGATACGAGAAGATCGCACGTGCATCACCGATACCGGCACCGGCCAGTGTACGCACAGGGCCAGCCGAAATTGCGTTAACGCGGATATTCTGCGGGCCATAATCGGCAGCCAGATAACGCACCATGGCTTCAAGAGCAGCCTTGGCAACACCCATCACATTATAGTTCGGAATGGTGCGGGTTGAGCCGCCATAGGTCAGTGTGAGGATCGAACCGCCGTCTTTCATCAGCTTCTCAGCACGCTGAGCAACTTCCGTGAAAGAATAAGCAGAGATCACCATTGTACGGCTGAAATTTTCACGGGTGGTGACATCCGCATAACGGCCTTTGAGCTCTGTCTTGTCAGAAAAGCCAATGGCGTGAACGATAAAGTCGAGCTTGCCCCATTTTTTCTCGATCTCGTCAAAGACCGCATCAACGGTTGCAATATCTTCCACATCGCAAGGCAGTACGAAATCCGATCCGACCTGCTCCGCCAGCGGCTTCACGCGCTTGCCAAGAGCATCACCTTGATAGGTGAAAGCCAGCTCAGCGCCCTGATCGGCAAGATGTTTGGCAATACCCCAAGCAAGAGAATGGTTGTTTGCAACACCCATAATCAGCCCGCGTTTGCCCTTCATTAAATCCTGCATACTCTCTCTCCGTCAGCCCTGATAGCGCTGGAACACCAGCGTTGCGTTCGTTCCACCAAAACCGAAGGAGTTGGACAGTACCGTGTTAATTTCTGCATTATCGATGCGCTTGCGCACAATCGGCATATCCGCGAAATCCGGATCCAGCTCATCAATATGCGCGCTTTCGCAGATGAAATTATTATGCATCATCAAAAGCGAATAGATCGCTTCCTGAACGCCGGTTGCACCCAGTGAGTGACCGGTCAGCGATTTGGTTGCCGCAATCGGCGGGCAGGCATCGCCTGAACCAAAGACTTTACGGATTGCTTCAATTTCCGGTGCATCGCCCGCAGGGGTCGATGTGGCATGCGGATTGATATAGTCAATCTTGCCGTTCACGGTTGACAGCGCCATGCGCATGCAGCGCTCTGCGCCTTCGCCCGACGGGGCAACCATGTCATAACCGTCTGATGTCGCGCCGTAGCCGACAACTTCACCGTAAATCTTGGCACCGCGCGCCAGCGCAGTTTCCAGATCTTCCAGCACCAATACACCGGCGCCACCGGCAATTACAAAACCGTCGCGGTTTTTGTCATAGGCGCGGGATGCACGTTCCGGCGTATCATTATATTTCGAAGACATCGCGCCCATGGCGTCAAACAACACCGAGAGGGTCCAGTCGAGGTCTTCACAGCCACCGGCAAACATACGGTCCTGTTTGCCATACTGGATCATCTCAACCGCATTGCCGATACAATGGTTCGAGGTCGCGCAAGCCGAGGAGATCGAATAATTGATGCCCTTGATCTTGAAGAAAGTCGCCATCGTGGCCGATGCGGTGGAGCTCATGGCTTTCGGCACTGCGAAAGGACCAACGCGTTTCGGGCCTTTGTCGCGGGTAATATCAGCGGAATCCACGATTGTGCGGGTGGAAGGGCCGCCGGAGCCCATGATGATACCGGTGCGATCGTTGGAAACCTGTTCTTCGGTCAGGCCTGCATCGGCAATCGCCTGATCCATGGCCACATGGTTCCATGCGGTACCGCGACCGTGAAAACGCATTGCGCGGCGGTCAACCAGCGCTTCAACATCAATCTGCGGTGCGCCCGAGACCTGACAGCGAAAACCGAGTTCCGCCTGATCTTCAGCCCGCCGGATACCCGATCTGGCCTCAAACAAAGAGGTCAGCACCTCTTCGGTATTATTGCCAATCGAGGATACAATCCCCATTCCGGTAACGACAACACGCCGCATTGCGTTCTCCTTTGCACCTGTTCCCTGAATGACATCCTGTTTTTGCGGATGCCGCTACGCGGTTACATAAGTGCGACTTTTACATATTTTGAGAGCGGCCACATAAAAGCTTTCAATTAAATGTGGTCGCGCCCGTGGATAATACTCTTTTTGAGGCTATGCCCGTCGCGGTCTTTACGACTTACGACTCACTGTCTTTCGACAGGCCTACGCGCAGGTCAGTTGCCTTGTAAATTGTTTCACCGTCTGCCTTGAGCCAGCCGTCAGCTGTACCCAGAACCAGACGACCGCGCATTACGCGTTTGAAGTCGATACCATATTGCAGAAGTTTGGTATGCGGACGCACCATGCCTTTGAATTTTACTTCGCCGGTGGACAGCGCCATACCGCGACCCGGTTCACCGAGCCAGCCGAGGAAAAAGCCGGTCAGCTGCCACATACCGTCGAGGCCGAGACAGCCAGGCATGATCGGATTGCCCTGAAAATGGCAAGGGAAATACCAGTCATCCGGGCTCACATCATATTCAGCGCGGATATAGCCTTTGTCGAATTCACCACCGGTTTCGGAGATTTCGGTGATACGGTGTACCATCAGCATCGGCGGCAGAGGCAGCTGGGCATTGCCCGGACCAAACATTTCACCGCGAGCGCAGCTGAGAAGCTCCTCATATCCGTAACTTGACTTCTGCTCTGCCATTACCGACTCCAATCATTTATCTGTCTGTTGTCTGGACAGCCCGAAACGAACATATTCGTCGGGCTCAGACAAAATCTTTGCACACCCCTAACACAGAGTGTTTCCTGCTGTAAAACACCTGCAAGAAACTATTTGCCTGTCAAGATATACAGGAATAGCTATTGCCAGTCATTCGTTCAGCGCATATATCAATCTTGTGACAGGATGGGCAACAGCCCTCAAGCATTAATTTTGAACCAATTTGTTTCAAGCTTCTGACAGGTCAGTGATGAATATTCATTCCTCCCATGCCAGCAACGCTTCGATTGAGGAGCGCCTTCGGATCGCCGGTCTCAGACCGACGCGTCAGCGGGTTGCGCTTGCCAGCCTGATTTACGCCCATGGTGATCGCCATCTTTCCGCAGAAGAACTGCATGAAGAAGCTGTTTTTGCTTCCGTGCCGGTTTCTCTTGCCACCGTATATAATACGCTGCACCAGTTTACTGAAGCCGGTATGCTGCGGATTATTTCGGTCGAAGGATCGAAAACCTATTTCGACACCAATATTTCCGACCACCATCACTTTTTTGTCGAAGGCGAAAATATTGTCTTCGATATTCCTGATGGTGAAACCGGCCAGCCTGTCGTCAGCAATCTGCCGAAAGCTCCGGAAGGCATGGAAATCGTCAATGTTGACGTTATTGTGCGGTTACGTCGTAAAGATTGATACCACCATATATCGGCACCGCACGGGTTGACGTTATTGTGCGCTTACATCGTAAAGACTGACACGCCTGCTTAAAATAAATCCGGAAATTTACTGATCTTCCGCTGACGGGGTGATTTCGCGCCCCATCAGTGAACTTTGCAGCATTGTGGTCACGCGCTCTTCCATGATGCGTGCCAGTTCCTTGCGACTGGTATCCGCAGACACGCGCATCGGTTCACCAAAGCGGATCTCAACATCAATCGCGCCTTCTTTGAGAATACCTTTGAGATGCGGCATCAGCTGCACATCGCCCGGCCATGAGGCAATCGGACGGTGAAAGCGCCCCATCGGCATTCCGTGAACACCCGTATAGGCGATGGAAACCGGCTGTACGATCACCTGCTCCTCGCCTGCCTCACGGATGGCCGCATGGGCTGCGCCGAATAATGACGTTTTAAACGGCAGCACGCGGTTACCATCCGACGTTGTCCCTTCCGGAAACAGAACCATCGCATCACCGCCAGCCAGACGCAGGGCAATATCCGAGGCCTGCTGCGCTGTCCGGCCTTTTTTCTCACGTTCAACAAAGACAGTACGCTGCAAAACCGCAAAAGTACCGAAAACCGGCCATTTGCGCACTTCGGATTTGGCGATGAAACAGACATTGGCTACGGAGGATAAAACGACAATATCGCTCCATGACACATGATTGGCGACCAGCAGTAACGGGCGATCCTGCACGATCTCGCCCTTTACCTTCACGCGAAAGCCCAGCAACCATGCAGCAATCCGATGGAAAAAACGCGGCAGCGATTGCTGCCAGCCCAGACGCGCTTTGACAAACAGATATTGAAACGGCACCAGCGAAATAACCAGACTGACAAACAAGCCGAGTATGACCGCAATGCGTATGGCACCGATCATGATACGCTCATCGCTTCCGGAAATTGCCGGCGCAAAACCAGCGCATTGCTGCGTCCGTGACCGGTTTCATAATAAGCGGGCCGCTGCCCGACCTGAATAAATCCGAGGCGCCGGTAAAGCGCCTGCGCTGCCACATTGCTCTCATCCACCTCAAGGAACAGACTTTCCGCCCGCTCATGATGCAAATGGCGCAAAACAGCTTCCATCAAATCCCGTCCGATGCCACGACGCTGAAAAGCTGATGACACTGCAATGGTCAGAATTTCCGCCTCACCGGCGACCAGACGCGCCAGCACAAAACCGGCAGCCTGTTTTGGTTTACCCACAGGACGGGCGATAAAACCGAAAATATTGCCTTGCGAGAGCATGCCAGCAAAATCTTCCTCGCTCCATGCATGGTGGAAAGCCGGTGCATGGAGATCCGCAAGCTCAGCGCAATGTGCCTGCATCAGCGATTCATAGGCAAAACTCTGACGCGAAAAAGGAAGACCGATCATCCGCGCTCCTGATCCGACTGGCGGCGGGGCAGTGCAAATCCGGTCTGGGGCTTCACATCCGGCCCGCGCATATAAAGCGGCTCAGGGGGCGTGCCTGCATCACGCTGTGCCGCAAGACGCGAAAAAGTACCGATGGATGCATAGGCGGATGCAGTGATGATCCGGCGTTCGCTGCCCTCTGCTGCCTGCAATTGCTCTGCACCACTACCCGCCAGTGCATAATCATCGCCAAGCTGCTGCAAAACCGGCAGCAACTCTGCCGCACTGCCTGCAAGCGGCGTTGTGGAGGCGATACCATCGGCATCAAAACCCTGCGCATAAATATCACCGCGATAAGCAGACAGGGCAATCAGGACAGGTTGCGCCGGTGCCCCGACCTGTATTTCATGGCACAGCGCTTCAAAACCGCTCACACCAATCACCGGACAGGATAATGCCAGCCCGAAGCCACGTGCCGCAGAAACACCGACACGCACGCCTGTGAATGAACCGGGGCCGATATTAACCGCGATACGACTAACCTCATTGCGGGAGATTTTTGCAGCCTCAAAACACTGCGCAACATAGTCCAGCAGCAATTCCGCATGGCCTTTGCCGATATCATGGCTGACCTCAGCAAGAAGCTGCTGCGTCTGCGGGTCATAAAGGGCGGCAGCACATAAACTGCCTGCGGTGTCGAGAGCAAGTATAGTCATGGCTTACGACCTAAAACAGAATTCGGTTATCGGCAAGTACAGGCAGTCAGGTTGCGTAAGAATTCTGCCTTGTCAGCTCAATAGGGCAACACCGATATCTATACAGAATGATGCACAAAAATCTGCTTAAACTCTTTAAATCACTGGGAACAATCCTATCTTTGATACGTTAGGTTTATAGCAGTATCTGCTGCTTCCGGTTTCTTGTGCTGCCACCTCCCGGCAGCCCCTCAGGCAAACGAAAATTTGTCCCTTCATAAAGGAAATCACTATGTCTGCATCCAAACTGAAAAATCATCCGACAAAAAACAATCTGCCGACCAATGCCAAAACCACGGTTATTGCCCTGCTGAACAAAAATCTGGCTGCGATCCTTGATCTTGCGCTGATAACCAAGCAGGCACACTGGAACCTCAAAGGCATTCAGTTCATTGCCGTGCATGAGATGCTGGATACATTCCGCACCGATCTGGATGAACATTCGGATGCAATTGCAGAACGTGCCGTTCAGCTCGGCGGCACTGCGCTTGGCACAAGTCAGACCGTGACTGAGGCGAGCATTCTCAAGCCATATCCGGAAGATATTTACGCCATCAAAGACCATCTTCATGCGCTGATCGATCATTACGGCGCTGTGGCCAATCTGGTGCGCCAGTCCATCAAAGATGCCGCTGAGGCAGGCGACGATGACAGTGCGGATATTTTCACCGCTGCATCCCGCAGCCTCGACAAATCCCTGTGGTTCCTTGAAGCGCATATTCAGGAATAATCAGAACAGATTTCCGAAACACCGCCTGTCCCGGGACAGGCGGTGTTTTAAATTGGTGACGATTTAAAGAGCGTCAGCAATGGCCTGAAAAACAATAATGCTTTCATCTTTCATTTTCTGACCATCCTTATTATAATCCGCATAGGTGGAAGTTTTGGCAATCACCACTTTGCGCTCGGGATTGACGTAGATAAACTGCCCGTAAATACCGACAGCGACAAAATCCCCCTGCGGTTTCCCCGGTATCCACCACTGATAGCCATAGCCCAGCGGCTTGCCCTGTACAGGATCATCCCTGCCCGGCATCAGATGCGGTGCATCCGGTGTAACGGAAGCATGTACCCATTCAGCCGGCACCAGTTGCTCACCTCTGAAATTACGCCCTCCATTCATATAAAGCAGGCCGAAACGCGCATAATCACGCAACACTGCATTCAACCCGCCTGCCGAGACTGCATCGCCCTTTGCATCAGCCAGCCAATAGGCATCAGCTTCTGCGCCCAGACGCGACCATAAATTTTCCCTGAAATAATCAGTCATCGGTTTGCCGGTTGCGCCTTCCAGCACCATAGACAGCACCTGCGTATCGGCGGAAACATAAATATTGACCGTGCCCTGCTCCCGCACTTTCTGCAGATGAGCAGTGAAGTCCTTCACCGAGCCGGTCAAAATCTGAATAATGTAACGAACAATATCGGATGAGAGATCGCCATAATCCTCGTTAAAGCCGATTCCTGATGACATTTGCAGTGCGTTTTTGACGGTCACCCCTTTATAGCCGCCCTCCGCCAGCTGCGGTGCATAATGATCCACAGTCTGATTTATATCGATCAGACCATCCCGCACAGCATTGCCAATCAGAAACGAAATCATGGATTTCGACATCGACATGGCGATTGCCTGCGTTGCAACCGTATTGCCCCGCTCATAGCGCTCATAGGCAACAGCACCGTCTTTCAGCACGATGAAACCGGTCGTCTGCGTGCGTTCCAGCCAGTCCGCGATCCGTTTTGTCTCTCCCTGATAAAGATAGGTTTCAGGCAAAGGTTTTTCATTCTGCGGCAAGGGGCTGACTTCGCCGCTATGTTCTACACGGATAGACGGGTAAATTTTATAAAGTGAGCGGAAATTTTCATCAATCACATCGGGTTTGAATGTATTGGCATATTGATAGACCGCATAATATTCATGGATTTGCTTACGAAAAACAAAGCCCACACCTGCCGCGATAATCAGCAACAGAGCCAGACTATATAAGCTCATGCGCAGCGGTCTTTTCATGATACAGCCCCTCCCGACACAATTATCAGCCCGCTTACGATAAACCGGATTATCGCTCCGGCAAGCTGCAATTCCCGAAATGCTTTTAAAAATAAAAATAGCCGCCGCTTGTTAAAAAAAGCGGCGGCTATTGTTATGAAAGTATCGGGAATTCAGATACTATCAGGCAACCCATTCGCCTTTGCGCATCACAGGCACAGATGTACCATCCTGTGCAATGCCATCCACATCGATCTGATTGGAACCGATCATCCAGTCGATATGGATAAAGCTCTTATTGCCGCCCTGTGCCGCAATCTGTTCCGGCGTGAGATCAGCACCATTGATGAAACATTTGGAATAGCACTGACCAAGCGCAATATGGCTGGCAGCATTTTCATCAAACAGCGTGTTATAGAACAGCAAGCCGCTCTGCGAAATCGGTGAGGAATGCGGCACCAGTGCCACTTCACCCAGACGACGCGCACCTTCATCCGTATCCAGTACCTTGTTCAGCACGGATTCGCCCTTGCTGGCTTTGGCCTCAACAATCCGGCCGCCTTCAAAACGCACACGGATATCATCAATGATCGTACCCTGATGTGACAGCGGTTTGGTGCTGGAAACAGTCCCTTCCACGCGCAGAGCATGCGGCGTTGTGAAGACTTCTTCTGTCGGAATATTCGGATTGCAGGTAATGCCGTTTTTAGCGGTCGATGAGCCGCCATGCCATTCATGGCCATCAGCCAGACCAACGGTCAGATCTGTATCCGGTCCGGTGAAATGTAGCGCGCGGAAATTACGCTCATTGAGGATTTTAGTACGTTTGCGCAATTGCGCATTATGATCTGCCCATGCGGCTACAGGATCCGCATTATTCACGCGCGATGCGGCGAAAATTGCTTCGGCCAGTTTATGCGTCGCCACATCCGGCGCATCATCCGGAAACACCAGCTTTGCCCATGACGGGTTCGGATAGGAGACGATATTCCAGTTAATGTCGAAACCGGCAATTTTTTCCAGCGCAGGCTGATAGGCCATCGACAGCGCTTTATTGGCGCGGGCAACTTTTCCTGCATCCTGTGCGGAAAGCAGCATCGGATTATCGCCGGTGATTGCAAGGCGCGCTGCACCGCCTGCATAGGCTTTGGCCATGCCCTGATAGAGCCAGTCACTCGCGTGGTCGAAGCTCTCATCCGGCGCATATTGGAAACGCGACAGCGCCATATCTTCATCGGAGAAAAACGGCGTTACCAACCCTGCACCGGCTTTATAGGCATGTTCCGCAATACGGCGCACCAGCGGCAATGCGATAACCGGCGCGGTAATGACCAGATCCTGCCCTTTACGCAATTGTAGTCCGACTTTAACCGCGACCTCGGCCAGCTTATCCAGTTTAACCGGATCGATAATTGCATCCGCGTGATTGTTTTGGCTGAAATCTGTCATCACATACTCCGCTTATTTTCATTGATCATCACAGATACTCCTGCAAGAGCCTGTAAGCTAGAGCTTTGGCAGGATTTTATATTGTCGCTGTAGCCACCGATGCGGAACAGCGTTAATATGCCATATGAAGTCATATTTATCGGAACAAATCCATGAACCGAAACTCCAATAATGCGCGATCATTTCAGAAGCTGAGTCTTGTTGCAGGACTGTTTGCGATAGCGCTGGCAGGCTGCACGACACTTACACCGGAACAGCAGCGTGCTGAGGATGAGAAAACCTGTCTGAGCTATGGTTTTAAACCCAAGTCTGAAGCCATGGCCAATTGCCTGCTGCAAATCCATCTCGACCGCCGCGCCGATATCCGCGCATGGCAGAATGAACGGCCGCAATTCTCCACACCGATGGTTATTTACCAGCCGGTGGTGGTGCCGCGCTGATCTTCATCTCCATAAACAAAAGCCCGCTTCGAGCGGGCTTTTTCATTTCAGTCGATAAACAAGATGGGGATCAGCTTGCCGGTTCAGGACGATCCTGCGTCAGCAACAATGCACCGATTGCATCAACTTTCTGCTTGTTCATATCTTCCGCACCCGCTGCAAAAGCATTCTGCGTTGCAGAAGCTGCAACCGGTTTGGTTTCAAACGGAAGCTGCGCCGGAACCGGTGTGTTTACAGCCGGCGCATGATAGGCAAGCTGCACCGGTGCTTCCGCTGCAACCGGTTGTGCAGCCTGCACATCCTGCGCAGCCTGTCCGGCAGATGCCACCATCACCGGAGCAACGACAGGCAGGCGGTCGCCTTTACCGGCCTTAGCCGTATCCGTTACATCATAAATGCTATCCGGCATGGACTGGTTTCTTGGCTCATAGGCAGCCGCCAGATTATACGGGGTTTCAGGCAGCGGCGATTCCAGCGTACCGTCTCTGCGGCGCTTTTCGTAGAAAGAATTGCCACCGGCAACCAGCACATAATGCATATTTCTATACGGGAATTTCAGACCGGCCGTATGGAAGAACATTGCATTCTTCAGTTTCGGATGGCGTTCGCCTTTCAGCACCGAATCTGCGGCTTCTTTCACATCCGGCAAGGCTTTGGAATTCATGGCACGGGTCATAACGCCCGGTGCAAACTGGTTCTTCTGCCCGACAACGCCGCAAATGGTTTCCGGATATTTTTCCGAGACCAGACGGTTCATCACCACCGTGCCGACTGCAACAAGGCCATCACGGCTGGAGCGGGCAGATTCAAAGAACATTGCGCGCTCAAGGCACTCGCGGTCTCTGGAAGTGTATGTGTAGGTCTTTTTGCCATTACGGACAGTTACACCGGATTCCTTGGCAGGCTGTGCAGCCTTGGCAGATTTGGAACCGGTCGAAGTCGTGGTGCAGCCAGCAAGGATAAACGGCGTGGCAACCAGAGCACCGATAAACAGTGTTTTCGCTAAATAAGAGCGTTTCAACGGTTCATCCTTATCAATAATTTCCCGTACACCCGGGTCACACAGAGATCCTGTGCGCGAGCCCCGGGAAATTCGGGGGCTATTAGGGCTAAATAAAGGCGCAAGGCCCGATTTATATTCGTGTTCCGGTTAACGACAACCGGTTAAAATTTACCCCAAGAAAATGCGCCTCATTAGTTAACGCTTTGTTAACGCATTCTTTTGAGTGATTACTAAAATACGCAAGATTACGTAAAGACTTCACTAATCTTGTGAAATGAAGCAGTTTGCCGGATCATGGCTTTGCAGCAATTCCGGTGCGATATTGCCTTATTTCACAACCTGATAGCGCCTCAGACACGGGCGCATCATGCAATTGACCGCCCCGTTGCGTTAGTCATAATTCATTACAGCGCGTTACAAATGGCTGATATTTTGTGAAAGCAATTTGCTTTTATGACGCTATAGCCTTTGCAGACACGGCTTTTCACAGAATCAGAAATATAAAAACCGGCGTGAATTTTCTTCACACCGGTTCAGTATTTTTCACAAATATCCGGCCGGTTATCAGCCGAAAGCATAACCGGCACCGCGAACGGTGCGAATCGGATCCACCTCACGACCGGTATTGATCGCCTTGCGCAGGCGGCCGATATGCACATCCACCGTGCGGTCATCGACGTAAATATCCCGCCCCCAGATACCATCCAGCAATTGCGTGCGCGAGAAAACGCGCCCCGGTGCCATCATGAAATATTCCAGCAAACGGAACTCTGTCGGTCCGAGTTTGATTTCGCGTTCCTTGCGGTAAACGCGGTGCTGCTGACGGTCGAGAACAATCTCGCCGACTTTCAGCACATGGGAAAGCACACTCGGATTGGCGCGGCGCAACATCGCCTTGATACGTGCCAGCAGTTCCGGTGTGGAGAATGGCTTGACAACATAATCATCCGCGCCAACGGCCAGACCACGCACACGCTCGGATTCCTCACCGCGTGCTGTCAGCATGATAATCGGCAAACGTTCTGTCTCTGCGCGCTGACGCAGACGGCGGCAAAGTTCGATGCCGGAAACACCAGGCAGCATCCAGTCGAGAACCAGAAGATCAGGGACGTTTTCGCGTAAATAAATTTCGGCTTCATCGCCACGCAGGATCGTATCGACCTGATAGCCTTCAGCCTCAAGATTATAGCGCAGCAATTCGCTGATGGCTTCTTCGTCTTCAACAACCGCTATTCTTGGCGTGTGTGACATTGCGTATCCACTATTCGTTTAGACATAAGGGGGCATTTGCATTCCGGCGCAGCCGGAATGCATGACGTTTATTCTGACAGGCAGGGCTGAACGCCCTGCATATCCGCTGCCGGTTAGAACAGCTTAGTTTTTATGCAATTCGTCGAGAACGACGTCATGGCTCAGATCATCTTTCGGACGATCCGGAGGCATCTGATTACCGGTGACAATGTAATAGACTGTCTCGGCAATATTGGTGGCATGATCGCCGATACGCTCAATATTCTTGGCGCAGAACAGAAGATGCGTACAGGCCGTAATATTGCGCGGATCTTCCATCATATAAGTCAGAAGTTCGCGGAACAGCGATGTGTACATCGCATCAATTTCATCATCGCGGTCGCGGACAATATTGATCTGGGTCACAGAACGGGTTGCATAGGCATCCAGCACATCTTTAAGCTGGGTGCGGGCAAGCTCTGCCAGTGTTTCCAGACCGCGATAAAGCTTCACCGACTGGCGTGTTTCCGAAACGGCAACAACACGCTTGGCAATGTTTTTGCCCATATCGCCAACGCGTTCCAGATCCGCTGAGATACGGATCGCGCCGATAATTTCGCGCAGATCCACAGCCATCGGCTGACGCTTGGCGATAATCATAATCGCCTTATCATCAATTTCACGTTCGCCTGCATCAAGGATCAGATCCTCGGAAATGACCCGCTGTGCCAGCGCATTATCGGCAGTAACAATCGCCTTGATGGACTGCTCCACCATACGCTCCGCATGACCGCCCATTTCGGCGATTTTACGGGCGAGAAACTTCAGTTCTTCATCATAGGACGTAACCGTATGCTGTGACGGCATGGAAATTTCCTTATCCTGTGGCACTGCCAAAGCAGTCTGTAAAACTTCAGAGCATTTCCGGCTTATATTGCCTCATAGAAAATGCTCTATCTTGTTTGTTTTTACGCGTAAGCTCGATCAGCCGAAACGACCGGTGATATAATCCTGCGTACGTTTTTCTTTCGGCGTGGTGAACATCATATCCGTGTCACCGACCTCTACCAGATTGCCCAGATGGAACATGGCTGTGGTCTGCGAAATACGCGCAGCCTGCTGCATTGAGTGGGTCACGATGACAATCGTATAGTCACGGCGCAACTCGTCAATCAGCTCTTCCACTTTCGCGGTTGCAATCGGGTCAAGCGCCGAGCAAGGCTCATCCATCAGAATAACTTCAGGGCTCACCGCAATGGCGCGGGCAATGCAAAGACGCTGCTGCTGACCGCCGGAAAGACCTGTGCCTGCATCATTGAGGCGGTCTTTCACTTCTTCCCAGAGGCTGGCGCCACGCAGGCTCTTCTCAACGATGACATCCAGATCCGCACGACTGCGGGCCAGACCATGAATGCGCGGGCCGTAAGAAACATTCTCATAGATCGATTTCGGAAACGGATTTGGCTTCTGGAACACCATGCCGACACGGGCACGCAGTTCCACCACGTCGATTTTCGGATCGTAAATATCCTCGCCATCAAGCGTGATAAGTCCTTCAACGCGGCAACCTTCAATCGTGTCATTCATACGGTTGAGCGAGCGCAGGAAAGTCGACTTACCGCAACCGGACGGGCCGATCAGCGCGGTCACGCTGTTTTCTTCAATATCCAGATCAACGCCGTGCAAAGCCTGTTTTTCACCGTAGAAAACTTTGACCTTGTCCCCGCGCATTTTGATTTTTTTTGGCAAGGCGTTCATCTTTTCTCCGAGTGTTTTCTCTAAAGTATAATCATTCATCAGGTTCATGATCGCAACTCCGTCCCGATTACCATCTGCGCTCAAAACGGCGGCGCAGAATGATTGCGGCAATATTCATCACAGCGAGGAACAGGAGGAGCACAATAATCGCACCCGATGTCCGCTCTACAAAAGCACGTTCTGCTTCATTAGCCCACATGAAAATCTGTACCGGCAGCGCAGTCGCAGGATCCATAGGGGTAACAGGAGCATTGGCAACAAAAGCAACCATACCGATGAGCAGCAGCGGCGCTGTTTCACCCAATGCCTGAGCCAGACCGATAATCGTGCCGGTCAGAATGCCCGGCGCGGCCAGCGGCAGCACATGGTGGAACACAACCTGCGTTTTGGAAGCACCAAGCCCCAGAGCCGCAGCACGGATTGATGGCGGCACCGCACGCAAAGCTGCACGCGTTGCAATAATGATTGTCGGCAATGTCATCAGCGTCAGCACCAGACCACCAACCAGCGAGGCCGAACGCGGCATACCGAAGAAGTTGATGAAAACCGCCAGCCCCAGCAGACCGAACACGATGGACGGCACCGCAGCCAGATTGTTGATGTTCACTTCAATAATATCGGTAAAGCGGTTTTTACGCGCATATTCTTCTAAGTATATCGAAGCAGCAACGCCAATCGGCAGAGCAAACACCAGCACGATCAGCATCATATAGAGCGAGCCGATCAGCGCCACGCCCAGACCAGAGGTTTCCGGACGGCTGGAAGCACCCATTGTAAACAGGCCGGTATTGAAGGACTGACGCATAACGCCTTCATCCTTCAGTGTCTTCATCCAGCCAACCTGAAGATCGGAGACTTTGCGCTTGCTCTGGTCAACCGACAGGTCGATCTGACCTTTATTGGCCGAGTCAATATCCGCAGCCGCAAGGAATTTGATTGTCTGGGTTGTGCCGATCAGTTTCGGATCAGCCATCACCATTTCACGCAATTGCAGACGAACGCCATCCGAATAGAAACGGGTCATATCGCGCATGGCAGGACGGTTGGATTTCTCCACACCGAGCTTATCAGCCAATGCATTGCGCACCAACAGCGGATAATTCGCTGTAATCAGCACATTCGGATTGCTGGCACGTTCATTGGAAGGATCGATCACTTTCTCATCCAGCAGCACCGGAATTTCGATCGTTGTCTGCCAGAAGGCTGTGTAGCCTTTGGAAAACACCGAGAAAAACAGCGCGCAGAGGAAGAAGATGCCGATTGCAATTGCAATCACACCATACATGCGGAAGCGGCGTTCGGCAGCATAGCGGCGCTTGATGCCAATATCACGGCGGGCAGGTGCGGTTGAAGTTGTCTTGGGAGTGAAAACAGCGTCGGTCATTCATATTGCTCCCGATATTTACGCACAATGTAGAGAGCGAAAATATTCATCAGCAGGGTCAGGAAGAAGAGCGTAATACCCAGTGCAAAAGCCACCAGTGTCTGCGGTGAGTTGAACTCAAGGTCACCGGTCAACTGGTTGACGATTTTTACAGTGATCGTCGTCATTGCTTCAAACGGGTTGAGCGTCAGATTGGCGGCCACACCGGCAGCAAGCACCACGATCATAGTCTCACCAATGGCGCGGGAAGCGGTCAGCAGCAGCGCTCCGACAATACCCGGCAGTGCAGCAGGCAGGATCACACGTTTGATGGTCTCGGAGCGGGTGGCACCCAAGCCCAGAGAACCGTCACGCAGGGAGCGAGGCACGGCAGTGATAATATCGTCGGACAAAGAGGATACGAACGGGATCAGCATCACGCCCATCACTAAGCCGGCAGTGAGCACACTCTGCGCCATGATGAAACCCTGACCACCGGTCAGTGCGGCACTCAGGTCACGCAGGAACGGGCCGACTGTGACCAACGCGAAGAAACCGTAAACGATTGTCGGAATACCGGCCAGCACTTCCAGCAGCGGCTTGACGATAGCGCGGGTTTTGGCACCGGCATATTCCGACATATAAATCGCGGCGAACAGACCAACCGGCACCGCGAAGACCATCGCGACCAGCGCGATATAAAGCGTACCGGCAAGCAGCGGGATCAGACCGAACTGACCATGGGAATCTGTGGCACCGGCAGCGGCAAAACGCGGATCCCAAACCGTTCCGAAGAAAAATTCGTAGGCCGGAACATCGCTGAAGAAATTGATTGTCTGAAACAGCATCGAGAAGACGATGCCGACAGTGGTAAGAATGGCGATGGTTGAGGCAGCGATCAGCCCCCACAGCACAATGCTTTCCACATTGTTGCGGGCGCGGACGCGCGGTGCAATTGTCATCCAGCCAAAGATAAATCCGGCAATAGCCAGAGCAATCGTCAGACCTGCGCGGATATTCGAGGATAAGGCGGCTGCCTTGTTCCATTGTACCGCAACCGGCACCATCACATCCTGACCTTCTGTCGCCAGCGCGATGCCTTTTTCAGCCATCAAAGCGCGAACTTCAGAATAGGTCTGCGGCAGGTTTTCACGGCTCGACGGATCAAGACGCTCAAACCCGTGTGCGAGGCTTTTCACCACGCCGAGCGACAGGCTTTCGCTGTAATTTTCAGTATTGCCGAGAGCATCCTGCAACTGCGATTTGGCAGTCTGCTCCAGATAGACGGTGGCACTCAGCGACCAGACGACAAATAAAATAATTGCCGGCATGACTGTCAGAGAGAAAACCCACCATCCGTGATAATGTGGACGGGAATGTGGTTTCTCTTTTTTATCTGCCACGTTTTTTACGGTATTCAATTGTGCAACCGCTTTGGCGCGGCCAAGGAAAAATCCTGCGACGCCCAGCACGAAGACAATTGTTAAGACCAGCATGATCGACATTTAAATTCCCTGATCACCGTCCACGACAAAAGACAATCCGGGCGCAGAGCTTGTCTGCACCCGGACCATATTCAAATTATTTAACCTGCATTACAGTACCGGCTGCAAATGCATCGCGCTGTTCTTTGCGCTCTGCTTCCGGTGCCGGAACCAGACCATAGTCTGCCAGCGGGCTTTCATCACCAATCATCTGATCGGAAAGGAAGAATTCCACATATTCTTTCAGACCAGGGATCACGCCCAGATGCGCTTTCTTCACGTAGAAGAACAGCGGACGGGAAACCGGATATTCGCCTTTGGCAATGGTTTCAACGCTTGGAACGATATCGTTCACAGTTGCAACCTTCAGCTTGTCAGCATTGTTTTCATAGAAGGACAGGCCGAATACGCCAACGCCGGTTTTATTGGCGCTGATACGGGCGAGTGTTTCGCTGTAGTCACCGTCAATATCAACAGCCTTGCCGTCTTTACGTACAGCGATACAGGTCTTGGCAGCTGCCTTGTCATCTGCACCACCGGCTTTGATGACTTCCAGCGCGCCGCTTTCTTTACAACCGTCAGCGAGCAGCTTTTCTTCGAAAACTTCACGGGTACCGTGCTTTTCGCCCGGAATATAAGCAGCAATATCCCAATCCGGCAGAGCGGCGTTAACCTGATTCCACTTGGTGTTCGGATTATCTACCAGCTTACCGTCTACAACGATTTTCGCTGCAAGAGCCTTGTAAACATCAACCGGAGCCAGCTTCCAGTCCGGACCGTTAATGTCGGTTGCGAAAACGATACCGTCATAACCGATGCGTACTTCCTGAACATCTTTTACACCTGCATCAATGCAGGACTGCAGTTCAGAAGACTTCATTGCGCGGGATGCATTGGCGATATCGATTGTGTTTTCGCCTACACCTTTACAGAAGTCTTTGATGCCTGCGCCCGAACCGCCAGATTCAATAACAGGGGTTTTGAAATCCGGATAGGTTTCGCCGAAAGTTTCAGCAACGATCTTGGCATATGGCAGAACGGTTGACGAACCGGCAACCTGAATCTGGTCGCGAGCCTGAGCGGCAGTAGCACCGGCTACAGCAGCAATTGCCAATGCAGCAGTCGTTGTAATCAGCTTGTTCATAGGAGCAGCTCCAGTTAGAAGAATGAGGTAACGTTTTGGACGTTACCAGCCATCTACGCGCTCTATATAACAGCTATATGACACTAATATTACAGGTTTGTATCAGTGCTCAATTCAGCATTTTATAATAAAAAAATGCAGTTTCCCGAACGACCAATACAGAGCCAAAAAATTCAGACCTTGAAAGCAAAATGAAAACAATCGGTTAGGATGGCTTCGCTTTTTCCTCACCGGTTTCGTTCTCATCTTCTGTGGTCTGCGCCGACAAGAAATTGCCCACATGGCGCAATGTTTCAAAGTGGTCACAGAAAACTTTTATGACAACCAGAAGCGGCACCGCTATCAGGGCGCCGATGAAGCCCCACAGCCATGACCAGAAGGCAACGGCTACAAAAACCGCAACCGTATTCAGTTCAAGACGCCGGCCGATAATGGTCGGTGTCACAATCTGCCCTTCGAGAATATTACAGGCCAGCACAAAAGCCGGAGCCAGCATGGCATAGGCGATCTGGTCAAAGGACACGATGGCAATGATCCCGACCACGACAATTGTCGTCAATGCGCCGATATAGGGCAGGAAATTAAGCAGCGCCGCCATCACACCGAAGACAAACGGTGTCGGCATCCCCAATGCCCACAGCCCAAGACTGATTGCCAGTCCCAAAAGCCCGTTAATAACCGTGATCGTCAGCAGATAGCTGGAAATAACCTGTTCCACATCATAGACGACACGCAAAGCACGCTTCTTTTCGCTCAGTTTGCCAAAAGACTGGATGATCTTTTCATAGAACATGGTTCCCGAGGCAAGAATGAACAGCGTCAGGATAAATGTCACTGCAATTGTTGTGCCTCCTGACAAAACATTGCCCGCAGCCTGTGAAAGAATTCCGGGCTGCGCCAGCGAAACTGTCTGCACTTTCGGGTCTTGTCCCATTTGTGCGACCTGATCGACCTGTTTGCTGATATTGAGCAAATGTTCTGCGGGTGCGCGCAACCGGTGCAGCTTCTCTGTCAGCTCCCGCCCGATTTCCGGTGCTTCACTCACCATTTCCGTAACCGGCCCGCTTAAAAGATAGCCGGTCACTCCGATGAAGGAGAAAGAAAAGACCACAAGCAGAGTGGCCGAAATAGCTTCAGAAATGCCGAGTCGTTTTTTAGAGAAACGGACAATAGGTGTCAGCATCAGCGCCAGCAAAATGGCCAGCGTGACCGGCATGAAAAAATCCCGCGCAAAATACAGCGCATAAACCAGCATCATCAGAAAAATACCGGTCAGCATTGCGCGGCCTGTACGCACATATTTCGTCAGATTTTGCAGATTTCCGCTTTCAGGCAAAGGATGCGCCGGATAAATCAGCTCATTTTCAGCATCGGATATCGACGTCTTATTATCATGCGGCATCTGCATCCGCCTCCCCCTCATTCCTATGCGGATTATTCCCGCTATGCCGGTAAATTAAGGGAGACAGCAATGCCGTCAATATAAAGCGATAAATATAGTCCGCCAGCCGGCATGATCCGGCTGGTTTAAAGCAAAAGCATATCTTAATTCAGCACCAGCCAACCGGAAATCAGGATGACGACGGCACCGGCCAGCATGTGAATTTCCACCGGAGCGTTAAACAGCAGTGCGCCATAGAACAGCCCCCAGATAATCTGGCTATATTGAACGGGCGCAACAATCGCGGCAGATCCCAGACGGAAAGCTTTAACAATCATCGTCTGCGCAAAAGCAATCAGCCCGCCGCCGAGAAGCGCCAGCCCCAGATCCTGCCAGTCAGGTGTAATCAGACCATTATACAATGCCAGCAATCCGGCAAAACAGGACTGGACAATCAGCAGAGCAACAACCAGCGCCTTATCGGACTCATCGCTTTTGGCACGGCGCAGCAAAACCTGCGCAATGGCGAAAAACAATGCCGAGCCCAAAGCGGCCAGATGCCCCGCAGACAGTGGTGCCGCGCCCGGTTGCAAAATCCAGATCACACCGGCAAAACCGAGAAGAACGCCGAACCAGCCCCGCAAGGAGAGGCGCTCTCCCACCATGATAAAAGCAACAATCGCGACAAAAATCGGAGACAGAAAGCCCAAAACATAGGCTTCAGCCAGCGGCAAAGCCGAAAACGCATAATAGATCAGCAGCGTATTCATCGACAACAACAACGCACGGCCAAAGGCCAGTTTTGGATAAACCGGCAGCAAACGCTTGGCCTGCCCGCTGAGACAGCCATGAACAACAATGAAAGACAGAGCAAAAACGGACAGCAAAAATGTTGTCTCATAAACACCGATGCGGGCGCTCAGTGTTTTTACAATTGTATCCGCCCCTGAAAATGCTGTGAAAGCAATAAAGGCGATCAAAGCTGCGCGGAGATTATGCGTTTGCGTATTCATATTGTCACTGCCGTAAAGGTGCCTGGCCTTAAAAATATGGGGCCATAAATGTGCGGGTTTTCGGAGAGTATTCCGGCAGACTGGCGCTCCCCACACTCAGCCCCCTTCACATTAAGCATGTGACGTCAGATCAATTATCGGCACCAAAGCATAGTCTGAAACATAAGGCTCTGTTGCGAGCGCGACGTTACTGTTTCTTTTGAAGAAAGCAAGAGAGCTGTTTCGATTTCAACAATGGCCCGTATCTATTCTTTTCAGCAGCTATGCAGATGCAATTTTATAACATTTTAAAACTCTCATACGCACGAAACTTTCAAGCATTTAAAGAATACAAGCCAATGCCTCATAAATTGCCCGCCAGCCAGTAGACAAAACCGATTTATCGGCATAGGCCGTTTACGTTAAAGTCAAAGAACCTCTCTGTTCAGGCATTTTTCAGGCTGCATCTCCCGATCAGTCAGGCTGTTGTTAAACACATGGTCTGGCTCTGTGCGCCGGATAATATCTGCGGCAGCAGAGTGTTTTTCGTTTCCTTTTTAGAGAACGGCAACACCGGATAAAGCGTATCGCCTGAAACAGAACGGATAAACGTGTCTCCCAAGACGTTTCCGTTTTCAGTTTCTCAGGCCGATATTTCGCTTTGCAAAAACCGGTTTTGCTTTTTGGTGTAAGATTGGATTTGAAATGTCGCCTAAAGACAATGCTTCACCGGCTCATTCGCCGGCGCCGGAGCTCGACCGAAAAACCCGCATAAAATCTATTCTCGGCGGTTCTGCCGGTAATCTTGTTGAGTGGTATGACTGGTATGTCTATGCTGCTTTTACGCTTTATTTTGCGCCTAAATTCTTCCCGTCAGGCAACCAGACAGCAGAGCTGCTGAGTGCTGCGGCTGTGTTTGCAGTCGGCTTCCTGATGCGCCCGATCGGCGCATGGATCATGGGTATCTATGCCGACCGCAAAGGCCGCAAAGCCGGTCTGACCCTTTCTGTTACGCTGATGTGTATCGGCTCGCTGATTATTGCAGTGACACCGGCCTATGAAACAATTGGCGTTATGGCTCCGGCATTGCTCGTTTTTGCCCGCCTGTTGCAGGGTCTGAGTGTGGGTGGTGAATATGGCGCCAGCGCCACTTATTTGAGCGAGATGGCTGGCAAAAGCCGTCGCGGTTTCTTCTCCAGCTTCCAATATGTGACCCTGATTGCCGGTCAGCTGACCGCACTTGGTGTATTGCTGATCCTTCAGCGTCTTCTCACACCGGAACAGCTCGGTGAATGGGGCTGGCGTATTCCGTTTTTCATCGGTGGTCTGCTGGCGATCTTCGTATTCTGGGTTCGCCGTGGTCTTGTGGAAACAAAATCATTTGATAATGCCAAAACCAGCGACAAACCACGCTCCAGCGGTTTTGCCCTATTTAAGCATTATCCGAAAGAAGCCTTCACCGTTCTGGCACTGACAGCCGGTGGTACGCTGGCATTCTACACATACACAACCTATCTGCAGAAATTCCTCGTCAACACTTCCGGTTTCAGCAAGGAATCCGCCAGTGAAATCACGGCGCTCGCGCTGCTGATCTTCATGCTGATCCAGCCGCTGGCCGGTGCGCTTTCCGACCGCGTTGGCCGCAAGCCGCTGATGATCGGTTTCGGCGTGATGGGCGTATTGTTTACCTATCCGATCTTCTCCACCCTCTCAACAACAACCAATCCATATGTGGCTTTCGGTCTGTCGCTGGCAGGTCTGATTATCGTGACCGGTTACACCTCGATCAATGCGGTGGTGAAGGCAGAAATGTTCCCTGCACATATCCGTGCGCTTGGTGTTGCTCTGCCTTATGCACTGGCCAATACGATCTTTGGCGGTACCGCTGAATGGGTAGCGCTGAAATTCAAACTGTCCGGCTATGAAACATGGTTCTTCTGGTATGTGACAATCATGATCGGTCTTTCGCTGATTATCTATATCCGTATGAAAGAAACCCGCGATCACAGCCTGATCCACGAAGATTGAGAATAATGAGCCGGCCGGAAATCACTTTCCGGCCGGTTTTTCTTTAAACTGTTTTTTGTCAGTGAGCCGTTTTCACAGGCTGACCAGACACATAGGTTTCCACAATCGCACGGTCATCCCCGAGCGTCTGCAACAGGAACAATTCCTGCGCCAGACTGGAGCCTGCATCCATACGCAGCCGCATGGCAGATGTGGCACGACTGTCCAAAATCACGAAATCCGCTTCTGTACCCGCATCCAGCGTACCGATCTTGTCTTCCATCGACAGTGCCCGCGCATTACCCAAAGTCATCATATAGAATGAAGTGAGCGGATTGAGCCGCTGGCCACGCAATTGCAGCACTTTATAGCCCTCATCCAGCGTGCGAAGCATCGACCAGCTGGTACCGCCGCCAATGTCAGTCGCTACGCCAATACGCACACCGGCATCGCGCAAGCCGTCGCGGTCAAACAATCCGCTGCCGAGAAACAGATTGGAGGTCGGGCAGAACACCGCCACAGACCGGCTATCAGCAAGCACCTTCACTTCCCGCTCAGACAAATGAATGGAATGCCCGAGTAAGGTCTTATCCCCGAGCAGGCCGTAATGCTCATAAATGCCGGTATAATCCGGCGCATCAGGATAGAGCGAACAGGTAAATTCAATCTCGGCATGGTTCTCAGACAAATGCGTCTGCACATAACATTCCGGATGTTCACGCACCAAAGCCTGCGCTGCCTCAAGCTGTTCCGGTGTGGAGGTGATCGCGAAACGTGGCGTAATCGCATAATCCAGACGCCCTTTACCACGCCAGCGGGCAATCAGCGCCTTACTGTCATCATAGGAAGATTGCGCCGTATCGCACAACGCAGCCGGTGCGTTGCGATCCATCATCACCTTACCGGCAATGTTGCGCATATTCAGCCGCTCACTGGCGCGGAAAAATGCATCAACGCTTTGCGGGTGCACAGAGCCATAGGCCACAACAGTCGTCGTACCATGACGCAGCAATTCATCAATAAAGCGTTCGGCAATATGCTCGCCGAATTGCTCATCGGCATATTTCTGCTCTTCAATGAAAGTGTAATCATTGAGCCAGTCCAGCAGTTCCGCCGCGTAAGACGCAACCACCTGACTTTGCGGAAAATGGATATGCGTATCAATAAAACCGGGCAGGATCAGATGCGGGCGATGATCGGTTTCCGGTGTGTCCGCTGATTTTTGTGCCGCAACAGCTGCATAATCGCCGACTGCTTTAATTAGCCCGCCTTCAACAAGCAGTGCACCGTCCTCATGATAGATATAAGACGCTGTATCGCTGATATCCTGCGGCTCACGGATAAAACTCAAAACACGCCCGCGGATAAGACGCTGATTATGCTTTTGTGTCATATTCACAGACATGAAAATACCCTCGCTGAAAAGCAGAAATAGTCAGTATTACAACATAGTTTTGATCAGGGTTTAGAAGCTGACGCCGTCTCATACCAGCGACGCAGCAACAGACGCTCCTCCGCACTCATACCGGTGAGATTGGACGGCGGCATGGCATGGGAGCGCGCTGCATTGAGATAGATTTCTTTGGCATGGGCAGCGATCGCGACATCACTGTCGAGAATGACACCCTTTGGCGGCACCAGAATACCCTCCCATGACGGCTCCGCCGTATGGCACATGGAACAACGCCCCAGAACCGTATCACGCACTGTCTCAAATTCCGGCGTATTGATGTATTTTTGCTGGATTGTTGACGCCTGCGCTTCACCCGCATTGTCCAGCTGTTTCGGTTCGGTGGACAGCCACATAATCACGATAAACAGCAGCACTGTTGCCAGCCATGTCCAAGTCGGGCTGCCCTTGCGCGCGTGACGGGTATTGAACCAATGGCGAATTGTTACCCCCATCAGAAACACCAGCGATGCAATAATCCAGTTATATTTCGTGCCGAATGCCAGAGGATTATGGTTCGACAACATCAGGAAGATAACCGGCAGCGTCAGATAGTTATTATGGGTGGAACGCTGCTTGGCGATCACGCCATATTTGGGGTCAGGTGTGCGCCCCGCAATCAGATCCGCGACCACTTTCTTCTGGTTCGGAATGATAATCATGAACACATTGGCGGACATAATCGTGGCGGTGAAAGCGCCCAGATGCAGGAAGGCCGCGCGTCCGGTAAAGAGTTGTGTATAGCCCCATGCCATAAGAACCAGCACGAAATAGAGGATCACCATCAATTGGGTGGTATTGCGCCCGAGCGGGGATTTGCACAGCAGATCATAGATGATCCAGCCACCGGCAATGGAAGCCAGTGAAATGATGATCGCCGTGGTGCGGGAGACATTCAGCACCTGCGGATCAATCAGATAGAGATCAGCACTGCCGTAATAGACAATGGCCAAAAGCGCAAAGCCTGACAGCCACGTGGCATAGGATTCCCATTTGAACCAGATCAGGTCTTCCGGCATCCGCGACGGTGCCACCAGATATTTCTGAATGTGATAGAAACCGCCACCGTGAACCTGCCATTCCTCACCATAGGCACCGGGCGGCAGATCGGGCGCTTTGCGCAAGCCCAGATCAAGAGCAATGAAATAGAAAGATGAGCCGATCCACGCAATTGCGGTGATAACGTGGAGCCAGCGGGCAGCAAAGCCAAGCCAGTCCCACGCGATTGCCAGTTCAAACATGCATTCCTCCCCGATATGCAGCAGACCGTCTGCCACTATAGGGGAAGAATCAGCTTAAGCGCCAGATGGTTATCTGCGGCAGAATAGGCCCGTGTTAAAACCGCAGTGCAGCTACACGTTCCGGCAGTTTTGTAATGGTTTCCGCATCCACATTGGCAAAAGCAAAGCGCAGGAAATCCTGTTGACCTTCCCCGAAATACGCTCCCGGAATGGTGATAATCCCGCAGGTCTTTGCCAGTTTTTCTGACACAGCCGCAGATTCCACTCCTTTGAAGGGATGGCGGACAAAGGCGAAATAGGCGCCTACGGAAATGGCTTCCCAGCCTTCCATTTGCGCAATTGCACTACGCAAAGCCTGTGCCCGATGCGCAATTTCACGGCGGTTTTCATTACGCCATTCGGTCAGCGGTTCAATCGCCTGCGCAATGGCAGCTTGAGGCGGCAGCGGCGCACAAATCTGCAGATTGTCCATGATCTTGGCGATTTCTGAAATCACAGCCTCAGCCGCAATAATCGCACCAAGGCGGTGACCCGGAATACAGAAGGATTTGGAGAAGCTGTAGAGCTGGATCAGATAATCATTCCAGTCAGCCTCATCGAATAAATGATGCGGCACCGCATCGGCATCTTCGAGAAAATCGCGATAGGTCTCATCGAGAATCAACCATGTGCCATTGGCACGGCAAATTTCATAAATCTGCTTCAGCACGTCCGGTGAATAGACGGCGCCGGTCGGATTATTCGGCGTGACCAGCGCCAGCACTTTAATACCGGCATGCAGAACCTGTTTCAGTTCCTGCGGGTCAGGTACAAAACCATTTTGTGCACGACATGGCATCAGCTCCAGCTTGATACCGAGCATCGCCAGCGAAGTTTCATGGTTGAAATAGAGCGGATTGCTCAACATCACCGTATCACCGGCACCAGCCAGCGCCATCACGGCTGCGATAAAAGCCTGATTGCAACCGGCTGTAATCTGCACCTGCGCTGCATTGAGTTTGGCTTTGTAAAGCTGGCTCACATGCGCGGCATAGGCTTCACGCAGAGCCGGCAGACCTTCAATCGGCCCGTAATTGGCAAAAGCTTTGGAAGATGCCGCTTCGCCGGAAAAACGCAGCATTTCATCATGCGGCGGATAACCCGGTACGGCCTGCGACAAATCAATCAACGGCCCCAAAGCACCGTCATAGGCCTGCGCCCATGCTTTAACAGCAGGAATTGGCGGCAAAGATAAAGCAGAAACTGCCGGATTAATCCGCGGCGCAGCATTGTCACTCATAATAGGCTCCCAGATATTATGCATCCGGCAGCACCATCAGATATGCGCCGGATTTTACTCCTCTGGTCGGGATACCACATAGTAAGCACAAGCCAACATAAAAAGCGCAACGCCTGCGCCTAAATATAATCCGGGCTGAGCACTCCAGAGAAAAATCGCATAGCCGATCATCATACCGCCACAGGCAAATTTCTTGGCGCGGCGCGGAATCGCTCCGCGATCGCGCCACTTAATGACCAAAGGCCCGAATTGCGGGTGCGCCAGAATGCGCTTTTCCAGCTTGGGTGATGAGCGGGCAAAAAACCATGCTGCCAGAATAATGAAAATTGTCGTTGGCATCACCGGCAGAATTGCACCGATAATCCCTAATCCCAGCATCAGAAAACCGAGACACAGATAAAGAAAGCGTTGCGGGCCGGACAGAACAACCTCTTGAGCAGGCGTCTGCTCTTGCTGCACGCTCTCCGGTGTCGTGACCGGCTTGAGCTCAGGCCTGCTCTGGGAATGATCCGATGGAGGAAGCGACATAATACGATCCGATATAATCTTCTGTTCCGGCTTTTGCCTGCCAACGTTTGCTTGCCTACGTTTTCGGGCTGAGTTTGCACATTTTTCAGCAGCAAAACCATCCTCCCCGATTCTGCCTGCCGGTCTTATTGTGCATCCAAAAACGCCTGTATTAAGCTCTAAACCCAAAAGATGAGACAAGCAATCAGCTTTCAAAAACGTGATCACCGGCCAAAATCACAATTTCGCCACAATATTTACACCTTGGCGGAAAGCTTTTTAAACTTGGCCTGCAAACACAGATTGTACCGGCCGCCCCTTGGACTCAGTCTTGAATCCGAAAGTAAACATGTCCAGTTCTTGAAATGCGATCAGACGCAGAGTCATATTTTCATAAAAATAAATAATGGCAAATACATTTTCGATTCATAAAAGACAAACTTGAAAATATAAAAGTCTTAACTCATAATATATACTCAATATAACGAAATTTTACAGATTGTTAACCTAAAATTCAATCCAAAATATATTCCATTTGTGACCATTTCAGCGCCACATTTACATTGCAGTTGAGCGCCTGAACTTCTGTTACTTCAGATTATTGATAACGACAGACCGGATGACTGACTGCAATTTATCAGCATTCTGCGCCCGCGCTCTGACACAACCGTCGCGCCCGATATTTTGTACAATGATTGTACAACCTCCGGCTGCTGACACCGGTACGACCCATGACGACAATCCGCACCAAGCGCCTGCCTGCCCTCTTTGCATTTTCCGCCGCTGTCTTTTTAGTTTCTGCTTTTTCCAGCAGTCAGGCTGAAGCTGCTGCTGCCAATTGCGGCCGCGCCTCCTGGTATGCACTGACATCAAAAACCGCATCAGGTGAACGCATGAATCCGGCAGGTATGACTGCCGCACACCGCACCCTGCCGCTCGGCAGCAAAGTCCGTGTGACCAATCAGAACAACGGAAAATCGCTCGTGGTACGGATTAACGACCGCGGCCCATTCATCAAAGGCCGTGTTCTGGATCTTTCCAAAGGCGCAGCGCAGAAACTCGGTTTTGTCGGCGCAGGCCATACCAAGGTTTGCTACAACAAGCTGTAATCAACGCCGGAGCATTTCCTGTTCATCCTGACACACCGGAAATGCTCTGCCTGTTTGCTTTCACGCATTTCCGGTCGCAAACCGGTTTCCGCTTTTTCGGGAATATTAAAGGGGCAAAACTGCCCCTTAATGCTTGTTAACCATTTCTTAATAAACTCGGGTGCAGCGCGCCCCGCACAATTGACTCTTACCTGTTACCGATATTAACATTTCGTTAATAAGTAGCTGTGGCTGAGGCGTTGTGTATGTTCAGTTTTGTAAAATTTAAAAATCTGACACTGTCAGCCGCAGGCTTGGTAGCAAGTTTGGTATTGGCGCTTGGCTCATCAGCACTTGCAGCACAAACAGGCAGCCCGTTCATGGCAACCGGCGGTTTGACATCACAGCCAATCGGTCATTACGAATTCTGTAAACGACTGCCAGCCGAATGCAATGTTACTTCTGCGCAGACAGCGCCGGTCAAGCTCGATCAGGCAACATGGGCGAAAATTGTTCAGGTCAATATTGAAGTCAACGCGCTGATCCAGCCCATGACTGATATGGAAATCTACGGTGTAGAAGAATACTGGACCTATTCCACCACTGTCGGCGATTGTGAAGAATATGTCCTGCTCAAGCGTCGTGAACTGGCCAAAGCCGGTATTCCGCTCAGCTCATTGCTCATCACTGTTCTGCGTAAGCCGGACGGTGAAGGTCATGCGGTTCTGACCGTGCGCACTGATCGTGGTGATTTCATCCTCGATAATCTGACCGATGCCGTGAAAAACTGGCAGGAAACTGATTATACCTATCTGAAGCGTCAGGCTGCCAACCATACCGGTCGCTGGGTTTCCATTGAAACTCCAGGCAATCTGGTTGTCGGCGCTGTTAAATAAACCACTGCGTAATATAAACGGCCTGGTCAGGCACTAACCATTTCCGTCGATGTGCGATAGGAAACAGCCTCAGCCACATGTCTGCGCTCCACATGCGCCACCGCTTCAAGATCAGCCAGTGTACGAGCAACTTTCAAAACACGATGATAGGCACGCGCTGACAGTCGCAATTTCTCACTCACATCATAGAGCAATCTGCGTCCGTCATTGCTGACTGCGGCTACCTCCTCAAGAATATTGGGTGGACAGGCCGCATTGGTCATAATATGCGCCATACCTGATTGCCTGTAACGCGCCTGCTGGATTTGCCGCGCCTGCGCCACACGTTGTGCAACGGAAGCGCTGCTTTCTGCCTGCCCTGTTAAAATCAGATCAGAGGGTTTGAGAGCAGCCACATCCACCCGCAGATCAATACGATCCAGCAATGGCCCTGATATCCGCGCCTGATAATCGCTGCGACAACGCGGCCCCCGCGCACAAGTAAAGCCCGGTTCTCCCGCCATACCGCATTTGCACGGGTTCATCGCCGCTACCAGCTGAAACCGTGCCGGATAGCTGATGCGATGATTGGCACGGGCGATCATACATTCACCTGTTTCCAAGGGCTGACGCATCGAATCCAGCACCTGCGGAGAAAACTCCGGTAATTCATCAAGAAACAGCACCCCGTGATGAGCCATAGATATCTCGCCGGGCTTGGCTTTATGCCCGCCGCCAACCATTGCCGCCATTGATGCCGAATGATGCGGGCTGCGAAACGGCCGCCGGTCTGTGAGCCTGCCGCCGGATAACGTGCCGGAAACTGAGGCAATCATCGAGACATCAAGCATCTCCCGCGGCGACAAAGGCGGCAGAATACCGGGCAGACGCTGCGCCAGCATCGATTTACCCGAACCCGGAGGGCCGACAAACAGAAGATTATGATTACCCGCAGCAGCCACCTCCAGAGCGCGCTTAGCCGTCTCCTGCCCCTTCACATCCGCCAGATCAGGAAACATCTCCTGCCCCTCTGAAAAGCTCTGTATGGCCGGTTGCGGACGGGACAGCACCTGTGTACCGCGAAAATGATTAGCGAGCGCGATCAGACTACGCGGATTGAGGATCGGCATATCCGCATCAGCCCATGCAGCCTCCGCCCCGCAAGCCTGCGGGCAGATCAATCCGAGATCATGCATATTGGCGGTTATCGCTGCGGGCAGCACGCCGGCAACCGGCGCGATTGTGCCATCCAGAGCCAGCTCTCCCAGCACGACAAAGGATTGCAGGCAATCTTCCGGCAAAGCACCGACCGCCACCATCAGCCCCATGGCAATCGGCAGATCATAATGCGAGCCTTCTTTGGGCAAATCCGCCGGTGCCAGATTGATGGTCACTTTCTTCACCGGCATTGACAGACCGGAAGCATGAAGCGCCGCCTGCACCCGCTCACGGCTCTCAGCCACAGCCTTGTCCGGCAGGCCGACAATCGACATGCTCATCTTGCCCGGTGCAGCCATTACCTGCACATCAACAAGCTTGGCCTCTATGCCCTGAAAAGCAACTGTACTGACCCGTGCAATCATTTCATGCCCCCACCCGATACATCATTTTAAGCAGGGGAAATGCGCAACATCAACAAACAAAAACACCGGAACTGCAAATGAGTTTCCGGTGTTTTATTAATTATATCAATTAGTTATAAAGATGAAATTTAAGCGCGCTTGGCCTCAACCACATCCCAGAACAATTGTGCAATATCCGCACCGCCGAAGCGTTTAATCTCACGAATACCGGTCGGTGAGGTTACGTTGATTTCGGTCATATAGTCACCGATCACATCAATGCCGACGAGAATAAAGCCACGCTCTTTCAGCGATGGTCCGATGCGTGCGCAGATTTCTTTTTCACGTGGTGTCAGTTCTGTGGCTTCAGCACGGCCGCCGACATGCATGTTGGAGCGGGCATCGCTCTCCGCCGGTACGCGGTTGATTGCCCCCACCGGTTCACCATCAATCAGAATAATGCGCTTATCGCCGGAGCGTACATCTTTCAGATAACGCTGCGCGATGAACGGCTCGCGATACATCTGCTCGAACATTTCCAGCAGTGATGTCAGATTGCGGTCATCTGTCGTCAGATGGAACACGCCTGCGCCACCATTGCCGTAAAGCGGTTTGATGATGATATCGCCGAACTCTTTGCGGAATTTGAGCACTTCCTGCAAGTCTTTGGTAATCAGTGTTTCCGGCATCAGATCCGGAAATTCTGTGACAAAGATTTTCTCAGGGCTGTTACGCACCCATGCCGGATCATTCACCACCAATGTCTTCGGATGAATACGCTCCAGAAGATGCGTTGTGGTGATATAATTCATGTCAAAAGGCGGATCCTGACGCAGCAGGATAACGTCCATTTCCGACAAATCCGTATGCACGGCTTCACCAAGTGTGAAATGATCGCCTTCGATATCACGCACCTGCAACGGCTCCAGAGCCGCACTGACCACACCATCACGCATCGACAGGCGATCCGGTGTGTAATGATAAAGCTCATGGCCACGCTCTGCTGCCGCAAGGCACAAAGCAAAGCTGGTATCACCCGCGATACGAATGGAATTGATATGGTCCATCTGAACCGCAATTTTCAAAGCCATGGTGCCCTCTGTCTCATAATTTCAGTAACTGCTACGCATATTTAATACAAAATACCGGCCAGTAAAGGCCGGTATTTATAATGCTAACTACATTAATGTGATCAGGCTGCATTGCCTTCAACAATTATAACCTCACCATCGGCAACAGTCTGACGAATTACCACCGCTGCCTGATATTCCGGCGAATTATAACAATCCAGTGCATGCTGCATGCTTGGAAATTCAATGATGACGTTGCGCGCGCGGCCTTGTCCTTCTACCGCATGGGCAGCACCGCCACGGGCAATGAAATTGGCGCCGAAACGCTCAAAAGCGGGTTTGGCTGTGCTGATATAATCTTTGTAACGCTCAGCATCACGCACATCGACACGGGCAATCCAGTAAGCTTTCGTCATCATTTACTCCCATTCATGATTTTCACACAGCTGCAGCCATTTCTTCCAGAATACTCTGTGCCGCCGCTTTACGATCTGCAGCACCAACAATCGGACGCGCCACAACCAGATGGCTCGAACCGGCGCGAAGTGCATCTGCCGGTGTCATCACACGTTTCTGGTCTCCGGCTTCACTGCCCGCAGGACGGATACCCGGCGTGACAATCGCCATATCCGGCCCGACTATTTTACGGATAGCGGCCGACTCAGCGGCAGAGGCTACAATACCGCCCATACCTGCATCACGTGCCTGCTGTGCACGACGCAAGACCAGTTCTTCCGGCGACATAGTGTAACCGGCTTCCAGCATATCTGCCTGATCCATCGAGGTCAGCACAGTCACACCAAGCAGGCAGAGGTCTGAGCCTTTGGCAGCTTCCACAGCGGCACGCATCGCTTTTGGGTAGGCGTGCAGCGTCATCATGGTCACACCGCGCTTGGCGATATTTTCCACGCCCTTAGCGATTGTATTGTCGATATCGAGCAGTTTCACATCAAGAAAGACTTTTTTGCCCATTGAAAGCAGGCGTGAAGCAAAATCCAGACCGCCACCTTGCGCTGTCTGTGAGAAGACAAGCTGATAACCGATTTTATAGAACGAAACCGTATCGCCAAGTTCCTCAACGATCTTTTCCGCTGCAATTACATCCGGCACATCAAGGCCAACGATCAACCGGTCGCGCACGCTGCTCACATCCATCATCTTTCTCCGCACTTCATTCTGATCTGAAATTTATCCCTCATCGCACAACAAGCGCTGAGTGAAAAGATCAGATCTTGCTGATAAGGCTGCGACAGACACGGGCAAGGGTCTGCGCCGTGCGTTCATCGCGCAAAGCGCCGTCTTCATTGAATGCCTGATGGGCATGAGGAACAGAACATTGCTCGGAAATAATCTGGGTATTGAGCATCATCATAACCGAGCGCAGATGATACAGACCGCGCATACCGCCAAATCCGCCAGGTGACGAGGAGCACAGCGCCACTGTCAGATGCGATGTCGGCTGAAACGGCTTGCCACCATCCTCATGAATGCGGCTGATCCAATCCAGCGTGTTTTTCAGCAAAGGCGGGATTGAGGAATTATATTCAGGCGAAGCAATCAGCAGGCCTTTATGCGCCGCAAACAACCGTGCAAGCTTATAAGCATTTTCCGGAATGCCCTCTTCCGCTTCCAGATCCTGATCCATAATCGGCAACGGATAATCTTTGAGCGAAATATAGGTTACGTCTGCGCCCTGCCGCGTCAGTTCCTGCACGGCAGCTCCGGCAAGCTGACCGCTATAGGCATTTTTACGGGTGGATCCGGCAAAAACGAGAACTGAGGACATAGGGCTGATCCTTTCAATGGCGGCAAAACAAATAGTCAGAACATCACTATTTAGTGCCGCATATAAAAAAGCAACGCCGCATCAACATTCTGATACGGCGTTCTGTGCTGCATTTTACGGTTGGTCGTAATCTATACCAGAATCCGGCGATAAACCCACAGGCGCGCAGGCGGCAGGTTGCGCAGAATAAAATCAAAACCTTCGACACTATAGGCACCGCGCCCGACCGGCAGCGGTGAAACCGGCCCGTAAGAAATCTGCATCACCGGACGGCCGGCAGGAATACGGGTCAGCAAATCGCCAAGAAATGCCAGTCGTTTTTCCATCGGGAAATTGAGCAGCGGCACAGCGGAAATCACGCTGTCAAACTGCTGATCCCGCGCTTCACCGAGCACATTATCAAGATCAAAGGCATCGCCCTGCAGAAAGTTCACACCTGCATAAGTGCTCTGCAAATGGTGGAAAAACTCAGCCGAATATTCAACTGAATACAGGTTCTGCGGCTCAATTCCGCGCTCAAGAATGGCTTTGGTAATCACACCGGTGCCGGGCCCCAGTTCCAGAACCGGCAGCCCCGATGACGGGTTAACAATGCTGGCCATGCGACGTGCTGTAACACCACTTGTCGGCAGAATGGCACCGACAGCTTTCGGCTTATCGATCCAGCCTTTGAAGAAGCGGATCTCTTCATCGAATTTTTGTGCAAGTTTCTTTGGTATCAGCCCAGCCATCAAATACTCCCATATGTCGCCAGCAGACAAAGAATTGCCGCGTTTCGCGGCGGAAGCAAGGCAAAAACGGAGAGAGATGATATTTTTCTTTGTGAACCCCATAAAATAGGGCGCATAAAAAAAGCGGCATTTGCATGAAATACAAATGCCGCTCCGGTTATTTTCTGTAATAAAAGCGCTTAGAGCATAATTTTAAAGCTCTAATCGCGGATACCTTCAAAGAATTCTTTCATCCGCGAGAAAAAGCCGGTCGATTGCGGGCTGTTTTCCTTTGACGAAATCTGCTCAAACTCTTCGAGCAATTCACGCTGACGCTTGCTCAGATTCTGCGGTGTTTCAATCGCAATCTGGATATAGAGATCGCCCGTTGTCTGCTGGCGCAGCACCGGCATGCCCTTACCCTTGAGGCGGAACTGTTTGCTGTTCTGGGTGCCTTCCGGCACTTTCACACGGGTCTGCGTACCATCAAGCGTTGCCACTTCAAACTGACCGCCCAGTGCTGCTGTCGCCATTGAGATCGGCACTTTGCAATAAAGGTCTGATCCGTCGCGCTGGAAGAATTCATGCGGCTTGATCGACAAGAAAATATAAAGATCGCCGCTCGGTCCGCCGCGTGTACCGGCTTCACCTTCACCGGTAAGGCGAATGCGTGTGCCGTCTTCAATCCCTGCCGGAATATTGACCGACAGATTGCGTTCCTGACTGATACGTCCCGCACCGTCACATTTCGGGCACGGATCTTTAATCATCTGGCCACGGCCGTTACAGGTGTGACAGGTACGCTCCACAGAGAAAAAGCCCTGCGCCACGCGCACACGACCGGCGCCGCCGCAAGTTGTACAGGTAACCGGCTGTGTGCCTTTCTTGGCACCGGTCCCCGTGCATTCCTCACAGGAAATAGAACCCGGCACACTGATCTGTGCCGTTTTACCGGCATAAGCTTCTTCGAGCGTTACTTCCATATTATAGCGCAGATCGGCACCGCGCTCACGGCCGCCGGAGCGACGGTTGCGACCGCCACCCATAACATCGCCGAAAATATCCTCGAAAATATCCGCAAAGCCACCGGCACCAAAACCGCCGCCGCCAAAGCCACCAAATCCGCCGGCACCGCCGCCGCCATTTTCAAAGGCTGCATGACCGAAACGGTCATAGGCCGCACGTTTTTGCGGGTCTTTCAGCACGTCATAGGCTTCGCCCAGCTCAAGAAATTTGCGCTCTGCTTCCGCATCATTCGGATTGCGATCCGGATGATATTGCATTGCCAGTTTGCGATAAGCGGTCTTGATAACCTTATCATCCGCAGTTCTGACAACGCCGAGCGTTTCGTAGTAATCCACTTTCATAAACCATTCGTCCCGATGGCTGTTGTCTGATGATGCCGCCCCGATCAGAACATTTTCAGACAGTCATTGAAGGTTGTCGCAGCCCTAGAGCGTGTCGCGTTTAATCGTATCCACGGCTCTCGCTCTAACGGTTTGTTTTACGCATGTCTTAAACCCAAAACCGGTACCCACTTTTGGGAGACATGCTCTAGTTTTTAACAAACCAATATCCGGCGCTGACCTGTTCATCCCGTCCGGTTTATGTGGTGACACCGCAAACCGATGTCCAGAGACGGGTAAATTCATGTGCCCGGAATTTTGCATTTTGCCGTAAAAGACATGCAAAACCGCAGGCAACTGAATGGACAAAAGCCCGGCACTAAGCCGGGCTTTGCCTTTCAACCTGATAAATCAGGATTTCTTTTTGTCTTCGTCGATTTCTTCGAAATCGGCGTCAACAACATCGTCCTTATCAGCGCGGGCATCAGCAGCGTCTTCGCCACCTTCTTCAGCCTGTGCTGATTCATACATAGCCTGACCAAGCTTCATGGAAGCTTCAGCAAGGGTCTGTGTTTTCGCTTTGATGTCTTCCGCATCATCGCCTTCAACAGCGGTTTTCAGTGCAGCAAGAGCTGTTTCGATCGCAGCCTTGTCATCACCGGAAACTTTATCGCCATAGTCTTTCAGCGACTTCTCGGTCGAGTGGATCAGAGCTTCAGCCTGGTTCTTGGCTTCCACAGCTTCACGGCGTGCCTTATCGGCATCCGCATTGGCTTCCGCATCTTTGATCATCTTCTCAATATCAGCATCGGACAGACCGCCGGATGCCTGAATACGGATCTGATGTTCTTTACCGGTGCCTTTATCTTTCGCGGTCACGTTCACGATACCGTTCGCGTCGATGTCAAAAGTCACTTCAATCTGCGGTACGCCGCGTGGTGCAGGCGGAATGCCAACCAGATCAAACTGGCCGAGCATCTTGTTGTCTGCAGCCATTTCACGCTCGCCCTGCGAAACGCGGATCGTCACAGCCGACTGATTATCTTCAGCGGTCGAGAAGGTCTGCGATTTCTTGGTCGGAATGGTTGTGTTACGGTCGATCAGACGGGTGAACACACCACCAAGTGTTTCAATACCGAGCGACAGCGGTGTTACGTCGAGCAGCAGAACGTCTTTAACGTCACCCTGCAGAACACCGGCCTGAATAGCAGCACCCATCGCAACCACTTCATCAGGGTTCACACCCTTATGCGGTTCCTTGCCGAAGAAAGCTTTAACAACTTCCTGAATTTTCGGCATACGGGTCATACCACCGACCAGCACAACTTCACTGATTTCACCGGCTTTGAGGCCAGCGTCGCGCAGCGCAGCTTTACATGGTTCAATGGTGCGCTGAACCAGATCATCCACCAGGCTTTCAAACTTCGCACGCGACAGTTTGATGGCAAGGTGCTTAGGACCGGTTGCATCAGCGGTAATGAACGGCAGGTTGATTTCGGTCTGCTGAGCAGAAGACAGTTCGATCTTCGCTTTTTCAGCAGCTTCCTTGAGGCGCTGCAGAGCCAGCTTGTCGTTCTTCAGATCAATGCCCTGCTCTTTTTTGAATTCTGCTGCCAGATATTCAACCAGACGCATGTCAAAGTCTTCACCGCCGAGGAAAGTGTCACCATTGGTGGACTTAACTTCGAACACGCCATCGCCGATTTCGAGGATGGACACGTCGAATGTACCACCACCAAGGTCGTAAACAGCAATGGTTTTGGCTTCGCTCTTATCAAGACCATAGGCCAGAGCCGCAGCGGTCGGTTCGTTGATGATACGCAGAACTTCCAGACCGGCAATCTTACCGGCATCTTTGGTTGCCTGACGCTGAGCATCGTTGAAGTAAGCAGGAACTGTAATAACAGCCTGTGTTACATTTTCACCGAGATAGGATTCAGCGGTTTCCTTCATCTTCTGAAGGATCATCGCGGATACCTGCGAAGGCGAATATTTCTTACCATGGGTTTCTACCCATGCATCGCCATTGTCACCCTTAACGATCTTGTAAGGTACGAGATCTTTGTCTTTGGTGACCATTGGATCATCAAAGCGGCGGCCGATCAGGCGCTTAACAGCAAACAGTGTGCCTTCCGGATTGGTAACAGCCTGACGTTTCGCAGGCTGGCCAGCGAGACGTTCGTCACCATCGGTAAAAGCAATAATCGAAGGCGTTGTACGTGCACCTTCAGCATTCTCAATGACCTTCGCAGTCTTACCGTCCATAACGGCGACGCAGGAGTTGGTCGTTCCCAGATCGATACCAATTACTTTAGCCATATTTATTCTTCTCCATTCAGCGAACTGCCGGGACCTCTGCCGAGCATTCCATGTGGCAGCCCCTATCGGGTTTTTGACAAAACGAACCGGCTTTTAAACGCCTGATCGCCACGAGTCGAGGGGTATATAAGAAGGGGGGATTTTCACTGCAAGCCACAAGCCCGCGGTTGCGACAAAAATCCCGCATTTTGATGCGTTTTTTATCTGTTTTGAGCGATTTTGACGGTTTTTTCAGAATTTAAAAAATTATTACAGCACGAAGCATGCCGCACATCTTATCCAAAAACCGGTTTCCGCTTTTTAGGATGCGCTTTATGTCACTGCTTTTCGGCTGCTGCATAAATCCTGTCAATAACATGTTGGTTGGCTTTTGAGTTTTCAAGACTGAAAAGCACTTCTTTCTCTCCGCGGGCAAAGCGCACAAAAGCATCTGCCTGCAGGCTATATTGGTTGATATTGGAAAAAGTCCATTCCTGTGAAGCAGTGTGTGAACTGTCATACCATGTGACCCGTGCATGATCGTATTTTCCGGCGTTAAACGGTGCATGAACCGTAATCATCCCCTGATCGCCATGGAAAACCATCTGCTGACGCCCAGATAGCTGTGTTGCCACATAAAAACTCAGATCAAAAGCCGCGAAACGCGCCAGCACAGTTGCATAACGGTCGGTGCCGAAATCCGGATCGCGTTCAATACGGGCAAAAATCTCCTGCGGTTCCTGCCCCGCGACCATCCGCGTCACTACAGTCGGATAGACCCCGATATCCGGCAAGGCACCGCCGCCAAGTGCAACCTGATTGCGCATATTCGCCGGATCATTATTAAAATATGTGAAGCAACCCTGTACCATGCGCAAACGGCCGATCTGGCCGGAGGAGATCAGTTCACGCACCTTTGCCCATTGCGGATGATAATAGACCATGAAAGCTTCTGAAATCACCACCTGATGGCGATCACGCGCAGCGATCAGACGGTCAATCTCCTCCGCCTTCAAAGCGATTGGCTTTTCACAGAGCACATGTTTGCCCGCCTCTGCCGCTTTCAACGACCATTCAATATGCTGCGATGTCGGCAGCGGAATATAAACGCCGTCAATCTGATCGCTTGCCAGTAATTCTTCATAGGAGCCGAAGCTCAAAGGTGCGTTGAACCGGTCGGCCACAGCACGGGCACGCGCCGCATCACGGCTGGCAATGCCCTGAACCACACCGGTTTCGGATGCCGCGATTGCAGGAAGTACCTGCGTGATACCAATATTGGCGGTCGATAAAATACCCCAGCGGAACATAAGGATACCTTTCCGTTATGAATTGAGTGCGGTCATTTCAGGCCACGGAACAACCGTCACTTCCGGCCAGTTCTTCTGTGCCCGCAGACCTTTGACATGATGTGTTTCACGATTATCAGCCACCGGATTGGGTGTCATCCGAAGCGAGAAAATATCATCCAGACCGAAAGGCGCATAGAGTTTCAAGCTGCCATCCTGTTCAAGCCTTATGCCGACCGCATGGGTTTTCGAAGCAAAGCGGTCAATGCTGTTTTCACTGGAGCGCAAAGGCGGACAAACCAGTCCGAAATGCTTTTCATACCACAAATGCACCCGCGCCTGATTGCGGATTTCCACCGGCAAGGGCACAGCGGAAAACACCCCGTCACCTGTCTTGATGATCCGGTCTTCTGCCTCGTAGGATATGTCGGAAGCATCATAATAAAACAGGTCAATATCTTTGATAGCATGGGTTTCCGGCCTGCCGGTCAGCACATTCCACACCAGATTATAGAGCGCGCCGGATACAATATACCAGTCCGGCAGGTTCAGCTGCTGTGCGCGGCTCAGCACATCCTTCAGAAGCGGGCTGTTTCGGATAATATCCAGAAAAATATCTTGCTGCTCCTGTGCGGGCAGTCCGGAAAAACGCAAATGGGACATAGGATTTCCGACGGTTATAATTTGAAAAAATCAATAAAAGCACGAAGCGCCGGACGCATGTTACGCCGGTTCGGATAATAAATATACATGCCCGGAAATTGCTGTGTCCAGTCCGGCAAAACCTCTGTCAGCGCACCTTTCTGTATGTATTCTTGCACATAAGGTTCCAGCAGCGAAACCAGCCCTGCACCATCCAGTGCCGCCTGCAACAACAGGTGATTATCATCCAGTATCAGCGGGCCGCTCAGCTTGACATCCAGCCGGTGCCCCTGTTTTTCAAACTCCCAGTGATAAAGACTGCCGGAAGAAAACCGCTTGAGAATACAGCGATGTGTCATCAGATCCCGCGGATGCAGCGGTGTGCCATGGCGCTCAAGATAGGCCGGAGAACCGACTACCGGACTGCGCAATGCCTGTCCGAGCGGCACCGCAATCATATCTTTCTCAAGACTTTCTCCCAAGCGGATACCGGCATCAAAACCGGCAGCGACAATATCCACAAACTGATCTTCAATGTGGATATCCAGCACCACATCCGGAAAGGCCTCACCGAATGCCTGAAATTTCGGTGCCAGAAACAGATGCGCGGCAGAGCGTGGCGTGCTGATCCGCACCGTTCCGGCAGGTCTGGCACGCATATCCTGCACGGCCAGCAATGCGGCATTGATCCCACCCAGCGCCGGTGAAAGCTCCCCCAGCAAACGCTGCCCCGCCTCTGTCAGATGCACGGAACGGGTAGTGCGTGAAAGCAGCGTAATGCCAAGATCAGCCTCAAGCTGGGCAACAGCCTGACTGACGGCTGAGGGTGCAATAGCCAGTTCTTTTGCCGCCGCACGAAAACTGCCATGATCGGCAACTGTGGCAAAAACCGCCAATTGGGAGAGCTGAGAGCGTTTCATTGATCTGTTTTACAGAACAGGGCGTAAAAATAAAACCGGATTATCGAACAATCAAAACAAACATATGTTTTCGTCACCGGATGAAATAAGGAAAATCACCATGAAAATGCGCAAACTCGGCTCTGAACTGACGGTCTCGGCTCTTGGTCTTGGCTGCATGGGTATGAGCCATGCCTATGGCGGGCAGGATGAGGCAGAAGCCATTCGCACTCTGCATCATGCGGTGGACAGCGGCGTGACATTCTTTGACACGGCAGAAGTCTACGGGCCTTTTGAAAATGAAAAACTGGTTGGCAAGGCACTGAAACCGCATCGCGATAAAGTGACTATTGCCACGAAATTCGGCTTTAAAATTGAAGGCGGCACATCAAATGGTGTGAACAGCCATCCCGATCATATCCGCGCTGTGGCAGAAGCCTCCTTACAACGCCTTGGTATTGAGGTGATTGATCTGTTTTACCAGCACCGCGTTGATCCGGCAGTGCCGATTGAAGATGTGGTCGGTACATTGAAAGACCTGATTGCTGAAGGAAAAATCCGCACCATAGGCCTGTCTGAAGCGGGGCCTGAAACGCTGCGCCGCGCCCATGCAGTACACCCGATAGCTGCATTACAAAGCGAGTATTCGCTCTGGGTGCGCGATCCGGAAACCACAGTGCTACCGGTCTGTCGTGAGCTGGGCATCGGCTTTGTGCCTTACAGCCCGCTTGGCCGTGGTATGCTGGCAGGCAGTGTCCGCACACAGGCTGATCTGGCAGAGAATGATTTTCGCAAAACCCTGCCACGCTTCCAGCCGGAAAATCTCGCTGCCAATAATGCACAGATTGATCTGATCGAACAGATTGCAGCCGGTAAACAGGTCACCCCGGCACAGCTGGCGCTGGCATGGGTGCTCAATCAGGCAGAATTTATCGTGCCGATCCCCGGCACCCGTAAAATCAGCCGTCTCAATGAGAATATCAAAGCTGCAGAGATTGATCTCTCGGCTGAGGAGTTAAAACAGATCGGCGCTATCATCACGCCCGATCAGGTATCAGGCAAACGCTACACGGATGCTTCGCTGGCCATGACGGGTCTTTAAACAAAATGACGCTGTTTCAACGGATGAAACAGCGTCACTCAATCACACCCCCATCACAGACGGCGCAATGAACGGGGTGCCAGTGTCAGCAATGCTGCCAGTGCCATGCCAAAACCAACCCAGAGCGGGGCATGCAGGCCGGAGCCGTTTTCCAGCGCCAAACCACCTGCCCAGGGGCCAAAGCTCAGGCCGATATTAATCACCGAGGCATGCATGGCATTAACCAGTGCACCGGGATGGGCAATGCGCATGATACGGGCAACCAGCGGAGGATTAAGCGCAATCCCCGTCAGACCGATCAGAACAACAGAAAGAAGTGCCGCCGGTTTTGATTCTGCGAAACACGCAAAAATCAGCATTGCAACAACCATGACCGCGATACCGCCAATCAGAAGCGGCATCGTATAGCGATCAGCAAAACGACCGTTCAGAAAATTACCTGCAATATTGGCAATACCATAGAGGGCAAGCAGAAACGGCATAAGATGAACCGGAAACTGTGCCAGATCAGTCATAATCGGGGAGAAATAGCTGTAAAAAGCAAAGGACGAGCCGATTGCCAATGCGCTGGTGGCATAAGCTGCCCAGAGAGCAGGGTTGCGCATATCCTGAAGCTCAGTCTGCAATGTTGCCGAGTGACCCGCAGGGCTTTTCTCAATTTTCAGCGCAACAGTCAAAGCGCAGAATAATATCACCAGCACAATCAGCCAGAAGCTGACGCGCCAGCCAAACAGGCTGTCTATCCATGTTGCCAGTGGCACGCCCAATGCTGTCGCCAGCATCAGCCCTGCAAACACCAGCGACACGGCACGCCCCCGCATATTGGCAGCAACCAGACGCGCAGTGATTGCCAGCATCAGGCCAAATCCTGCCGCAGCTGCAATACCGGTGAGCACACGGGCAATCATCATCACCTCAAAACTTGAGGTCGAGGCTGCAACGCTTTGAGCAATGGCATAGAAGATCAGGAGACCAAGCAATCCGTTTTTATGTTCAACACGCAAAGCCAGAAACAGCAGCGTCACCACCGGCCCGCCAAACACCATACCCAAGGCATAGAGGGAAATCAGATTGCCGATATCGGCAATAGACCGGCCAAAGGCCTGCTGCAGCGACGGCAACAGACCGGAAATCATCAATTCGGATGTTGTTAAAGCAAAAACACCCAGCGATAAGCAATAAACAACCAGCGGAATTGCTGGTTTATGCGCTTCAGAACGCGTAATCGTGTTAACAGCAATATTAGTCATTCGCTCCGCGGGCAGCGCGGAATCGCAAATATCAGTCATCGTGAATCTCATTATGTAGTGATGATTACATAATTCATAGCAACTTGAATGCTGCGGTCAAGTGAATTATATAAGACATACTAAAGAAAGGTATGAAATGGCTTTACGCGGCAGACCGCGCAGCTTTGATCGCGAAGATGCGCTGGACAGAGTTATGAAAGTTTTCTGGGAAAAAGGCTATGAATGCGCCCAGATTAACGACTTTACTGCGGCTATTGGCATTACCCCGCCGAGTTTTTATGCCGCTTTTGGCTCCAAGGAGCAGGCCTTCCGTGAGGCGGTGGATCATTACACCGCAACAATCGGCGGAGCGCCTCTGGTTGCGCTGGATAAAGCGGAGACGATTCAGCAGGGCATCCGCGCCATGCTGGAAACTCATGCGGATAAAACCTATGCTTGTTCTGCAGGCGGCTGCATGGTCAGCGTCAGCAGCATCCAGTGCAAACCGGAAAACAAACAGGTCAAAGAATTTCTCAAAACCATTCGTCAAACGGCTTTTGAGCGGATTTTCGCCCGCTGTGAGCGCGCGCTGAAAGACGGCGACCTGCCGCAAGGCACAGACCTGACGCAGATGGCAGAATTCTACCATGCCATGTTGCAGAGCCTGTCCTATGAAGCCCGTGACGGCGGCAGCCGCGAGTCTGTGCAAAGCATTATTGAAATGGCTATGCGCGCCATGCCGGAGCGTGTAACAGTACCGGCCTGACAAACGGGACATCAGAAGAAATGATGAAAACCTATAGTGGCGGCTGTCTGTGTGGCTCCATCCGTTTTGAAGCGCAAAGTGATCCCTTAAAGCTCAAGCCCCATGGTTGCTGCTGCAAGAACTGTCAGCAACATACCGGTTCACTCACAGCCGTGTGGGTGGAGTTTGCGGCTCAGGCCGTGCGCTGGACAGGGGAAGGCGGCGAGCCTGCCACATATCGCTCCTCCCATTATTCCAAACGCGCTTTTTGCCCTGCTTGTGGCAGCTCTGTCGGAGCGATTGATGATGAACCGGTTGTGGCGCTGCTGCTCGGCTGTTTCGACGATAATAATCAGCCGGAATTCGCACCGGAATATACGTCTTTTGAAGATATGAAGCCCGACTGGTGGCATCCGGAACGCCGATAGAACTACAATGACCAGCCAGACAATCGCCTCCGTCCTCATCCATGTCAGTGATGTTGCTACAGCCTTGCAATGGTATCAGCGGGCTTTTCCGCAGGTTGTAGCCTGCCGACTAGATGAGTTTGATTTCAACTATCTCAAAATCGGTTCTGTTGATCTGGAGATCGTGCCTGCGGATGAAAAAGTGGCCTCAGGTACTGCCGGTTCAGTCGTCTATTGGCAGGTGGAGGATTTCGATCAGGCTGTCGCGCATATGCTTTCAGTCGGCGGAGTTCTCTATCGCGGCCCGTTAAATATTCAGGACGGATTGCGCATGTGCCAGATCCGCGATCCGTGGGGCAATTGCATAGGCCTTCGTGGCTAAATACAAAACTATAAAAAACCCGCCGGAATGGCGGGTTTTTTTGTTTTCAATATTAGCTAAATCAGCCGCGCCCGGATTAACCTCGCAATGTGCCGCCGGTCTGCTTGGTAACAGCTTCGACGATCCGCCTGGCTACGCCTTCCAGATCTTCATCGGTCAGTGTGCGGTCAAGCGGCTGCAACACCACTTCCACAGCCACAGACTTCTTGCCCTCACCCAGCGATGCGCCGGTGAAAATGTCAAACACCTGTGCACCGGCTATCAGCTTTTTCTCGGCGGAATTCACTGCACGGACAATCGCTGCTGCATCAACAGCGCTGTCGACAACAAAAGCAAAGTCACGCTTCACGCTCTGGAACTGCGACAGTGTCAGCGCTGGCTTGGTGGCACCGGATTTTTGTTTTGGCTCAGGAATCGCATCGATAAACACTTCAAAGCCGCACAGAGCGCCCGAAACATCGAGCAGTTCCAGTGCATCCGGATGGAACTCACCGAAAGTACCGAGCACCACTTTAGGACCGAGTTTCAGCGTGCCGGAACGACCCGGATGATACCATGACGGACCACCGGCTTCGATCTGAATACGGTCAACCGGCGCACCGCAGGCTTCAAGAACCGCCAGCGCATCCGCTTTCGCATCAAACACGCCAACATTTTGCGCATTGCCCGACCAGAAACGACCTGCACCTTCAACACCGGCTGTACCGCGACGGATACCGCCAGCCACACGGCGCTGATCTTCCGGCTTGTCGCCTTCATAGGTGCCCGACACTTCGAACAGCGCCAGATCAGCAAAACCGCGATCCGCATTACGCTGGGCTGCGGACAACAGACCCGGCAGCAGCGAAGGGCGCATATCCGACATATCGGATGCAATCGGATTTGCCAGCTTCAATTCCGGTTTGCCGCCGCCGAAAGCTTTGGCCTGTGCTTCCGAAATGAAGGAATAGGTCACCGCTTCCATCATGCCGCGTGTTGCCAGAATACGCTTGGCAAGGCGGGTACGGATCTGCAGCGTGGTCAGGATTTTTGTGTTTACACTGCCCATATTTGGCAGCGGCTGCGGTTCAATCTGATTGATGCCGTGAATACGCATCACTTCTTCAACCAGATCAGCCTTGCCTTCCACATCGCCGCGCCATGACGGTACCTTTACCTGAAGCACAGCCTTGCCGTCACCTTCAACAGCAAAGCCGAGGCGTGCCAGAATATCTGCAGATTCCTGATAGGAGACTTCAATACCGGTCAGGCGTTTGACTTCCGATACCGGAAATTCAATCGCGCGCGGGCTGTATGGCGTATAGCCGACAGTTTCTGTTTCGGTTGGCTCACCGCCGCAGAAGTCCAGCACCAGTTTCGTTGCCAGTTCAACACCGGATTCCATCATTTCCGGATCAACGCCGCGTTCAAAACGATAGCGTGCATCGGTGATGATACCCAGCTCACGACCGGTACGCGCAATCATACGCGCATCCCAGAGCGCGGATTCAATCAGCACATCCGTGGTGTTTTCATCGCAACCGGAATGTTCACCGCCCATGATACCGGCAATGGATTCCACGCCTTTTTCATCAGCAATCACATAATGATTTGCAGACAACTTATATTCGCGCTGATCGAGTGCCAGCACGGTTTCGCCTTCCTTGGCGGCGCGAACAGTCAGATTGCCCTGCACTTTGGCAGCATCAAACACATGCAGCGGACGGCCATAATCGAAGGTCACATAATTGGTAATATCCACCAGTGCATTGATCGGGCGCAGACCGATTGCTGTGAGGCGCTGCTGCAGCCATTTCGGGCTCGGGCCGTTTTTAACGCCCTTTACCAGACGCAGCGAGAAACCATTACAGAACGGCTTGTCAGCATCCTGATCGAGAATAACCTTAACCGGCGTTGCGCCTGCACCTTTAACCGGTGCAATCACATCACCTTTCAGCTTGCCGAGACCGGCTGCTGCCAGATCGCGGGCAATACCATGCACACCGGTGCAATCCGCACGGTTTGGTGTGAGGCCGATTTCGATGACCGGATCATCAATGCCCATATAGGTCGCAAAGCTCATGCCTACCGGCGCATCTTCCGGCAGATCGATAATGCCGTTATGCTCATCAGACAGTTCCAGCTCGCGCTCGGAACACATCATGCCGAAGCTCTCAACACCGCGGATTTTGCCGACAGACAAAGTAACATCGAGACCCGGCACATAATCACCAGGCTTACCAAGGACGCCCACCAGACCGGCGCGGGCATTCGGTGCACCGCACACGACCTGTACCGGCTGCCCCTCACCGGTATCAACGGTGAGAACGCGCAGCTTATCTGCATCCGGATGCTGAACGGCTGTCAGCACTTTGGCGATTTTGAATGTTTTGAAGGCCGCACGGTCATCAACCCCGTCCACTTCCAGACCGATATCTGTCAGCTTTTCGAGAATTTCTTCCAGCGTGGCGTCGGTTTCAAGGTGATCCTTGAGCCAGGAAAGCGTGAATTTCATCTGTTTATACCTTCCTGTATTTACGCGCTCAGACCGCCGAACAATGTCGGCAGATCAAGCGGGCGGAAACCATAGTGATTGAGCCAGCGCACATCCGCATCAAAGAAAGCGCGCAGATCAGGCATGCCATATTTCAGCATCGCGATACGGTCGATTCCCATGCCCCATGCAAAGCCCTGATAGACATCCGGATCATAGCCCGCATTGCGCAGCACATTCGGGTGCACCATGCCGCAGCCGAGAATTTCCAGCCAGTCATTGCCTTCGCCGAATTTCACATTGCCACCGGAACGGTCGCACTGAATGTCAACTTCCATCGACGGCTCAGTGAAAGGGAAGAAGCTCGGACGCAGACGCATCTTGACCGAAGGCACTTCAAAGAACGCCTTGCAGAACTCTTCCAGCACCCATTTGATATTGGCAACATTCGAGGATTTATCGACAACCAGACCTTCCACCTGATGGAACATCGGTGAGTGGGTGGCATCGGAATCCATACGATAGGTCTTGCCCGGAATAACGATACGGATCGGCTCATCGCGACCCTGCGTCTCACGCAGTTTCGCAAAGCGCTCCATCGTATGTACCTGTACCGGCGAAGTATGGGTGCGCAGCAGCTTGCGCTCACCATTTTCATCCGGCTGGAAGAAGAATGTATCGTGCATTTCACGCGCCGGATGACCTTCAGGGAAGTTCAGCGCCGTGAAATTGTAATAGTCGGTTTCAATGTCCGAACCTTCGGCAATAGAGAAACCCATATCGGCAAAAATTGCCGTAATCTCATCAATCACCTGAGAAATCGGGTGAATACGACCGCGCGATGCAGCGGAAGGGCGCACAGGCAAGGTCACATCGACCTTCTCGCGCTCCAGTTTCTCAGCAATTGCGATTTTACGCAGCTCGGCTTTACGTGACGTCAACGCATCCGTAACACGGTTTTTCAGACCATTAATGGCCGGCCCCTGTGTCTGGCGCTCTTCAGGGCTCATTGCGCCCAGCGATTTCAGCTTTTCTGAAACCGAACCTTTTTTGCCGAGAACGGCAACACGCACGGCCTCAATCGCCTGTTCATCACCGGCAGCGGCAATCTCTGCCAAAATGCCCTGTTCGAGTTGTTCAAGATCGCTCATTATTCAGATCCTTGATAATTGTGCCGTGCAACAACATCTGTTTTTCTCGCATGAAACAATGCGTAAGCCGCTTCTGCTCCATCCGGTATCGTTTTTATTTCAAACGAAAAACCCGCGCCAGTACCACCAGCGCGGGTTCTCCAAATACAATTTCAAAAGCTTTGGAAGAGCGGCTGGCTTAGTTGACAGCGGACTCAAAAGCGTTTGGAGTTGTGTCTTTCAGATATTCAAGCGCTTTCTTTGCGGATGCAACGAGCGCGCCGAATGCTGCTGGCTCATGAATAGCCAGATCCGACAGAACCTTACGGTCTACTTCGATGTTCGCTTTAGCAAGACCATCGATGAAACGGCCATAGGTCAGGCCATGCATGCGAACAGCAGCATTGATACGCTGAATCCACAGAGCGCGGAAAGTGCGCTTGCGGTTCTTGCGATCGCGGTATGCATACTGTTTCGAACGATCGACAGCAGCTTTAGCAGTGCGGATCGTATTTTTACGACGACCGCGGAAACCTTCAGCCTGCTTCAGGACTTTTTTGTGCTTTGCGTGAGCTGTCACGCCGCGTTTAACACGTGCCATAGTATGATATCCTTAAACTAATGCTTACAGGCCGTTCGGCAGGTAATTCTTGACAACAACTTTGGCATCGGCCTCGGAGAGAACCATGGTGCCGCGTGCATCGCGAATGAACTTGTTTGAACGCTTGATCATACCGTGACGCTTGCCAGCTGCAGCAGCCATCACTTTACCAGTACCGGTGATTTTGAACCGTTTCTTGGCAGCAGATTTGGTCTTCATCTTGGGCATTTTGCTACTCCTTAATTTTAGTCCCTGTCGTATCTGCGATACTCCACGCCTCTTGTTTAAATCCCCCTCGTGCGCTGCACTCCGGGGCTTATTTTCAAGACGTTTTGTCTGCATAAGACAAAGACTCGATTGTACTTTCAGGCCGACCAAAGCCCGAAAAGCATACAAAACCGCCACGGCATGCCCTGCCGGTCGGTTTGAACAGCGCTTCAATACGCACAAATACAGTAAAAAGCAACTCCAAAGAGTCTAAATAAAAAGCCGCCCGTAGGCGGCTATTTCATTTTACAAAACAGAAACTGTTATGCTTATCCGCGCGGTGCGAGAACCATCATCATCTGACGGCCTTCAAGCTTTGGCTCTGCTTCAACCTTAGCGATTTCCGCAGTATCTTCCTTAACACGCTGCAACAGCTTCATGCCAAGTTCCTGATGCGCCATTTCACGGCCACGGAAACGCAAAGTAACTTTGACCTTATCTCCGTCTTCAAAGAAACGTCCTGCAGCCTTCAACTTCACTTCATAATCGTGATCGTCGATATTCGGACGCATTTTGAGTTCTTTGATCTCAACCGTCTTTTGCTTCTTACGCGCTTCGGCAGCTTTTTTCTGGTTTTGATATTTCAGCTTGCCAAGATCAACGATCTTACAGACCGGCGGCTCCGCATTAGGAACAATCTCAACAAGATCCAGACCCGCCTCTTCAGCGAGTGCAATGGCTTCCTGAATCGTCACTGTGCCATGGTTCTGGCCTTCGGCGTCAATAAGCTGAACCCGGGGAACCCGGATATCTCGGTTGGAGCGCGGTCCGTCTTTCTGGACCGGCGTCGCTCTGAACGGTCGGCGAATGGTCGTATTCTCCTCGAATTATTAAACATATACGGTGAATTCATGTCCGGATACGGGCTACGAATACCGCAGCTGCACCTTCAGCCTGTCTAAGGCACGCAGTGCAGCGCGAAAGTCAATAGCATCTTTTGAAATGCAAATCACCCCCCTCGGGGCAATATCAATGCAGTAAAATCACCCGAAAACCGGCTTAAAAGCTGCTTCTCATCACAGTTTCATTACTATGATGACAAATCGGCATCTGTGTGGCTGCTTTTAAAATGAGCATTGCCTCGCAGAATTTCAAGTTTATAGCTTGTGACAGCAATGTTTCGCCACCAAACAAAATTTATACGCCTAAACTTATAAGCATAGTCAGGAGCACCCCATGACCGATCAGGCCCCGCAGTTTCTTGATGTCAAAGGCACATCAATCGCCTTGCGTCACAGAAAAGGTGACAAAGCTCCCGGTCTTGTCTGGCTCGGCGGTTATTGCTCCGACATGCTCGGCGGCAAAGCCCAGCATCTCGATCAATGGGCGGAAGCGCATAATCATTCCATGCTGCGCTTTGACTATTCCGGCCACGGCGAATCCGGCGGTGAATTCAAAGACGGTACAATCTCGCTCTGGCTGGAACAGAGCCTTGCCACCTATCGCGCCTTCACAACCGGCCCGCAGATTCTGATCGGCTCCTCGATGGGCGGCTGGATTGCGCTGCGGATGGCGCAGGAACTCATCAAAGCCGGTGAGAAGCCTGCCGGTCTGATCCTGCTTGCCCCCGCTCCGGATTTTACACAAGCCTTGGTAGAACCAGCACTGACGGAAGATCAGAAAAACCAGCTTGAAACACAAGGCTATATGGAAGAGCCGTCAGAATATTCACCACAGCCTTATATCTACACCAAAAATCTGATTGAGGACGGACGTAGTAATCAGGTGCTCAACGGCATTATTGAAACCGGTTGCCCCGTGCATATTCTGCAAGGCATGGAAGACCCTGATGTGCCTTATGCCCATGCGCTGCGCCTCGTTGAACATCTGCCGGTTGATAATGTGACACTGACGCTGATCCGCGACGGCGATCACCGCCTCTCGCGCCCACAGGATCTTGATTTGCTGACACGCACCGTGGAAGCCATGATCGCGCAAATATAACAATAAAAAGCCTGCAATAATCGGGAGGGGATCATGCGGTTTTCAGTGGTAGCATCGGCTGCAGTTGCGGCTTTTGTCGGGTTTGGCGGCACTTTAGCGCTGATTATTGCGGCAGCGACTGCACTTGGTGCAACGCAGGCCGAGACAGCAAGCTGGGTCACTGCCATATCACTAGCGCTTGCTGTCTCGTCCGGCTATCTCAGCTGGCGTTACCGCATCCCCATCATTACCGCATGGTCGACACCGGGGCTGGCACTGATCGGCGCCAGTATCGGCTTCACCATGCAGGAGGCTGTCGGCGCATTCATCGTCACCGCCGTCGCGATCATCATCACCGGCCTGATCAAGCCGGTGGCAAAATTTGTCGAGCGGATTCCCGCATCCATCGCCTCCGGCATGTTGGCCGGTGTTTTATCGAGCTTTGTCATCAATGCCGCCAAAACTCTGTCGCTTGACCCGTTGCTGGTCTTGCCGCTGATCGGCTTGTTTCTGATTATCCGGCTTTATAATCCGGCAATGGCTGTCATCAGTGTACTGATCGGCGGCGTGATTTTTGCGCTGTTGCTTGGCCGTGCCGATAATCTGCCAACACCGGAACTCTCCACCCTGACGATGATCATGCCGGAATTCTCCCTATCTGCGATGATCGGACTGGCATTGCCGCTTTATCTGGTGACCATGGCATCCCAGAACCTGCCCGGTTTTGCCGTGCTGCGCGCTGCCGGATATGAACCGCCAACCGCTGCCTGTCTGCAGGTAACCGGTCTTGTCTCGCTGATTTCTGCACCTTTTGGTGCGCATACCAGCAATATGGCGGCAATTTCAGCAGCAATCTGTACCGGCCATGATGCCCATCCCGATCCGAAACAGCGCTGGCTGACCGGACCGTTTTATGCACTGTGCTATCTGATTTTTGCGATTTTCGGCGCGTCACTGGTGGCGGTCTTTGCGGTGCTGCCACCGGCGCTGATTATGCTGATTGCCGGTCTGGGGCTGATCGGCCCGTTCATCAATGCCTTGTCGCTTGCTTTGAAAAACGAGCATGAGCGCTTTGCCGCTATCATCACTTTTGCCGTCACCGCCTCGGGCATAACAATCTTAGGCATCGGCTCCGCATTCTGGGCACTGATTGCCGGTCTGATCGTTGCCGGATCAGAATATCTTTCAAAATTTCGCTGAGAATTTAAAGCTTTGAAAAAGTTTAAAAATCAGTTCTGAAACACTGGTAAAACCGATATGCCAACCCCGTAAAAACACCGATTTTGCGGGGTTTTTCTTGAATTCCGGCTCCGTACACACCACGTATTTTAGCGATTGATGATTACTTCGGATCATCAAGCTGATTTACGGAGCCATCTCATGAACACATCCGCATTGATCCGTCCAGCCTGGACACCGGCAACAATTGCACTGATGGTCTTAGGCTTTATCTTTTTCTGGCCGCTTGGTCTTGCCATGCTGGCTTATATCATCTGGGGTGACCGTCTGCCCGGCGTGAAACGCGACATCAATCAGGCGACTGATGAATTTGTCGGTAAATGCCGCCGCAAAGGTCAGGATTTCTCCCGCTTCACCGGCGGTATGCAATCATCCGGCAACAGTGCCTTTGATGACTGGCGTGATGAAGAGTTGAAGCGTCTTGATGAAGAACGCCGCAAGCTTGATGAAGCCCGCTCTGAATTTGAAGCGCATATTCGTGAACTGCGCCGCGCCCGCGACCGTGAAGAATTCGAACGCTTCATGGCTGAACGCCGCAAAAACACATCAAAAGATGATGTGATTGAGCTGTAACCAGCGCACATATTTACACACTATCTCAGAGGCGCATCGGCAGATGCGCCTTTCTTATAGTTCCGCTTATAACTCCATTGGCGAATCACCTATGATCCCCGCATGATCCTGTCCTTGTTCCGCAAACCTCCGCTTAAAAAAGCAGCGAAAAAACAACCTGCTCCGAAAGCACTGCGTGCCGAGCGGGCTTATTCCGTTGCGGGACGCAGTCTGCCGCTGAGTGTCTGGGAAAATCCGCGCGCCAAAAGACTGACCCTGCGCATTGAAACCGGTGGCAAAGCTATCCGTGTTACCGTTCCGCCGCGCCTGCCGGAGCGTGAGCTTGATCTGTTCATTGCCCGTCATCACGGCTGGATCGAAGCACAAATTTCCAAAGTACCCGTCGCTGTGCCTTTTATGGACGGCAGTATCATTCATATTCGCGGCATTGCGCACCGGATCGTGCATGAACCGGCAAAGCGTGGCACCACAAGGCAGGATCGCGATGAAAACGGTCAGGCCATACTGATTGTGCATGGCGATGCCCAGCATATGGGACGACGCATTGCCGACTATCTCAAAAAACTGGCCAAGCTTGATATTAACGGGCTGGTGCTGGTGCATACGGGGCGCATCGGTAAACCGGCAACTTCCGTGCGCTTTAAAGACACAACCAGTCGCTGGGGCTCCTGCACCTCGAAGGGGGATCTGGCATTCTCATGGCGCATCATGATGGCACCGGCAGAGGTAATCAATTATCTGGTCGCTCATGAGGTTGCCCATCTGATCGAAATGAATCACGGGCCGGACTTCTGGGCGCTTTGCACCAGACTCTGCCCTGATACACCAACATCAAGGGCATGGCTCAAACGGCATGGCAGTGCACTCCATGCGGTTTCCTTTGCCTCAGTGACGGATTAAGCTGTCCCTATGGCTTTTTACGCGCTAAACTCTTCCTCTATATTCAATAAACAGTCTGAAATTAAGCAAATGTCCTCCTCCGCTATCGAAGTTAAAATCTGCGGCCTGAAAACGCCGGAAGCCGTGGAAACCGTGCTGAAAAACGGCGCCAGCCATATCGGCTTCATCTTTTTCCCGAAAAGCCCGCGTCATCTCGAGCCTGCACAAGCAGCCAGGCTTGCCGCTGCTGCCCGTGGCAAAGCCAAAATCGTCGCTGTGACTGTGAATGCGGATGATGCGCAGCTGGACGAAATTGTCGCTGTGCTACAGCCGGATATTCTGCAATTGCACGGTAATGAAACACCGGAACGGGTGGCTGAGGTGAAGCAGCGCTACGGCCTGCCGGTGATGAAAGCCTTTTCCATCCGTGAAAACAGCGATTTTGATGTGGTTGCACCCTATCAGGGCATTGCAGACCGTTTTCTGTTTGACGCGAAGGCACCAAAGGGTTCAGAACTGCCGGGCGGCAATGGTGTCTCTTTTGACTGGAACCTTCTGAAAGCACGGCAGGATCTGGGCAATTACATGCTTTCAGGCGGTCTGAACGCAGAAAATATTAATGTGGCTCTTGCCAAAACAGGCAGCTTTGCTATCGACATTTCATCAGGTGTTGAAAGCGAGCCGGGCAAAAAAGACGTGTATCTGATTGATGCGTTTTTTGCAGCCGTGCGTGAAGCAAGCAATACGAAATAAGACTGCCTTATCAGGCATCCATTTGAATCAAAGATCGGAAGCATATCTCATGTCGAGCGAGCTCAATTCTTTCAAAACCGGGCCGAATGAAGACGGCATGTTTGGTATTTACGGCGGGCGTTTCGTTGCTGAAACCCTGATGCCACTGATCCTCGATCTGCAGGCTGCTTATGATGCGGCCAAAGAAGATCCTGAATTCAAAGCCGAATTGCAGGCGCTCTCCACCCATTATGCCGGTCGCCCTTCCAAGCTCTATTATGCTGAAGGTCTGACCCGCTATGTGCGTGAACAGGCGCAAGCCAAGGGCGGCAAAGGCGGCGCGAAGATTTATTTCAAACGCGAAGACCTGAACCATACCGGCAGCCACAAGATCAATAACTGCCTCGGCCAGATTTTGCTTGCCAAGCGTATGGGCAAAACCCGCATTATTGCGGAAACCGGCGCCGGTCAGCACGGCGTTGCTTCGGCCACCGTTGCAGCCCGCTTTGGTCTGCCATGCGTTGTCTATATGGGCGCAACCGACGTTGAACGCCAGAAGCCGAATGTGTTCCGCATGAAACTGCTCGGTGCAAAGGTCAATGCCGTGACCGCCGGTAACGGCACGCTGAAAGACGCGATGAATGAAGCCCTGCGTGACTGGGTTACCAATGTAGAAGACACCTATTACCTGATCGGCACGGCGGCCGGCCCGCATCCTTATCCGGAAATGGTGCGTGATTTTCAGGCCGTGATCGGCACCGAAGCCCGTGAACAGATGCTGGAGCGTGAAGGTCGCTTGCCGGATGCGATTATTGCGGCTGTCGGCGGTGGTTCCAATGCGATCGGCCTGTTCCACCCGTTCCTTGATGATACATCGGTAAAAATCTACGGCGTTGAAGCCGGCGGCCTTGGTCTGGACGGTGACAAGCATTGCGCTTCCATGACCGCAGGCAATCCGGGCGTGTTGCATGGCAACCGCACTTACTTGCTGCAGAATGAAGATGGTCAGATTCTTGAAGGCCACTCGGTTTCTGCCGGTCTCGATTATCCGGGTGTCGGTCCTGAACATTCATGGCTGAAAGATACCGGTCGCGTGAATTACGTGCCGATTATGGATGATGAAGCGCTCGAAGCTTTCCAGATCACCACCCGCACGGAAGGCATTATTCCGGCACTGGAATCCTCCCATGCGATTGCACAGGCTCTGAAGCTGGCACCGGAAATGGATCAGGATCAGATCATGATCGTCAATCTCTCCGGTCGCGGTGATAAAGACGTGCACACAGTCGGCGAAATTCTCGGAATGGAAATGTAATCATGACAAAACGTATGGATGAGAAATTCGCGGCACTTCGCGCTGAAGGTCGCCCTGCGCTGGTCACTTATTTCATGGGCGGCGATCCTGATTACGCAACATCTGTTGAAATCATGAAAGCACTGCCGAAAGCCGGTGCCGATGTGATTGAAATCGGCATGGCGTTTTCCGATCCGATGGCTGATGGCCCTGCCATTCAGGCCGCAGCCCTGCGCGCACTGCATGCAGGCCAGACTTTGCCGAAAGCCCTGCAGATGGTGCGTGACTTTCGCGTGAGCGATGACACAACACCGATCGTGCTGATGGGTTATTACAACCCGATCTATATTTACGGTGTTGAGCGCTTCATCAAAGATGCGCTGGAAGCCGGTATTGACGGCCTGATCGTTGTCGATCTGCCACCGGAAATGGATAATGAACTGTGCATTCCGGCCATTAAAGCCGGCATCAATTTCATTCGTCTGGCTACCCCGACAACAGATGAAAAGCGTCTGCCGAAAGTGCTCGAAAACACGTCCGGTTTTGTCTATTACGTGTCGATGAACGGTATTACCGGCTCGGCGCTGGCAGATACAGCACAGGTTAGTGAAGCTGTTGCACGGATCAAAAGCCACACAGACCTGCCGGTTTGCGTGGGCTTTGGCGTTCGTTCAGGCGAGCAGGCAAAAGCAATCGGTGCATCGGCTGACGGCGTGGTTGTCGGCTCCGCGATCGTGGCTGCTATTGCCGGTACATTGGATGCCAATGACAAGGTTCAGGGTGATCCTGTTGCTGCCGCAACGGCTGTTGTCAGCGAGCTTGCATCCGGTGTTCGCAGCGCCCGCCTTGCTCCTGCCCAATAAGCAGCGTAAAATAGATAATTAAGCTTGCCGGAGTAATCCGGCATTCTTTGTGTTCTGAATTTTGCGCTTTAAGCGCAATTTGGTATAAGAGCACAAAGACTTCAGGAATTAAGAACAACGGAAAGCCCATATGAACTGGATTACGAATTATGTCCGTCCGAAGCTCAACTCCATGCTGGGGCGTCGGGATATGCCGGAGAATCTCTGGATCAAGGACCCGTCAACCGGTGAAATGGTGTTTCACAAAGATCTGGAAAGCAATCAGTGGGTGATCCCTGCTTCCGGCCATCATATGCGCATTCCGGCTAAAGACCGCCTGCGCTTCTTCTTTGATGAAGGCAAATATGAAGTTCTGGAAAACCCTAAAGTTGCAACAGATCCGCTGAAATTCCGCGATGAAAAGAAATATGTTGATCGTCTGAAGGACTATCGTAACCGCACGCAGCAGGATGATTGCATCATCAATGCGCTGGGTACTATTGAAGATCTGCCGATTGTTGCCACCGTTCAGGACTTCGCTTTCATGGGCGGCTCCCTCGGTATGGCTGCAGGTGACGCAATCATCAAAGCGGCAGAAACAGCCATTGCGAAGAAACGCCCGCTGGTACTGTTCACCGCTTCCGGCGGTGCCCGCATGCAGGAAGGCATCCTTTCACTGATGCAGATGCCGCGCACAACTGTTGCCGTGGAAATGCTCAAAGAAGCAGGCTTGCCTTATATCGTGGTACTGACCAACCCGACATTTGGTGGCGTAACCGCTTCTTATGCCATGCTCGGCGATGTTCATATTGCTGAACCGGGCACAATGATCGGTTTTGCCGGTGCACGCGTGATTGAACAGACGATCCGTGAAAAGCTGCCGGAAGGCTTCCAGAGCGCGGAATATTTGCTGGATCACGGCATGATCGATATGGTGGTTTCCCGTCTCGAGATGAAAGAAACCGTTGCCCGTATCCTGAAAATCATGATGAAGCAGCCTGCAGCCGAAGTAAAACCTGCTATTGCTGAAGATGCTGCACGCGCAGCTTCTGCCTGACGGATTTATCCTGACCGGCAGAGTTTTTTGCCGGTAAGATGACTTTTCGCGCCGCTAAACCAGCGGCGCGTTTTCTTTTATAAGTACCCTGTTGCAAAACAGACTGCAAACTGGTCAGTTCATCTGCGATTATCAGAGCGTATCCCGAAAAGTGTGAAGCGCCTTCGCAGGGAAATCAGTTCACTGGACTGATTTCTTTTCCTGCTTCGATTGGAATAAGATACGCGTAAAAGCAAATAGATAGAGCATTTTCGGATCTGCCATGACACAAAATCTCACCGCCGCACATCGTATTGAACGCCTTCTGGAAAAACACCCGAAGGGTTTTGATCTGTCACTTGAGCGCATCAGCCGCCTGCTGGAAGCGCTGGGCAATCCGCAGGATAAGTTGCCGCCAATCATCCATATTGCCGGTACCAACGGCAAGGGTTCAGCCACTGCTTTCGCCCGCGCATTGCTGGAAGCAGAGGGACTGGCAGTGCATGTGCATACCTCCCCGCATCTGGTGAACTGGCATGAGCGCTATCGTCTGGGGCGCAAAGGTGAAACCGGCCAGCTGGTTGATGATGCAACGCTGTCCGATGCCGTTGCACGGGTAACAGAGGCGAATGGTGAGCATATGATCACCGTATTCGAGCTTCTGACCGCCGTGACCTTTATTCTTTTCGCCGAGCATCCGGCAGATGCAGTTATTCTGGAAGTTGGTCTTGGCGGACGCTTTGACGCCACCAATGTCATCACCAAACCTGCTGTCTCATTGATTATGCCGGTATCGCTCGATCATCAGTCCTATCTCGGCGATAAAGTCGAAATCATTGCCGCTGAAAAAGCCGGTATTATCAAGCGCGGTTGTCCGGTGGTGATCGGCTTCCAGAGCAGCGATGATGCCCGTCAGGTGATGATTGATATTGCAGACCGTTTGCGTTGTCCGCTGAGCGTTTTCGGGCAGGATTTTCTCGCCTATCAGGAACATGGCCGCATGGTCTATCAGGATGAGAGCGGATTGATTGATCTACCGCTACCGCGCCTGCCGGGCCGCCACCAGATTGCCAATGCCGCAGCAGCCATCAAAGCCGTGCGCGAGGCCGGTTTTGCTCTAAGCGATCAGGCTGTTGAGAAAGCCATGACATCTGTGACATGGCCAGCGCGTATGCAGCGTCTGACACAAGGCGATCTGATGCGTTTTGCCCCTGAAAAGGCTGAAGTCTGGCTTGATGGCGGGCATAATCCTGGTGCAGGTGTGGTCATTGCCGAGGCGCTTGCCGAGCTGGAGGAGCGTGATCCGCGTCCGCTCTATCTGATTACCGGTATGATCAATACCAAAGATCCAGTCGGTTATTTTGAAGCTTTCACCGGCATGGCAAGACAGGTCTATACGGTAGCAATCAGTTCCAGCGATTCCGGTATTGACCATGAAACACTGGCCGATGCAGCGCGCAGAGCCGGTCTGGAAGCTCTGCCGGTTGCAAGTGTGGCTGAAGGGCTCAAAGCCATCAAAGAACAAGTCAAAGATGAGGTGATTGCGCCGCGCATTCTGATCGGCGGCTCGCTATATCTGGCAGGCGATGTGCTGGCAGCAAATAACACACCGCCGCAATAAGCACTGATCTGTATAAATAAAAAAGCCCCGCATGAGCACTCATGCGGGGCTTTTTTGGTAGTTCGTATCCGATTAAGCCGAAGCTTTAATCCAGTCGGCCAGACGGCTCTTTGGTGCTGCACCAACCATGTTGGCAGCGATTTCACCATTTTTGAACATCAGCAATGTCGGGATGGAACGTACGCCATATTGCGCAGCCAGTTCCGGATTTTCATCGATATTGACTTTAGCGATCTTCACCTGACCGGACATTTCCGATGAAATTTCTTCCAGAGCCGGTGCAATCATTTTGCAAGGTCCGCACCATTCCGCCCAGAAATCCACCACAACCGGCTCAGAAGCTTTCAGCACATCGGATTCGAAATTGCTATTGTCAATTTTAACGGTCGCCATAGGCTTTCCTCTTTCGCTGTTACAGGCCAAAACCTGCTATGAAATTCATTATTAGCTGATATGTGGTGTCATTGTGATGAAAGGTCAATATAGTTTTCGAAGCGACCTCTTCATACAGCCTTGCCCAGAGCAATCAGCGCATGTTCCATCACATCCTCATCCAGCACAATCAGATGCGGCCCTTCAGTGAACAGCAATGCAGCCTCAACACGTTTATGCGGATAAAGCGGCTCAACCAGCGCGCGATACAGTGCAAGCTGAGTGATATAGGCCTGCGGCACTTCCTGCTGCGTGCGGGCTGGCGGGCGATTGCTCTTATAATCCACAATCAGCACACGGTCTTCTTCAACACAAATCCGGTCGATCTGGCCGGAAACAACCTGTTCCTTGCCGCGCAATTGCAGTTTGCCCATCAATGAGACTTCAGCTTTGGAAGCGGGTGAAAATACCGCAGCAAATTGCGGATCATTCAGAATAGTACTGACCGCTGCCAGTGCTTTTTCACGCTGTGATTCATGCCAATCGCCGGCAGCAATATTCAGATAACGCTGCGCCGCCTGCTCGCGTTGTTCCGCAGGCAAATCCGGCAGGCGCTGCAACAATGTGTGGATCACTGTACCGCGCTGTAAACCGAAACTGCGGCCACCGCCCTCGGTCTGTACGCCCTGCTCCAGCACCGGCGAACCGCTGCGTACAACCTGCTCCGCATCAGCCTCAATCAGTGCAGAGGCGCCGGATGGCGTCAGCGGACGCGGCAGCCCCTGCTCCGGCTCCAGCGGCCTGCGATAATGCTCAGGCAATGACGGATAAGCGGTCTCAGTCGCATCCGCTTTGTCCTGTATCTCCAGTTCCGCCAGTTCTGTCTTGCGATAGCGGCGTGCGCTCACACCCTCAACCGGATGATCATAGGCCACGGCCTCATCTCCCAGCCCGTCAGAAGCCAGTTTCAGCCATGTGTTTTCGCTCTCGCGCTCGCCGCGATAACCGCACAGGATCAGCCGGTCTTCGGCGCGGGTCATGCCGACATAAAGCAGGCGGCGATATTCTTCCTCAGAACGGGTTTTGAGCTCTTCCAGCAGCTCCGCAGTAAAACCGGTGCCGTAATCGCTTTTCGGCAGCCAGAGAAAGCCTTTGCCTTCATAACCGTCCGGTTCAGCCATATCAAAGCTCAGCAGCTTTGGTGCACGCCCTGCCGACCATGCGGCATTGCCGGGATCAACCATGAAAACCACAGCCGCTTCCAGCCCCTTGGAGGCATGCACCGTCATGATACGCACTTCATCGCGGTTCTGATCCAGCTCGCGCTTAATCTCCGGCGAGGCTGCTTCCAACGTTTCCAAAAAGGCCTGTAACCCTGGCAGACCACTGCGCTCGGTTGCCAATGCGTAGTTCTGGAATTCGTCGATCACATCACCGGCTTCCGGCCCGAGCCGTGCCAGCAATTTACGCCGTCCGCCATCTTGCCCCAAAATACGGGCATAGAACTCAAAGACCGGCATTGTATCGGCCATATTGCGCCAGCGACGCAGCTTTGTGTACAGCACCTGCCATGCGCCCGCATCCGGCGCATCGCTTTCACCCAGCTTCTCCATCGCTGCATAAAGCGTCTGCTTTGTCCCTCGCGGCTGCGCAAGACGATAAAGCTGTTCCTCGGTTAAACCAAAGAGCGGGCTTTTCAGTACACTTGCCAGTGACAGATCATCCGCCGGTTGCAGCACAAAGCGCCCGACAGCCATCAGGTCTTTAATTCCGATATGGCTGGTCAGGCGCAGACGGTCAGCACCGGCCACCGGCACACCGCGATTTTTCAAGGCACGGGAAATTGCGGGCATGAACAGATCACGCTTGCGTACCAGCACCATAATATCGCGCGGCTCCATGCGCCGCCCCTTGCCATGGATCGGCTCGCCTGTATCCAGCCAATGACGTATAGTGGTGGCAATCTGCTCAGCCAGCTTGACGGCCGGTGCAGGTAACTGGTCGATCGGTGTACGCCAGTCCTCAACCTCTTCAACCTTTTCCGGCGTCAGAATATCCCAGACCTCAACCTCACCGGCGTCATTGGAACGGATCGCCGCATGAACGGTTGGCTGCCGCTCAATACCAAGTCCGCGAAAAGCTTCTTCGCGCGAAAATACCGTATCCACCGCCGACAACACATCCGGTGTCGAGCGGAACGAGAAATTGAGACTGACTTTTTCAAAGCTCAATTCCGCACGCGCTGCCATGCGTGAAACCGCCTTACCGGTCGCGGCAAAATCCTCAGGACGTGCGCCCTGAAACGAATAGATCGACTGTTTCTCATCGCCCACCGCAAAGAGAGTGCGGCGGACATCACGTTGCCCCGAGCCGGAGAAGAACTCGGCGGAGAGCATATTGATAACCTGCCACTGTTCAGGGCTGGTATCCTGCGCCTCATCGACCAGAATATGGTCGATACCGCGATCAAGCTTATACTGCACCCACATGCCCGCGCCGTTGCGTGACAACAGCGAGACTGTACGGTTGATCAGATCGTCAAAGTCCAGCAAGCCGCGATTGCGCTTCATCTTCTCATAGCGCGACAGCAGATCATCAATCAGCGTGAAGGCTGCAAGATTGAGCCGGATCAGCTTCAGCAATTTAAGCCGGTCGAGCCCTTCATGAATATCGGCAGCAACACGGTTAAAGTCGTCTTCGAAATCCGGTAGTTCCGCTTTGACCGCAGCAGTCGCCACCCATGAGCCGTTTTTCGGCTCGCCTGTGGACTTGAGAAATGCCTTGCGCAGAATATCCTGCATCTGTGCCGGTGTGGTCTGCGGTTTAATCATCCGCAATTGCAGCACCACATCCTGCGCACGGGCAGCAGGCTTGCGCAAATTCATCACCGCATCCAGCACATCTTCTGAAAATTCAGCCACCGGCCAGAGATCGGAGAGAATATCAGCTTCACTATCTTCCGGATCAAAGCCGAAATGACGGTAAAAAACATCCTGACGGGTTTCGGCAACGCCGGTCTGCCGGATAAAACCATGCAAGGCATGGCGCTTGGACACCGCTTCATCCAGCAGATTTTCCAGTCCCATTTCACCGGCGGTTTCCAGCACCGTGGCAAAAGCTTCAGCCAGACCCGCATGGGCAGAGGTGGAGGCCACTTCCAGCAATTGCCGCCGCGCTTCCCCTACCAGCGCCGTCTGCATCATATCGTCGAGCATTTCAAAATGACCGGCAATATTCGCTTCGAGCGGAAACTGGTGCAGAATGGATTCACAAAAAGCATGAATGGTCTGGATTTTCAGACCGCCCGGCGTTTCCAAAGCGCGGGCAAACAAACGCCGTGCAATTTCAAGACGGATTGCATCGGGCTCGCGTTTTTCCAGACTCTCAAGCTTTTTGCTCAAGCCTTCATCATCCAGTACTGCCCACTCCGACAAGCGCTGGAAAACACGGTTCTGCATCACTGCCGCTGCGGCTTTGGTATAGGTCAGACAAAGGATTTTTGACGGGTCTGTTCCCTCCAGCAGCAGCCGGATCACCCGTTCTGTCAGCACATGGGTTTTACCGGAACCGGCATTGGCCGATACCCAGACGGAATCGTAAGGGTTTGCAGCCTTGGCCTGTGCATCAATGGTTTCCTGCGGAATGATTTTAGGTTTCATTATACATCACCGCCTTCATCAGCACCACCGGCAGACCATTCCAGAACACGCGCCAGATGATCATAATCACCCGTCAGATCACTTTCACGAAACGGCAAAGCACGGGAACGATAGCCCTGCTCCTCGCGATTATATTCCGTGAGCAATTCTCCGAGACGCGTCCACGATTCTTCACCCAATTCCACAGCGGTTTTCACGCTGGCACCGCGATCCGTACTGAGAATGGATTCCGGCTTGAGCCTTCCGCCGCCCTGCAAACGCACATAGAGCAAATCCTGTGCATCGCTCTGGCCGATCTCTTTAAACGCACCACGGCGCAACAGAGCTGCTTCCAATGCCAGCTGCGGCGATAAAAGCACATGGGCTTGGCGCACCGATGGTGTGGAACCGGTCTTATAATCAATCACCACTGTCGTGCCGTCGCGCATTACATCAATACGGTCAGCACGTCCGGACAGTGTCACAGCCAGCGGCTCGACAACCGCTTTTGCCGATGAAATCTCCGCATGGCGCTCACGCACATAAGGCGCGCGTTCACGTTCCCAATGTAAGAACTCCGGTATCAGCGCAGTAAAACGCGGCCACCACACGGCTTCTATCTCCGGCGGCAGATCGGCATCAGTGAAAGCACCGCGCCCGATTTCCAGCAATTCTTCTTCCGCCTGCGGTGACAGAGGGTCAATATCGCGGCGGGTAAATTCGCCGAGAATATCATGAAACAGCGTTCCGCGTTCAGCTGCAGCCGGATCGCGGATCAGCGGTTCCAATGCACGCAGACGCAGGATTTTCTTGGCATAGATTGCATAAGGATCGCGGCGCAGTGTTTCAATTTCTGTCACCGAGAAATGTTTCGGTCGCGCATCCACCGGCGGTTTCGGTTCCGGACGCGAGACAAACGGCACATCGGGGCTGACATCGAGCAGACGCGCCCAGTACAGATATTTGCCGCCGCGTTCACGCATGGCGTCCGTTACCGCTTTACCCGTCACCGTTTCCAGTCGCAGCAACCAGCGCGACGGCACAGTCGGCGCATTTTCAGAGCGCTGCGAGCGAGAGAAAATCACCTGTTCCATACCCGTAGCCATGGCAAAATCATGCGCGGCAAGGCCGGTACGCACTTCCGGCGGATCAAGCGCGATCATGCCTTTCATCGGGCGCGACATGAACGGATCATTGCGGGTTTTGGCTGGCCAGATCCCCTCATTCAACCCGCCGACAATCACCGTATCAACAGTCTGAAGACGCGCCTCCAGCGCCCCCCAGATAAACACACGCGGATGGCCACCTGGATGCGGCTTGACCGTTTCATTGGCCAGCAGCGCTTCAAACATATCCGGCCATTCTTCCGGCAGAAAATCCAGTCCTGTATCAGCGGCAATCAGCTGGCGCAGAAACGCACTGAACTGCTCACCCTGCTGCCCCTGATAGAGCAGATGCACGGTATCATCGATATCCCGTGCCAGATTTTCCAGTGCCTCGACACTCGCCCGCATGATCTGCGGTACTTCAATCCGCGCCTGAATGCGGATGAGATCAGTTAGCGGTGCCACAGCTGCAGTCATAGCCGCACAGAAACTCTGCAACTGAAGTAGCTCTGCCGCCGCAATATTATCCTGCCACGCCGGTTCATAAGGCCTTGCAGAGGCTTCCATCATTTTTTGTTCAAGAAAGCCTGGCAAATCGGCAATATCCGCCCTGCCCGTACCGCCGCGTAACGCAACCAGTTCCAGCATTTCCGCGGCACGACGCAGATCACCACGCTTTTGCCCCAGCCGCACCAGCGGATGCTTGGCCAATGCCAGCAGTGCCACCGGATCACCCGGCTCAAATACACAGGTAATCAACAGGCGCAGCAGAATAACCGCCTCTGTATCGCGCAGGAGTTTACCGCCGGAATCATCCGCATCAATGCCGAAACGTGTAAGTTCCAGCACCACACGCCGCGCCAGATTACGGTCAACCGTCACCAAAGCTGCGGTTTTATTCGGCGCTTCAATCGCATCCCGCAAAGCCAGTGCCACTGCCAGCGCTTCTTCACGCTCATTGGCGGTTTCGATCAGTGCCACATTCTTCATCGCATCGCGCACAGCCTGTGCATCGAGCTTTAAATGCCCCCATAGGTCTGTGGTTTCTGCCGGACGCAGTGCCTCACTGACAATGTGCTCACGTATACGCTTAGCCGGATTCGTAATTTCCAGATGCTGCACATCTTCACGACGACACTGCATCTGATCCAGAAGCTTGCGCAACCCATATTGCGGGTGGCCGTAGGTAGACGGATTATTCAGCCCGTCGGCAAGCAAGGTCCACGCTTTCTCATCCAGATCACGATCCAGCCCCGGAAATACCACTGCACCTTTTGGCAAGCGAGCGATGGTTGCTACCAGTTTTGCCGTTGCCGGAATTGAGCCGGTGGAACCGGCCACAATCACAGGGCCTTGCGGCGGATTTTTCTGCATCCGCTGCGTTTCAAATTCAATCAGCCAGTTGCGGTGCTGCGAAGCATTAGAGCGATTGCGCTCAGCCAGAACATCCGGCCAGATCTTGGTGACGATTTCCAGAAATTGCAGTGTCACCCGCCACCAGTCGGCAAGTTCTTCCGGTGCGATCAGACCAAGCTCGCTCCAGTCTGCGCCTTCTGTCTCCACCTGATCCATCAGCCGCACCAGATCACGCGCCAGCCAGATGGCATCAGCAGTGGTTGCCGGAATGGCAATATCCTCTGCACCGAACATGGCACGGATATGCGACGGCAGGCTTTCGCGCCACGGGCGGATCAGCTGCGCGAGCAATAATAGGCGTTCCGGCTCACTCATCGGCGGGGCAAGTTGAAGAAACTCTTCTGCGGCACTGTCAAACAGCGCCGCACTTTCTTCCACATCACCGAGCGGGCGGATAGACGGCAAAAGAGCGGCATTAGCCGGATTCCGGTCAACCAGCAAAGCGCGCAGAGCACGGGCAGCACGGCGTGTCGGCACATAGATCACCGCGTCGGCCAGAGCCAGCGGATTGCCTGCATCAGCACCAAAGCCTTCAATCAGCTCACCATTCAGCAAAGCATCGGCAAAACGCGGCAGAAATGGTGTTCCCGATGCAATCGAATAAAGACGCGGACGCCGCTCGCTCATAGACCCGTCTCCCTAAAACTGAATATTCTGCTTTACGCGAGTGTCAAAAGGGCAGCTTCTGCCTCGCCGATTGCCTCCGGCGTACCGACCGTCAGCCAATGTCCCTGCATGACCATACCGTAAAGCCGGCCTGCGGCAATGGCGGCGTTAAAATAGCTGTTGAGCGAAGAAACGCTGATCTCTTTTCCGGCAAAAAGCTGCGGATTAACCAGTGCCGCACCGGCATAAATATAATCGGAACGCTCATCCACAGGCACACGGCGCAATGTGCTGTCTTCATTGAGATGAAAATCGCCGCGTCCTTCATGACCGGTGGAATGATGCCGGTCTGCCAGCATCAGCAGAATATCCATTCTGCTTTCATCCCAGCTTTGCGCAAGACGCTTCAGATTGGAATTCTGGCTATCAACCCAAAATGTATCGGCATTGAGGATATAAAATGTCTTATCGCCGAGCTCCGGCAGAGCTTTGAGAATACCGCCTGCGGAATCGAGCAGCAGTTCGCGCTCATCGGAAATGGTGATCGCAATGTCATCACGGGTTTTCAGATGCTCTTCCATCTGATCGGCCAGATAATGCACATTAACCACTGCCTTTTTAACACCGGCCTCAACCAACGCATCCAGCCCGCGATCAATCAAGGTGCGTCCTGCAACCTCGATCAGCGGCTTTGGCTTGGTCAGGGTCAGCGGGCGCATCCGCGTACCCAAGCCACCCGCCAGTACCATGGCTGTATCAGGGGCGAATGCTTCTGAGTTCTTCTTATCCGGCATGGGTATTAATCCTACAAAAGACCATTGTCCTGATACCATTTGCGTAACCGTGCGAGAGACGGATGCTGCAAGGCACGCGCTGCATAGGCCTGAATACGCGGCAGATGCTGCAAATAAGCCGGCTTACCATCGCGTTTGAACAAGCGTACAAAAATGCCAAGAATTTTGGTGTTACGCTGCGCAGCCATAATCGCATAGGCCGAACGGAAGGCCTCTTCGTCAAAAGCCTTGGCCAGCTTGCGGCGCTCATCACAATAAGCCACGACAATCTGATCTTGTAACTCATCAGGAATTGTCACACGGGCATCCATTGCCAGTGACGCCAGATCATAGGCGGACGGGCCTATCATCGCGTCCTGAAAATCAATAATGCCTAGGCGGGCTATGCCTTTCTCCTTATCCTGCCAGAGAATATTCGGCGAATGATAATCGCGCATCAGCAGGTTATATTCTGCGTTTTCAAGGCTTTTGAATACGCTGTCCCATGCCTGTTCAAAGCTCTGTGTCTGGTCTGCACTGGCAGGCTCGCCCTGCACATAGGGCAGATACCAGACCGGCAGCAATTCTGCTTCGATCAGCATCGCATCACGGTCAAACATATGCAAATGATGGGTACGGTCTTCACTGATCGCAATATCCTGCGGCCAATCATGTTGATGCAGATGCGCCAGCATCCGTGCTGCCGCTACATAGCGCTCTGCGATTGGTTTGCCTTCACTATCCAGAACGCCTTCTGCGCCCAGATGCTCCATCAGCAGAAAACCACGATCGAGATTAAGCGCCAGAATTTCCGGTGCGCGGAAACCTTTTTCACGCAGCAACCGGTTCATCGCAACGAAAGCATCCATATTCTCCGCCAGATGGGCAATCTGGCGATACGGACGTCCGTCTTTGACCGGCGGATCATAAGGCATTGCCGGTGCATTCATCAGGATTTCAGTGCCACTGTCACTGGTAATCAGTTCATAGCCGCGCGGCGATGCGTCGCCCAGCAAATAACGGCGGCTGGCATGATGACGACCTGATTTTCCGAGAAAACTACGAATACCAAGTGAACGGGAAATACGCCGTGCCGCTTTGGCTGTTACTTCCATCGTCAGGCGACGACCGTCACCTTCATGATCAATACTGATCGCAATAGTTGGTGCAGGCAAAACGCCCTCGCCCTGCTGTGGCCATTCCACCAGCACAGCACCGCTTTCCAGCGCCTCATCAAGCCCCAGCTCATCCAGTTCTTCCGGTGAGGACAGACGATAGAGATCTGTGTGGGCTATGGGTAAACGTAATTCAGGATACGACTGCACCAGCGTAAATGTCGGACTCGGTACTTCATAGAAATCATCATTGGCTATAGTGCGTATAATTGCCCGCGCTAAAGTGGATTTGCCTGCACCCAGATCGCCTTTTAATGTGACAAGATCACCCTTGGTGAGAGCCAGTGCGATATCTTCCGCAAAACGGATCATCGCGGCTTCATTTTCCAACACTAACTCTACCGTATAGAGAGTGCTGCTATCCTGTTCATCAGCCATATCAGCTTCCGTTATTATATGCTCTGCCCGTCATCTCCGGACATGATGAGAATAATGATATTCAGAGGAAAAGACAGCCTGATCCGGTTATTCGGCTGCTGCACGATACAGGCGCGCATCCAGCGGGAAACGAACAAGCACAGTTGTGCCTGACGACGGTGCCGTGCGGATATCAACCGTACCGCCATGCAGCTCCACAAAGCTTTTCACCAGTGACAAACCAAGCCCTGCACCACGGCGACGGCCGCCATTGCTGTGCGACTGGAAGCGTTTGAATACCGTATCCAGCACTTCTTTAGGCATGCCCGGCCCGTTATCGTGGACACTGAAAAGAATATGATCACCATCAAGACGCGCATCCAGACCGACAACCGAACCTTCCGGCGCATAATTGGCCGCATTGCTCAGCAGGTTGAACAGCACCTGATGCACACGGTTGGCATCGCCGCGGAAACTGGTGACAGCATTTTCAATATTGATCTGCAGCGCAATATTATGTTCGCGCAGACGGTCTGCGACGCGTTCGCTGGCAGCGGTAACAGCATCACGCACCGGTACATCGCTGACATCCAGCTCCATGATACCGGCATCGACGGTCGCCAGATCAAGAATATCATTCACAATGGTCAGCAGAGTCAGGGAAGATGTGCTGATATGTTCAACATATTCGCGCTGACGATTGTTCAACTCACCGAAGCCCGGTGTCTGCAACAGTTCGGTAAAGCCGATAATATTGGTGAGCGGCGAACGCAGCTCATAGGATACGTGCTGAACGAAATCATTCTTGATCTGATCGGCCAGTTCCAGCGCTTCATTCTTGTCTTTCAGCGCCCGCTCCACATGCACAGTATCGGACACATCGACAAAGGTCAGCATCATCTGCCCTTTTGGCAGCGGCACAACGGCATAAGAAAGGATCGTGCCGGTAGACAGTTCCGCCTGCCCCTGTGTACCTTCGCGCTTGTCGGCAATACCGGTGACTGCCGAGACAAACTCGTCCCAATAACGGTCATCGGCTAGTTCTTTGCACTGCTTGCGAATGACCGAAATATGCGTGCCTTCAACGGCAATTGTCGGCGGGATCGACCACAATTCGGCAAAAGCCGGATTGGATAGACGGATACGCCCGTCAGCACCGAACACAGCCACACCTTCCGCCAGATGATCCAGCGTTTCGCCCTGCACCTTCATCAAAGTATTATAGCGGCTTTCGAGATCGAATTTCTCGGTCATATTCTCGAAGAACCATGTCACACCGCCTTGCGGATGCGGATTGGCAACCACGCGCAAGGTGCGGCTGTCCGGCAGATGCCACCAATGTTCCTGCGGATCAACAGCACGATAGGCCGAGAGCATGGATTCTTTCCAGCGTCGCCATTCCGGCTGTTCCGGCAATTTGCCGTCACTGCGCAAACCATCAAACAGCATGGCATTGCTCGGATGGCTTTCCAGATAGGCAATATCCAGAGACCATAATTTGGCAAAAGCCTGATTGAAGAATTGCAGCTTCATTTCAGGATCAAAAATCGCCACAGCTGTTGAAAGCTGGTCGAGAGTTTCCGCATGGCTGCGGAGCGTGCGCTGCAATTCTGCCCGCACCTGCTCCAGGTCGCTCATATTGGCTGCAAAACCGGCAGAACCAGCCGAACAGGAAACCTCCGCCACATCCAGCATATGGCGGTCACCGGCAATTACAGTGGCCAGCCGGTCACGGAAAGTGGCAATGGATGCGCCCTGTTGTGTTGCCTGCATCATAACCGGCTGATGGCTCAGATTAGCCGCAGACGGATCAGCTGACAGAACGCGCTCGCGCTCAATCTTCTGGCGCGCCTGCTCGCCCAGCAATTCGCGCCCTTCCTGCAGAACCTGATCGAGATCACTCGCACCGACAGCCTGTACATAGGCATTATTCGCCCAGTTCAGCCGCCCTTCCACATCCCGTGTCCAGACAGTCTGATCCAGACGGTTCAGAAGTGCATGGAGCATTGTCAGCGTGTCGGACAGCTCATTATTCTGTACCTGTAATTGCGCGGCTCTGGCCTGAACACCGTCTACATTAATGAAGCGGGTAATGGCATAGGCACCGGTTGTCTGCCCCTGCACTTCGAGCATGGTGCCGTTATTGGTCTCAACCAGAAAATCAAAGGAGCGGCCATATTCGCGCAGCGATAAAATCGCGCGCTCCAATGCCACTACGGAATCGGTGCGCAACCAGCGCCCGAAACTTAAAAAAGCCGCCGGATCCTGCGGCACTCCGCTGGCTACCGGCAACTGACCCAGCACTTCTGTCTGCGTATTATGTTGTGGCGTCCCGCGTTTTGCCGGTTCTGCGCCTGCCCAGACCACAATACGCTGATCTTTCAAATTAAGCAGGGTTTCGCTGCGCGTCACTGCATGGCTGAGATCAGCAACACGGGCACGCAAAGCACTGTTCTCGCGGTTAACACGGTTACGGCTGCGGATGATCCAGCTGACCGACAAAAGTGCAGCACCTGTTACCCCCACAACAATGGCAAATTGCACCACTTCATTCGGGCCTAATGTGCTGCCGCCCGGCATCGGAATCCGCCCGATATCATAGCTTTGTGCCAGTGCCTGACCGGAGAATAAAACAGAAGAAAATGCGGCTGTCGCTGCCAGAGCTTTGCGAAAATGACGGCTTATAACAGAGCCAATATTTCGAAATGAACTGACACCTGACATGCCTTAAAATTCTCCGCCGCAGCATTTGCTGCTTCATAACTGTTTAAAAATCAGAGGCAGAATTTTCTGCCATTATCTTCGAATCATAGCACAATACAGCTACAGGGAATCTGTTTGAAGCGCTGCGGGCGCAAAAATAAAGGCCGGAAGAATGTCAATCCTTCCGGCCACAATATGTTGTATGTTAATTAAACTATAGTTAATACCTGTAGTGATCCGATTTAAACGGTCCCTGTGGTGTCACACCAATATATGCAGCCTGTTCCTCAGAAAGCACAGTCAGCTTCACGCCAAGCTTGGCCAGATGCAGCCGCGCAACCTTTTCATCGAGGTGTTTCGGCAGCACATAAACTTCGTTTTTATAAGTCTCGCCACGGGTGAACAACTCGATCTGACCCAGTACCTGATTGGTGAAAGAGGCCGACATAACAAAACTCGGATGGCCGGTCGCATTGCCGAGATTGAGCAGACGACCTTCAGATAACAGGATCAGACGTTTATCATCCGGGAAGGTGATCATATCCACCTGCGGCTTGATATTCGTCCATTTCAGATTGCGCAGCGCACCTACCTGAATTTCATTATCAAAATGGCCAATATTGCCGACAATCACCATATCTTTCATCTTGCGCATATGCTCGATAGTGATGACGTCTTTATTGCCGGTTGTGGTAATGACAATATCCGCATCCGCTGCGGCATCATCCAAGGTCACCACTTCAAAACCGTCCATAGCGGCCTGCAGGGCGCAGATCGGATCAACTTCCGTGACCTTGACACGGGCACCGGCACCAAGCAGTGATTGTGCTGAGCCTTTACCCACATCGCCATAACCGCAGACAATTGCCACTTTACCGGCCATCATCACATCGGTACCGCGACGGATACCGTCCACCAGCGATTCTTTACAGCCGTATTTATTGTCGAATTTCGATTTGGTTACGCTGTCATTGACGTTAATCGCAGGGAAAGGCAGCTGACCTGCACGCTGCAATTGATAAAGGCGGTTCACACCGGTGGTGGTTTCTTCCGTCACACCTTTCAGTGCCGCGCGCTGACGGGTGAAAAAGCCCGGCGTTTCAGCCATACGTTTTTTGATCTGAGCGAAGAGAATTTCCTCTTCTTCACTGCCCGGTTTTGACAGAACATCTTCACCGGCCTCAGCACGTGCACCGATCAGAATATACATGGTGGCATCGCCGCCATCATCGAGGATCAGATTGGAAGGCTCGCCATCCGGCCATTGGAAGATTTTGTCCGTATAGGTCCAGTATTCCTCCAGTGTTTCACCCTTGATTGCGAAAACCGGTGTACCTTCAGCCGCAATTGCCGCCGCAGCATGATCCTGTGTCGAGAAGATATTGCAGGACGCCCAGCGCACTTCCGCACCCAGCGCCTGAAGTGTTTCAATCAGTACGGCAGTCTGGATTGTCATATGAAGGGAACCGGAAATCCGTGCGCCTTTCAATATCTGTTTCGGCCCGAATTCCTCACGCGATGCCATCAGACCCGGCATTTCTGTTTCCGCAATGACGATTTCCTTGCGTCCCCAGTCAGCCAGACCGATATCCTTGATGATATATTCTCCCGATACAGACATCTGCACTCCGCTTTCAGCTGTTACAACTTCAATAAAAATATGTGTAGCAGATCAGAGAAAGCGGCTCAAACAAAAATATAAGGCAATCTTTATATCTTTATGTAACCTGAGTCAGCCAATAAAAAAGCACCGGAGTGACCGGTGCTTTTAAAAACTGAATTAAGTCTCTTTAGCATTCTTCGCCGAATTTATCGCCGACAAGCTGCTCCAGCGCATCAAGTACGGCTGTTGCCTCAACGCCGCAGGCGCTGACATCAATGCAACATCCCGGTGATGCGGCAAGCATCATCAACCCCATAATCGATGTGCCGCCAACACTCATTCCGTCTTTTTCAACACGGACATGAGCGTCAAAACTATCCACCAATTGCACGAATTTTGCCGAAGCCCGCGCATGCAGACCCCGCTTATTCACGATCGTAAATTTGCGGGTCTCTGCCTTATCAGGCTCATAACATCCGCTGACAGCAACCTGAGCCATATTTATTTTTCCCGTCAGTGCCTTATCTGATTACCCGTAGTGCCTGACTTTGTTATTTGCTCGTCAGTACCTGACTGGCAACATTAATATATTTACGGCCTGCATCCTGCGCTTCACGCAATGATGCTTCCATATCACCGGACTGACGCACACTGGTCAGTTTAATCAGCATCGGCAGATTAACACCGGCAATGACCTCAACCCTGCCCGCATCAAGCACCGAAATTGCCAGATTGGAAGGTGTTCCGCCGAACATATCGGTCAGAATAATAACACCCTGCCCCTGATCGGCCTTAGCAACCGCCGCGACAATATCCTCACGACGTTTTTCCATATCATCATCGGCACCGATACTAACGGTTTCGAAATTTTCCTGAGGGCCGACAACATGCTCAACAGCATGGTGAAACTCTTCGGCCAGCCTTCCGTGCGTAACAAGCACGAGTCCGATCATTATTAAACTGCTCCTGCTGGTCGCTTTTCCATTGTCGCACTCACAATATAAAAGCTTGTAAGCTCAATCCGAACCAAAAGTTCAGACATTTACCCCTAAGACATAAATTCTATGGCCGCTATTTTCTGAATTCAGGCTCAGATTTTTAATATTGGCCAGACCTTCTATGTTGGCACCGAGAATAATGAGTGCAAGCAAAAAATAAAGCCCCCCACGGCTTTCGTCGGTTATGCCGCACTGAAACACAGATTTTATTCTAAACCAGCCGTTAAAAAACAAAGGCTTTCAGGCAGTTTCACGGCTACCCCAGCGTTTCATAAATAAAGTCGCTTCTATCGCTCTGGCACATTGCAGCGAATCGCAATCCCCTGCCAATTCCGGCAAGACCAGCACAGGAACCATAACTCCTGCCAGTTCGCGCTTTTCATCTGCCGGATAACGGGGCGCTTTATCTGCACTCACCAGCTCGACCAGCAGATTTATTTCTGCCTGTGGCTGATACGGCACCTCAAATAAACCTGCCCCGCGAATTTCAACAGCACCGGCAATCGCTGAAGGTGTGGAAGCGATCAGCTTCCCCTCTTCTGTACTGATCGTTGTCTGGTCATCAGAAATCAATGTGCCGACACGGCCTGTCTGCTGCGCGCGTTCGATCAGAGTGAGCGCCAGTGATGATTTTCCCGAGCCGGAAGCTCCGCATATTAAAATGCCAAAGGAACCAAGAACCAGAGATGTGGCGTGAAACACAAAACTTTCAGAATTGCTCATGCGTTTCTCCGCTTTGTTATCAGTTTTCCGTATTCTGTGCCGCCTGTGCACGCTGACGTCTGGTGTTTTCCGGTAATTCCGCAGGCAAATCAATCAGGAACCGCGCGCCCAGCCAATGTTCAGCATCTTCAGGATCAGGAATATTAGAAGCCGTTAGTGTACCACCATGTGCTTCGATAATCTGCCGGCTGATTGAAAGTCCCAGACCGGAATTCTGACCAAAAGCCTCCGAAGACGGGCGATCCGTATAGAAACGCTCGAAAATACGTTCAATATTTTCAGCGCCGATACCCGGACCATTATCCTCAACGACAACCTGAATTTTTGAACCTTTATGGTTCAGGTAAATTCTGATTTCACCATTATCTTCCGGCACAAAGGTACGGGCATTTTCAATCAGGTTAGAGACAACCTGACCAAGCCGCAAATCATGCCCCGGCAGATAAAAACCTTTTGCCCCTGCCGGAAGCTTGCCGATATCCAGCAGGATTTTTGTACCCACTTTATTACGGCGCACTTCTCTCGCAGCTGCGACAATATTATTAAGCAGCGCCTGCATATCCACCCGATCCGTATGTTCACGGGCAAGTTCGGCATCCAGACGCGATGCATCGGAAATATCGGTAATCAAACGATCAAGACGCCGCACATCATGCTGGATCACGTCAAGAAGACGTTTTTTAGCACTCTCGGTTTTCGCCAGAGGCAGCGTTTCAACTGCACTGCGTAAGGAAGTCAGCGGATTTTTCAACTCGTGACTGACATCGGCCGCAAAACTTTCAATCGCCTCAATACGTGCATAAAGCGCATCGGTCATATCGCGGATCGATGTGGAAAGATGGCCGACTTCATCCTGACGGTCGGAGAAATCCGGAATTTCAACACGGCCTTTAATACCGTGGCGCACACGATCCGCTGCTTCAGACAATTTGCGCAACGGATTAGCAATCGTAGAAGCCAGAAACAGCGACAGGATTACCATCACCAGCGACACAACAACAAAGACACGCAGGATCGCATTGCGCTCACCACGAACAATCTTATCAATATCACCGCCCTCGGTCGACATCAGCAAAACGCCGAGCACCGCACGGTAACGCTGGATCGGAACGGCAACCGAGACAACCAACTCGCCTTTTTCATTCCGGCGCTGTGCTTTACCGGAAGAACCGGTCAAAGCTGTAATCACTTCCGGATAGACAGAACCATTACCGCCCGGCGGCTCCTGATAGAGCGGCAGACTGTTGCGGTTAATCAGATTATTGAACCATGTGCTGATCTGCTCGCCAAAACTCTGATCGTCCTCATCCAGTACCGGCAAATCATAGCTCAGCACCTGTCCGCGCGAATAAAGATGGCGCGAGTCCAGCAGGATATTGGCATTATTATCGTAAATACGCGCACGGGTACTGGTCGGAGAAATCAATGTTCGCAGCAGTGGCGCTACTTTTTCCGGATTGATCGGAAATTCCCAGTTATCCGGAGAATCCGGAGAAGGCGTAATACTCTGACCGGCCTGCAGCTCCAGCAGCTTATCCGGATCGATCATAATCGAATTGGTATCAACGCTTGCCGATGAGGCAATGGAAGCCGCGATAATCTTACCTTGCGTCAGAAGACTTTCAATCTTCGCGTCCACCAGACCATCACGAAACTGGTTGAGATACATAATCCCCGAAACCAGCACCGCAAGCGCTGCCAGATTAAGAAACAGAATACGCTTGGTCAGACTGGAGAAAACATAATTGCCCAATGTACGGCGCAGCGGTGAAAACAGACGCCGCCAGACAAGCGAGCGCTGACGGCGCGCAAGACGTTCCTTGCGGCGCAATGTCGTTCTGTTTTCTGTTTCAGCGACCATTGAGGGCGATCAGTTCCTTCAGCGAATTAAGACGGAGCGGTTATGCAATGCATTATAACCGCTCCGTGCCTTTATATCAGCTATATTTGCAAAGCTTCACGCTTCGGGCTTTTTTTTATATTACGAAACGCTTACGCTTCGTACTTTCTTATATTGCGAGGCTTTTACGCCTCGCGGAAGCGATAGCCAACACCGTAAAGCGTCTCAATCATTTCAAAATCATCGTCAACAACTTTGAACTTCTTACGCAGACGCTTGATATGGCTGTCGATCGTGCGGTCATCCACATAAACCTGCTCGTCATAAGCGGCATCCATCAGCGCATCACGGCTTTTCACAACACCCGGACGCTGTGCCAGCGAATGCAGGATAAGGAATTCAGTCACTGTCAATGTAACCGGTTCGCCCTTCCATGTGCAGGTATGGCGCTCCTGATCCATTTCCAGCTGGCCGCGCTGCAATGACTTTGTCGGCTGACCCGGATTTTTAACCGCACCTTCACGAGCCGCCACACGGCGCAGCACCGCTTTAACACGTTCTACGAGCAGACGCTGGGAGAACGGCTTGGTGATAAAATCATCCGCGCCCATTTTAAGGCCGAATAATTCGTCAATCTCATCATCTTTCGATGTCAGGAAGATCACCGGCAGATCAGATTTCTGGCGCAGACGGCGGAGCAGTTCCATACCATCCATACGCGGCATTTTAATATCGAAAATTGCAAGATTTGGCGGACGCGCCATCAGACCATCCAGCGCGGAAGCACCGTCTGTATAGGTCTCGACCCGATAGCCTTCCGACTCCAGAGCAATGGAAACAGAAGTCAGGATATTGCGGTCATCATCTACGAGCGCAATGGTCTGTGTTACCGGAACTTCCCTCATCAGGTCGCTTCTCCTCAATCAAATTCGACTATTCAACTTATATAGCACGTCTTTTAAGCAGGACAAATTAAGTACAAAGTAAGGCAGCAGCAATTTTTCTGATGCTTCGCCTGCAATTTATACCCGCTCCAGACACCTTGCTTATGTGGATAGCGGCATAATAAATTGCCATAAAAACGATTTAAAAAAAATTTAAAAAATTTTAAACGATTAAAGATTTGAAATTGTCTCGCTAATCTGGTTGTGACTTTGCCTTAGCGCGGAGAGAAAATGCGCTGTCGACCAACCAATGAAAACTGCGAGTGAAAATTATGATCGAGACTGGCAATCGCAATCCAGCTGCTTCCATTGCAACGACGGGGCTAAAAGACCTCGCCGCGGTCTATTATAATTTCGGACCGGCTCAGCTCTATGAGGAGTCGATCCGCCGCGGTGAATCAACTCTGACTGCACAGGGCGCTTTGATGGCCGTGACCGGACAACATACCGGACGTAGCCCTAAAGACAAATTCGTTGTGCGTGATGCAACCACCGAAGACCAGATCTGGTGGGACAATAACAAGCCGATGAGCCCGGAAAATTTTGCCAAGCTGCATGCCGATTTCATTGAGCACGCCAAAGGCAAAGAACTGTTTGTTCAGGATCTGATCGGCGGCGCCGATGCCGAGCACAATATCAAGGTTCGCGTTGTAACCGAATTTGCATGGCACTCGCTGTTCATCCGCAACCTGCTGATCCGTCCTGAAATTGCTGCCCTGCAGAGCTTCATGCCGGAAATGACCATTATTGATTTGCCATCCTTCCGCGCTGATCCTGAAAAATACGGCTGCCGTACAGAAACCGTGATCGCCTGCGATCTGGTCAACAAAGTTGTGCTGATCGGCGGTACTTCCTATGCCGGTGAAATGAAGAAGTCGGTCTTTACCGCTCTGAATTACATTCTGCCTGCAAAAGGCATTATGCCGATGCATTGCTCGGCTAATGCAGCACCAAACGGCGACACCGCGATTTTCTTCGGTCTGTCCGGCACCGGTAAAACCACCCTCTCCGCTGATCCGACACGCACGCTGATCGGTGATGATGAGCATGGCTGGAGCGAAAACGGCATCTTCAATTTTGAAGGCGGCTGCTACGCCAAGACCATCCGTCTCTCGGCAGAAGCTGAGCCGGAAATCTATTCCACAACACAGCGTTTCGGCACTGTGCTGGAAAATGTTGTTCTTGATGAAAACCGCCAGCCGGATTTCAACGATGGTTCGCGCACTGAAAATACCCGTGCAGCCTATCCGCTGGATTTCATCTCCAATGCATCCAAGACAGGCACTGCCGGTCAGCCTAAGAATGTTATCATGCTGACAGCTGATGCGTTCGGCGTCATGCCTCCTATTGCCAAGCTGACCCCTGCTCAGGCTATGTACCACTTCCTGTCCGGTTACACCGCTAAGGTTGCCGGTACTGAAAAAGGTGTGACCGAGCCGGAAGCAACCTTCTCCACCTGCTTTGGTGCGCCTTTCATGCCGCGCCATCCGTCGGAATATGGTGATCTGCTGCGTAAGCTGATTGCTGAGCACAAAGTTGACTGCTGGCTGGTCAATACCGGCTGGACCGGTGGCGCTTACGGCACCGGTAACCGTATGCCGATCAAGGCAACACGCGCCCTGCTCTCCGCAGCACTTGACGGTTCGCTCAATGGCGCGGAATTCCGCACAGACCCTAACTTCGGTTTTGAAGTTCCGGTTGCAGTTCCGGGTGTTGATTCAAGCATTCTCGACCCACGTTCAACATGGGCGGATAAAGCTGCTTATGACGCACAGGCTAAAAAACTGGCCAACATGTTCATCACAAACTTTGCCAAGTTTGAAGATCATGTAGATGCTGAAGTCCGTTCGGCGGCACCGGCTCTGGCAATTGCTGCTGAATAAATAAATCTGCATTTCTGAAATTAAGAACGGTGCCTTTCAGGCACCGTTTTTTATTTCTGCACTTATCTTCGCAGATTTCAGATATTCCGTTATAAAACCGCTCATGACGGAACAAAACAAACATCTTATCCGCATTACCAACCGGATCAGCATTCATGAAAACCTGCTGGAGGAGAGCTTTATCCGCTCTTCAGGTCCAGGCGGACAGAATGTGAATAAGGTTTCAACAGCCGTGCAGCTGCGCTTTGCAGCCATGCAAGCGGGCTTGCCGGAAGATGTCTATGCGCGTCTCATCAGCTTTGCTGGGCAGCGTGCCAATAAAGACGGTGAGATTGTGATTGAAGCCAGCCGCTTTCGCAGTCAGGAAAAGAACCGTGAAGATGCCCGCAACCGTATGATTGCGCTGATCATCGAGGCTGCCAAACCGCCGCCGCCACCGCGGAAAAAGACCAAGCCGACCAAAGGCTCTGTCGAGCGGCGCCTGAAAGCAAAGTCCGGTCGCGCAGATGTCAAGAAAATGCGCCAGCGTGTCAAAGGTGATTAGAGCGACATTTGTGTGCCAGATCTGGCACACGGCGCCCTAATACCCAATAATCCCTGTTATTTTATACGGGTGGCTTCCTTAATTCATTTACCTGCCTATATTCTTTAAGCGGATGATATCTGACACTCAAAGGAGAAACGGAATGGGCATATTTGATTTTGTGAAATCGGTTGGTACCAAACTTGGCTTTGGTGACGATGAGCCTAAAGCAGAAGATCTGAAAAAAGAGCTGGATTCCCATAATCTCGGTACCAGTGATGTGCAGGTAACTGTTCAGGGCGACAAGGCTGTACTTTCCGGCAATGTCAAAGATCAGTCCGCTTTTGAAAAAGCGATTATTGCTGTCGGTAACTCCCTCGGTGTTTCCAAAGTAGAAGCTTCGGAACTGAAAGTTGACGGCGCTGCTGAAGGTGCGGCACCGGTTTTCTACACCGTGAAAAAGGGCGACAATCTCTGGAAAATCGCTGAAGCCCAATATGGCAAAGGCCATGGCGATAAAAACCCGAAAATCTTTGAAGCCAATAAGCCGATGCTGACCTCGCCGGATAAAATCTATCCGGGTCAGGTTCTGCGCATTCCGCCGCTGGCATAATTCAGGCTCAAAACAAAAAGCCCCGCTGTCATCAACAGCGGGACTTTTTTTACAACTTGAAGTTCAGATTTTGCGCAGAGCGACTTCTTCAATCATATGATTTTCGCCTTTGCGCAGGATCAGATCAGCACGCGGACGGGTCGGCAGAATATTCTCAAACAGGTTTTTGAGATTGATATTCGTCCACAGGCCTTCGGCAATCGACAATGCCGCCTCTTCTGACAATTGCGAATAGCGGTGGAAGAAGCTCTGCGGATCACGGAATGCCGTTTCACGCAGCTTCATGAAGCGGTTGATATACCATTTGTGGATCAGCACCGGATCAGCATCAATATAGATTGAGAAATCAAAGAAATCCGACACAAACGGCACGGCTTTGCCGTCCGCAGGCAGATCACGCACCTGCAGCACATTGATGCCTTCAAAAATCAGAATATCCGGCCGGTCAATGGTCACATGCTTACCGGCAACCACGTCATAGGTCAGATGCGAATAGACCGGCGCCTGAACATGGCTCATGCCTGCCTTCATAGATGACAGGAAGTTGAGAATGGCACCGGCATCATAACTGTCCGGAAAGCCTTTACGCTCCATCCGGCCTTCAGCACGCAGTACTTCATTGGGATAGAGAAAGCCGTCCGTCGTCACCAGTTCGACTTTAGGGCTTGATGGCCAGCGGCTCAGCAATTCCTTCAGAATACGCGCTGTGGTCGATTTTCCGACCGCAACGGAACCGGCAATGCCGATGATAAACGGTGTTTTGACCGTATCATCCTTCATCAGGAACTGTTTGCGCTGTTTATAGAGCGATTGCAGCGCTTCCACATGGGTCGACAGTAAACGCGACAAAGCCAGATAAATCCGGCGCACCTCATCCAGATCCACCGGATCGTTCAGCGAACGCAGACGTTTCACTTCATCCAATGTCAGGGTCAGCGGCGTATCGGCACGAAATTCTGCCCATTCCGCAGCGGTAAAAACCTGATAAGGCGAATAATGCTTCTTTTTGAAAAGATCCATGGAGTGCATTTCGATCTCTGAATAAACCCGGGAACCAGATGAATGCTTCAGTCTATTCCGGTTTTCGTGCAGCTTTTTCCTGAAGACCGGTTTGTGATGTACGTTTATCCAGTTCCTGCATCACGGATTCCAGCGACACACCCGCAATCTTCCAAACCACCATCAAATGATAGAGCAGATCGGCACTTTCAGAAATGACAGCTTTTTCATCCTGCATCATCGCCGCAATAACAGTTTCAACCGCTTCTTCGCCCAGTTTCTGGGCGGCCTTATGCTGACCTTTGGCAATCAGTGAGGCTGTATAAGATGAGCCGTCTGTTGCAGCCGCGCGATTAGCAACAATCTGCTCAAGCTCAGCAAGGGTGAAATCTGTCATGCTGCACTCCTGTTTCAGTGCAATTTATAGAATGCGCGATGAGAATCCCGCACAGCAATGCGAATGGTCTTTAAAGCAAATGAGGGATGAAAAGCACCCCTCATTGCATGAAACAACTTAATTTTATCAGTAAATCAAACTGGTTTCCTCTCAGAAAACCAGTTTGATCTGTTAATTTCGAACATCATCCAGACGCATAGCAATACCGTGACTTGCCATATAGCGTTTGGCTTCTTCAATTGTGTAAGTGCCAAAGTGGAAAATAGATGCTGCCAATACCGCGCTGGCATGGCCTTCCTTCACGCCGGCCACCAGATCGTCCAGAGAACCGACACCACCGGAAGCAATCACCGGAACGCTCACGGCATCTGCCACAGCGCGGGTCAGCGCCAGATCATAGCCAACTTTGGTGCCGTCCCGATCCATCGAGGTCAGCAGAATTTCCCCTGCTCCGCGATCAACCATTGTGCGGGCAAATTCAATCGCATCGAGACCGGTTGCATTGCGACCGCCATGGGTGAAAATCTCCCAGCGATCCGCCTCTCCTGCACCGGATACTTTCTTGGCATCCACGGCCACGACAATGCACTGATTGCCGAATTTATCTGCCGCTTCTGCGATCAGGTCAGGATTTTGTACCGCAGCAGTATTGATAGAAACCTTGTCAGCACCGGCCAGCAAGAGTTTGCGGATATCAGCAACCGCACGCACACCGCCGCCAACAGTCAGCGGCATGAAACATTGTTCAGCTGTGCGGGCAACCACATCGAAAATCGTCTCGCGATTATCCGATGAAGCGGTGATGTCGAGAAAACAAAGCTCATCGGCACCCGCTGCATCATAGGCTTTTGCAGCTTCCACCGGATCTCCGGCATCAATCAGATCAACAAAGTTGACGCCTTTCACCACTCTTCCATCTTTAACGTCCAAACATGGAATAACCCGTGCTTTCAAAGTCATTGCGCGGCCTCCTTCGCGGCACGTAACAGTGCCAGCGCTTCAGCCGGATCAATACGGCCGTCATAAAGCGCACGACCGGAAATCGCACCTTCCAGCTTACGGGCGTCAGGTTGCGTCATGCGATGAATATCATCCATCGAGGCCAGACCGCCGGATGCAATCACCGGAATGGACACGGCTTCTGCCAAGCCCAGAGTTGACGGCCAGTTGATGCCTGCCAGAATACCGTCGCGGTCAATATCCGTATAGATAATAGCTGCGACCCCTGCCCCTTCAAATTTCTGCGCCAGTTCAATCACGCCGAGTTCTGAAGCCTCTGCCCAGCCCTCAACCGCAACCTTACCGCCTTTGGCATCAATGCCGACAGCGACTTTGCCCGGAAATTCTTTACAGGCTTCAATCACCAGCTGCGGATCACGCACGGCAACGGTGCCGAGAATGACACGGGAAAGCCCTTTGGAAAGCCATACCTCAATATGCTCCAGCGTGCGGATACCACCGCCGAGCTGAACCGGATTTTTGGTTGCTTTGAGAATAGCCTCAACCGCCGCGCCATTGACGCTGGAACCGGCAAAAGCGCCATTCAGATCAACCACATGAAGCCACTCAAATCCCTGATCTTCAAAGGCTTTCGCCTGAGCCGCAGGATCAGTGTTATAAACCGTGGACTGGTTCATATCACCCAGTTTCAGGCGAACGCATTCACCGTCTTTCAGGTCAATTGCCGGAAAAAGTATCATGGCTTCCACTTCAGGAAATTAGTAATGAGTTTAAGGCCGAGGCGCTGGCTTTTTTCCGGATGGAACTGCGTGCCGACAATATTATCGCGCGCAATTGCCGCCGTTACCGCTCCGCCATAGCTGGTGGTTGCCAGCACATCAGCGCTGTTTTTCACATCAAACATATAGGAATGCACGAAATAGGCATGCAAGCCATGCTCGCCGGTTTCTATATCGTTGAATACCGGATGGGCATGGTTCAGCTCAATCGTATTCCAGCCGATCTGCGGAATTTTCAGCGCGGCATCAGACGGCTTCATCTCGCGCACATCACCTTCAATCCAGTTGAGACCATTGGTTGTGCTTTTTTCCAAACCGCGCGTTGAAAGCAGCTGCATCCCAACGCAAACGCCGAGAAACGGCCGTGCTTTATGCTGAACAACTTCGCTCAAAGCATCAACCATGCCGGAAACAGCATCCAGACCGCGACGGCAATCGGCATAGGCGCCAACACCCGGCAACACAATATGATCTGCGGCCAGTACGGCTTTGGCATCACTGGTCACGTCCACATGAATGGGACTGCCCATATCCGATACCGCACGTTCAAAAGCCTTGGCTACCGATTTGAGATTTCCGGAACCATAATCAATAATGGCAACACGCATGTCACGACCTTCCGTGATAATCAACCAGACCGATCATAGCGCCGTCTGCAGCATGTATTGCCGCAGGAACCGCCGTGCCGGTCACAGTGCCGGACAAAACCTTATTGTCAGAAGATACAGAGACAGGCTCTGCTTTTTCTGCCGGTTTTGCAGCACCATAAAAATAAAGAACTTCCGCATCGCTCAAGTCATTGGCGCTGATCAGTGCCACTTCCTCATAACCCTTGCGTCTGAGCGCTGTGAGATACCAGTTACGCCCTTCCAGCGCAACAAACAGCGACAGCAAAAGTGACAGGCCGGAAACGACAAAAGCAGAAGAAAGATAAGAGCCCAAAACACTGAATGCACCCCAGCCGATCAGAGCCACCATCAGCGCATGCCACCACAGGCGATGCGTAAGCAGCCAGAGAAACGGCAGGATCAGCGCGAAGACGGTAAACTCATCGCGCACAAAAATCGTATGGTCACCCGCAACAGCTTTAACCGGTTTCAGTTTTACCGCGTCCGTTGGTTCCAGAACGATATAGCTGGCCATAATCAGCCTTTCAGCGTGCCTTTTGTCGAAGGAATGGCATCTTTCTGCCGCGGATCGGTTTCAATCGCCATACGCAATGCGCGCGCTACAGCCTTGAAACAGGTCTCAGCAATATGATGATTATTGATACCATAGCGCATATTCACATGCAGGGTAATGCCTGCATTCTGCGCCAGCGCCTGAAAGAATTCCCGCACCAGCTCCGTATCGAAAGTGCCGATTTTCGGTGCATTGAAGGCCACATTCCACACCAGAAACGGACGTCCCGACACATCCAGCGCCGCAGAGGTCAGTGTCTCGTCCATAGCGAGATCAATCGAGGCATAACGGACAATACCACGGCGCTCACCCAGAGCTTCCGCAATGGCCTTACCAATGGCAATGCCGGTATCTTCAACCGTATGATGGTCATCAATATGCGTATCACCCTTGGTGGTGATTTTCATATCAATCAGCGAATGTCGCGATAATTGCTCCAGCATATGATCGAAAAAGCCAACGCCGGTCGAAATATCGAAACGGCCCGTACCATCCAGGAAAACTTCAGCTTCAATGCTGGTTTCTTTGGTGCTGCGGCTGACTTTTGCTATACGCTGATTGCTCATATTGATAACCCGATCTTGTTCTTCTCCAGCCTTGTTCTAGAGCACATCCCGAAAAGTGTGAAGCGGTTTTCGGGTAAGATGTGCTTTAATTCTAACAAGCAGAGCATTTCCAAAAATTCTAATAATTACAAATGCTCTGTTCAGTGGTTGAGTTTTGCCAAATGCTTTGATGAAGCAGGCTGTATTATTGTCCGTTGTAATTTACGTATGAGATCATAAATACAGCAGATCGATTTGATGAAGACCAATCAGCGGAGTTGCGCAAATGATTGAACATAATCCGAATACAATTTACGGCACCACCATTGTCACCGTGCGCAAGGGCAATAAAGTGGTGATCGCCGGTGACGGACAGGTGTCCCTCGGCCAGACCATAATGAAGGGCAATGCCCGCAAAGTGCGCCGTATTGGCAAAGGCGGCAGCGTGATTACCGGTTTTGCCGGTGCGACTGCCGATGCTTTCACCCTGCTTGAACGGCTGGAAGCCAAGCTGGAACAATATCCGGATCAGCTGATGCGCGCATCCGTAGAGCTGGCTAAAGACTGGCGTACAGACCGCTATCTGCGCAAACTGGAAGCCATGATGCTGGTTGCTGATAAGAATATCACGCTGGCCATTACCGGCCTTGGTGATGTTCTGGAGCCGGAAAACGGCGTGATGGCCATCGGTTCCGGTGGTAATTATGCGCTATCGGCAGCCCGTGCACTGATCGACACAGACATGGATGCGGAAACAATTGCCCGCAAAGCAATGACCATTGCAGCGGAAATCTGCGTTTACACAAACAGCAATTTCACTGTCGAAAGTCTTGATTGCGCGTAAGAACCTGCCAATTATGCGGTATCGTTATTTAGTTTTGTAAAACACTAAAGGTTTATCGTGACCGCATCATCACTTCCGCCTGCCGCGTCAAAGCCCTATTGGCAGTGGGATAAAATCCTGCTCATCATTGCAATCACAGCAGCCATTCAGGCGGTTATTTTGTACATGATGGGGCGCGTTCCGGTCTGCGAATGCGGAACAATCCGTCTCTTCGTCAATGAAGTGAACAGCAATGAAAATTCCCAGCAATTCTTTGACTGGTACACGCTGTCTCACATCATTCACGGTTTTATTTTCTACGGATTGTTCTGGCTGATTGCACCAAAAGCACCGCTGCATGTGCGGTTGCTGCTGGCGCTCGGACTGGAAATCGGCTGGGAGCTGGTTGAGAATTCGAATTTCATTATTGAGCGCTACAGAGCCAATACATCCTCCGTGGATTATTTCGGCGACAGTATTCTCAATTCCGTATTCGATACGCTCTCCATGGTACTGGGCTTTTTTCTAGCAGCCCGGCTTCCTATATGGGTGATTATCGTCACGGCAGTGTTTTTCGAAATTCTTGCCCTTATCGTTATTCGAGACAACCTTATTCTCAATGTTATCATGCTGCTGCATCCGGTTGACTTTATCCGGCAGTGGCAAAGCGGATCCTGATAAATATGACCACATTTTCTCCACGTGAAATCGTCTCTGAGCTTGATCGCTTCATTATCGGTCAGAAAGCTGCCAAGCGCGCTGTTGCCATTGCCCTGCGCAATCGCTGGCGCCGTCAGCAGCTGGAAGGTAATATGCGCGAAGAAGTGATGCCGAAAAATATTCTGATGATCGGACCAACCGGCGTCGGTAAAACGGAGATTTCACGCCGTCTTGCCAAGCTGGCCGGTGCGCCTTTCATCAAGGTTGAAGCAACAAAATTCACTGAAGTCGGCTATGTCGGCCGCGATGTGGAACAGATTATCCGTGATCTGGTGGAAATCGCCATTGGCCTCGTTCGCGAGAAAAAGCGCGAAGAAGTGAAAGCCAAAGCCCATATCAATGCGGAAGAACGCGTATTAGACGCATTGGTCGGCAAAACTGCCAGCCCTGCGACCCGTGACAGTTTCCGTAAAAAACTGCGCGAAGGCGATCTTGATGATAAAGAAATCGAGATTGAACTGGCTGATAACAGCTCCGGTATGCCCGGTTTTGAAATTCCGGGTATGCCAGGCGCCAATATCGGGATGATCAATTTAAGCGATATGCTGGGCAAAGCCATGGGCGGCCGTACCAAGCCGCGCAAAACAAGCGTTAAAGAATCCTATGCGCTGCTGATCAATGATGAATCCGACAAGCTGCTCGATCAGGATCAGGTGACACAGGAAGCACTGGAAGTCACCCAGAATGACGGTATCGTCTTCCTTGACGAGATCGACAAGATCGCATCCCGTGAAGGCGGTATGGGGGCAGGGGTTTCCCGCGAAGGCGTGCAGCGCGATCTGTTGCCGCTTGTCGAAGGTACCACCGTTGCGACCAAATACGGGCCGGTTAAAACCGACCATATCCTGTTTATCGCTTCGGGCGCTTTCCATGTTTCCAAACCATCGGATCTGTTGCCGGAATTGCAGGGACGTCTGCCGATCCGTGTTGAGCTGAATGCTCTGACACGCGAAGATTTCCGCTCGATCCTGACGGAAACCGAAGTCAGCCTGCTGAAACAATATGTGGCACTGATGGCGACAGAAGAGGTGACGCTGGAAATTACAGACGATGCCATTGATGCGCTTGCGGATATTGCCGTTGATCTCAATTCCACCATTGAGAATATCGGTGCGCGCCGTCTGCAAACGGTAATGGAAAAAGTATTGGATGATATTTCATTCAATGCGCCGGATAAAAGCGGCTCCACTTTCACCGTGGATGCAGCTTATGTGCGCAGCAGCATCGGTGATCTGGCCAAGAATATCGACCTGTCACGCTTCATCCTTTAATGCGGATATAAGCCGACTATAAGCATTGTGTGACATTCACACATCATATGCAGTTAAGTTTTTGAAACCCTCTCGACTTGTGCGCGAGGGTTTCATATTTTCTGCGCGAAGTTAAAATGCCGTGCTTTCCTGAAATTCCCATTCAGCAGGACAAGCAAATGCGAACGGAGCAAAAATACCTATGAACCTCGGCAACAGTTTTAAACGGATAGCAATTGCTGCCGGAACAGGTTTTTTTGCACTTACACTCGTCTCAAATGCACAGGCTACAACGGTTGTTCCGGCCGGTAACCGCAATGCCGAGCAGCCGACCATTCCCGGCGCTTCCGCCAACCGCACCAAAAAAATGCGCACGACTTATGAAGCCAAATATCAGAAAATCTACGGATTGCTGAAATCGGATCGTGGCTTGCGCACCAAAATCAAATCGGCGGCCGCAGCCTATAATATTGATCCCGTGCATATTGCCGGTGCGATTATCGGCGAGCACACCTATAATGTTGATGCCTATGACCAGCTGCAGACCTATTATGTCAAAGCTATTTCTTATGTGAAACAAGGCGTCAGCTTCAGCTATAAAGGTGAATCTGTCAGCGATTTCATCAAGCGTCCTGAATTTGAGAAATGTGCCGGTCTGTCAGATAGTTATTCCCTCTGGACCTGCCGTGAAAATATCTGGGACAGCAAATTCCGCGGCAAAAAAGTTGACGGTAACGCCTATCCGAATAACCGCTTTGCTGCCGTATTTTTCCAACCTTTCTATGCAGGTCAGACCTTTGGTCTCGGCCAGATCAGTCCGCTGACGGCTTTGCAAATGTCTGACATGGTCAACCGCGTATCCGGCCTGCCGAAGCTCAGTGCTGATGATGGTGCACAGGTTTATAAAACCATTATGGACCCTGATTTGAGCCTGCACTATATGGCGGCGACCATCAAACATTCCATCACGGCCTATAATAAATATGCTGATTTCGATATTTCGAAAAATCCGGGTATTACCGCAACTTTGTATAATACCGGCGGTGCAGATAGCCGCGCCCGTGCTCTGGCGGCTATCAATGCAGGCAAACAGAATAAACAGCTGCCGCAGGAAAATTACTATGGCTGGCTGGTCAATTCCAAAATCGATGATCTGAAATCATTATTTTAAATTGAGGTTTCAGAGCGTGTCGCGTTTAATTGTATCCGCTGCGCTCGCTCTGTCTTCTTGTTTTTACGCATGTCGTTATCGGAAAACCGGTGTTCACTTTTCCGCGACATGCTCTAGAGCGGTTTACGTCCAGATTGGATCACAGCGCTCGCTCTAGATTCTTTATTTGGTCGCATTATCACTGCCATCAAGTTGATCCAACTTGAATGTGAAATGCTCTAACGCAGGCTGCGGTGTTTTTTATGAGCCAGCCGCAGCGTTGTGCTGAGGCTTTCGATCATATTCCTGTCCAGAATACGGATATGATTAGCCAATAGATTAGCTAATTCTGTAGCCTCCGGTGACAGGCCAGAAGTGTCGATTGTCACACGCGGATGCGAGATCATTGCCAGATTTTGCAATTCCTCTGCCTCATCCCAGATAATATTGAAATAGCCAATAATTCTTTGCAGCAGATCCCATGTCGGCTGACCGCGGCGCCCGTGCTCCAGTGCTGAAAGATAGGCGGCCGACACGCGGATAGCTGTCGCCATTTCCTTCTGGCTGACACCGCGTTCCTCACGCAATTTCCGTAAACGCTGACCAAATGGTGTCATGATAATGGCCGCTTTCCTGACGGGAAGGACTGGCGCTCTGCGAGCTTCTCAGCCGGTGTTTTGCGCAGCCTGACATAGAGCGCACCTTGCCCGCCGTGATGGCGCACAGCATCCTCATAGGCGCTCACATAGAGGCGGAAGAGGGGCGTGGAGAACCAATGCGGCACAGCCTGTTTTAACACGCCGTCACTGCCCATAGATGTACCTTTACCGGTAATCACCAAGACAAAGCGCAGACCTCTGTGCCAGGCATCTGAGAGGAAACCATATAGCAGATCATGCGCTTCATGCTGGCGCATACCATGCAGATCGATCCGCGCCTGAATTTCAACGCGCCCCTTGGCAATCTTACGGATTGTCGGCCGGTCGATATCGTGAAGCGGATTGGTGACCACATCTTGTTTTTTACGGCTTTGCAGAGATGTTTCACCGGCTGCTTTGGCAACAGACGCTTTGACCGGCTCGGCCTCCACACGCTGCGGAATATTGATGCCATTCTCAATATCCCACAGATGCATATCCTCGATCACAAAGGCCTGTCGTGGCTTAACAGGACGCAAAGGACGGGTTGTGCGTGCAACTGTTTCCCAGAGAATACGATCCTCATTTTTGAGAAAGCCAGAATTCTGTTTTGATAAAACCTCAGCCGGATCGGGTTCCACTTTCGGATTTTTTGGTATTTTCATTGTATTTTTATCCGAAATGCGCGTGGCAGAGCGCTTATTCTTTTTGTGTTTCATAATGCTAATCCGCCACCTTTTTTCGGGGAACCAGCATTATAAAATCAGCATCATGGCGTATTCCGCCGGCAAGCTCGCCAGCCGCATCGCCGGAACCGAAAAACAGATCGCCGCGGGCAGGGCCAAGAATGGCTGATCCGGTATCCTGAGCAATCATCAAATGACGAAAAACCTCGCCATTTTCTAAATTCTTATGTGTGTTTATGAAAAACGGCGTACCAAAGCAATGATATTTACGATCCACCGCCAGTGATCTTTTGGCGGACAGAGGCACTTTGGCAGCTGCTACCGGCCCGGACAAAGGATCATCCACCGGAGCTTCACGGAAGAAAATATAAGACCGGTTATGCCACAGAATTTCATCAATACGGGCAGGGTGCTCTGCCAGCCATTGCCGGATTGTCTGCATAGTGACTTTTGCAGTTTCCAGCTCGCCTTTATCAATCAGAACCCGTCCTGCACCGGTAAAAGCGTGGCCTGATTTAGCCGCATAGGTCAGGCGCATCTGCGTGCCATCGTCAAAATTCAGACGCACAGCCCCTTGTACATGAGCGAAATAGGCATCCACTCTATCGGCTACATAGGCAATTTCCAGACCTTGCCCTGCCAATGCTCCCTCATCAATCGCCTGCCGGTCAAAATATTCGGTGATCTTCCCGTTATGATAACGGCCAAAAGCCATGACCTCAGGCAAATTTTTCGGACGGTTATCCGCATCCAGCTTAATGAGATCTGGCGGCTTTCGATAAAAAGGCACAGAATATTGTGCAGTTTTTACACGGGATGCAGCAATTTCCGGCTCGTAAAAACCGGTTACAAAACCGGTTTTCCGGTCATGGGGAATGATTTTAACGGGATAAAAACAGCGCTCAAAGAATGCACGCGCTGTCTGCCGGTCAATTTGTTGCCCCGCCGGCAATGAACGGGCTTGCGCGAAAACAGGTAAAAGGTCTTCAAATTGCGGACCGAGACTACCGCTCTTATAGAGATGTGTTTCGGCATAAATGGCGGATTTCAAAAAAGCAGAAAAGGCTGCAGCGTGATCATCTTCCGCCCAGCCGGCACAATCTTTGAAATCGAGAAGCTCAGTGAAGCAGTGCGCAGCAGACAGATCTGACATAACACTGCTCCTCAAATATTTTACGTTCTGACAATTACCGATGCTGTTTCAGCACCAAAAATTAATCTTCCGCTTCGGTTGCCACCAGTTTCCAGTTCGGATCGCGGTTTGCTGTATTGCGGGCAAAAGTCCAGACATCGCGGATTTCCGCAACTGTTTCCAGATCGCCGTCGATAATATTGCCCTGCTTATCCTGTGTCGCAGAGATCATCTCGCTGACAATCCGCACTGTAACCTGTGCATCTTTGCCTTTCATATCAGCCGCAATGATTTTTGCCTGATTGATACCAACAAAGGTGGAATTCACTTTTTCACCACGGGTTTCGCGCTCTTTAATCGCAGCATCAAAACCTTCGTAAACATCTTTGGAAAGCAGGTTTTTCAAAGTTTTACGATCACCGTCGGCAAAGGACAGCACAATCATCTCATAGGCCATTTTGGCACCGTTGAGGAATTCTTTCGGATCAAAACCGGCATCCTGTGCGCGAATATTGCGCAGGCCGTTGTTCAGATCCGAGCCTTCTGGTGCCATTGCATCGATTGTTGTAAAATCTTTTGCCTGACTTTCAATTGTCTGGCGTTGCGGCAGCGAAACAACATTATCTTTCTGCTGCGACAGAGCGGCAGTATCATCCTGACGCGTTGTATAAGGATCAAAAGGCGGCCGCTCATTGCCTGTGCGTTTGCCCAATACACTGCGCAGCTGCAGGAAAATAATCACTGCAACAATGAAGAAAAAGAATGTGCCAAAACTGAAAAAATTCATACCGCTCGCCAATTATCTCCGCAGTGATCTGCCGGAACTCACAATGAACTTCTAGAGCATTTCCAGTTTAAATTGAATCATTATAAATGCTCTAGTCTTTTTGTTTTTATGCATATCTTGTTCCGAAAACCGGTTCCCACTTTTCGGGATGCACTCTAGCTGTTCAGTTTCAGGTTTTGCCTGTACTGAAGAATTATACAATATCTTTTTTACAGAACATATTCTGAATATGCTGTACCAGACCGGATATTGTATAATTCTTCAGTACGGGCAATCCGCCAGATATGCTGCAACCAGTTATTAAGACGGCTCAAAGATACCATAAAAACGCTATGTTTTGAAAAAATATATAGTTCACCGCATTCCGGCATTCAAATGCCAAACCGGAATTCTTATCTGTATATCCTGTTTAAAATCATAATCCGGCATATTTACGGTAAAATCCGTTCGTGCCGCTCCAGTATCAAGAGGTTCATCACCCGTGACAAAAATGCTTGGTCCGATCAGCCTGCTGCTGTTTTTAGCCCTGCCATTTATAGAGATCGCCGGTTTTGTCATTGTCGGTTCAGAAATCGGTGTGCTGGCAACACTTGGTCTGATTATCCTCAGTGCGGTTCTGGGTTTTGCATTATTGCGTCGTCAGGGTCTGAGCCTGCTTAACCAGATGAAAGCAGAAACCGCCGCAGGACGTGCACCGCAACGTGAAATCATTCACGGAACCTTGCTGATTTTTGCCGGTATTTTGCTGATTATTCCGGGATTTCTGACCGATATTATCGGGCTTTTGCTGTTTATCCCGTTTGTCCGCGACCTGATCTGGAACCGTTTTTTACGTAACCGTGTGGTGATGGCGACTGATTTTCAGGCGGGCAGCGCCGGCTATCAGCATTACGGACAAAGACATACGCCACAGAATGACGATATTATTGATCTCGACCCTGAGGATTATTCCAGTTCATCGGATGCAGACAAAAAGAGTAAGAACTCTCCCTGGGGCACAGATCCGAAAGAGATTGAAGACAACAGAAAATGAATATGCGGCATGAAAACCGCAGAACAGCATAATTTATTGCCGGTACTGCGTTTTTACGCCTGTCTTTTTAGTATTATCAAATAATGCGCCGCGTTATTGCCTGTAAAAGGTACATATGCTAGCCAAAAGACACATGTTTCGGATTGCTTTTGCAACAGCCATTGTTTTCTGAAATCAGGGGTTCAATTTTATGGTTCAATTGCTTCTTGCGAAGTTTGTTTTACAATAAAATTGTATAAGCTTTCAAAGTGTTACAGCACAAATCATGTGTTGTCATACTGTTCGACGGTCTGTCGATCATCGTTAACAAAAAGGTATATGATAATGGCAGAGACGCCAAACGAAGCACAGAACGGTAACGGTAGTGCACAGCCATCCCTCAACATTCTGGCTCAGTATATCAAGGATTTTTCCTTTGAAAGCCCGAATGCACCGCTTTCCCTGCGTCCGCGTGAAAATGCGCCAAACATCAGCATCAATGTTAATGTGAACGCAAATCCGATCGCTGAGGGCGATTTTGACGTTGTTCTGACCCTGACCGCACAGGCCGGTGAAGGCAAAGAAGTTCTGTTCAGCACAGAGCTGGTTTATGGCGGCGTTTTCCGCATTCAGAACATTCCGCAGGAACATATGCTGCCGATCCTGTTCATCGAATGCCCGCGTCTGCTGTTCCCGTTTGCCCGTCAGATCATTGCTGATGCAACACGCAATGGTGGCTTCCCGCCGCTGATGATCGACCCGATCGATTTCGCCACCATGTTCCAGCAGCGTATGGCTGAAGAACAGGCAAAAGCTCAGGTTAAAAACTAAGCTTTCTGAAGAGTTTTTAAAAAGCCGCTGTGTCTGAGACACAGCGGCTTTTTATTTTGGGCAATAATCAGTTCAGATATTTTTTCCAGATTGCCTTATCACCCATTTTATCAATGAGCTTCTGATGCGCAGCAAGATCATCAGCAGTCAGGCGTGAGGGCAGGGGCTGAGGACGCGCTTTCAGAACAATCTCTGCAACAGGTTCATTGCCGTTCTTGTCTTCATTGGCAGATTGTACGCTCAGACCCAAAGATGTCTGGCGGCCGCCGAGCAGCTCAATATAAACTTCTGCCAGCAATTCCGTATCAAGCAATGCACCGTGCAATTTACGATGCGCATTATCGACGCCATAGCGCTTACACAGTGCATCCAGCGTGTTTGGCCCCATAGGATGCTTGCGTCGCGCCAAAGCCAGCGTATCGATCACCACGTCAGTAGAAATCGGTGTCCGGTCAATCCGCTCCAGTTCGGCATTCAGAAAGCCGATATCGAACATCGCATTATGCGCGACCAGTTTTGCGCCTTCGATAAAAGTCAGAAACTCATCCGCAATTTCAGCGAAAGTGGGCTTATCCAGCAGGCTTTCATCGGTAATACCATGAACAGCCAATGCGTCCGGATGAACCTTTTTGCCCTGCGGATTGATATAGATATGAAATGTTTTGCCGGTGATGAATTTATTCACCATCTCGATACAGCCGATTTCAATCACCCGGTCTTCATTTTTCTCAAGGCCGGTGGTTTCCGTATCGAAAACAATCTCGCGCATAGTACGTCCTGTAAATTGCTTATGCAGCTGTGTTTAACAGCTTTTCTAAAATCTCTGAAACTTGCTGACGGGCAAATTCTTTGTCCTGCCCCGTATCAACAATAAAATCGGCTTTTGCGCGTTTTTCAGCATCCGGCATCTGACGCGCCAGAATAGACTGAAATTTCTCTTCCGTCATATTCTCCCGGGAAAGCACCCGTTCCCGTTGCATTTCATAAGGCGCACTGACCACAAGGATTTTATCCACACGGTGCGTTCCGCCGGTTTCAAACAGCAGCGGAATATCCAGAACCACCAGCTTGGCTCCTTTGGCCTCAGCATCGCGTAAAAACTGCTGTTCTTTAGCATGGACAAGCGGATGAACAATGTTCTCAAGCTTTTTAAGCTCATCCGGCTTGCCCAGAACACTGGCCGACAGGATTTTACGATCAACTTGCCCGTCAATAACAGCTTCAGGAAAAGCTTCTGCAATCAGCGGTACGGCTTCAGACTGATAAAGCTGATGCACGACCGCATCGGCATCATAAACCGGCACACCTCTATCCGCAAAAATCTGTGCGGTTGTGGATTTCCCCATGCCGATTGAGCCTGTCAGTCCAAGCTTTATCATAAGTCTGCCTATCAAGATTTTTGAACATCATTCAATATGATCTGACGCAGTTCATCTGTCACCTCAGGACGCACGCCGAACCAGTGTTCAAAGCCCGGCACTGCCTGATGCAGCAACATACCAAGACCATCCACACAGCGTAATCCAGCCTGACGCGCCTGAGCCAAAAACGGTGTTTCCAAAGGAATATAGACAATATCCGTTGCAACCGCACCGGCTTTGGCTGCAGAAAAATCAAGCGGAAAGGCCTCTGCCTCGCCGTGGCCGCTCATGCCCAGCGAAGTTGTATTCACAATCACATCAGCAGAGCTGACAAAGCCCTGTGCCTGATCCCAGCCTGTAGCTTCAATTTTTGAACCAAAATGATCGGCCAGAGCCTGCGCCCGCTCCACAGTGCGGTTCACTACAATGATTTTCTCAAATCTACGGTTCAGCAAAGCATAAAGTATCGCGCGGCTGGCACCGCCTGCGCCCAGAACCAAAGCCGTTTTGCCGCCTTTGTCCCAATCCGGCAATTGCGCATCGAGATTTGCGGCAAAACCATAGGCGTCCGTATTGCCGCCATTGAGTTTATTTTCCGCATCTATCCACAGCGTATTCACAGCCCCGATAGCCTCTGCTGCGGCATCACGTTTTTCACATAATGCAAAGGCAGTTTCCTTATGCGGAATCGTCACATTCCCGCCACGCAAGCCTTGTTCTGCAAGGGTTTTAGCAAAATGCGGAAAGTTCTCAGGGTTGTTTTCAATCGCCTTGTAAGAGCCGGTCAAACCATAGCGCTGCAGCCAGTAATTATGAATTAAAGGCGAGCGCGAATGTTTAATCGGAAAGCCGGTTACAAAGGCCTGTTTCATCTCAGCCATCAATAATTCCTCTGGCACGCAATTCTTTCAGCAAAGGCAGTAATGGCAGGCCGACAATGGTGAAATAATCACCGTCTATCTTGTCGAAAAGCTGAATGCCTTCACCTTCAACCTGATAAGCACCGACACTGGAAAGCGCAATATCACCGACCCGCGCCAGATGACGGCCAATAAAGCCCGGCTCCAGATGACGCATTGTCATATTGGCAACTGAAACATGACGCCATACGGTCTGGCCGTTTTGCACCAGCACCACCGCGCTGTTCAGCTGATGGGTTTTACCGGACAAAGCCAATAAATGACGGCGCGCGCCGTCCATATCCGCAGGCTTGTGAAAAATTTCATTGCCGAGTGATAATGTCTGATCGCAGCCGATAATCAGTGCATGCGGAAAACGTTCACTCACTTCTTCCGCTTTGGTTTCTGCAAGGATCAGCGCCACGTCTTCCGGCGTTGCACCGGTTTCATAAAGCGGTGCTTCCACCGCGCGCTCATCAATATTGGCTTTCTGCGATGTAAACTGAATGCCCGCATTTTTTAAAAGTGCTGCACGAAAAGGGCTTTGAGAAGCAAGGATCAAAGGCAGTGCCATATTGAAAACTCCGTTCAAATATCAAAAAACTCACTGCCATATACGCAGCACAAAATACTTCTCTGAAGAATATCAGATATTTCACTACACAGCACAGTAAAAAAATACCTATCAATCATCCGTTCTGACGCGCGGGCGCAGAGCCAGAATAGCTGCGGCTGTCTCTTCAATAGAGCGGCGTGTCACATCAATCACCGGCCAGTTATTGCGCTCGCAAATATTGCGTGCATAGGCCAGTTCCTGCGCAATATTGATACGATCCGTATAGCTCTCCGTATCCAGCCCCGGAGACGTACCCAGCAAACGGTTCTGGCGGATATGAGAAATACGCTCGGCACTGGCAATTAGTCCGACAACAAGCGGCTTTTTCACATGAAGTAGTGCTTCCGGCAGCGGTATGCCTAAAACCAACGGAATATTGGCCGTTTTGATCCCGCGATTGGCCAAATAAATGCTGGTTGGCGTTTTGGATGTGCGGGAAATACCGATCAGAATAATATCTGCTTCTTCCAGATCTGGCGGCAATTGCCCGTCATCATGTTCCATCGTGAAATTCAGCGCATCAATCCGGCGGAAATAATCGGCATCCAGCACATGCTGCGCACTGGCACGACGATGGGCAGGCGCACCGAGATAGGACTGAAAAGTTGCCAGCACCGGTTCCAGCACCGAGACGCTTGGAATACCCATCTGCGAACAGGCTTCATCAATCTTCAAAGCCAGTTTCTGATCCACCACTGTGTAGAGAACAATGCCTGGTTCGGCATCAATATTCTCCAGAATTTTAGCCAGCTGTTTCTCGGTGCGGATCAGCGGATACATATGCTCTATAGCCCGCGCATGGCTGTATTGAGCGGCTGCCGCACGGCCTGCTGCAAGGAGAGTCTCTCCTGTTGCATCTGAAATCAGATGAAGATGAAAGTAAGAAAGAGTCTTTGTCACAGATTTCTCACATCCCTGTTGATGGCTGTGTGTAAAAAGTACCGGCTCAGAGACGTCTTTCTTTGCCTGTTGATTTAAACAGGATTCATCCACAGCGCGCCGGACTGTATATTCGTGACAATAAACACTGTGGGTAACAGGAGCAATTCAAAGTTGCACAGAATTCATTCAATGGTTTTCCACAGGATAGGTTTAGTGATATTTCCAATAAGTGTTGGTTTTTATTGAGAAATTTTTGGTCGCATTGCTTTTTCCCGTTTGATGGGCAATTTATCCACATCAGCCGGTTTTCATGATCGTCCTGTGGGAAAACTCAGGGAAACATTTAATCCCCGTTATCAACAGACTCTAAGAATCATAAGAATCCAAAAATCATCACTTTCTTTATGGGATAACCGGGGAAAACCGGTGTGGGTAAATCGCATGACACGTAAAGTTCTGAACGTTCTCAAAGGTGAAACCGTCTTTCCACCACCAATCTGGATGATGAGACAAGCAGGACGTTATCTGCCAGAATATCGCCAGACACGACAGCAGGCAGGAAGCTTTCTTGATCTGTGCTATAATCCTGAACTGGCAACGGAAGTGACACTTCAGCCTATCCGCCGTTATGGCTTTGATGCAGCCATTCTCTTTTCAGATATTCTTGTCATCCCTCACGTTCTTGGACGTGACCTTCGCTTTGAAGAAGGAAGGGGACCTTTAATGACACCTGTGACAGTTGATGAAATCAAAGATCTCGACATTACAGGTAAAGCAGCCAAATTAAGCGCTGTTTATGAAACCGTCAGCCGTTTGCGCGAGCAATTGCCGAATGAAACCACGCTGCTCGGATTTTGCGGTGCCCCGTGGACTGTTGCCACCTATATGATTGCCGGCCACGGCACACCGGATCAGGCACCGGCACGTTTGTTTGCCTATCAGCACCGCGATGTTTTCATCAAGCTGCTGACTGATCTTGCAGATATTTCTGCGGAATATCTGATTGAACAGCTTAATTGCGGTGCCGATGCGGTTCAGATCTTCGATTCATGGTCCGGCGTACTGGATGAAGATTGCTTTGAAGATTTCTGTATCAAACCGGTTGCCCGTATTGTTAAAAAAGTCCGTGAAACCCATCCTGATGCAGTGATTATCGGTTTTCCGAAAGGGGCAGGGATGCTCTATCAGGACTACCGCGCCAAAACCAGCGTCAATGCTCTTGGACTGGACTGGTCTGTGCCTTTGACCTTCGCTCAAGGATTACAGCAACAAGGCGCTGTACAGGGCAATCTCGACCCGTTGCGTGTGGTTGCCGGTGGCAAAGCTTTGGATGAAGGCATTGATGTTATTCTTGAGAAGCTGGGGCAGGGACCGCTGATCTTTAATCTCGGTCATGGCATCACACCGCAGGCGCCGCTCGAAAATGTCGCTCAAATGGTCAACCGTATCCGTCAAGCAGGTGCATAATGGATAAATCCGGCACAAATACAGGCAATCCTGCTGTGAGAGCAGTGGTTGCTGTCGCTATAACTGCCATTGCTGCCTATGCGCTGTTTTTTGCAGCGACAGATGCAGCCTATCTCTGGATCAAAGCATTTCATATTATTGCTGTGATCGCATGGATGGCGGGCATGTTATATCTGCCGCGGCTTTTTGTGTATCACAGTCAGGAAAAGACCGGATCACAAGCATCCGAAACTTTTAAAATCATGGAACGCCGGTTGCTGCGCTATATCATCAATCCGGCGATGATTGTGACCTGGGTTTTGGGCCTCTGGCTGGCGTGGAAAATCTTTGAATTCCGCGGCGGCTGGCTGCATGGCAAGATTTTGCTGGTTGTTTTGCTGTCCGGCCTGCACGGCTATCTTTCCAAAAGCGTGCGGATGTTTGCTCAGGATAAAAATACCAAATCAACCAAACATTGGCGCATTGTGAATGAAATTCCGACAGTTCTGATGATTTTGATCGTCATTCTGGTTGTCGTAAAGCCGTTCTGATCCCTATATAAGAATAAGAAATTACGCTTTGAGCGCTGTTCAGAGCGTAATTTCATCTTCTGATACGATTTTATAGAGCTGCAGAGCGGTCTGCCTCTTGCTCAAATCACCGGAACCGGTTAAGGAAAGACACCTTCCTTCAAGAATAGCAGGTTTCCGATGCCGGTCATGCCCCTCATGACCATTATGAGCGCTCAACTGCATTTTTCTTTTTTCAATCTTTTATAATATGAGTTCCGCACCCATGCAGGAAATGAAACTACAAGATCTTAAGAACAAGACACCTGTCGATTTGCTCGCTCTCGCTGAAGAGCTGCAGGTTGAAAACGCCAGTGTTATGCGTAAACAAGAACTGATGTTCGCTATTCTGAAGAGCCTTGCCTCTCAGGAAGTTGAAATCATCGGTGAAGGTGTCGTCGAATTATTGCCAGATGGCTTTGGCTTTTTGCGTTCGGCAAATGCCAATTATCTTCCGGGCCCGGATGATATTTACATTTCTCCTTCGCAGATCCGCCGTTTTTCGCTGAAAACCGGTGATACGGTTGAAGGACCGATCCGCAGCCCGAAAGAAGGCGAACGTTATTTCGCACTTCTCAAAGTGAATACGATCAATTTTGAGGATCCGGAAAAGATCCGTCATAAAATCCATTTTGATAATCTGACACCGCTCTATCCGAATGAGCGTTTTAAAATGGAACTGGATGTTCCGACCAATAAAGACAATTCAGCCCGTGTGATCGATCTGGTTGCACCGCTTGGTAAAGGTCAGCGTGGTCTGATCGTGGCGCCGCCACGTACCGGTAAAACGGTTTTGCTGCAGAATATTGCACATTCGATTACCGCCAATCATCCGGAATGCTATCTGATCGTCTTGCTGATTGATGAGCGTCCTGAAGAAGTGACCGATATGCAGCGCTCGGTGAAGGGCGAAGTTGTATCCTCGACTTTTGACGAACCGGCATCCCGTCACGTTCAGGTTGCCGAAATGGTGATTGAAAAGGCAAAACGCCTTGTTGAGCATGGCCGTGATGTGGTCATTCTGCTTGACTCGATCACCCGTCTCGGCCGCGCTTATAATACCGTAATTCCTTCATCCGGTAAGGTTCTGACCGGTGGTGTGGATGCGAATGCGCTGCAGCGTCCGAAACGTTTCTTCGGTGCGGCCCGTAATATCGAAGAAGGCGGTTCGCTGACCATTATCGCAACCGCGCTGATCGATACCGGTTCGCGTATGGATGAAGTTATCTTTGAAGAATTCAAGGGTACCGGTAACTCGGAAATCGTGCTTGACCGTAAGGTTGCTGATAAGCGTATCTTCCCTGCAATGGATATTCTTAAATCCGGTACACGTAAGGAAGATCTGCTGGTACCGCGTCAGGATCTGCAGAAAATATTTGTTCTGCGTCGTATTCTTTCGCCAATGGGTACAACCGATGCGATTGAGTTCCTGATCGATAAGCTGAAACAGACGAAGAATAATGCTGAATTCTTTGATTCAATGAATACGTAATTTGTATCACTATGCTGATATTGAAAACGCCGCCTCAAAAGGGCGGCGTTTTTGTTTAGAGCATTTCACAGTCAAGTTGGATCAACTTGACGACCGTGATAATGCGATCAAATAAAGAATCTAGAGCGTGCGCTGTGTTTCAATCTGGAAATAAATCGCTCTAGAGCAGCTTTTCAAGATCAGCGGCATCATAAACCGGCGGTAAACAGACCTGATTGCGGCACAGAATGGCACAGGAGCGTTCGCCAGCCAGAGACAGGAAAGAAGCCCATTGCGGCTGCTGGGAGGCTTGACTACGGCTTAGAATGATATCTGTGCGGCAAGGATCAGCATGACGTGACGCACAGCGATATAATTCATCATTCGTATTCTCAATAATCAGCACAAGCTTAACCGGATCAAGCAGTTGCACTGAGGCATTGAGAATTCCTGCTTGTCCATAAGCCATTGTTTGACCGCGCCCCAAGGCACGCTCTGCAAGCCTGTTGGCCTTTGTTAAAAGCTCTTCATTCTCAGCTATCAACGCCAGTCTTGTACAGGCTTCAATAATCTGGCTGGTGCTGCTTGGAATAGCTTCATCCTGATCGCCAAAAAGATAGAAAATGACATCAGCATTATCTAGCGCTGTTAGCCGGTAATCCCCATTCTGATCGAGATGGTGCTGACTAAGCGAGATCAATAATGATTTGGCATCATCAATATAGTTTTGCTGCGGATCAGCCTGATAAAGCGATAAGGCTGCATTGATGAGTGCTGCATAATCAGAGGACAGGGCAGGGAGCTTTGATGCTGTCTTTGACCAGACATGGCTGATCGCTGCGCCTTGTTGAGGATATAATAGGTGATAGGTTGTTTTTGCGAGTTCCAGCCAGTCGGTACGTTTAAAAACACGGGCAGCTTCAGCCAAAGCACGAATGAAATAGGCATTCCAGTCGGTCAGACATTTTTCATCACGACCGGGTCTGATGCGCAAGTTTCTGATATCAAGCAGTTTTTTCCGCAGTGGTTTTAAGATTTCATATTCTTCCTGGCTAAAATTCAGCATATTCAGCCGATGAAGAATATTACTGTTTTCCCAGTTTCCTGCAGGACTGACATTGTATTTTGTGATGAACTCAGGAGCATCTTTGCCGAGAATGCTCTCTATTTCTGACTGATCCCATATATAAAATTTGCCTTCAACACCTTCGCTATCAGCATCAAGGCCCGAGGCAAAACCGCCATCCGGCAAAGCCATTTCAGATGTAATCCAGTGAATAATTTCTTCGATTCGATTCCGAAACAATGGATCCTGTGTGCTGCTCCATGCCCACAGACACTGCCGGATGGTCTGCGCATTATCATAAAGCATCTTTTCAAAATGCGGCACGAGCCAGAATGCATCAGTGCTATAGCGGGCTAAGCCACCGGCGAGGTGGTCATAAATACCGCCATTGAGCATTTTTTCCGTGCTGAGAACAAACAGATCATGATGCTGTTGCTGCTGGCTGATTTTCCATGATGTCCAGAGCATCGACATGAACGGAAAATTCGGAAATTTAGGTTGTCCGCTGAGACCGCCATATGTCGTATCAATACGTCTGGCTATTGTATCAGCATAGCGTTGGAAAGCGCTTTCATCATTCTCAGCAGGTTTAGCATCCGGTGTTAAAGCAGTCTGCAAATGTGTTTTAAGCGCTGTCACATTGCCGCTAATCCGCTCGCGGTCATTCTTCCATAAAGTGCCGAGGCTTTGAAGAATATCCATAAAGCCGGGCAGACGACCATTGGCATGTTTTGGAAAATATGTGCCACCCCAAAAAGCATCCCCCTGAGGCGTTAGAAAAATTGTGAGCGGCCAACCGCCTTGTTCCCCCATGGCTGTGAGGGCTGACATATAAATCTGGTCAATATCCGGTCGTTCTTCCCTATCCACCTTAATATTGATGAAATGCTCGTTCATCAGATGAGCGACTTGCTCATCCTCAAAACATTCATGCGCCATGACATGGCACCAGTGACAGGCGGAATAGCCGATCGAAAGCAAAATCGGCTTGTCATGAAGACGAGCGAGTTCGAGCGCTTCATTGTCCCAGAGCTGCCAGTTGACCGGATTTGCACTGTGCTGTTTCAAATATGTGCTGTTCGCTGTATGAAGGCGATTAGAGCTGGCATTGTTTTGTGTCGGGCTTTGCGTCGGGTTCATGGCTTTGCCTTTCCGATTTTCAAGCCGATACAGTAGTGCTTCAGGCAGCTAAAGAACGGCAATCATTCTCTTAACTTGTAACGGATTTTCGATGTCAGTGCAGTCTTTTCATCACGATACTATTTTTGCGCTTTCAAGCGGGCGTTTGCCTTCAGGCGTGGCAATTATCAGATTATCAGGCCCAAAAACTCGATTCATTACCGAAACTATCATTGGAAAATTGCCGGAAGCGCGAAAAGCCGTATTCAGTAATCTTAGAAGCAAAACAGGAGAAGTTCTGGACAGTGGTTTATCGCTCTTTTTTGAAGGTCCGAAGAGCTTTACCGGAGAAGATTGTGCGGAATTTCATATTCATGGCGGAATTGCTGTGGTGGAAAAATTTCTGGAAAGCCTGTCAGAATTTGAAAAATGTCGTTTAGCCGAAGCCGGAGAATTTACGCGTCGCGCATTTGCGAATGGCAAGATGGATTTGACGATGGCCGAAGGGCTGGCCGATCTGATTTCCGCTGAGACAGAAACGCAAAGACGTTTAGCGCAGCAAGTTGCTTCCGGCGCGCAACGCAATCTTTACATGGACTGGCGACAGAAACTCATTCAAGCGCGTGCATTTATCGAGGCGGAACTTGATTTTGCCGATGAAGGCGATGTACCGGGATCAGTATCGGATCGCGTCTGGAGTGAGATGCAGGATCTTAGTGTAAAGATTGAAAAGCATATTGAAGATGGCAAGCGCGGTTCGATGCTGCGTGACGGTTTTCATATTGTTATTATTGGCGCACCAAATGCCGGAAAATCCAGCTTGATGAATTTGTTAGCTGCACGTGATGTGGCAATTATTTCTGATGAAGCCGGCACAACACGCGATCTGCTTGAAGTGAAGCTAAATCTGAATGGCGTTGCAACTTATGTAACAGACACAGCCGGCATTCGGGAAACCTCTGGTAAAGTTGAACAGATTGGTATTCAGCGCGCTATGGATAAAGCTGCCGAAGCTGATTTGATTTTATACATAGAGGATATATCAAATCCCATCACGGTAGATATTTCTGAGTTCCAGACAGATATCTGGACGATTGGAAACAAAGCCGACCTTAAACCTGAAACCATACCAAACTATGATTATTTGATTTCGACCAAAAATAATGAAGGCATAAACAATCTTCTAAACAGGTTGAGTGCTTATATTTCAGAGAAAACAAAACTTCAAAACGATATCATTCCGACGCGCCGCAGACATATTGATTTATTAAATCAATGCAAATCTGAAATTGAGAAATCCGTTAATTCGAAAACCCTACCACTGGAGTTAAGAGCTGAAAATTTACGCATCGCCTCCCAACACCTTGGAAAAATTACCGGCGATGTAGACGTAGAGGACATTCTCGATCTCGTATTCTCTCAATTCTGTATCGGAAAATGATTCACGTGAAACAAATTTCATGATATAGGCTGATTAACAATCAGAGATGTTTCACGTGAAACATTCTGTGGAATCTAAAAACACAATTTGACTCGATTGAATTATTCTGAGTCAACAGATTCCCGCTTCTGAAATTCTTGTACACTCTTGAGTTATGTGTTCCCTTTTCAGAGAGAACATGAGAATGATGATTCACGTGAAACCAAACAAGTTTTGGATATGATTATGACAGGTTTTTACGACGTCATTGTTATTGGTGGTGGTCATGCCGGCACAGAAGCTGCCGCAGCATCAGCAAGAACCGGCGCTAAAACTGCTTTAGTAACGCATCATTTTGATACGATCGGTGTTATGTCCTGTAATCCAGCTATTGGTGGATTAGGAAAGGGACAGCTTGTCCGTGAAATTGATGCACTTGATGGTTTGATGGGTAAAGCTGCCGATCAGGCAGGTATTCAGTTTCGTTTGTTGAACCGTCGTAAAGGTCCTGCTGTTCGTGGGCCGCGCACTCAGGCGGATCGCAAATTATATCGTCTGGCTATTCAGAGCTTCATAAAAGAACAGCAAAACCTGACGGTCATTGAAGGTGGTGCAGCAGATATTCTTGTTGAAAATGGTGTAGTCAAAGCTGTTCAACTCATGGATGGCACCATTATCAATTGTGCATCTGTAGTGCTGACAAGCGGAACATTCTTGAATGGCCTTATTCATATTGGTGAGAAAACTATCCCTGCTGGACGCATGGGTGAAAAACCGGCACTGGGACTATCTGAACGTTTGATTGGTCTTGGCTTTGCTTTAGGTCGTTTGAAAACCGGTACGCCTTGCCGTATTGATGGCAAGACGATTGACTGGGCAAGTCTGGATAAACAATCAGCAGATGAAGATCCGGTTCCGTTTTCAATGATGACGGATAAGATCACAGTACCACAAATTGATTGCGGAATTACACGGACAACGGATGCGACGCATCAATTGATACGCGATAACATCCATCGCTCGGCAATGTATTCAGGGAATATTGAAGGCATTGGCCCTCGTTATTGTCCGTCGATTGAGGATAAAATCGTCAAATTTGGCGATCGTGACGGGCATCAGATTTTTCTTGAACCGGAAGGTCTTGATGATGATACTGTTTATCCGAATGGTATTTCGACTAGCCTGCCGGAAGATGTGCAGCTTGATATTTTGAAAACCATACCCGGATTGGAGTATGCGAAAATGCTGCAGCCAGGCTATGCTATTGAATATGACTTTATTGATCCGCGCGAATTGCAGCGCAGCCTTGAAACTCGTCGGGTTAAAGGTCTGTTCTTAGCTGGCCAGATTAATGGTACAACCGGTTATGAAGAGGCCGGAGCACAAGGCTTACTTGCTGGTTTGAACGCTTCCAGACATGCCGGTGGTAGTGAGCCGGTTATTCTTCAGCGTACAGAAGCCTATATCGGTGTGATGATTGATGATCTGACAGCGCGTGGTGTTAGTGAACCATATCGCATGTTTACATCGCGTGCAGAGTTCAGACTTTCACTTCGTGCAGATAATGCCGACAGTCGTTTGACGCCTTTGGGTGAAAACTGGGGACTTATTGGTTCAGCACGACAAACACGCTTTAATGACAGAAAACAAGAGCTGGATCAGGCAAGGGAGCTTGCTCAATCCTTGTCTATTACACCGAATGCTGCGGCTGGTTTTGGTTTGAATCTCAACAAAGATGGGATTCGCCGCACGCTTTATGATCTGCTTTCCTATCCGGATATTAATCTCGAGCGTCTCACAGAAGTCTGGCCGGAGCTTTCTGGCTTGTCTTCGGCGACAAAAGAAGCTTTGGAAATTGAAGCGCAATATTCCGTTTATCTGGATCGTCAGACAGCGGATATTGCCGTGATGGAACGTGAAGAGCAGTTGATTATACCACTATCAATCCAATTCTCGACAATTTCTGGTCTTTCCCTTGAATTGAAGCAAAAGCTTGAGAAGCGTAAGCCTTCAAATATTGCAGAAGCGCAAAGAATTGAGGGGATGACGCCTGCTGCGATCGCATTGTTGATAACACATATCCGCAGACATGGTATTGCACAGGATATTTCGGGTGATTTGGCAAAACCAGCATGACAAAAGATAAATATTTTGATTCACTGAAACAAATATACCCATCTGTTTCACGTGAAACAGCCGATGATTTGATTGGTTTTGAAACGCTGTTCAAAAAATGGTCCAAAGCAATCAATCTGGCTTCGCCGAATACACTGGAAACACTGTGGGAACGACACATTCTTGATAGTGTTCAGCTTTTTAAACTGGCACCTCAAGCAAAACAGTGGCTGGATTTGGGGTCAGGCGGCGGTTTCCCAGGTGTGGTTTTGGCAATACTGCTGAAAGAAACCGGCGGTTCAATAAGACTGGTTGAGAGTAATAGTAAGAAATCAGCGTTTTTGAGAAATGCATTGGCTCAGTTCCAGACGCGCGGACAGGTTGTGAATGCCAGAATCGAAAGCTGTTATCAGCAAGTTCAGGTTCCGGAAATCATCACTGCCAGAGCCTTGGCTTCGCTGGACAAGCTGTTTGAACTGACAGAACCCTGGATGGTAAAAGGTGCTAAGGCTTTGTTTCAAAAAGGGCGGGACTATCAGCGTGAAATTGATGAAAGCCTGCTGAACTGGAAATTTGACCTTGTACGACATGGAAGCGCAATAGAAGCGGATTCAGTCATTCTGGAAATCAGTAATTTACAACGCCGTTGAATGGCAATGACATTGAATGAGCATTGAAAACGGAAGTTATTCGGGACAATTATTATGAATAACAGAACACGGATTATAACGATCGCGAACCAGAAAGGCGGTGTGGGAAAAACCACAACGGCTATTAATCTGGCGACTGCTTTGGCTGCAATCGGTGAAAATGTATTGATTGTTGATCTCGATCCGCAGGGCAATGCCAGTACCGGACTTGGAGTAGACCGTAAAAATCGTCCATTGTCATCTTATGATGTGCTGACGCAGAATGCTTCTGTGCCGGATGCAGCAATTGCGACTGATGTACCAAATCTTTATCTGGTTGCATCGACGCTGGATTTGCTCGGTATTGAAATGGAAATTTCCCATGCGCCGGACAGAACCAGACGTTTGCGTGATGCACTGCGCTTTGATTCAGGTATTGCCGATCATTTCAGCTATATTCTGATTGATTGTCCGCCGTCACTCAATCTTCTGACATTGAATGCAATGGCTGCCGCAGACTCTGTTCTGGTGCCGTTGCAATGTGAGTTTTTTGCTCTGGAAGGTCTGAGCCAGTTGCTCGAAACTGTCAATCAGGTGCGCAATTCACTTAATCCTGAATTGTCGATTCAGGGGGTTGTGCTGACCATGTATGACAGCCGAAACAATCTGGCCAATCAGGTTGTTGATGACGTGCGCGCCTTTATGGGCGAGAAGGTTTACCGGACTGTTATTCCGCGCAACGTGCGGGTATCGGAGGCACCGTCTCATGGTAAACCGGCTATTCTTTATGATCTGAAATGCGCGGGAAGTCAGGCTTATCTTCAACTGGCATCCGAAGTAATCCAGCGGGAACGCCAGCTTCGTACCGCAGCATGAAACTGACTATTCGATTCGACTACGTAACAATTTGCAGAAAGCATTCAACTGATGAACGATGATCCTTCAAAAAAGCGTCTTGGTCGCGGTCTGGCAGCTCTGATTGGGGATATCGACCGGCCTGTGGAAGAACGCAAGGCACCGGTTCCGCTTGAACGTTATGTGCCTATTGAATTTGTAAGCCGTAATCCGCGCAACCCGCGTCGCATTTTTACGGAAGCTGAGCTGGAAGATCTGGCACAGTCCATTCGTGAGCATGGCATTGTACAGCCAATTGTCGTGCGTCCGGCACCGGAAAATCGCGAGCATTTTGAGCTGATTGCCGGTGAACGCCGCTGGCGTGCGGCACAGCGTGCCGGATTAACCGAAATTCCGGTTATTATGCGCGATGTGGATGATCGCGTTGCTCTTGAGCTGGCAATTATCGAAAACGTTCAGCGTGCTGATCTGAACCCTGTTGAAGAAGCAATGGGTTATCAGCTACTGATTGATGAACATGATTACACGCAGGCCGATCTGGCGCAGGTTATCGGTAAGAGCCGCAGTCATGTTGCAAATACGTTGCGTCTTCTTAAGCTACCGACAGAAGTGCAGGGACTGATCAATGATGGTGCTTTGACTGCCGGTCATGCGCGCACACTGATTACAATGGAAAATCCTCAGGCTGTTGCAGAACGCATCGTCAAAGAAGGTCTGTCAGTCCGTCAGGTTGAGGCTCTGTCTCAGGCTGAGAGCAAGGGTATTCCGGCGGTTAAGCCGGAACGTGCGCCGGTTGAAAAAGATGCTGATACTCGGGCATTGGAAAAACTGCTTTCTGATGTAACCGGTATGAAAGTTGAAATTAATCATCGTGATCGTGGTGGTGAAGTTCGCATCCGTTATAGTTCTCTTGAACAATTGGATGAAATTTGCCGCCGCTTGCAAAGCTGATTTACTAAAAAATAAAAGAAAAGCCGGTCTGAGTACCGGCTTTTTTTATTATGATAAAATCAACGTCTTTGTTTATTTCTTATTGCTTCTACTGTCAGAGCAATAAAAGCCTGTCTGATGATTGCAGTTGAAAGTGCCGAATTCTGTCGGCTTTCAAGAACTGTGCGCTGAAGCCTGTCAGTCACCTTGTTGAGCGCTGCAACGCTCCAAAGTCCTAAAGCCGTCTCAACCAGCTTTTTACGGGCGAAGAAAATCGGTGGTTTTGCAGAATTGACAACAAGTCCTGCTGGTACATTTCCTGTTTCCATAGCATAGCGCAATGTCTGTAATTGGCTGAACTGGCGGATAGCCGAATTGACGAGCAGGAAAGGGTGAGTGCCGGTATTGACTACGCGGTCAAAGGCAATGTTGAACTTTGACAGATCACCGATCAGAACAGCGTCGATCACCTCATCCTGAGAAAGAGCGGCGACATCGCCGACAGATTCCCGCACATCTTCAAGCTCAATACGCTGCTGGCCACGCGCATAAAGGCAAAGCTTTTCAAGTTCACCGCGTGTGGCCAGACGGTCACCGCCAAGGCTCAGGCGCAGAAACTGACGGGCATCATTGGAAATTTGCAAATGATTGGCTTGCAACACATCGTCGATCAAACCGTCAATGCCGCGCGCATCATCGCTATAGCAGGGCAGAGCCATGGCTGTGGAGCCGTTTTCCACATTGGTGCGCAGTGCTGCACCTTTTTTCAGATCACCGGCCTCAACCAGAATATAGGTGTCCTGAGGTGGTTCTGAAATTAGGTTTTTAACGGCCTCAGCCAGATTTTTTTGTGCCGAAGCATTTTTAATCCAGATCAGACGATCTCCGCCGAACATGGAAATTGTTCTGGCTTCATCGATCAGGCGGGCAGGGTCTTTGTCTATTTCATCCGCTTCAATCCGTAAAACCGCAAACGGATCATCGAGAGGCAGGCCGGTCAATTTAGCGAATTTTGCGCCGCGCTCACTAACAAGACCTTTGTCGGGACCATAGAGCAAGACTACCGTTCCGGTTTGAGCCGGACGTGCGAGAAACCCGTCAACTTCATGTGCTTTTTTCTGTGCCATAAGTCTGCTTACAACAAAGGCAGCTAAAGTGAAATCCGTGTTTCAGCTTTCAAATAAAAATGCCGCGGGATGAGCGCGGCATTTTCAAGTTTCAGATGACAGAGCTATTTATTGGATCAGCAATGCATCATCATCCAGTGTTTCACCGCGTACTTTTTTGAACATATCAATCAGGTCTTTAACGGTAAGGTTCTTACGCTCATCGCCGGAAACATCGAGAATGATATTACCGCCATGCAGCATGATTGTACGGGTACCGTAATCAAGTGCCTGCTGCATGGAGTGGGTCACCATCATCGTCGTCAGCTTATTTTCACTGACAAGTTTGGCTGTGAGTTTCATGATGAAATCTGCCATGCCCGGATCAAGCGCAGCCGTATGTTCATCAAGCAGCAAGACTTCTGATTTTGTCAGGGTGGCCATGATGAGAGACAGTGCCTGACGCTGACCACCGGAGAGCAGATCCATACGATCCTGCACACGGTTTTCCAGACCGAGATTAAGCCCTGCAATGCGTTCGCGGAACAGTTCACGACGCTTATGATTAAGCGCATGGGACAGGCCACGCTTTTGACCGCGCATGGCTGCGAGGGCAAGGTTCTCTTCAATCGACAATGCACCGCAGCTGCCGGTCAGGGGATCCTGAAACACACGTGCAACCATGGAGGCACGGTCAGCGGTCGATTGTTTGGTGACATCTTTATTACCGATCAGGATTTTTCCTTCAGAGGCCTGAACATCACCGGCGAGGGCACCGAGCAGGGTTGATTTACCCGCACCATTGGAACCGATTACAGTAACAAATGTACCTTCTTCAATCTTAAGATTGATGCCGGAAAGTGCCTGTTTCTGCAGTGGTGTGCCACGTCCGAACACAACACCAAGATTTGAGACTTCAATCATTTGGAAGCTCCTCCGCGACGAAGGCGTGGCAGAATGAGTGCCAGTGTGACCAGTACGGCTGTTGCCAGATTAAGGTCAGACGCTTTGAGCCCGATGAAATCACTGCTCAGCGCCAGCTGGATGGCGATACGATAAAGTATGGAACCAATGATACAGCCGATCAGCGCCCAAAGCAAAAAGCGCGTGCGGAATAATGTTTCACCGATAATCACCGCGGCAAGACCGACAACAATTGTACCGACACCGGAGGTGACATCTGCAAAGCCGTTTGTCTGGGCAAATAATGCGCCGCCAAGAGCAACCAGAGCATTGGACATAGCCATGCCGAGATAAATCTGACGATCGGTTTTCACGCCCTGTGCGCGTGCCATACGCGCATTGGTACCGGTTGCACGCATGGCAAGGCCGATATTGCTTTCCAGAAAACGCCAGATGAGCAGGGCGGCGATGATAACAAGAACGCCAACAAAAAGCGGACGCACATAATATTCAGGAACACCTAACCCATAAAAAGGTGAGATCATTGTATCCTGATTAATCAGAGCGACGTTCGGCTTGCCCATCACACGCAGATTGACTGAGAAAAGCGCAGTCATGGTAAGGATGGAGGCCAGAAGATTAAGGATGCCGAAACGGATATTCAATGTTGCGGTTACAAGTCCGGCAACAGCGCCTGCCATCATGGCAATCAGCGCGGCAAGCCACGGATTAACACCGGCAATAATTAAAACAGCAGTAACAGCGGCGCCGAGTGGAAAGGAACCATCCACAGTCAGATCTGGAAAATCAAGCACACGAAACGACAGATATACGCCGAGGGCTACAAATGAAAAGACCAGACCTAATTCGACCGCACCCCAAAAAGCGATCAGACTCACAATAATGTTCCTTCGGCTTGTGCAGACGGCCGGCACTCTCAAACGGGTCAATCACAGTTCTGTTTTGACCGTCTGATAATACGGGGCAGCCTGCCTGTTGAAATCTGAGTATCTTTTGTTTTGCGGTCTGTGCCGGATTTAAAAGATACAAAGGAGATGATCCGGATATTGAGGTCTTAAAAATTGAACCCGAATATCCGGATGATGAAAAACCGGTAAAGCAGCTTTACCGGCTAGAGCATAATTCCTTAAACTTGAATCAGTTTAAGGTAAAATTATGCTCTAATTTTAAAGTGTTAGAGCGAGTTTTGTGTGCCAAGTCTGGCACACGGCGCTCTAGAATATAGATTATTCTTTGATGACTTTGCTTGCGCGGTCGACCACAGCCTGCGGGATTTCAATACCCATTTTCTTTGCTGCAACCAGATTGACAACCAGATCTGTACCGGCGGCAACTTTCACCGGAATATCACCTGGCTTTTCGCCCTTCAGAATACGGACAACAACTTCACCGGTCTGCTTGCCAACATCATAATAGTTGAAACCGAGAGCGATGAAAGCACCGCGGCTGACGGAATCTGTATCGGCAGTCATCAGAGGAATCTTGGCTTCTTCTGCAACACTGACCGCACCTTCAAGCGCAGAAATAATAGTGTTGTCGGTCGGGATATAAATCAGGTCTGCTTTACCGATCAAAGCGCGGGCTGCGCCCTGAACTTCAGCCGATTTGGTTGCAGCTGATTCAACCACTTCCAGACCACCTTCTTTAGCCGCAACTTTCAGGCCTTCGAGAAGCGAAATCGAATTGGCCTCACCGGAATTATAAAGGAAGCCGATGGTCTTTACATTCGGAGCAACTTCTTTGATCAGTTTGATGTGATCAGCAACCGGTGAAAGATCGGACAGACCGGTGACATTGCCGCCAGGCTTTTCCATGCTTTTAACAAGTTGTGCGCCAACCGGATCAGACACGGCAGTAAACACAACCGGAATATCACGGGTGCCGGAAACCACGGCCTGCGCAGATGGTGTGGAGATCGGTACAATTACATCCGGTGCTTCACCGATGAACTGACGGGCGATCTGAGCAGCTGTCGCAGGATTGCCCTGAGCAGACTGATAGGTGAATTTCAGATTTTCACCTTCTTTAAAACCGGCTGCGGCCAGTGCATCTTTTACACCGTCGCGGGCAGCATCAAGAGCCGGATGTTCAACAATTGCTGTGACAGCAACACTGACATCTTTGGCATTTGCCGGTGCAGCAATCATTGTTGTGGCCATAGCTGTCGACAGCAAAGCCAGGAAAAGTGTACGCATGAAAATCTCCCTCTGTTCCGCGTCCCGATCAAAACGAATAATCAGTTCTCGGAGAGAGGTCAACGCGCATCATATGGGATAGTCAAGAGGCGGACACTTTAGCGCTATTCTTACCGGCAGGCGTGGCGGTAAAAGCATAGTTGTTTCACGTGAATCATCGTGGTTAGCAAAAACTTAACGGTGTTTTTTATGATTTACAGGTTTCACGAAATCAAAATCCGTTATGCATATTGTTTATTCAGCTCGAGATATTCGCTCAGCTCTTTAGCTGCCGCAGCGCCTGCGCGATTAGCCCCGATGGTTGATGCCGATGGTCCATAACCAACCAGATGTATGCGCGGATCTTTGACAACTTCTGTTGCCAGTCTGCCGCCCATAATAATACCGCCATTGGCTTCGCGGATTTGTAATGGCGCCAGATGATCGAGGGAACTGCGGAAACCGGTACACCATAAGATGACATCGGCACGTTGTTCTGTGCCGTCTGCCCAACGGATACCTGTTTCTGTTATCTCACTGAACATTGGCAGGCGGTTTAATGCGCCACGTTCACGGGCAGCACGCAAAGCAGGGGTAAGGGGAATACCGGTTACAGAAACAACAGAGCCGGGTATCAAACCGCGGCGGACACGATCTTCGACAATAGCCACAGCTGCTCGGCCATCTTCTTCTGTAAATGGTGTTTCACGAAATTGCGGTTCGCTGCGGGTTACCCATGTTGTTGTGGTGACCTGTGAAATTTCATCAAGCAGCTGCAGAGCGGAAATACCGCCACCGACAATGACAACATGTTTACCGGTGAATGCTTCAGCTGTCTGATAATCGCGGGTATGAAGCTGCTGTCCTTTGAAAAGTTCAGCACCGGTATAATGCGGTATGACCGGTGTCTCCCAGGTGCCGGTGGCATTGATTAAACCGCGGGCAGTGAAAGTTTCCCGATCGGTTTCAATACGAAAACGTTCATTACGCTCACAAACAACATTGACGCTCACCGGTCTGTAAACCGGCAAATGAAACTTCTTTTCATAGGCCGCATAATATCGGGGAACAGCAATGGATGCTTTGACCTCTGATACTTCCGGCTCCAAAACATCTGCGAAAGACATGCCCGGAAGGTCATGAATCCGGTTTACTGTGCTGAGTGTGAGGGTAGGCCAGCGATATTGCCATGCGCCGCCGGCATCGGGCGATTTATCGAGAATGATAAAATTGCGGCCCGCCTGCAGGCCAAGTTTTTGTAAATGATAGGCAGAAGACAGACCGGCTTGTCCGGCACCAATAATGAGAATATCGGTTTTAAAGGCCATATGCAGTGCCGGTTTTGTTACAGTCTCTTGATTATCATTCATAGCCAGAATCCGCTTTATCGAACAACTAAACCTTACTTAGGTTTTTGTTCCGTTCATACAAGCGGTTGGTAGGGGGAGAGAGAAATGGTGATCCCGACTGGATTCGAACCAGTGGCCTACAGATTAGGAATCTGTCGCTCTATCCTACTGAGCTACGGGACCGGATAGTATGGTGCACACATACTGATTTTTTGACCGTAAGCCAAGGGCAGGCAGGGCAGAAAATACCGGAATAGTTTGATGAGAAATAAAAAAGCGAAGAGGGGATTATGCCTCTTCGCTGAACAGAAACCTGTTTAATTTGCAGTCTGAGATCAGGCTGCGATTTTCTCAGCCGGCGCTAGCTGCGCGTCTTTGAGACGATATTGTGCAAGCTCAACCCAGTAGCTCATGCCATAGGGCAGGGCATCATCGTTGAAATCATAGGCCGGATGATGCAGGTTTGCGCTCTCGCCATTGCCGAGGAAAATATAGCAACCCGGACGCGCTTCGAGCATATAGGAGAAATCTTCGCCACCCATCATCGGTTCAACTTCACGGGTGATCGGACCATTGATACTGACCTTGTCAGCAACATCGGCGGCGATTTCTGTCTGGCCGGAATGGTTGAATGTCACCGGATAGTTGTTTTTAAAATCAAGATCGATCTTGATATTGTTGAGCAGACCAAAGGCTTCACAATGGGCACGCATACGCTGCTCGGCAAATGCACGGTTGTGCTTTGTGAGGCTGCGTACTGTGCCCGCGAGCACGGCTTTTTCCGGAATAATATTATAAGCTTCACCGGCATTAAATTTGGTGACCGAGATTACCAGTGAATCCAGCGGGTTTGATCCACGTGAAACAATGCTCTGCAATGCGGTGACCAGCTGGGAGCCGATAACGATCGGATCAATGTTGCGATGCGGCTGTGCGGCATGGCCGCCTTTGCCGTTGATGGTGATGGTAAATTCATCAGTCGCGGCCATGATCGGGCCTTTGCAAACGGCTAGTTCACCGACAGGAATGCCCGGCATATTATGCATGCCGTAAACTTCAACAATATTGAAGCGCTCCATCATACCGTCTTTGACCATGGCCAGACCACCGGCACCGCCTTCTTCGGCAGGCTGGAAAATGACGATGACTTCGCCGTAGAAATCACGGGTCTCGCAGAGAATTTTTGCAGCACCGAGCAGCATGGAGGTGTGGCCGTCATGGCCGCAGGAATGTGCCTTACCCGGATTTTGCGAAACCCATTCCGGTGTGCCGGTTTCGGTTAGCGGTAATGCATCCATATCCGCACGCAGACCGATTGCCTGACCCGCACCTTTTTTGCCTTTAATGACGCCGACAACACCGGTGCGTCCGATACCGGTCACAACTTCATCACAGCCGAATTCACGCAGTTTTTTTTCTACAAATGCCGCAGTTTCATGCACGTCATAGAGTAATTCCGGTTTGCTGTGTAAATGTCTGCGCCACAGGCTGACTTCCTGTTTTAATTGTGCGGCGCGATCTAAAAGCGGCATTTCTGTTCTCCAAACCTGTGTGCCTCTCCTCCGAGGCATTATGAGCGAGGCGGTATGTGGACTGCATAAAACTGAAATCACTCGTCACAGTAATGATGCAATAAAATTATACACACTATGAGCGGGTGTGGGTAAAACACAACGCTCTCAGATAACATAGTGTGTTTTATAAAATTTCGCCAATCGGTCTTTGCCTTTTATGCGGTGTCTGAGGTAGAAAAGTTTACTTAAGAAAAATGTGCAGGCATTTTTTCTGATGACCGGATTTTTGCCGCTTTATACCGTTTGAAGACCTGACGAAACAAATGCAGGTTCTGATCTGCGGTGAAGCAGGATATAGTTCCGGATATCTGAATACCGAATATTACGCCTTGAAAGGTGGTCATCCCATGATCCCGAATATTTTAAAACAATCTGTTCTGGCAATGACTGTCTCATGCCTTGCAATTTCGCAGGCTGTTTCAGTGGCGCAAGCCAATCCCTATATGGCTGTTGATGTGTCTACCGGTAAGGTATTGGCGCATAATGATGCTTTTAAACGCTGGTATCCGGCATCGCTGACCAAAATGATGTCAGCCTATGTGGTGTTCCGCGCTTTGCGCTCCGGTCAGAAAACACTGGAATCGCCGGTGCGTATGTCTGTTGCAGCGACAAAAGAACCGCCGAGCAAAATGGGCTATAAGGCCGGTTCGGTAATGACACTGGACAGTGCTTTGAAAATCATGATGGTGAAATCCGCCAATGACGTGTCCGTTGCAGTGGCTGAATCCGTTGGCGGCAGCAAAGCCGGATTTGCAAAAATGATGAATGCCGAGGCAAGACGCATTGGCATGTTCGGTTCAAACTTTACCAATCCGCATGGTCTGCCTGATCCGAACAATTATTCGACCGCGCGCGATATGGCTTTGCTTGCCGCGCAGCTGCGTCGTGAATTTCCTGAATATGCCCATTACTTTAATACGGAAGCGATTGATCCGGGTGAGGGCAAAAAAGTTCAGGCCAATTACAATATTCTGCTCGGCCGGTTTAACGGCGCTGACGGTATGAAAACCGGCTTCATCTGCGCTTCCGGATTTAACCTCGCCGGCTCTGCAACCCGAAACGGCCGTACAATTGTTGCTGTTGTGCTGGGGGCTGCCAAACAGGAAGACCGCGCTGTGCAGGCTGCGGAATTGCTGCAAAATGGGTTTGCTACCCGTGGCGGCGGCGGTGCAACGCTTGCCAGCCTTGTGCCTTATGGCAGCAATAATAATCAGGCCACAGATTTGCGGGCGCAGATTTGCAGCCAGCAGGCTATGTCGGACCGCTGGGACGGACGTGATGTGGAAGGCCGTTTGAAAATCAATTCGCCTTATATTACGGCGATGACCCGTGAACCGGTTGCGGTTCCTGTAGGACTGGTTGCCAAAGCACCGGAAGTGCAGGCCGGCGGCGTGCTGCATATTTCACAAGTGCCGATTCCGCTACAGCGTCCTATGCGCGGTAATCTGACAACAGCAGTGAATTAACATGTCCTTCAAACCTATCAGCGTTTCTGTGCTCACAGGTTTTCTGGGAGCAGGAAAAACCACATTGCTCAACCGGCTGCTGAAGGATCCTGCCTTGCAGGATACGGCGGTTATCATCAATGAATTTGGTGATGTCAGTATAGATCATCTGCTTGTTGAGCAGACGGCTGACGGGGTTATCCAGCTTGCAGATGGTTGCCTCTGCTGCACCGTTCGCGGTGAGTTGGTGGATACGCTGGCGGATCTGATTGAACGGGTGCAGACGGGCAAAATCAATGCCTTGCAGCGCATTGTCATCGAGACAACCGGTCTGGCTGATCCGGTGCCGGTATTGCAGGCGCTGATGGGGCATCCGGTTTTAATGCAGGTTCTGAAACTGGACGGTGTGATTACCGCAGTTGATGCTGTGAATGGTATGGCGACATTGGATGCCCATATCGAGGCCGTGAAACAGGTCGCTGTTGCCGACCGGATTGTTCTGACCAAATCTGATCTTGCCGATACAGCACAGCTTGCAGCTTTAAAGACGCGGATCAGAAACCTTAATCCGGCAGCCGAAATCTATGACAATGTTGCAGACGATATCGGTTATGCAGCTTTGTTTGATTGCGGCCTGTACAATCCGGCAGGCAAGACACCGGACGTGCAGAACTGGCTGAAAGCAGACAGTTATGACGACCATCATGACCATCACGACCACGTTTGTGAAATACATGGTGCAGGCTGTTCCGGCCATCATCACGGTGAACATGGACATCATCATCATCATCATCATCACGATGAGACAATCCGTTCATTCTCGCTGAAACATGATGCGCCGGTACCTTTCGCAGCCATTGAAATGTTTCTGGATTTGCTGCGCTCTACCCACGGCGACAAGTTACTGCGCATGAAAGGGATTATCGCTGTTGCTGAAGATGCTGAACGACCGCTGGTTATTCACGGTGTGCAGCAGATTTTGCATCCGCCTGTGCGCCTGAAAAGCTGGCCGCTGGAATTACAGGACAGCAAATATCAGACACGTCTGGTTCTGATTACCAAAGATCTGGATGAGGCTTATATACGTGATCTGTTTGATGCGTTTTTAGGCAAGCCGCGTATTGATCAGGCTGATGCACAGGCGCTGACTGATAATCCGCTGGCAATTCCCGGTTTTTCCATGAAGGGCTAAAAGTCTTAGAGCGGTTTACGTCCAGATTGGATCATAGTGCTCGCTCTAGATTCTTTATTTGGTCGCATTATCACGGGCGTCAAGTTGATCCAACTTGACTGTGAAATGCTTTAGCCCTTTTGTATCAGAAAATGAAAAACCCGACCCTCATTCTGCTGTTCCAGCAGAATATGCCCTTCTGACTGGCAGAAATGGGCAATATCGAGTGGGGAAAGCGGATCAGTGGTTTCAATCCTGATCCGGTCACCGGCAGACAAGTCTTGCAATTTTTTACGGGTTTTCAAAACAGGTAAGGGGCATTGCAGCCCCTTAAAATCATAAAAAACTTCAGCTTCAGCGGTCATTTTATTGGCCGGTCAGCCGGTTCCAGAGAGATTTCTTCTCAGCTGTTGCCGCCGGCATATCCGGTGTTACCTGAGGGGCAACAACGGCTGCTGCTGCCGGATTGTTGTTCGGCACAGGAACAGAAGCGGTTGCATTCTGATCCAGAACAGGCTGGGCTGCCGGTACATTAGCTGCAACCGAGGTTGCAGCAGGTGCTGTTACAGGTGTCTGAGCGATCGCTGTCGGTGCTGCAGTATCCGGCGCGCCCGGTGTCTCGGAAGAGGCAGGGCTTAAGGATGGCGGCGTGCGGGATACTTTCTCACCACGTGCGCGACGTGCACTCCAGTCAGATACCAGTTTTGCTTCCTGAACACCCATGATTGAAGGCGCAGGCTGTTTTTTCGATGATTTATTCAGCGCGCTCGAAAAAGCTGCATCATAGGTTTTCTGATAGCTGGAATAAGCAGACTGGATTGAATCCGGCTGCGACATTGGCGGGCAGGCGGCAGAAGCCGAAAGTCCCTGCTGTCCCGGGAAATTCTGATTAAAGACGTAACGCTTGCCACAAACATCGACTTTCGGCGGTACTTTTGTAATTTCGAACTGGTCATAGCCTTCTTTAAGCATGGTCCAGAACTGATAATTCGGATCATTCTTATAGCGCGCCATATTGGCGGCTGTCATACGGAACGGATAGGCCTGAACCTGAAAATCGCGCTGACCGCCCTTAAAGGCATCGCGTCCGAAAGCATAAATTTCAGACATGCTTTCGTCAGTCATGGAATAGCAACCGGCAGAAGAACAAGCGCCATGCACCATCAAATGCTGACCGGTACGGCCATTGGCACGGTCATAGGCATTCGGAAAGCCGAGATTGAACGACAGGTAATATTGGGAGTTCGGGTTCATCTGCGCAGCAGAAACCGAATAGAAACCTTCCGGTGCCTGACGGTCACCCTCTACATATTTAGGACCGAGCTTGCCTGACCATTTGCAGATCTCATAGGACGCAACCATGTCATAGCGGCCGTTGGTTTTCTGTTTCCAGACTTCCAGAACGCCTTCTTCCTTGAAGATACGCGCCATAACCGGCGATGTCTTGTTCATGCCCTTGGCTTTGATTTTAGCCAGAACTTTGGAAGGCAGCTCACGCTCTGCTTTAGCGCCGACACCATCAAAGACTGAACCCTGACAACCGGCAAGTGCTACGGTTGCGATCAGTGAAGCAAAAATTGCAGTTCTGAGTTTCATGAGTGTCACCGGCAATATTAGGCAAGAGTTGGAACAAAATATCCTGAAATAGCAAAAAGGCAAATTTTCAGCCGCAATCAGTTTGTCCCGTAGTATCGGTCAGTATGATTGATAAAGTGTTATTAACTTAGCATCGGGCAATATTTACAACAAATGACCCGTATTGACCATATGCCTTAGAGCAGTTCCTGTGACGGCTGAATTGCCGGAACAGCTCTCTTTTTTTGTTAAGCACATTGTCCAACGTAAAACGGCTTAGCACTTTTGCCGGAAATGCTCTTAAAACATAAAGGCCGCGCTGGTTGCGCGGCCTTTATGTGGAATAAGTGGTTGAAATCACAATCAGAGATTACGACCCATGGCCAGATATTTCTGACGACGTTCCTGTTTCAGTGTTTCGCCGTCCATGCCTTCAAGAGATTTCAGCGCTGTTGCAATCACTTCGCCTGCAGCATCGATAATCGCATTTTTACCGCGATGTGCGCCGCCGAGAGGCTCAGGAATAATATTATCAATGATTTTCAGCTCAAGCAGATCCTGCGCTGTGATGCGCATATTGGTGGCTGCATCTTTGGCACGGGTCGAATCACGCCACAGAATAGAAGCAGCACCTTCCGGTGAGATCACCGAATAGATTGCATGTTCGAGCATGTAAACGCGGTTAGCGACAGCAATCGCAATCGCACCACCGGAACCGCCTTCACCGATTACAACCGTGATAACCGGTACACGCAGTTTCAGGCTCATTTCCAGCGAGCGGGCAATGGCTTCTGCCTGACCGCGCTCTTCCGCACTCACACCCGGATAGGCACCGGCAGTATCAATGAATGTGATTACCGGCAGTTTGAAACGGTCAGCCAATTCCATGATACGGATGGCTTTACGATAACCTTCGGGACGCGGGGAACCGAAATTATGTTTCAGGCGGGTCTTGGTGTCATTGCCTTTTTCCTGACCGAGCACCGCAACAGCCTGACCGTTAAAACGCGCAAAACCGGCCTGAATGGCCTGATCTTCGGCAAAGTTACGGTCACCGGCCAGCGGCGTGAATTCTGTAAACAAGCGGTTCACATAATCCAGACAATGCGGACGGTCCGGATGACGGGCGATCTGCACTTTCTGCCAAGGGGTGAGTTTACGGTAAATATCTTTCAGCGCGTCGCTAGAGCGCTTTTCAAGGCGCCGTATCTCATCACTCATCTCGACACTGCCGCTTTCCTGCGCCAGCTTTTTCAGTTCGAGGATCTGACCATCGAGATCTGCGACGGGTTTTTCGAAATCAAGGTAATTATACATATGACCTGACTATTACGCTCCGGAGACTAAAACCATCAGACATTAAGGTCTGAGAGAGGGTTTCATCTGTCCTATATAGATTGTCTGACAGAAAAATCTATCTGCCGAATATGTTTCTCTTAAACTTCATAGCGTCAATCGGCAAGCGGATGATGCGTTGCAACGAGCTGATGCAGTCTTTCTTCCAGCATATGGGTATAAATTTGTGTCGTAGAAATGTCCGAATGGCCTAATAATTGCTGAACGGCACGTAAATCTGCACCATTTTGCAAAAGATGACTGGCAAAGGCGTGACGCAGCACATGGGGAGAAACCGCAGCCGCTGCAATACCGGCACGCGCTGCCAGTGCTTTCAGATCACGGGCAAAGACCTGCCGTGCCAGATAACCGCTTTCTGAGCGGGCAGGAAACAGCCAGGGACTATCCTGCCATTCCGGTACTCTGTCACGCAGACCCACATAAAGCTGCAGGACATTCTGCGCTTTGACCGAGAGCGGCACCATGCGTTCCTTGGCACCTTTACCGCGCACCAGCAGAAAGCGTTGATTGCTGCGGATGGTTTTTTCCGGCAATCCTACAAGCTCGCTGACACGCATACCGGTGGCATAGAGCAGTTCCAACAACGCATGCAGACGCACGGCGTTGAAGTAGCCGCTCATATCTTCCTGGGGCTGCGCTTCTGTTTCAGCCTGCGCCAGCAGCCTTGAAACTGTGTCTTCGCTCATAATTTTAGGCAGTGCCTGATTTTTCTTCGGCGCATCGATGATACCGGTCGGATCGTCGCTGCGCATGCCTTCAGTATAGAGAAAGCGGAAAAATTGCCGCAAAGAGGAGAGGCGGCGTGCCTGTGAAGTGGAAGCGAAGCCTTGAATATTCATCTCATCAAGGCAGGCTTTAATATCGACGGAATTGGCTGAAACCAGTCCGGTTTTGCGGCCTGCCATAAATTCCGCAGCGGTTTCCAGATCGCGGCGATAGGATTCCAGCGTATTCTCGGCGGCACCCCGTTCCGCACTCATCATTTCCAGAAACGAGTCGATTGCAGCATCTGTTGAGAGATTATTCTGCATCTTCAGCCTCCGGTTCACCCTCTGTATAGGGCGATGGCACAGGGGCAGGGCTGACAGGTGCTGTATCGCGCGGTTGCTGCACCATTTTATGTGCCGGTACGCGAACAATAATCTCTGATGTCACCGGACTGACCGTTTTCACAAGTACCAGCATCAGCCCGTAAATACAGGCAGAAATCAGAGCCAGAAGGATAATCAGGCGGGTGAGGGTCGGCATAAGGGTAATAGTGCTTTCACAGTGACAAAGATATTTGGTGCCATTGTGCCCTGATAATCTCAATAAAGCCTAACCAAATTCGACAGGAAAAAGAAAAGGCCCGGTAAAAACCGGGCCTCGCATTCTGTATAATCCGCAGATTATATCTGACCAATTACATATGGATCGGCTTATCGTAAGTGGCCATTGCCGATTCACGAACAGCTTCCGACATGGTCGGATGTGCGTGGCAGGTACGGGCCAGATCTTCGGAAGAACCGCCAAACTCCATCAGAACGGTCAGTTCGTGGATCATTTCACCGGCATTGTAGCCGAGGATATGCGCACCGAGAACTTTGTCTGTAGCTTTGTCAGCCAGAATTTTCACAAAACCGTCTGTGTGCTGCATAGCACGAGCACGGCCATTGGCTGTGAACGGGAATTTGCCGACTTTATATTCAATACCGGCAGCTTTCAGTTCTTCTTCGGTTTTGCCGACAGAAGCAACTTCCGGCTGGGTGTAAACAACGCTCGGGATCACATCAAAATTGACGTGGCCTTTCTGACCGGCGATGATTTCTGCAACGGCAACGCCTTCATCTTCGGCTTTGTGCGCCAGCATCGGGCCTTTAACCACGTCGCCGATTGCATAAATGCCGGCAACATTGGTCTGCCAATGATCGTTGATCGCAACGCGGCCGCGTTCATCAACAGCAACACCGGCTTCGGCCAGACCCAAACCATCTGTGTAAGGGCGACGGCCGGTCGAAATCAGAACAGCTTCAGCTTCAAGTGTCACTGCATCGCCGCCTTTAACAGGTTCGAAAGTCACCTTGGCGCCATTGCCGGATTTTTCAACTGCAGTCACTTTGGCGCTGAGTTTGAAATCAATGCCCTGTTTAGCCAGCATACGCTGGAACTGCTTGGAAACTTCGCCATCCATGCCGCCGAGGATCTTGTCGAGATATTCAACAACAGTCACTTTGGCGCCCAGACGCGACCATACGGAACCGAGTTCCAGACCGATCACGCCGCCGCCGACAACAACCAGAGTTTCAGGCACTTTGGTGAACTCCAGCGCGCCGGTTGAAGAAACAATGACTTTCTCGTCAATATCAACATTAACGCCCGGAATACCGGCAACATCAGAACCGGTGGCGATGATGATGTTTTTGGTTTCGAGTTCTTTGACAGAACCGTCTTCAGCAGTCACAGAAACTTTGCCTGCAGCAACAACTTTACCAAAACCGGTGAAAGCTTCGATCTTGTTCTTCTTGAACAGGAATTCAACGCCGCTGGTGTTGGCTTTAACAGTTGTTACTTTGTGCGCCAGCATTTTTTCGAGGTTCAGCTTCGGTGCGCTCACTTCAACGCCGAGCGCGTCGAAAGAATGACCGGCTTCAGCAAAAACTTCAGAAGCGTGCAGCAATGCCTTTGAAGGGATACAGCCGACATTGAGGCAGGTGCCGCCGAAAGTGCTGCGTTTTTCAACAACGGCAACTTTCAGGCCGAGCTGGGCAGCTTTGATAGCTGCAACATAACCGCCAGGGCCGGTACCGATAACAACGACATCATAAGACATTGCTTAATCCTTTTAACTCTTTTTAAGTCCGTTCAGGCAGGGGATTTCTGCATGAAGACAAGGGTCGATCTTTTATTCTTCGGGTGTGCAGGCTTTAAAGCGAAACACTTCCCAGTTCAGCGGCTCGGCCGGTTTGGCCGTTCCAAAATCATAACTGTCCAGCATACTGACAAAATCCGGCAGGAGGATTGCTGCGGCAGCCGGTTCATCATTGCGGGGCAGAAACTCTGCATCTGCACCATCTTTAAGCGCATATACTACGCCCTGCCAGATTGTGCAGTCATCAATTTCATCTTCAGCATTATCGTCACCCGCACAATTATAGGTGATCATGGCTGTCGGGCGGGCTGCACCGTCTGTCCATTGCACAGTGCCCTGTAATTTGAATTCAGGTTTGTCATTGGCAATGATGGTGAAACTGTTGCCTGACTGCTCATCATCTTTTTGAACAGGGCTGAAAGTCAGTGTGTAATTCTGGTCTTTGTCGGAATAGGCGGCGCGGTTCTGCATACAGGCGGCTGAGGCAGCAGCAGTGGCGGTCAGCAGAATCGTACAGCTTGCGAGACAGGCAATAGTCTTTTTGAAAATGGCTGATTTGATAGGCATTGTTCCCTCACCGGGCTTGTCAATTCTGATTTACAGCATCGGCCTGAGCACGATCCGTAGTTCTAATGGGCTTGCTGACTGGCCAGCTTAATTCCTAATCCGATAAATACCATACCGGTCACGCGATTAAACCATGCACCCAGAGCGAAAAAGCGTTTACGCACGGGTTCCAGCGTAAAGAACAAAGTCACAATTGCAAACCAGCCGATGACGACGATTGCGATCAGAATCCCGTAAATACCCTGAATTGCAGCCGGTGTTTCATGGCTGACAAGGGATGAGAACAAGGAGAGGAAAAACAACACGGCTTTCGGGTTCAGCGCATTGGTGATGAAACCCATAGTAAAGCAGCGCTTGGCCGAAATTGCTTTTTGTTGTGGTTGAGCAGCTTCGCCGTCTGTCTGAAGAATTTTATCTGCATCGGCTGCATTGAGCGGTTTTTCCCGCAGCGCCTTGATGCCGAGATAAAACAAATAGGCAGCACCCGCCCATTTAATCAGCGAAAACAGAAACAGAGACTGGGATACGATCAGGCCGATACCGAGGATCGTATAGGAAATGTGGAACATCAGCGATGCGCCGATGCCAAGACTGGTGATGAAGGCTGCACAGCGGCCATGCACAATGCTCTGACGCACAATCAGCGCGAAATCCGCACCGGGTGCTACGAGCAGGATCACGAATACCGCCATCAGACCGGTGAATTCGATCACATACTGCATGAGAGGCTCCGTGAGATCAGAAAAAGAAAGAGCCGCAGGGCTCAGAAAAGATGCAGTTGAAAAGAGCGCTGTCGGGAGACAGCGCTCTTAGTCAGTTTATTACAGGTCGAGAACCAGACGTTCCGGATCTTCCAGGCTGTCCTTAACGCGAACGAGGAAGGTCACAGCTTCTTTGCCGTCTACGATACGGTGATCGTAGGACAGAGCCAGATACATCATCGGACGGATAACGATCTGACCGCCGACAACAACCGGACGTTCCTGAATTTTGTGCATGCCGAGAATACCGGACTGCGGTGCGTTCAGGATCGGGGAAGACATCAGGGAACCATATACACCACCATTGGAGATGGTGAATGTGCCGCCCTGCATATCAGCCATGGAAAGCTGACCGTCACGGGCTGCACGGCCGAGACGACCGATTTCTTTTTCGATTTCAGCAATCGACATCTGGTCGGCATCGCGCACAACAGGAACCACGAGACCCTTGTCAGTACCGACAGCAACGCCGACGTGAGCAAAGTTCTTGTAGATGATGTCTGTGCCGTCGATTTCGGCATTAACAGCAGGGATTTCTTTCAGAGCATGGGTCACAGCTTTGGTGAAGAAACCCATGAAGCCGAGCTTAACGCCGTGCTTCTTCTCGAAGATATCTTTGTAGCGTGAACGCAGATCCATAACCGCGCTCATATCCACTTCGTTATAAGTGGTCAGCATGGCTGCAGTGTTCTGAGCATCTTTCAGACGACGTGCAATGGTCTGACGCAGACGGGTCATTTTCACGCGTTCTTCGCGTGGTGCATCACCGGCAGGGGAGGCCGGACGAGCAGCAGCAGCAGGTGCGACGGCTGCAGGTGCAGTGCCTTTTGCAAGCGCTGCAAGAACATCACCTTTAAGAACCTGACCACGCTTGCCGGAACCGTCAACCTGATCGCTGTTCAGGCCGGCTTCAGCCATCAGCTTGGCAGCTGCCGGCGCCGCAGGCATAGAAGAAGCTGCCGCAGGCATGGAAGAAGAAGCAGTTGCAGCAGGAGCAGCAGCGGCTACAGGTGCAGCGGCTGGCGCAGCAGCAGCAGGTTTGGCTTGAGGAGCAGCAGCTGCGCCCGATGCATCAATCTGGCCGAGCAGGGCATCGAGACCAACATTGTCACCTTCCTGAGCGGTGATTTCTGTCAGAACGCCGGAAACAGGCGCAGGAACTTCGATAGAAACCTTGTCGGTTTCCAGTTCAACCAATGGTTCATCAGCAACGATAGCGTCGCCGACTTTTTTGAGCCATTTGCCGATGGTTGCCTCTGTGACGGATTCCCCGAGGGTGGGAACGCGGATTTCGGTTGCCATGGTTTTATCTTCCCTGGATCTTTAATCTGAATGATAGGCGACCCGCTGAGGATAAATCAGCGGGTCAGAAATTTAAACTTTAAGAACCGAGCGCATCTTCAAGGAAGGCTGCGAGCTGTTCAAGATGCTTGGACATCAGACCTGTTGCAGGCGATGCGGCAGCCGGACGGCCTGCATAGCGGGCACGCGGATATTTCGCATCAATATGCGCCAGAACCCATTCCAGATAAGGTTCAATGAACGACCATGCGCCCATATTCTTCGGCTCTTCCTGACACCAGACGATTTCTGCACCGCGGAAACGGGACAGTTCGTTGATGAGGGCTTTTGCCGGGAACGGATAAAGCTGTTCAACGCGCAGCAGGTAGATATCGTCGATACCGCGTTTTTCACGCTCTTCGTAAAGATCGTAATAGACTTTACCGGAGCAGAGAACCACGCGACGGATCTTGGCATCTTTCTGCAGCTTGATCGGCTGATCCTTGAGATATTGCGCATCATCCCACAGCAGGCGGTGGAATGTGCTGTCTCCGGACAGTTCGCTCAAGGAAGAAATCGCACGCTTGTGACGCAGCAGGGACTTCGGTGTCATCATGATCAGCGGCTTGCGGAAGTCGCGTTTCATCTGACGACGCAGAATGTGGAAGTAGTTTGCCGGTGTCGTAACATTGGCAACCTGCATATTATCTTCAGCGCAAAGCTGCAGATAACGTTCCAGACGTGCGGACGAATGTTCAGGCCCCTGACCTTCATAGCCGTGCGGCAGAAGGCAGACGAGACCGGACATACGCAGCCATTTGCGCTCACCCGAAGAGATGAACTGGTCGAAAACAACCTGAGCACCGTTGGCGAAGTCACCGAACTGGGCTTCCCACAGCACGAGTGCGCGCGGATCTGTCAGCGAGTAACCATATTCGTAACCGAGCACGGCTTCTTCCGAAAGCATCGAGTTGATGGCTTCGTAGATCGCCTGACCCTTCTGAAGATTATTCAGAGGAATATAGCGGCTCTGATTTTCCTGATCGTAAAGAACAGTGTGACGCTGTGAGAATGTACCGCGTTCCACGTCCTGACCGGAGAAACGGATCGGGTGGCCTTCGAGAGACAGCGAACCGAATGCCAGCGATTCAGCTGTTGCCCAGTCAATGCCTTCACCGCTGTCGATCATCTTTGAGCGATTGTCGAGGAAGCGCTGAATGGTGCGGTGTACGTTGAAGCCTTCAGGGGTTTCGGAAAGTTTCTTACCGATTTCCTTGAGGGTTTTCGCCGGTACGCCGGTTTTACCGCGACGCTGTTCATCAGCATTGTCAGCTGTGCGCAGACCTGCCCATGCACCGTCGAGCCAGTCGGCTTTATTCGGCTTGTAGTTCTGGCCGGCTTCGAATTCTGTTTCCAGCTTGTCGCGCCAGTCAGCTTTCATCTGGTCGATGTCAGCCTGTGTCAGAAGACCTTCGCCAATCAGCTTTTCACTGTAGAGCTGTACAGTGGTTTTGTGCTTGCGAATTTCTTTGTACATCAAAGGCTGTGTGAACGCAGGCTCGTCGCCTTCGTTGTGACCGAAGCGGCGGTAGCAGAACATGTCCACAACAACCGGCTTATGGAAGGTCTGGCGGAATTCGGTTGCAACTTTTGCAGCGAAGACAACAGCTTCCGGATCATCACCATTGACGTGGAAAATCGGTGCTTCAATCATTTTCGCTACATCGGAAGGATATGGCGAAGAACGGGAGAAGGCCGGATTGGTGGTGAAACCGATCTGGTTATTGATGATGAAGTGAACTGTACCGGCAACGCGGTGACCGCGCAGACCCGACAGGCCGAGGCACTCAGCAACAACGCCCTGACCGGCAAATGCCGCATCACCATGCAGCAGCAGCGGCATGACTTTGGCGCGTTCTGCCAAAGGTACGATTTCATCACGGGTACGACCAGCCAGCAGATCCTGCTTGGCGCGGGCTTTACCCATAACAACCGGATTGACGATTTCCAGATGCGAAGGGTTGGCTGTCAGCGACAGGTGAACGGAGTTACCGTCAAATTCGCGATCCGAAGACGCACCCAGATGGTATTTAACGTCGCCTGAACCTTCCACATCATCCGGCGCATAGGAGCCGCCTTTGAATTCGTGGAAAATAGCGCGGTGCGGTTTGCCCATAACCTGAGAAAGCACGTTCAGACGGCCACGGTGAGCCATACCGAAAATGATTTCCTTTACGCCCATGGAACCGCCGCGTTTGACGATCTGTTCAAGGGCAGGGATCAGGGATTCACCGCCATCGAGACCAAAGCGCTTGGTGCCTTTGTATTTCACGTCGATAAACTGCTCAAAGCCTTCAGCTTCGATCAGTTTGGACATGATGGCTTTCTTACCTTCCGGTGTGAAAGCAATGCTCTTATTGGCGCCTTCGATGCGCTCCTGAAGCCAGGCTTTTTCAGCCGGATCAGAAATGTGCATGAATTCAAAGCCGATTGTCGAGCAATAAGTGCGCTTCAGAATATCGAGCATTTCGCGAACGGTCGCATATTCGAGGCCGAGCACGTTGTCGATGAAGATTTTGCGGTCAAAATCAGCCGGTGTGAAACCGTAATTTTCCGGAGCCAGTTCATTGTGATCATTCGGCTTTTCGGAAAGACCGAGCGGATCGAGATTGGCATGCAGGTGGCCGCGCATACGGTAAGCGCGGATCATCATGATCGCGCGAACACTGTCACGTGCTGCCTGTGTAATTTCTGCTTCAGACAGAGCCGGTGCAGCAGCAACAGCTTTGCCGCCTTTGCCTTTCAGCTTGTCTGTCATATGTTTTTCAACATCTGCCCAGTTGCCGTCGAGAGCATTGGTCAGCTCATCTTTCGGCGTCACAGGCCAGCTGCTTTTTTCCCAGGATGCACCGCGGGCATTTTCAATCACATCTTTCGGATTGTCACCGAGATTTGCGAAAAAATCGCGCCATTCTGCATTGACCGAATTCGGATCGGTTTCATATGCAGCATAGAGCTCCTCAATATAGTCGGCATTGCCGCCATAGAGAAACGAGGTCAGGGCGAAAACGTCATTGGCTTCTTCTTGCCGTGCCATTGTCCTTGCCGGAGTATCCACTCCGTCTCCTTATACCGGCCATACCGGAAAATCTTCCGGTCCCGTTTTAAGTTGCTGGTCTGTTGTCTCTGTTCTGAGAAATAGTGCGTTTGTACTGATTTCCAACAGAAACGGGCATAAGTTTTAGTCTAGTGAACCCGGTTCGGGGCTTGAGGCGTGCCATGGGCCACGAACCGGGCTTTTTAGAGGCAGTCACGTTGCGCGACTGCCAATATTGTCAGAGTTCCAAGGGATTAGCCCTGAGAGCTTCAACCCAAAGGTCTTAGCCCTTGAGAACTTCAACCCAAAGGCAATTAGCCTTTGAGAACTTCAACAAGAGTCTTGCCGAGCTGTGCAGGCGATGGGGAAACGCGGATACCGGCTTCTTCCATAGCTGCAATCTTGTCTTCAGCGCCGCCCTTGCCGCCGGAGATAACAGCACCGGCATGACCCATGGTGCGGCCTTCCGGAGCAGTACGACCGGCGATAAAGCCAACCATTGGCTTCTTACGGCCGCGCTTGGCTTCGTCTTTGAGGAACTGAGCTGCTTCTTCTTCAGCCGAACCACCGATTTCACCGATCATAACGATCGATTTGGTGTTGTCGTCTGCGAGGAACATTTCCAGCACGTCGATGAATTCTGTGCCTTTAACCGGATCGCCGCCGATACCAACAGCGGTTGTCTGGCCGAGACCTTCATTGGAGGTCTGGAACACAGCTTCGTAAGTCAGTGTACCGGAACGGGAAACAACGCCGACCGAACCTTTTTTGAAGATATTGCCCGGCATAATGCCGATTTTGCATTCTTCAGGGGTCAGGATGCCCGGGCAGTTAGGGCCGAGCAGGCGTGATTTTGAACGTTCCAGACGTTCTTTCACGCGTACCATGTCCATAACCGGAATACCTTCGGTGATGCAGACGATGAAGCCGACTTCAGCTTCGATTGCTTCGATGATGGCATCAGCTGCACCTGCAGGCGGAACGTAGATTACGGATGCATCTGCACCGGTACGTTCTTTTGCTTCAGCAACAGTTGCAAAAATCGGCAGGTTTTCGCCCTTGGAACCTGTCCAGGTTTCGCCGCCCTTTTTAGGGTGGATACCGCCGACCATCTGGGTGCCGTAATAGGCAAGAGCCTGTTCAGTGTGGAAAGTACCTGTCTTCCCGGTCAGACCCTGAACGAGAATCTTGGTGTCCTTGTTTACAAGAATAGACATGGATCAATTTCCCTTCACTGCAGCAACGATTTTTTGCGCTGCATCGTCGAGATCGTCAGCTGAAATAACATTCAGGCCGCTCTCGTTGATGATTTTCTTGCCGAGCTCAACATTGGTGCCTTCGAGACGAACGACCAGAGGAACTTTAAGGCCAACTTCTTTAACAGCAGCGATCACGCCTTCAGCGATAACGTCGCATTTCATGATGCCGCCGAAGATGTTCACGAGAATACCTTCAACAGCCGGATCAGCAGTGATGATCTTGAATGCAGCTGTTACTTTTTCTTTGGTAGCGCCGCCGCCAACATCGAGGAAGTTTGCCGGTTCTGCGCCGTAAAGCTTGATGATGTCCATGGTTGCCATAGCAAGACCGGCACCATTGACCATGCAGCCGATATTACCGTCGAGGGCAACATAGGCCAGATCATGCTTGGAAGCTTCGATTTCTTTTTCGTCTTCTTCCGACAGATCGCGCAGTTCCTGAATGTCAGGATGACGGAACAGAGCATTGCCGTCGAAGGATACTTTGGCATCCAGCACGCGTACACGACCATTGGTCATGACGATCAGCGGGTTGATCTCCAGAAGGCTCATGTCTTTTTCAACAAAAGCTTTGTAGAGGATCGGGAACAGCTTCAGAGCGTCTTCACGGGCTTCGCCTTCGAGCTTCAGAGCATCGGCAAGCTTGGCATTGTCTTCATCGGTCACGCCTTTGGCAGGATCGATTGCAACATTGATGATCTTTTCCGGTGTTTCTTCTGCAACAGCTTCGATGTCCATACCGCCTTCGGTGGAAACAACGAAAGCCGGACGGCCGACGGAGCGGTCGATCAGCAGGGAGAGATACAGTTCGCGGTCGATGTCCGCACCATCTTCGATGTAAAGACGGTTAACCTGCTTACCGGCAGGACCGGTCTGCTTGGTCACCAGAGTATTGCCGAGCATTTCTTTAACATTGGCAACAACTTCTTCGTTGGATTTGGCAAGACGCACGCCGCCTTTAGCATCGGCTGGCAGTTCTTTGAACTTACCTTTACCGCGGCCACCGGCATGGATCTGGCTCTTGACCACATAAAGCGGGCCAGGAAGGGTCTTTGCCCATTCTTCAGCCTGTTCAGCGGAGTAAACAGCCACGCCGTTGGCAATCGGTGCGCCGTAGGAGTGGAGCAGGCGCTTAGCCTGATATTCGTGAATATTCATCTGGTTGTCCTTTTAAGGGCGCTCCTGAAACCTGTGGTTTCAACTTGTGTTGATAGACAGGCTTCGTGATTTTTATATGAAGTTCCAGAGACCAGTTCGGGGCCACTTTGGGAAAAGCGCCCCGAAACATCCCAGAACTTGAATAAGGGAGCTTATTTCAGATTTGGTGCAATCGCGATGCAGGCGTCGCAAAGACCCTGAACTGCAGCAACTGATTTCTCAAATGCGGCCTGTTCTTCTTTGTCGAGCTGGATTTCGATAACCTGTTCAACGCCGTTCGCACCGATAATGGTCGGTACGCCGACATACATGTCTTTCACGCCGTACTGGCCGGTCAGCTGAGCTGCAACAGGCAGAACGCGGCGCTTATCCTTGAGGTAGGATTCAGCCATCTGGATAGCGGAAGAAGCCGGTGCATAATAAGCAGAACCGGTTTTCAGCAGGCCGACGATTTCAGCACCGCCGTCACGGGTGCGCTGAATGATCTTGTCGAGCTTGTCCTGTGTGGTCCAGCCCATTTTGACCAGATCCGGCAGAGGAATACCGGCAACGGTCGAATAGCGGCTGGAAGGAACCATAGTATCGCCGTGACCGCCGAGAACGAATGCGGTGACGTCTTCAACGGAAACGTTGAATTCTTCAGCGAGGAAGTAGCGGAAACGGGCGCTATCAAGCACGCCAGCCATACCGACAACTTTGTTTGCCGGCAGACCGGAGAATTTCTGGAGAGCCCAAACCATCGCATCAAGCGGGTTGGTGATGCAGATCACGAAAGCATCAGGGGCGTATTTGGCAATACCGGCGCCGACCTGTTCCATGACTTTCAGATTGATGCCCAGCAGGTCATCGCGGCTCATGCCCGGCTTGCGCGGTACACCGGCGGTAACGATAACAACATCTGCGCCTTCGATGGCGGCATAGTCATTGGCACCGGTGAACTTGGCATCGAAACCGTCAACCGGTGAGGATTCCGCGATATCGAGGCCTTTGCCCTGCGGGATACCTTCGGCGATATCGAACAACACAATGTCACCGAGCTCTTTGAGACCGGCCATATGGGCGAGCGTTCCGCCGATCATGCCTGAACCGATGAGAGCAATCTTATTGCGAGCCATGCTGGTTACTTCCCTGATCTAAAATCTAACTAAAACAGCTTTACCTCTGCTTGAGCTTTCCGATCGGTTACGCCCGCAGAGGCCATTACGCTGTATGGTCGATATGCCCGTTTTCAAAATAACTCAACTAATAATTTTGTATTTAAAGATTTCAATCGTTTAGCTAAATATGTTCTTACGTAAACGTAAATCATTTTTGACAAAAGCCGAAGTTTTTCCTGTTTCATATCATGAAATCAGGGAAAGGAATTTTACCGGAATTTTTGTCCGCTTACAGCTGATTTTTGTTTGTTCAGAATGGCTTACAGTCAGCCCGATTGCGGAATGCTTATTTGATGAATCATAAGTGCGCTTATGATTCCCCTGATTGGCATAAATTAGGCCATGATCGTCACAAAATAGTGACGATCAGAGAATTGGCCTGTGTTTCACATGTTACTCAGGCTGTTGCCCGTATTGCAGCTGATTCATTTGTCTCAAATGCTTCTAGATATTCCGCACTCTGCATCTCAAAAAGACGCGATGCGGTACGGTCAAATTCAAAAGCTTCTGTGCCGCTGGAGGCACTATAGAGTTTGTCGGGTGTAGCTGCGGCAGAGATGATAACACGGGCGCGCTGGTCGTAAAGTGTATCCACCAGCAGAATGAAACGTTTGGCTTCATTTCTCTTGGCAAGATCCAGCACCGGTACATGATCGATAAACATAGTGCGGAAACGCGCCATGATCGCCAGATAATCAGCAGCAGCCAGCGGTTTGGTGCAGAGTTCATCAAAAGTCACACGCACGGCTTTGCCGACAGTGCGGTTCAGATGAATGCTGCGGCCTTTGACCTTGATAATCTCTGCCGTCTCAAGCCCGCCTTCCGTCAGAATATGCCATGCCTCGTCCATTCTGGCATCTGTTTTGAGCCCGAGCGGTGTGAGATAGACCGGCTGGCGGTCGAGCTTTTCAAGCCGGTAATCCGTGCGCGAATCCAGATTGATCACATCAACACGGGTTTTGAGAATGCTGACAAAAGGCAGGAACAGCTGACGGTTGAGACCATTCGGATAGAGATTATCCGGTGCCACATTGGATGTGGCAACCAGCACCACGCCACGCTCGAACAGCGCTGAGAACAAACGCGACAGGATCATCGCATCGGCAATATCTGTGACGGTAAATTCATCAAAGCACAGAATCCATGCCTGTTTTTCCAGTGCTTCAGCAACCGGTGGGATCGGGTCTTCCTGTTTGGTTTCACCTTTTTTGAAAGCCTGACGGTGAGCATGAATACGCTCATGCACATCGGCCATGAAATCATTGAAATGCGCACGGCGTTTGCGTTCAACCGGCAGCAATTCAAAGAACATATCCATCAGCATGGTTTTACCGCGGCCGACTTCACCATGAATATATAAGCCCTTGATCGGCTCAGCCACTTTTTTGGATTTGCCGAACAGCCAGCCCAGTGCGCTGGATTTGCGCGAAAGGCGCTTGCTGCAAATTGCATCAATCAGAGCATCAAAGCGCTTTGCCAGAATTTGCTGCTGCGGGTCTGCTTCAATATCTCCGGCCATGGCCAGAGAGTCGTAGCGTTCTAATACGGACGGATAGGCTTTCAGCGTTTCATTGAAAGACATGACAACCTCATTCGGGCTCATTCAGGCGCTGTTCTATAAATGAAAAGCCGCAGATTGTGTCTGCAGCTTTTATAATTCTATAATGTCAGCAAGTTTTTAGCGGGACAGGCTGATAGGCTGGCCGCCGGAAGTCTGACCGTCAAAGCGGCCGTCAGCAGACGAATAGAGCGAAGCTACAGTGCCGCCATTTGCATCATAGAGAACCAGCTGCTTACCGTTGACCGACCATGAGGACAGATTGGCGAGTTCACCCGGGCAACGCAGCGGACCCGCGCGGTAACCCTGACCGAATTTGGTCTGCGGGGTGGCAACTTTACAGCTCTGACCGGCAAGCGATGCATTCCACACACCGGCAACTTTGCCCGGTGTCAGGTCTACGGACGATGCAGGCGGCAGGCTGGCAACCTGTGTATTGCCCTGCGGCTGTGAATTCATATCATTCGGATTGGCCGGAAACTGCGATGCGTTGACATCATTCAGCGAGCCGGACTGAACCGATGTCGTCGGAGCAGGGCGCAAAGGAGCAGGCTGTGCCTGCGGGGGAGTGTTGCTGGCCATATTGTCAAAACGCGAACTCTGGCAACCGGCGAGAATGGTGGCAGCTGCAAGTCCGAGCAGGCCAATCTTAGAAACTCCCATACCCATCTCCTTGATAGTGTGGTTTCCGAAGCGGAATCTTTGAAACAGTTCCGTCCTCAGGTCAATATTGAGGCAAAATCCGCTGCACTTTAGACCATTTTGTAATCAAAAGGAATCATTGAACAAAAGGGAAATAAGTAGGATTGCACGATTTTACGGCTTCAGCCTTGTTTTAATCTGACAGGTTATGGCCTGACAATGTGAAAGCCTGTCTGGCAGCAAAATTTGAGCAGATTATGTTTTAAAGATAAACATATTTTACCGGCAGGCCAAGGCACGATCTGCCTCCAAGGCAGATTTCAGGCAAAAACGCATCACTGCTTTTCGAATCATTGGCACATATACTGGCAATTTGAGAGAAGTTCCGCCATATAGGCCTGTAAATGTATATCCGGAGTGCCTTGCGCAAAGTGTGAAGCGCTTTCAGGATGTGCTTTCAGGCAAAATCTCCGGATGCTGCCTGTTTTTCGTATCTCTGCGAACCGAATTTTGTCGATGTTCCGCATTAAGGCTGCTGATATGCCATAACCGGAATATATCTTATAATTGTGAAACTATGTCTGTAGCTATGTCAGTTGATGCTGCTTTTGCCAAAATGAATGGTCTTGGCAATAAAATTATTGTGGCGGATATGCGCGGCCGGAGTGACCGGATCACGCCTGATGCCGCACGCGCACTGAATGCTGATGCTGCGACCGGTTTTGACCAGATCATGGCGATCCATGATCCGAAAACGGCGGGTACGGATTATTATATCCGCATTATTAATTGCGATGGCAGTGAAGCGCAGGCTTGCGGCAATGGCACACGCTGTGTGGTGCAGGCACTTGCTGCGGAAACCGGCAAATCGCAATTTACCTTTGAGACACTGGCGGGACTGTTGCTGGCAGAAGAATTGCCGGATGGCCAGATCCGTGTCGATATGGGCAAGCCGCGTTTCGATTGGCAGGCTATTCCGCTTGCAGAAGAATTTCGCGATACCCGCATGATCGAATTGCAGATCGGGCCGATTGATGCACCGGTGCTGCATTCGCCGTCTGTGGCTTCGATGGGCAATCCTCATGCGATTTTCTGGGTGGATCAGGATGTTTGGTCCTATGAGCTGGATAAGTTCGGGCCATTGCTGGAAAATCATCCGATCTTTCCGGAAAAAGCCAATATTTCTATCGCGCAGGTTACAGGCAAAGACGAGCTGACCATCCGCACCTGGGAGCGTGGTGTTGGTCTGACACGGGCTTGTGGTTCTGCTGCCTGTGCCGCTGGTGTGTCGGCGGCACGCACACGCCGTACGGGGCGCAATGTAAAAGTCATTGTGCCGGGCGGGCCATTGCAGATCGACTGGCGCGATGATGATCATGTTTTAATGACAGGACCGGCTGAATGGGAGTTTTCGGGGCAGTTTGATCCGGCAACAGGTCTTTGGGCAAAAGACACAACAGCGGAAGGTGCCTGATTATGGCGGTTGAGGTTGTAACATTCGGCTGCCGGCTGAATACTTATGAATCCGAAGTGATGAAACGCGAAGCTGATGAGGCCGGTCTCGGTACATTGGAAAACGGCGCGATTATTTTCAACACCTGTGCGGTAACGGCGGAAGCGGTGCGTCAGGCACGCCAAGCCATTCGTAAAGCACGACGCGATAATCCGGAAGCCCGTATTATCGTGACCGGTTGTGCAGCGCAGACCGGTGCCGATGATTTTGCGGCGATGGATGAGGTTGATCTGGTTCTCGGCAATGAAGAAAAACTGAAATCCAATTCCTATCGCATGTTGCCGGATTTTGGTGTGAACCAGTTCGAGAAGGTGCGCGTCAACGATATTATGGAAGTGCGTGAAACCGCCAGCCATATGGTGGACGCGATTGAAGGCCGTGCCCGTGCTTTTGTACAGGTGCAGAATGGCTGTGATCATCGCTGTACTTTCTGCATTATTCCCTATGGCCGCGGTAATTCCCGTTCTGTCCCGATGGGCGGTGTGGTTGAACAGGTCAAGAGACTGGTTGGAAACGGCTATGCGGAAGTGGTGCTGACTGGCGTGGACATGACCTCCTATGGGCCTGATCTGCCGGGGAATTTGCGCCTTGGTAAGCTGGTGAAAACCGTCTTGGCGCAGGTACCGGATTTGCAGCGTCTGCGTTTATCTTCTATCGATTCGATAGAGGCGGATGAAGACCTGATGGAAGTGCTGGCTAATGAAAAACGCCTGATGCCGCATCTGCATCTCTCATTGCAGTCAGGGGATAATATGATCCTCAAGCGGATGAAGCGCCGTCATTTGCGTGATGACTCCATCCGCTTCTGCGAGGATGTGCGCAAATTGCGACCGGATGCAGTGTTTGGTGCGGATATTATCGCCGGTTTCCCGACCGAGACGGAAGAGATGTTCCAGAATTCTATCCGTATTGTCGAAGAATGCGGTCTCAGCCATTTGCATGTTTTCCCTTACAGCCCGCGTGAAGGCACACCTGCAGCACGCATGCCGCAATTGCGTCGTGAGGTGATTAAGGAACGCGCTGCCCGTCTGCGTGTTGCCGGTGATGCGGCTTATCGCCTGCATCTGGAAAGTCTCAAAGGCACCGTGCAGAATATTCTGGTAGAACGTGATGGCTTAGGCCGGACTGAAGGCTTTACACTGACTGGGCTGGATACACAGGATCTGACAGCAGGACAGATTGTCAGCCGCGTGATCTCCGGTCATGATGGGGACAAGCTGCTGGCTGTTCCGCAAAATATCTGATTATCATTCGAAAATAAGAAGCGCTGTATTCATGGCTATGGGTTTTATAAAAAAGATTTTTTCTTTCGGCAAAAAGGAAGAGGCTTCTTCCGCTCCGTCAGAGGAAGTCCTGTCGCCTTTAGCGGAAGAGGGCGCACCGGTTGCAGCAAAGCACACGCCTGTTGAACCGCATCATGAGACTGTGCTGGAAAAGATCGAAGACCTGCTTTCCCAGCCGGTCATCGCTGATCCGGCGACGATTGAACTGACGCCGGTTTATGACACGCCGGAGCCGGATGAGACCGACCTTGAAGAGAAGCTGCAGACGGAAGAGCCGCCTCACGAGACTTTTCTGGAAAAGGTTGAGGACCTGCTTTCCCAACCGGTGATTGCCGATCCGGCAACCATTGAGCTGACACCGGTCTATCCTGAAGCCGAGCCTGAAATTACCGATGCTGATGCGGAAGTGGTTCCTGTACCAAAACCGGTAAAGGTGACAGTCAGCAAGTCGGTTGAGGCAAAACAGGAACCGGTTGTTGTTGAAGCCGAACCGGAAAAGAAACTGTCATGGTTTGAGCGGCTGCGCAGCGGTTTGTCGCGCTCTTCACAGCAGTTGGGCGACTCCATCGGCGGTATTTTCACCAAGCGTAAACTGGATGAAGACACACTTCAGGAACTGGAAGATGTGCTGATTCAGGCTGATCTTGGTCTGGAAACCGCAATGCGCATCACAGACAGCCTGTCTTCCGGCCGTTACGGCAAAGATATTTCGACCGATGAAGTGCGCCGCATTATGCGCTCCGAGATCGAAAAAGTTCTGGTGCCGGTGGCAAAGCCTCTGGAACTTGACCTGTCGCATAAACCGCATGTCATTCTTGTGGTTGGTGTGAATGGTACCGGTAAAACCACAACAATCGGCAAGCTGGCGGCAAAACTGACCGCAGGCGGATTGAAAGTGATGCTGGCCGCGGGCGATACATTCCGCGCCGCAGCGATTGAGCAATTGCATATCTGGGGCGAGCGCACCGGTTCTCCGGTCGTATCCTCCAAGCTTGGTGCTGATGCGGCGGGTCTGGCATATGACGCATGGCAGCAGGCCAAAGACGCAGGCAGTGATGTTCTGATTATTGATACGGCAGGGCGCTTGCAGAACAAAGCCGAGCTGATGGATGAGCTTGCTAAAATTGTGCGCGTGCTTGGTAAACATGATCCGGAAGCGCCGCATACAGTGTTGCAGACGCTGGATGCTACCACCGGTCAGAATGCGCTTAATCAGGTTGAGATTTTCAAGAATATTGCCGGTGTGAACGGCTTGGTCATGACCAAGCTCGACGGTTCCGCACGCGGCGGTATTCTGGTGTCGATTGCCGCCAAACATAAATTGCCGGTCTATTTTGTTGGTGTCGGTGAGCAGATTGATGATCTTGAACCGTTTACGGCGCAGGATTTTGCCGGAGCGATTGCAGGAGAAGCACGATGAACGATCATATTTTTGAACGCGATCCGTCTGACCCGCAGCGCAAGGAAGTGCCGCCGCTGTTAAAACTGGCACTGGAACTCGGGCCTTTGCTGGTGTTCTTTTTTGCCAATTCGCGCGGTGAATGGCTGGTTGAGCGTTTTCCGGTTCTGGCACAGATCGGTCAGCCGATTTTCATTGCAACGGCCTTGTTTATGGCCGCTACTGTGATTGCGCTGGTTGTATCATGGATCATGACACGCAGCCTGCCGATTATGCCGCTGGTTTCGGGTATTGTGGTGCTGGTTTTCGGCGCGCTGACCCTGTGGCTGCACAATGATACTTTCATAAAAATGAAACCAACCATTGTTAACAGCCTGTTCGGTGCGATTCTGCTGGGCGGTCTGCTGTTTGGCAAAGCTTTGCTCGGCTATGTCTTCGATCAGGCTTTCAAGCTGGATGCGGAAGGCTGGCGCAAGCTGACATTGCGCTGGGGTTTGTTTTTCTTCGTGCTGGCTGTGATTAATGAAGTTGTATGGCGGAATTTCCCGACCGATACATGGGTCACATTCAAAGTGTGGGGCGTCATGCCGCTGACCATTGCTTTTACAATGTTCCAGCTGCCACTGATTAAAAAACATTCTCTGGTGCCGTGGGGCACAGAAGATGACGCAGCATCGGCGGATAAAAAATAATCGGGAGCGAAACGGATGGCTCGTCTTGAAATTGAACAGTTCTATTGTCGCGAAGATAATTTCGGCGTTCTGATTCATGACCCGGAAACGGGGCTGACAGCATCAATTGATGCGCCGGAAGAACTGGCAATCCGTTCGGCTTTGGCGCGTCGCGGCTGGAAGCTCGATTATATTTTTACGACCCATCATCATCTCGATCATGTCGATGCGAATGAAGCATTGAAACGCATCTATGGTGCGCAGATCACAGGACCCGTAGCGGAAAAGATTCCGGGTGCGGATCGTGGCGTGAAAGACGGTGACAGGTTTCAATTCGGCTCGTTTGAAGTGCAGGTGATTTCTACACCCGGTCATACGGCCGGAGAGGTGAGCTATTATCTGCCGCAGGCAAAAGTTGCTTTTACGGGCGATACATTATTCGCGCTGGGTTGCGGCCGCCTTTTTGAAGGCACACCGGCAGATATGTATGCATCGCTGCAAAAGCTGGCTTTGCTGCCGGTTGATACAAAAGTCTATTGCGGGCACGAATATACGCTGAATAATCTGCGTTTTGCGCTGGATGTTGACGGTACCAATCCGGCATTGAAAGAGCGCGGTCGTGAGATTGAGCGGCTGCGGGCGGAAGGTCTGCCGACCCTGCCAACCAGTATCGGGCTGGAAATGGCCACCAATCCGTTCTTGCGCGTGCATGACAGTGCAGTGCGCAAACAGCTTGGGATGGAAGATGCCAGCGAGTTGCAGGTTTTTGCGGAACTGCGTAAACGCAAAGATCATTTTTGACAAAAGCCGTTTGAGGCAAAGGTATAGTATGGTTTGTCTGTTCCGCCGTCCGGCTGTTACAATTATTGCCGGTTCTTTTCTCGCAGCGGGTTTTTTCGCTGTTATGCCTTTGACCGGTCATGCGGCATTTGCGCAGAGCTTTTCGGAAGTGGCCAAACCGGAAGTGCCGGCGGAAGTGAATAATTATCCGCTTGATGAGAAGTTTCTGACCAAGATGGAAGCCGCACAGGCCGAGCTCAACACGATGGATATGTCCGGCAGCGGTGATGATGAGGCCGGAACCGGCGATCATTCACCAAAGGCGCTGGCTGCCCGTATTGAAAAGCAGCCGAAAGTGATGGCTGTGCTCGAAAAACACGGACTGACCGCACAGGATTATATTTACGGTTATTTCGCGCTGGTCAGCAGTGTGAGCGCTGTGGAATCTGAAAATGAAGAACAGCTTGTTGATGAATTAAAAGGCATCAATCCGGCGCATATCACTTTCGGCAAACAATATATTGATCGTATCCATAAGCTGTTGGGCGAATAATTGACCCTCTGGGCATATTGCTGATCATTTCGTCTGCTCGAAACGTGTTGCGCGGACTTTAACCGTGCCGATCTGTGTGCCGACACTGGCGGCCACAGGGGCGTAAATTCCCGCACCCTGTTTATCCGTATTCAGCGAGGCAAAGCTGATAGTGATTTTGCTTTTGTCCGCCAGATAGCGCACGGATTTCTTGTCTTTTTCATAGCCGGAGACAGGGACAAATTTAGCATTGCAGGTGATTGCAGTGCCGTCGAAACCTTTGATCGAAAAGGCCTCAGTTCCTGCCGGACTTAATCGGATCTGCGCGCGTGTCTGCCCGTCAAAAATCTGTAATGTCCGGTTACAGACTGCTGCGGAAGTGGGGCTGGTAATCATCATCGCGCTGATCGGATCAAAGACTGCTTTCAGATCATCGGGGCGGGTTTCTACCCACGGATCGTTTTTCCGGATCGGCGGCTGATTGTCGAACGCACTGACAGAACCGTTTTTGAAGCTGATGGCTGTGCGCTTGTGTTTTTTACCGCTGCGATACGTGGTGAGATAAGAAACGGGCTGAACAGCGGCAGCAGCGCCTTGCTTGCGCATATTGCCATTAATAGTGATGGAGCCTTTGGTACTGTCAAAAATACGGGCAACACCGGAGCTGCGAAAACTTCCGTCGAGTGCGTAAGCATTATTCGTGATTCTGGTGTTCAGTTCGGAACGCGCGATTGTTATGCCGAAAACGGAAATACCATATTCCGTACGGTAGCCGGAATCAGCGGCAAAAGCAGTAGCGGGCATCACGGAGAGGGCAGAGAGAATTGCTGCTGCAAATATCCGGTTCTGACCGGTTGCGGTATGGATTCTTGCAGCCTTGTCCGTAAACATCATTCAGATCTCCCTGAGACTCACCTGAGCGGATAATGTGCAGCACTCAGTCTGAAAATGCAGAACTGGTGACTTTTGTGCCCGCTATTTGTATGATAAAAGCGGCAAAATGCAGTCAATGACAGTCAATTCCTTGTCATTCCTGCAATTGAACCCGTAATCAGCTTGAAACGGCTTGACGGGAAGGGCTGCTTTCACTATAGAAACCCGACTTTCCCAATGGGCCGCTGTCCGATATTGCGCGCCGCGACATATCAATCACGGATTGATTATGATAGTAGCGAAGACGGTATCGGATATTTGTGCCGGGGCCTGAAACAGAATTTTGAAGGTGAGACCAATGTCCCGCGCTTGTGAACTGACCGGTAAAGCGGTCCTCTACGGCAACAATGTAAGCCATGCGAACAACAAGTCGCGTCGCCGTTATTTGCCAAATCTTTGCAATGTAACCCTGATGTCCGATGCAATGGGCCAGAGCTACCGTCTGCGCGTTACTGCGCATGCGCTGCGTACTGTTGAGCATCGCGGTGGTCTGGATGCATTCCTTGCGAAAGCTTCTGACAATGAACTGTCACAGCGCGCACGTCTGCTGAAGCGTCAGGTTGCCAAGAAACTGGCCGAAGCTGCTGCTTAATAGCTTTTACGGCTGAATTTAGTTTTGCTAAAGGCCGGTTCGTCCGGCCTTTTTGCTGGTTCCATTACCCAGGATAAAAAAATGCCTCTACAGCATAATTCCGCTATTAAAGCGTTGATTTTTCCCGTTCTGGCCATGTGTGCGGCCGTCGCCGCCTCCAATATCCTTGTGCAATATCCGGTTCATTATTTCGGCTTGCAGGATATTCTTACCTATGGCGCATTCACTTATCCGTTTGCATTTCTGGTCAATGATCTGACCAACCGCCGCTTTGGCCCGCAGCGCGCACGTCAGGTCGTTTATGCCGGTTTTGCGCTGGGTGTTATCATGTCGATCTGGCTTGCAAGCCCGCGCCTTGCTGTGGCCTCAGGAAGTGCGTTCCTGTTCGCACAATTGCTGGATATCAGTGTGTTCAGCCGTTTGCGTCGTCTGCGCTGGTGGAAAGCACCGCTGGCGGCAGCACTTTGCGGTTCTGTGCTGGATACGATCCTGTTCTTCTCGCTGGCTTTTGCGGCACCGTTCAGCATGCTTGATACGGCTTTCGGACTGGCTGACAGCTCTATGACCGATCAGGTGCAGTGGTTTGGCCTTGCAATGCCGCTGTGGCTGTCTCTGGCGCTTGGTGACTTTGGTATCAAGGTTCTGATGAGTGTGGTGATGCTGGTGCCTTACGGAGCGATTCTGGCACTGTTTGCCCCGTCTATTTATGGTGCAGGTAAATCCGACACTGCAAAACCGGCTATCCGGTAAGCGCCTGCAGAACAAGCATATCAAAAAAGCCTCCCGAAGAGATCATCCTCGGGAGGCTTTTTTATTCAGCTTTGCAAATCAGCGCCGTGCTGTCCGGCCTTTCGGCTGATCCTGATCATCAAACAGCGAGGCGAGCTGCTCAGTCATCGCACCGGCCAGTTCTTCCGCGTCAACAATGGTCACCGCGCGCTGATAGTAGCGGGTCACATCGTGGCCGATACCAATCGCAATCAGCTCAATCGGTGAGCGGTTTTCGATTTCATCAATCACTGCACGCAAATGACGTTCCAGATAATTGCCCGGATTAACCGACAGGGTCGAATCATCAACCGGCGCACCATCAGAAATCACCATCAGGATTTTGCGCTGTTCAGGACGGCCGAGCAGACGGTTATGCGCCCACATCAGCGCTTCACCGTCGATATTCTCTTTCAGCAGGCCTTCACGCATCATCAGGCCGAGATTGCGTCGTGCGCGACGCCAAGGGGCATCAGCGCCTTTATAAACAATGTGGCGCAGATCATTGAGGCGACCCGGCTGGGCAGGTTTGCCGCGATCGAGCCATGCCTCACGGGACTGGCCGCCTTTCCACGCTTTGGTGGTAAAGCCGAGAATCTCAACCTTCACGCCGCAGCGTTCCAGCGTGCGTGCCAGAATATCGGCGCAGGTGGCAGCCACAGTAATCGGGCGTCCGCGCATCGAGCCGGAATTGTCGATAATCAGGCTCACAACCGTATCGCGAAAATTGGTATCGCGTTCGGTTTTGAAAGACAGCGGCTGAGTCGGGTCAATCACCACACGCACCAGCTTGGCGCTGTCGAGATGACCTTCTTCCAGATCAAACAGCCATGAGCGGTTTTGCTGCGCCATCAGACGGCGCTGCAGTCGGTTGGCGAGACGTCCGACCACGCCTTGCAAATTCGCCAGCTGCTTGTCGAGGAAACCACGCAGACGATCCAGTTCCGCATCATCGCAGAGATCGGTTGCTTCTACGATCTCGTCAAATTCACGGGTGAAAACTTTATAGTCATGATGCTTGTCGAAATCGGAAAACGGCTGGTTAGACCGGCGCGCTTCGCCCGGTGTTTCCGCATCTTCCTCTTCACCGTCATCAGCATCTTCATAGGCGGCATCTTCAGCTTCAAGATCACCGCGCTCACGGTCATCATTGGTGTCTTCAGAACTGTCGCCGTCGCCGGACTGGTTTTCTGCATCTTCTTCTGATGCACCTTCCTGCGATTCTTCCGGATCAGCCTGTTCTTCCTGCTGGCTTTCCTCGTCATCGCTCTCGGATGGTTCGGCCAGCTCTTCAGCCATATCCAGTGCAACCAGCATTTCACGCACCAGACGGGCATAATCCTGCTGGCTGTTCAGACGGTCGCTGAGTGTTTCGAGGCGGTCGCCGGTTTTGTCTTCAATCCAGTCGCGCCACAGCTCAACAACATTGCCTGCCTGTACTGGCGGGCGGTAGCCGGTGAGTTTTTCACGAACCAGAAGGGAGATGGCTTCTTCAATCGGCGCATCATCACGCGAGGTAATCGCGGAATAATTGGCGCGGCTGTATTTGTCAGCCAGCATGGCCGACAGATTGCTTGCCACGCCTTCCATAGCCAGAGCGCCGATGGCTTCAACGCGGGCCTGTTCAACCGCGTCGTAAATAGCGCGGGCTTGGCTCCCCTGCGGTGCAAGCTGCGCATGAATGCGCGGATCATGACGTGCATGACGCAGCGCCATAGAGTCACCAAGACCACGGATGATGGAAATATCTTCTGCAGTCGGGCGCTTTGGCAGATCCGGCAGGCGGGCATGATTGCCGGTCAGTGCCGGACGGTCATGGCTGAAGCCGACCTCAAATTCATTGCTGCCGGCGATTGCACGCACACAGGCTGTGACCGCGCGTTTGAAAGGTTCGGAATCGACCGGACCTTTAGGACGTTCGCGTGTGTTATCGCCGGGGCCTGCCATGATGAAACTGCCTTATATCAGAAGAACTTAACCTTGTTTCGCTGTCTTAGTGAAGCGAGAGCGCCCCTGTGATGACAGGGACGCTTTGTGCGTTTTATGCAAGCACGACATTAACTGCGGATTCAGGCAGTTCCTGTCCGAAAGCACGCTGGTAGAACTCAGCAACAATCGGGCGCTCCAGCTCGTCGCATTTGTTCAGGAAGGTTAAGCGGAATGCAAAGCCGACATCGGTGAAAATATTGGCATTTTCGGACCATGTAATCACAGTACGCGGGCTCATAACGGTCGAGAGATCGCCATTGATGAAAGCCTGACGGGTCATATCGGCAACGCGAACCATTTTCGAGACGATCTCACGGCCTTCCGCATTCTGGTAATGCTTGGACTTGGCGAGAATGATCTCAACTTCATTGTCATGCGGCAGATAGTTCAGCGTGGTGACGATCGACCAACGGTCCATCTGCGCCTGATTGATCTGCTGGGTGCCGTGGTAAAGACCGGTGGTGTCGCCGAGACCGACAGTGTTCGCGGTTGCAAACATACGGAATGCCGGATGCGGGTTGATAACACGGCTCTGATCGAGCAGGGTCAGACGGCCGGACGATTCCAGAACACGCTGGATAACGAACATCACGTCCGGACGACCGGCATCATATTCGTCGAAAACCAGAGCAACATTGTTCTGATAGGCCCATGGCAGAATACCGTCTTTGAATTCGGTAACCTGCATACCGTCTTTGACGACGATGGCATCTTTACCGATCAGATCAATACGGCTGACATGGCTGTCGAGGTTAACGCGAACGCAAGGCCAGTTCAGACGGGCTGCAACCTGTTCAATATGGGTGGATTTACCGGTACCGTGGTAACCGGAAACCATAACGCGGCGGTTATAGGCAAAGCCGGCGAGAATCGCCAAGGTTGTCTGGCGGTCAAAAATGTAATCCGGATCTGCATCCGGTACATGCGGATCTTTTTTGCTGTAAGCGGGCACGATCATATCGGAATCAATCCCGAACACGTCACGCACCGATACAGTTGTGTCCGGCATATTGTTTATGTCGAGATCAACCTTGCTCATCATGCCTCCTGAGCGGCGCCTGCATGCCGCTGTATCATCATATGTTCAGAGAGCCTTTCCCTTTTCCTGCAGCGGAAAACCCCTCTATCGCTTTCTGTTCGTCTTGGCTCAGTTCTTCCGGCACAAACAGTTCCGGTTTTTGCTGAAACTGTCTGAAGTGCTGTGCCGGTGTAGTTGTTTCGGCAGGTTAACAGGGAACGAAAGTTTTTTGCTTCCGTAATTTCCCTTTGTTCCCTGCAAATAATCTTTGTTTTACCGCATGTCTTTCACCCAAAACCGGTATCCGTTTTCGGGCGGCATGCTTTAGTCTTTGCCTGTTTAGCAAAAACCTGCGGTCTTTAGCAATTGATAAGCTTGCACAACTTCGCGGAAACGTTCTTCCGAACCGCGATCGCCGCCATTGGCATCCGGATGATGCTGCTTTACCAGCTCTTTATAGCGCGATTTGATCGCGTCGCTGGTCGAATTTGCCGCAATGCCCAGGGTCGCAAAAGCCTTGGATTCGAGCGGACGCGGGCGTCTGGTCGGGGTTGCCGCTTCCGCACGGGCGCGTGTTTGTTCAAAGAGGTTCAGCGGATCACGGATCTTGTTGTGATAGGCTGCAGTGCCTGAACGCATACGGGCAAATTGCGGGGCTGACTGGCGCGAAGTGGAGTTTTTGGTGGTTGTCCATGTCGGACGGTCACCAACGGCCGCATTTTTCTGGAACTTGGCGATTTCCTCATCGCTAAGACCGGAGAAAGCATTGAAGTTTTTATTATATTCGCGGACGTGATCCAGACAGAAGTGCAGATAAAGACCTTCACGCGCACCGCCCGCAGGCGCTTTGTGTGTTCCGGTTTCTTCGCATCCTTCCCACTGGCACTGCGGGCCAGCCGGTTTTTTGTCTTCCTTGCGGGAACGGATACGGATGCTGTCAAAAAATTTTGAATTCGTTGCCATGATATCAATATTACGGGGTCAGATCTGATGATACAAGAATTGACATTTCACGACGCATGACCGAACCCTGCGGGGCCGAGAGTCGAAGCAGACGTGAAATCGGGATTTAGCTGCATTATGTATACCGGAATGGTAACGCATGCACATAACATAGTCCCTATATGGGGGCAGGAGATCAGAATGTCTATTCCTTTGACGCGTCAAGAACGGATTACCGCAAAACTATCTGAGGCTTTTCAGCCTGTGTTGCTTGATGTCATCAATGAAAGTCATCTTCATGCCGGTCATCATCACACAGACGGCGGTCATGAGGAAGTGTTCGACGGTACCGGTGAAACACATTACCGCGTTATAATTGTGGCAGAGGCTTTTACAGGTTTGAGCCGCGTTGACCGTCATCGTGCGATCAATGCGCAGCTGGATGAAGAATTGCAGAGCGGTCTGCATGCGATTGCGCTGGAACCGAGCGCACCGGGGGAGCCGACCCGCCGTACCCGCAAACCGGCCTGATTATTCAAAACAAGTACCGCAGACTTCCGGTTACTTGTTTCCTTTGTCATCTGCTGTTATGAGGCAGCAGTGAGCTTTTGGCTCTTTCGTAAGCGTTTAACGTTAAGCAACGCATCCATGCCGGTCTTACACCGGACAAGCTCCTGCCTCGGGCGGGAGGGATGTGCTGATGTGTAGGATCGCAAATTTACGGAAATGATTATGCAATCTTCCAAATCTGTTCCTGCTTTTCCGAAACTTCCGGCACGTTATATTCCGGTTGTGATGCCTTTTATTCTCTCTGTCCTGATGACTTTTGTCGTGTCGCTGATTGCCACACTGAAAAATCTCGGGTTCAGGGCTGATCTTTTATCGCACTGGATGCCCGCATGGGGGCTGTCGTGGATCGTGGCATTTCCGGTGCTGTTACTGGTGCTGCCGCTGGTGCGGCGTCTGGTCGGCATTGTGTGCCACAAGCCATAAGGGCTTAAACAAAAACCGGCCGCAAAACTCATTTGCGACCGGTTTTTTAAATTGATGATAAGGAGTTTTAAGCCAGTTTTTCCTGCAGGAAAACCTCTACATCAGCCGCATTCACATCTTTGGCGATGAAAGACTGGCCAAGACCACGGGTCAGGATGAAAGTCAGCGAACCGCGCGACACTTTCTTGTCCTGTGCAATATAAGACATCAGCACATCTGCGGAAGGCAGACCGGCAATCTCTTTCATGGAAACCGGCAGGCCGACAGCTTTCAAATGCGCTTCAACCCGTGCAGCAATATCTTCTGAAATCAGGCCGAGACGTGCGGAGAATTGATGCGCCAGTACCATGCCGATGGCAACGGCTTCACCATGCACAAGGCGTGAGGAATCGTAATTGGTGGCAGTTTCCAATGCGTGACCGAATGTATGGCCGAGATTGAGCAAGGCACGGTCGCCGGTTTCACGCTCATCGCGGGCAACAACGGCTGCCTTGGCGCGGCAGGAGGTAGCAATGGCCTGCTGGCGTGCAGCACCGCCTGCAAAGACATCCTGCCAGTTATTTTCCAACCATGTGAAGAATTCCGGCTGATCGATCAGACCATATTTGGCAACTTCTGCGTAACCGGCAGCGAATTCACGCTTGCTCAAAGTGTCGAGAATATCCGTATCGGCCAGTACCAGTTGCGGTTGATTGAAAACGCCGACAAGATTTTTACCGTAAGCGGTGTTGATGCCGGTTTTGCCACCGACAGAAGAATCAACCTGCGCCAGCAGTGAGGTCGGGATTTGAATGAAATTCATACCGCGGCGCACAATACCGGCAACGAAACCGGCGAGATCACCGATCACACCGCCGCCCAGAGCAATCACGGCATCGCCGCGCTCAAGACGGGCTTTGAGAATGTCATTGGTCACGGTTTCAAGCGTGGCAAAGCCTTTAGATTTTTCACCGGCTGCAACCACAACCGGTGTCGCATTAATACCGGCGGCTTCCAATGCGCTGAGCAGGGACGGCAGATGCAGCTTGGCAAGATTTTCATCGGTGACCACAGCCGCACGGATGCCCGGCAGGCGTGCAGCAATCTCCTGACCGGCGCGGGCAATCAGACCGCTGCCGATGAGAATGTCATAAGAGCGGTCTCCCAGTGATACATGAACGGTTTCGGTTGCAACATGTCCGGTAGATGTCATGGGAGATACTCGTGATTATGATTTAGTCTTGGATTGGTTCGGTCTTGCGTAAATGATCGAGCAGCAAGGTGATGACTTCCTGTGCAATCACTTCACGTTTTTCATCGCGGGAGATGATGCTCAGATCAGCTGTGGCATAGACCGGATAACGTTCGGTCATCAGCTTCTGCATCACTGCACGCGGATCGTCATTTTTCAAAAGCGGACGATCCTGACGGCGTAAAACGCGCTCCATCAGCACATCCAGTTCCGCATTGAGCCAGACGGAAATACCGGCAGAAGCAATATTCTCGCGGGTCTGTTCATTCATGAAAGCGCCGCCGCCGGTTGCGAGGATCATTGATCCGCCTTCCAGCAGGCGCTGCATAACACGGCGTTCAAGATCGCGGAATTCCGGCTCGCCATAGGAGGCAAATAATTCAGTAACGCTCATACGGGAGACATTTTCGATTTCCGTATCGAGATCGAAAAACGGTAAATCCAGCATTGCGGCCATTTTCTTGCCGATAGTGGATTTTCCTGCTCCCATAAGTCCGACAAGCACCACAGGGCGCTGGTTGAGGAGGGCTTTAATTTCGTCGGCCTGACTGCGCAAATGCGTCTGGTCAGCTTTTTTATTTGGGTTCGGCATCGTCTTCTTCTCGTGACGGTGCTTCCATTTGAAACACTTGAGTAAAGTCAATCGCTGCTGATCTGCGGCTTGTCAAGAAAGATCGGAGATTTTCTGCCGCTATTGATGGTGCTTAAGGGTGCGCACGGGGGTGTGCTTTGTCGTAAATCTCAAGCAGACGATCTGTATCCACGCCGGTATAGACCTGTGTGGTGGAAAGGCTGGCATGGCCAAGCAGTTCCTGAATAGTGCGAAGATCGCCGCCGCGTGCCAGAAGATGGGTCGCAAAAGAATGCCGCAAAGCATGGGGAGTTGCGGTTTCCGGCAGGTTGAGCGCGGAGCGCATCTTCTGCATTTCCCGCTGGATAATACCGGCATGGAGTGCGCCACCTTTAGCACCGCGAAACAGCGGCATGCTGCCGTTTAAATGAAAGGGACAGAGGCGGCTATATTCGGCAATTGCCTGATGAACAGCAGGCAGTAGCGGTACCAGACGGCTTTTGCCGCCTTTACCCTGAATGGTCAGGGAGCGGGCTGTTGTGTCGGCCACGGCATCGGGTGTCAGACCAATCGCTTCGGAAATACGCAAGCCGCAGCCGTAAAGCAGAGTGAGAACAGCGGCATTGCGTGCGGCAATCCATGGCTCTTCCGCCAGCTGTTGCTGTGTGTTGACAACCCGCAGTGCTGCATCTGCGCTCAAAGGTTTAGGCAGGGATTTCGGCTGGCGTGGTGCGCGTATAGCGCTGGCACCGGCTGCATTGGCCAGCCCCTGTTTTTCGAGATAGCGCAACAGCGAGCGCACACCGGCAAGACCGCGCCCGAGAGTGCGGGCACCGGCTCCGTCATTACGGCGTGAGGCCAGATAGGAGCGCAAATCTGCAATGCGTAAATTCGAGACATCTTTCAAAGCCGGTGGTGTGCCCAGATGGCCGGTCATGAATTGCAGAAACTGACGGGTATCGCGCTCATAGGCATTCAGCGTATGGGCGGCCAGTCTGCGGCTGTTGGTTAAGCTGCCGAGCCAGTCCTGACGCGCCTGATTGAGGTCGGGCGCAGCGATAATCAGAAATTCTGCTTTTGAGGTTTCGGTTTTGGCCGTTTGCATGGATTGAATCTGTAATCCGGTTATCTTAATAAAAATAGAGTTTCTCACGGCGAGGTTACGGAACCGTTGCCGCCACAGTTTAAGGTTTTTCATGTCTTCTCAGAAAAAAGGCAGTCCTGTGCGGGTTGCAAATCTTGATAATCCGGTTCAGCTCGCCGTTATCGGCGCTGCCCATGGCATCAAAGGGGAAGTGCGCGTTAAAACCTATACGGGCGACCCTATGGATCTGGGCTCCTATGGTCTGCTTTATGATGCGTCCGGTAAAAGCTATGAAGTGCTGTCGATCCGCCCGAGCAAAACTGTGGTCGTGGTGCGCTTTGCCGGTGTTGAGGATCGCAATGCGGCGGAAGCGCTGAATGGCAAAGAGCTCTATGTCGATCATGCGCAGCTGCCGCAGGATCTTGATGAGGACGAATTTTATTATACTGATCTGATCGGCCTTGCCGTGCGCGACAGCGCAGGCGTGTCCTATGGTAAAGTCTCTGCCGTGTTTAATTTCGGTGGCGGCGATGTGCTGGAGATTAAGGAAAGCGGCAAAAAGCCGGTTATGATCCCGTTCACACTGACTTCTGTACCGGAAATCCTGATGGAAGAAGGTGCGATTCTGATTGATCCGCTGGCGGCAGGTCTTGTTGATGATGGTTCACCCTCTGCGGATGAAGAGGGTGATGAGCCTGAGGCACCTGAGACTGATGATGACGGATGGGCGCGGTAATGAGTTTCAAAGCATCTGTCCTGACCCTTTATCCTGAGATGTTTCCGGGGCCGCTGGGCTCTGCCCTTGCAGGGCGCGCCTTGCGCGATGATAAATGGCAACTCGAAACCGTTCAGATCAGAGATTTTGCGCTCGATAAACATCGCATGGTTGATGACACACCGGCTGGCGGCAGTGCCGGTATGGTGATGAAGCCGGATGTTGTGGCGCGTGCACTTGATAGCCTAGAACAGGATAACCGCCCGCGTATTCTGATGAGCCCACGTGGGCGACCTTTGACTCAGGATCTGGTGCGCGAACTGGCGAGCGGCGAGGGTGCAGTGATTCTCTGCGGGCGCTTTGAAGGCGTGGATGAACGGGTTATTGAAGCGCGCAACCTGATGGAAATATCAGTCGGCGATTATATTCTCTCCGGCGGTGAAACCGGTGCGATTGTGCTGCTTGACGCGATTGTCCGGCTGATTCCGGGTGTGATGGGGAATCATGAATCCGGTGAGACCGAGAGTTTTGAAACCGGCCTGCTTGAGCATCCGCATTATACTCGTCCGCAGGAATGGGAAGGGCGCTCTATTCCCGCTGTGCTGACGTCCGGTAATCATAAGGCTGTCGATCAATGGCGGTTGGAAGAAGCAAAGCGCATTACCAGTGAGCGCCGTCCCGATTTGTGGGAGGCCTATCAGAACAGGAGTAAATAATGCAGATTCTGAGACGTGCGGAATATGCAGCTATTTTACTGATTGCTCTGGGGTTTTATGCGCAAAGCGGTGAGGGCTGGTGGTGGTTTGCGCTGTTGTTTCTGGTGCCTGACATTACTATGGCAGGTTATGCATTTGGCAACCGTATCGGTGCGCTGGTCTATAATGCCGGTCATAGTTTTCTGAGTGTGGCCGCGCTTGGCCTGCTGATGTATGTGTCAGGGCAGCAATGGTTGTGGCCTTATGTGCTGATCTGGACTGCGCATATCGCTTTTGACCGGATGCTGGGCTACGGGCTGAAATATGCGTCCTCTTTTCAGGATACGCATTTGGGACGGATCGGTCGCAACTGAATCAGAACTTCTTGCAGAGTTGAGTTGATTCACGGGCGGTAATGGTGTATTGCCGCCTCACATTTCGGGATTTCCTGAAATCCGATTTTCGTTGACCTGAAATCAATGAGTAGTGAAACCGCTCCTGCCTTTACGGCATAGCATGACGGCAAAGACTGTTTTGCAAGTGATAGCGCTCTGACTGTTCGAGAAGAATCAGAAGGATTAAAACTATGAACATTATTAAGCAGCTTGAAGCTGAACAGATTGCAAAGATCGCTGAAAAGCGCGTTCTGCCAGATTTCGACGCCGGTGATACAGTTCGCGTTCTCGTACGCGTAACTGAAGGTACACGTACCCGTGTACAGGCTTACGAAGGCGTTTGCATCGGCCGTTCGGGCGCAGGTCTGCAGGAAAGCTTCACCGTTCGTAAGATTTCTTACGGCGAAGGCGTAGAGCGCGTATTCCCTGTTTATTCTCCGCTGGTTGAAGGCGTTGAAGTTGTTCGTCGCGGTAAAGTCCGTCGTGCGAAACTTTACTACCTTCGTGGTCTTACCGGTAAGGCTGCCCGTATCGTTGAGAAAAAAGACAATCGTTCGAAAGCTGAACGTGAAGCAGACAAACGCGCTGCTGAGCGTGATGCTGCTGCCAAGGCAGCTGCAGAATAATTTTCTGCATCTTTCTGCGATTATAAAATTTCCAGGGATAAGGGCGGCCTCAGGGTCGCCCTTTTTCTATTTGCAAAGATTAAATGCCGCTTGGGTAATAATCTTGCTGCGACACCCTGTTCCGCTTGTCATTTCTTGACGAAATCGCATAGCGGGTGCATATGAACCATAATCATATCGGTTCTGTGGTCCTGTGATTGCCGGGAGGTAATGGCTGCAGAACGCTTGCAAAGGATACTAAGAGCCATGAGCGCGCCGCGTACACTCTATGACAAGATCTGGGACGATCATCTGGTAGATCAGCAGGATGACGGTACCTGCCTGCTTTATATTGATCGCCATCTTGTGCATGAAGTAACCAGCCCTCAGGCTTTTGAAGGTCTGCGTATGGCTGGCCGCAAAGTGCGCCATCCGGAACGCACCCTTGCTGTTGTTGACCATAACGTGCCGACTTCGGCAGATCGTGTGAATGGCATCAAGAATGAAGAAAGCCGTATTCAGGTTGAAGCTCTGGCCAAAAATGCGGCCGAGTTCGGTGTTGAATATTATTCCGAGCGCGATAAGCGTCAGGGCGTTGTGCATATTGTTGGTCCTGAACAGGGCTTCACCCTGCCGGGCATGACGATTGTTTGCGGCGACAGCCATACTTCTACCCACGGTGCTTTCGGTTCGCTGGCGCATGGTATCGGTACGTCCGAAGTGGAACACGTACTGGCCACCCAAACCCTGATCCAGAAAAAAGCTAAAAACATGCTGGTGCGTGTGGATGGCAAACTGGCAGCAGGTGTGACTGCGAAAGACATTACACTGGCGATCATCGGTAAAATCGGCACTGCCGGCGGTACCGGCTATGTGATCGAATATGCTGGCGATGCAATCACCTCTTTGACGATGGAAGGCCGTATGACGGTCTGCAACATGTCGATTGAAGGCGGCGCACGCGCTGGTCTGATCGCGCCTGATGCGACAACTTTTGATTATATCCGTGGCAAGCCGCGCGCACCTAAGGGTGAGCAGTTTGAACAGGCACTGGCTTACTGGAAGACCCTGAGCTCTGATGAAGGTGCGCATTTCGATAAGATTGTGACCCTTGATGCCGCTGAAATCTCACCGGTTGTCACATGGGGTTCTTCGCCGGAAGACGTGGTTTTTGTGACCGATGTGGTGCCGAACCCTGATGACATTCAGGATGATACCAAGCGTTCATCGAAATGGCGTGCGCTGGAATATATGGATCTGAAGCCTGGCACCAAGATCACCGATATTGCGATTGATCGCGTCTTTATCGGCTCCTGCACCAATGGCCGCATTGAAGATCTGCGCGATGCTGCACGTATGGTTGAAGGTAAAAAAGTTGCCTCCACTGTCAATGCGATGATTGTTCCGGGTTCCGGCCTTGTAAAAGAAATGGCTGAAGCTGAAGGTCTGGACAAGATTTTCATCGAAGCAGGCTTTGACTGGCGTGAGCCGGGCTGCTCGATGTGTCTGGCAATGAATGATGACCGTCTGAAGCCGGGTGAGCGTTGTGCATCCACTTCAAACCGTAACTTTGAAGGTCGTCAGGGCTTTAAAGGCCGTACTCATCTGGTGTCGCCTGCAATGGCAGCGGCAGCAGCCGTGGCGGGGCATTTTGTTGATATCCGTGACTGGAACTAAATACCTGATCTAAAAGTCGCCATGCTTGGCTGCAAATGGCAATTTCTGTGCTTCCGATGCTCACGTACTTTTATGTACGCTGTGCGTCGGTTCTCGAAATCACCATTTTCGCTTGCGCCTGCCGCTTTTTGATTCAGGTATTAATTCGGCATCCTAAGAAAAAACCCGCTCATTGCGTAAGATCAATGGGCGGGTTTTTCTTTTCAGCTAAAGCAGCATTGATTAGGCTGGTTTTTTTTAACGAAGCAGCTACTCTAGTGGATTGAATTTGACGTTTGGCTGCCGACTGACACAAGCGCTGCTCCAAACGTCAAATTCAAAAAATCCACTAGTTTTATATAGTCTTTAGTGGTCTTTTTGATTCCGACATTTGCTCTGCACAATACCCCACGGAATGCAAATGTTGGAATCAGACCACTAGTTCTTATTCGCCAAAAGGGAAGGCATCATGACACAGGATCACGCTATTGATATTTCATTGCTTCACTTACGTGATGCCCGTGAACTTGCGCCTTTGCTGGCCGATTATGCGCAGGCGCTGAAGCGCGGTGCACCGCGTCGTCCGGATGAATATTATGCGGAAAAGCTGTTGCAGGATCGCAGTGCTGAATTGCTCGGTGCGCGGCTCGACGGCGTGCTGGTCGGTTTTGTGATTTTCTACGATCTGCCGGAGCCGGTATCGGGCATGCGCGCAGGGCAGGTGGATCATATTTACGTCCATCACGAGCACCGCAAAAAAGGTATCGCCAAGGCTTTGATTGATGTGCTGGCTGATAAGGCCGAAGAGCGCTCATGGAGTAAGCTGGCACTCAATGCACCGCGTCAGCCGGAAGATGGCCGCAAGCTGTATGAACAGGTCGCGGCCACAGCGGACTGGAGCAGTTTTGTGATTCGTTTTGCACCACATCTCCAGTAAACCTGTTGAAACACTGTCCGGCGGCTCATAATCAGGACAATTTAAACGCCGCCGGATTTTATTTTTATCGCGGATGTCCGGTAATAGGCCGCATAAAACCGTTTAAAACGTCATCTCTCTGCTCAGGTGCGACTAATTGCATGGCTGGTCGCATGGTTGTGACTTTGACGTGGTGACAAAAGCGCAGTAGATAAGCCCTAACATGGTCGTCCTTTAAACGATCTTGGCCGTATTCGCTCTACTGCGCGGCTCCTGAGCCTGTGAAGCTTCAAGAATTGCGCAGCATGTTAAAATGACAGAGTTTATATCTATGCTGGGCGCAGGTTCATCATAGATATAAACTCTGTTGGGCATGAACAGACCATAGATTTTGCCGGTATAGCGGCATGTTTAGCAAGGCCTGTTTATCGGTAACATTTACCAGGATAGCTATGACAACAAGACCAATAGTCAAAAGCCAGCGCCCGCTGTCACCGCATTTGTCGATTTATAAACCGGCAATTACCATGACAACGTCGATCATTCACCGCATTACCGGCGGCGCACTCTATTTCGGCACCGTATTGCTTGCCGTATGGCTGATTTCCGCAGCGGTCAGTGAAGAATGCTTCAATTTCGTCAACGGCCTGTTCGGCTCATGGATCGGACGTCTCGTTCTGTTCGGCTACACATGGGCTTTGATGCAGCATCTGGCAGGCGGTATCCGCCATTTCATCTGGGATATGGGCGCAGGTCTCGAAAAACACACCGCCAGCAAAATGGCCTGGGCGACTGTGGTATTTTCCGTGATTGCGACAATCCTGATCTGGGTTGTGGCTTACAGCCTGCGCTGAGAGGACTGATATATGCAAGATATGCGCACCCCTCTGGGTAAGGTTCGCGGCCTTGGTTCCGCCAAGGAAGGCACCGGACATTTCTGGACACAGCGTATGAGTGCCGTCGCACTTGTGCCGCTGGTGATTTATTTCATCGGCCTGATTATCTGCCTCAATGGTGCAGATTACGCCGAAGTCCGCGCTGCAATCGCCCATCCGTTTAATGCGATTGTGATGGCACTGTTTGTTCTGACCGGTGTTTATCACATGCGTCTGGGCATGCAGGTTATTATCGAAGATTATATTCATGGCGAAGGCCTGAAGATTGTTTGCGTTATGCTCAACACCTTCTTTGCGATTGTTGTTGGCGGCGCGAGTGTATTTGCAATCCTCAAGCTCAGCTTCGGAGGTTGATAGGCCAAATGGCAACAACTAAAGACACAGCTGCTAACGGCAGCAAATATACCTATGTCGATCACAAATTTGACGTTGTGGTTGTCGGTGCCGGTGGTGCAGGCTTGCGTGCAACACTGGGTATGGCAGAGCAGGGCTTTAAAACAGCCTGCATTACCAAAGTTTTCCCGACGCGCTCCCACACGGTTGCAGCGCAGGGCGGTATTGCTGCTTCGCTTTCCAATATGGGACCGGACAGCTGGCAGTGGCATATGTATGACACTGTTAAAGGCTCCGACTGGCTCGGTGATACAGACGCCATGGAATATCTGGCCCGTGAAGCGCCTGCGGCGGTTTATGAGCTGGAACATTACGGCGTGCCATTCTCCCGTACTGAAGAAGGTAAAATCTATCAGCGTCCGTTCGGCGGTCATATGCAGAACTTCGGTGACGGCCCTCCGGTACAGCGTACCTGTGCTGCTGCTGACCGTACCGGTCACGCTATTTTGCACACACTCTACGGCCAGTCACTCAAGAACAATGCGCAGTTCTTCATTGAATATTTCGCGCTTGATCTGATCATGACTGACGGTGTTTGCACCGGCGTTGTGGCATGGAATCTGGATGACGGCACCATTCACCGTTTCTCCGCTAAAATGGTCGTTCTGGCCACCGGCGGTTACGGTCGTTCGTATTTCTCGGCAACCTCTGCCCATACCTGCACCGGTGACGGTGGCGGCATGGTTGCACGTGCCGGCCTGCCTCTGCAGGATATGGAATTTGTTCAGTTCCACCCGACCGGTATTTACGGCGCAGGCTGCCTGATTACAGAAGGCGCACGCGGTGAAGGCGGTTATCTTGTGAACTCTGAGGGCGAGCGCTTCATGGAGCGTTATGCACCTTCCGCCAAGGATCTGGCATCGCGTGACGTTGTGTCCCGCTGCATGACCATTGAGATCCGTGAAGGCCGCGGCGTTGGCAAGAACAAAGATCACATCTATCTGCATCTGGATCATCTTGATCCGGCAATTCTGCATGAGCGTCTGCCGGGTATTTCGGAAAGCGCCAAGATTTTCGCCGGTGTTGATCTGACCAAAGAGCCGATTCCGGTTCTGCCGACAGTTCACTACAATATGGGCGGCGTGCCGACCAATTATTGGGGTGAAGCGCTGAACCCGACGGAAGAAAACCCTGATCGTGTACAGCCTGGTCTGATGGCTGTGGGTGAAGCCGGTTGTGCGTCCGTGCATGGTGCAAACCGTCTTGGCTCAAACTCACTGATCGATCTCGTGGTATTCGGCCGTGCGGCTGCAATCCGCGCCGGTGAAGTGATTGACCGCGCTGCAAAAATTCCTGATCTCAATCTCGCTGCCTGCGATAAGATCATGGAACGTTTTGACCGTCTGCGCTTTGCTGACGGCGGCACTCCGACTGCTGTTCTGCGTGAAAAAATGCAGCGCACTATGCAGGAAGATGCTGCAGTGTTCCGTACCTCAGAATCCCTGAAACAGGGTTGTGAACGTATGGCCGCGATCTGGAAAGAAATGCCGGATATTAAAGTGACTGATCGCTCCTTGATCTGGAACTCTGATCTGATGGAAACATTGGAGCTGGAAAACCTGATGGCCAATGCGATGACCACTGTTGTGGCCGCTGAAGCCCGTAAGGAAAGCCGTGGCGCCCATGCCCATGAGGATTTCCCGAACCGTGATGACGTGAACTGGCGCAAGCATTCGCTGTCCTGGCTCTCAGAAGACGGTAAAGTTACGCTTGGCAGCCGCCCTGTTCATCTTGACCCGCTGGTCAAGGAAGAAGACGGTGGCATCAGCCTCGCTAAAATTGCGCCTAAAGCGCGCGTTTACTAAGGATTGGGGAAAGAGCAATGGTAGAACTGGCACTTCCCAAGAATTCGCAGATCCGTCCCGGCAAAGTCTGGGACAAGCCTGCGGGTGCAACGAACCTGCGTGAATTCAAGATTTATCGCTGGTCGCCGGATGACGGTCAGAACCCGCGTCTCGACACATTTTATGTCGATCTTGATGATTGTGGCCCGATGGTTCTCGATGCACTTTTGTATATCAAGAACAAGATTGATCCGACTCTGACGCTGCGCCGCTCCTGCCGTGAAGGTATTTGCGGCTCCTGCGCTATGAATATTGATGGTTCGAATACGCTTGCATGCACCAAAGGCATGGAAGACATTAAAGGCACTGTTAAGATCTATCCTCTGCCGCATATGCCGGTTGTGAAGGATCTGGTGCCTGATCTGAGCCATTTCTATGCGCAGCATCGTTCTATTGAGCCATGGCTGAAAACGGTTTCGCCTGAGCCGCAGAAGGAGTGGCTGCAGAGCCATGAAGACCGCGCCAAACTGGACGGCCTTTATGAGTGCATTCTCTGTGCCTGCTGCTCGACCTCGTGCCCGAGCTATTGGTGGAACGGCGATCGTTATCTCGGCCCTGCCGTGCTGCTGCAAGCTTATCGCTGGTTGATTGACTCGCGTGATGAAGCAAAAGGCGAACGTCTCGATAACCTCGAAGATCCGTTCCGTCTTTATCGCTGCCACACAATCATGAACTGTGCGCAGACATGCCCTAAAGGCCTGAACCCTGCGAAGGCGATTGCCGAGATCAAGAAAATGATGGTCGAGCGCCGCGTATAATCACGGCGAATAACCAAAAAACTAAAAGGCACCGTTCGCGGTGCCTTTTTTATTGGCTTCATAAATCTGCCTGATTAAGCGCGCTTAAATTTTTATGCTTTAGTCTGCAACTCTTACGCGCTGTCAGCGTTTCGTGTTTGCATAAGTTGTGTAATCTTTGGCGGAGGCCGCTATGCTGGATCAGATCGGATTTATGGTCACCAATAAAGATAAAGCGCGGGCTTTTTACTCTGCTGCTTTGGCACCACTGGGCATTGATGCTGTCACGGAATTTGGCAACTGGCAGGGCTATGGCCGTCATGGCAAGCCGGAATTCTGGATCGGCTCACAAAAAGGTTCGGCCTATCAGGGGCAGATGCATCTGGCATTTCTGGCGGGCACACGCGGCGAGGTTGAGCGCTTTTATCAGGCAGCACTCAGTGCAGGCGGTCTTGAGCACAGCGCACCGGTTTTACGCCCGAATTATCATGCGGACTATTTTAGTGCTCAGGTTAAAGACCCCGACGGGCATATTATTGAAGTTGTCTGTCACATGCCCGCTTAGAGCGGTTCCAGTTAATGCTAATCGATAGAACCGCTCTTTTTATATGATTTGACGCGCATCTTATTCCGAAAACCGCTTCACACTTTTCGGGATGCGCTTGAAAGAAAAAAGCCGCAGATCAAATCTGCGGCTTTTTTAATTGTACTCAGATTTAAAGCAATGTGGCCGTGAGATTGATTTCCAGCGCATTCAAAGCGCGGGAGACAGGACAATTTTCTTTGGCCTGTTTGGCCAATTTCTGAAAATCATTTTCGGAAATATTGGCAACGCGCGCACGCAAAGTCAGATCGCTTTTGGCAATGGAAAAACCGCCGCCTTCATTCGGCACGGTGCTGATGGTCGCGGTTGTCTGTAATTCCGTTGGCGGTGTGCCATTGGTGGAAAGCAGGGACGACAGCATCATGGCAAAACAACCGGCATGGGCAGCACCAATCAGTTCTTCCGGATTGGTGCCTGCATTGCCGTGTATATCTTCAGTCCGTGATTTAAAGCTGTAAGGCAGTTCATTGAGTGCGGTGCTCTGGGTTGTCAGTTTTCCGGTGCCGGTTTTCAGGTCGCCGTTCCAGATGGCCGTGGCAGTTCGGTTCATTGTCTCTCTCCTAATTGATCCCGTGTCTGAGACTCTATGAAAAGAAATAGTTTTGACGTGCCTATTATCCAGTGCAATCCAAGCAGATTTTTGTCAGATCGCCTCACCCTGTAACAAGCGCGGGTTTTCCTTGCCGAAACCTGCGGCCTGTTTGATGAAATAGTTTTTCATCACCGGCAGGCGGTCAACAAGACCGAGGCCGATATCGCGCACGGTGCGCAGTGCCAGATTGTCATTAGAAAACAGTCGGGTCAGAACATCGGTGCTGACGCCCATCTGCACTGTGTCGAAGCGGCGCCATGTCTGGTATTTTTCCAGCGCAGCAAATGAGCCGATATCAAGACCGAGACGCTCGGTATCAACAATCACCTGTGCCAGCGTTGCCGCATCGCGGAAACCGAGATTCAGCCCCTGTCCGGCAATCGGGTGAATACCGTGCGCGGCATCACCGACCAGTGCGAAGCGTGGCTTTACAAATTCACGCGCCAGTGTGAGCCCCAGCGGGAAAGCCCGCTTGTTGCCTTCAACACGGATTTCACCCAGATGGTGACCGAAGCGCTGTTCCAGTTCGGCTTCAAAAACAAAATCATCCTGCGCAACCAGACGGTTTGCATCTTCAGTGCGCTCTGCCCAGACCAGCGATGAACGGTTGCCTTTGAGCGGCAGAATGGCAAAAGGCCCGGCAGGCAGGAAGTGTTCAATCGCGCGGCCTTCATGCGTACGCTCATGGGAGACATTGCAGACAATGCCGGACTGACCATAGCTCCAGTGAACGGTTTTAATACCGGCCTGATCGCGCATGCGTGAGCGCACGCCATCGGCGCCGACCAGCAGTCTTGTTTCCAGTATGCGGCCATCGGCCAGTGTTACAGTCACAGCATTGGATTCGGTGGTGAAACCTTCAACACCGCAGCCTTCAATCACATGAATACCGAGTTCAGCTGCCTTGGCATGAAGCGAGGCATTGAGAACCTTGTTTTCAACCATATGGGCGAAAGGTTCACCCGGATTTACTTCACCGGCAAAGGTCAGGAAAACAGGGCGCACCGGATCGGACACGCGGGAATCGGTGATCACCATGTCATTGATCGGCTGTGCATCCGGTTTGATTGCCTGCCAGCAGCCAAGCTGTTCCAGCATGCGGGTGGCGGCAGCGGCAATGGCCGAAGCGCGCGGATCTTTTTTCCACTGACCGGCCGGTGCGGCATCAATGATTGTGACATCCAGCTGAGGTGCGCCGGTTTTAATGGCAACCGCCGTGGTCATCCCCACATAACCCGCGCCCGCGATCAGAACATCTGTTTTGACCGGAGCAGATGCCGCCTCAGCAGCAGCCGGAGATGATTTGCGGGACGATTTGGCCATGACGGTTTCCTTCTCTGCACGACAGGTTTGCAGGACTGTCAGTTCTCTTTCAACCAGTTCGTGCTTTATAACACATAGATGTAGATAGGCTTTAAGCCGGTTTGTCTCAAGCGGAAATGCCGCAGTTTTTACCCGCAATCCCTTGCGCCGTCAGACGACCGGTTGTAGCCATAGTATAGAGCGGTTTACATCCGGAGTGGGGCACAGCGCTCGCTCTAGGTTTTTGTTTGGTCGCATTGTCACGGGCGTCAAGTTGATCCAACTTGACTGTGAAATGCTCTAGCTGTCGCAGAAAATGAGTTTCCTATGTCTGAAGCAATGAAAGAACTTTTGTCGATCCTTGATCTGGAGCCGCTGGAGCATAATCTGTTTCGTGGTCGCAGCCCTCAGGTGGGCTGGCAGCGGGTTTTTGGCGGGCAGGTGATCGGTCAGGCACTGGTTGCGGCACAACGCACCGTTGAGGAAGGGCGTTTTGTCCATTCTCTGCACGGCTATTTCATGCGCCCCGGCGATCCTTCAATTCCGATTATTTATCGTGTGGAACGGCTTCGTGACGGTTCGAGCTTTTCGACCCGTCAGGTTGTGGCGATCCAGCATGGCGAAGCTATTTTTACTTTGTCTGCCTCGTTCCAGATTGATGAAGCAGGGCTTGAGCATCAGATTCCGATGCCGCTTCATGTGCCGATGCCGGAAAAACTGCTCAGCATCAAAGATATGAAAGAGCAATATATCCAGATGGCGCCAAAGGCCGTGCGCAAATATCTGGAGCGCGACCAGCCGATCGATATGAAACCGGTATCGCTCAGCCATTATCTCACCAAAGATCCGTTGCCGCCGGAGCAAAATGTCTGGGTGCGCGCCTGCGGTGAGGTGCCGGATGACCGTGCATTGCAGGCGGCAATTCTGGCCTATCTCTCAGATATGACTTTGCTGGATACGTCGCTGCATGCGCATGGACGCGCAGTGTTTGATCCGGGTATGCAGGTTGCCAGTCTTGATCATTCGATGTGGTTCCATCATCCGTGTCGGCTGAATGACTGGCTGCTCTATAGTCAGGACAGCCCGATGGCAACCGGTGCGCGCGGCTTCAACCGTGGTTCAATCTTTACCCGTGACGGTGTGCTGATTGCCTCCACGGCGCAGGAAGGTCTGATCCGCGTCCGCGATTGATATATGCACTGTAAAACAGAGTGAAATTACAAAACACGCCCGAAAACGGGCGTGTTTCTGTATTTTAAGCCTGCTGAATATGTCAAGGAATGACGGACTCATGGTTAATGCTGTCTTAACTACCGTTATTGTATGATCGGACGCGATTCATAAAATTTACCTGTCTTCCGCATTTCTGCGGGTTGAAACAGGTGAAAAAAATTGAGGCAGGTTTCATGCGGCAAGGCTATTCACCGTCCTACGGGCCAGATGAACAGGAAATTCGGGGAGAACGTCTGAGGCTCAGCGCTTTGCTGCGTCGTCAGATTGATATTTTCTCCGGCCTGTTGCTGCTGGCTTTGGTGGCGGGCGCTGTTGCCGCACTTGCCACATGGAATGTGGCTGATCCGAGTTTCAGCCATGCGACTGCCAATGAAGTGACCAATGCTGCAGGTTATCCGGGTGCGGTTTTTGCCGATCTTGCCATGCAGTTTTATGGTCTTTCCAGTGTCGTTGTGCTGCTGCCGCTGGTTTTCTGGGGCATTTTGATGATCGTCAATGGTCGTATTGACCGTTTGGCACGACGTATTTCTGCATGGTTTTTTGCATCATTGTTGTTTGCTGCGATTGCCAGCTGTGTCACGCCGCCGGAAAGCTGGCCGATGCAGATCGGCCTTGGCGGTGTGTTCGGCGATATGGTGCTCAAAGTGCCGGGCGTCTTCTTAGGTGAATTTCCTACCGGTGTGATTGCGCTTGGTATTGCTGTTATTTTGTCTGTTCCGGCTTTGTGGTTATGCGCCTTTGCCAGTGGTTTGATCGGCCGTGAGCGCAGCCTGACAAAACCTGTCCGCGCCAAAGCACGTCAGGTCGCAGACGATCATTATGATGAAGATTTTGATGAGGAAACCGGCGAGATCCGCGCGGGCTTCTTCTCAACTCTGTCCGCATCGACCTTGGGTGCTGCATCGCACTGGATGCTGAGCGCCAAGGCATCGGTACGGCGCATGTTCGGTCTGAAGCGCAATCCGTCTTCATCGCGCAAACGCAACCGTGATGATGATCCGTTTGGTGATGTAACAGTCGCGCGTCGGGGAGCAGGCCAGCGCTTTGAACCGGGCTTTGAACCTGCCGGTCATGCTGCTGATGACATGCATTTTGACGATGATGATTATGATGATGCACCGGCACCGCAACAACCTGCAGCTGTACAAGCTCCGCGCATGCAGGCGGCACGCAAAGCTCCGACAGCCCGCGCACCAACGCATCCGGTGAATAATGGCGGCCGCTTCATGCTGCCGGATCTCAATTATCTGAGCGAGCCGAAAGTGGTTGCGCGCGATCCGTCACTGTCGAAAGAAGCACTGGAGCAGAATGCCCGTGTTCTGGAAGGTGTGCTGGAAGATTTCGGCGTGCGCGGTGAGATTATTCAGGTCAAGCCGGGTCCGGTTGTGACCATGTATGAGCTGGAGCCGGCGCCGGGGATTAAATCTTCCCGTGTCATCGGTCTGGCTGATGATATTGCCCGTTCAATGAGTGCGATTTCTGCCCGTGTGGCGGTGGTGCCGGGGCGCAATGCCATTGGTATTGAACTGCCTAATCCGAAGCGCGAAATGGTATTCTTGCGTGAAATGCTGGCGAGCCGTGATTTCATGCAGACCAAAACCAAACTGGCACTAGCATTGGGCAAGACCATTAATGGCGAGCCGGTGATTGCCGATCTCGCCAAAATGCCTCACGTGCTGGTAGCCGGTACCACAGGTTCCGGTAAATCTGTGGCGATTAATACCATGATCCTGTCGCTGGTCTATCGCATGACCCCGCAGGAATGCCGCCTGATTATGATTGATCCGAAAATGCTGGAACTTTCCGTTTATGACGGTATTCCGCATTTGCTCACCCCTGTCGTGACTGATCCGAAGAAAGCGGTTGTCGCCCTGAAATGGGCTGTGCGCGAGATGGAAGACCGCTATCGCAAAATGTCGAAAGTCGGCGTGCGCAATATTGACGGTTTCAACAGCCGTGTTTCACTGGCTGAGAAAAAAGGCGAGCAGATTTCCCGCACGGTGCAGACCGGTTTTGACCGCAATACCGGTGAGGCGGTTTATGAAACCGAAGAGCTGGATCTGTCGCCAATGCCATATATCGTCGTGATTATCGACGAAATGGCTGATCTGATGATGGTTGCCGGTAAAGATATTGAAGGTGCGGTGCAGCGTCTTGCGCAGATGGCGCGTGCTGCCGGTATCCATGTGATTATGGCAACGCAGCGCCCGTCGGTGGATGTGATTACCGGTACGATCAAGGCGAATTTCCCGACCCGTATTTCGTTTCAGGTTACCTCCAAAATTGACAGCCGTACGGTGCTGGGCGAGCAGGGCGCTGAACAGCTTTTGGGTATGGGTGATATGTTATTTATGGCCGGTGGCGGTCGTATCCAGCGTGTTCATGGGCCTTTTGTCGGCGATGATGAAGTTGAACAGGTGGTTCAGCACCTTAAAGCGCAGGGCGTGCCGGAATATCTGGATGCCGTTATGGAAGATGATGAGGACGAGGGCGGTTCCGCACCGTCCGGAACGTCCAATCTGGAAAATTCCGACGATCCTTACGATCAGGCTGTAGCCGTGGTGCTGCGCGATAAGAAGGCTTCAACCAGCTATATCCAGCGCCGTCTCGGCATTGGTTATAACCGTGCAGCTTCGATCATCGAGCGTATGGAAGAAGAGGGAATTGTGGGGCCTGCCAATCATGCGGGCAAACGCGATATTCTCGTCCCGACGCAGGATGATGATTACTGATCCTGTTCTGCCACACTCAGGTCAAACTGCCGGTTTAAAAGATAAAAGAACACGGTGAAAACCGTCATAACGAATACGGGAGCATATGTCTCTGATGAAACTGAAATTGCCTTTCATGGTCGCAAAATATCTCACTGTTGCATCCGTTGCTCTGGGCGTGCTGTTGCCTGCCGGTTTTGCGCAGGCGCAATCAGCAAATAGTGGTGCGCAGGCGCAGGCTATTGCCAATCAGTTTACAGCTGTGAAAACCATGACCGGTGAATTTGTGCAGTTTGGCCCGAAAGGTGATCAGACCGGCGGTAAATTCTATATTGAGCGTCCGGGTAAAATCCGTTTCAACTATGATAAATCGCCGATCACCGTGATCTCTGATGGTGAATCCGTCGTCGTCAATAATAAGAAGCTGGATACATGGGATTTGTATCCGCTGTCGAAAACACCACTGAAACTCTTGTTGAGCGACCATGTTGATTTAGGCGGCGGTCGTTTGCGCGGTTTGAAAAACGAACCGGATGCGCTGACCATGATTTTGGGCGACAAAGCGGTTTTTGCCGATGCCACAATTGCGCTGATGTTTGATTCGGCCAATGCGGAACTGAAGCAGTGGACGATTACTGATGCGCAGCGTCAGGATACCACGGTGATGATCTTCAACGTGCAGAAAGGTGTGCGTTTTGCGGATAATATGTTCAAGATTGACTATCAGCGTCTGGCTATGAAGCGCAAAAATCGCTGATCCTTGTTCAAACTATTGAAAATGCCGCGCTTGCTTTAGCGCGGCATTTTTTATTTATCCGGCATTTGCACATCCTGCATAAGCGGCTTATGTTACGCAAACTATGGTGAGATCTCACCTGTTTCGTCTTTTACCCTTCAGCCCGTTGAGCAGTTTAATGAGTTTTTCCGTCGCCACCTGGAATATCAATTCAGTTCGCCTTCGTTTGCCGCTGGTTCTGGACTTTCTGGAGAAGCACACACCGGATGTGTTGTGCCTGCAGGAAACCAAATGTCCTGATAACCAGTTTCCGCTCAAAGAGCTGCGTAACGCCGGTTATGAACATATCGCGATCAGCGGCCAGAAGGGCTATCACGGCGTGGCCACTCTGTCGCGCCGGCCGATGGAAAATACGGAAGTTATTGGCTTCTGCGATATGGGTGATTGCCGTCATCTCAGCAGTGTTGTGCAGGCAGGCGGTAAATCAATCCGCATCCATAATTTCTATGTGCCTGCCGGCGGGGATGAACCGGATGTGACGATCAATCCGAAATTTGCCCATAAGCTGAATTTCCTTGAGGAAATGCGGGCAGTAACGGCAGATCGGGGTGATGGTTTTTCTTCCATTCTGGTGGGCGATCTCAATATTGCACCGCTGGAAAATGATGTCTGGTCACATAAGCAGATGCTGAAAATTGTCAGCCATACGCCGGTTGAAACCGAGACACTGGAAGATTTGCGGGTGAAAGGCGGCTGGAGTGATCTGATGCGGCAGGTCATCCCTGCAGATCAGAAAATTTACACCTGGTGGAGCTACCGAGCCAAAGATTGGGATGCATCTGATCGCGGCCGTCGTCTCGATCACGTCTGGGGTTCCAAAGATCTTGAACAGCATATGAAAGAATTGCAGGTTCTGCGCCATGCCCGTGGCTGGGAGCGTCCTTCCGATCACGTGCCGGTTATTGCCCGCTTCGATCTCGACTGAAACATTCAAGGCATCGTGACTTGAATAAGTCACGATGCCTGTTTAAATAAATTTTACGGCTACTCATGCCGGTTAAAAGTGTATTTGAGGAGTTCATCACAATGAAGCAGACAGCACAGTTTTTCTTAACTGATGTTTTTGTTGTTTCACGGGATGCTGCTCTTGATAACTCTGTACACACTGCAAAATATTTCTGCGCAAACGCCTGACGGCCGCAGTCTTTTTCAAAATCTTTCTCTTCATCTGTCCCGTGAACGTACCGGTCTGATCGGACGTAACGGCACGGGTAAATCAACTCTATTGCGTATCATTGCCGGTGAAACAGCACCGGCCAGTGGTTCGCTGACCAGTCATGCCAAACTCGGATTCCTGCATCAGAATACGAATGAAGCGCATGAAACGATTGCCGACTTGTTTGGTGTGACGGCGCAACTGGCTGCGCAGGCGCGTATTCTGGCAGGTGAAGGCAGCGACGATGATCTGGCTGATGCGGACTGGACATTGGAAAGCAGGATTGAGGATGCGCTTTCCCAAATGGGTCTGCCAGAACTCCACCCGCAAACGCAGCTGGATAGTTTGAGCGGCGGGCAGAAAACCCGTGCCGCTTTGGCTGCCCTGATTTTCCACGAGCCGGATCTGATCCTGCTGGATGAGCCGACCAATAATCTGGATATGCAGGGACGTGAGGCTGTGCTGCATCTGCTGCGCAACTGGCGTGGCGGGGCGCTGGTGGTCAGCCATGACCGCACATTATTGCGCGAGATGGACCGGATTATTGAGCTGACGCCGATTGGTGTGTCGTCTTATAGTGGTAACTGGGATTTTTATGAGATGCGCAAAGCGGAAGAACTTGCCGCTGCCCGTCATGATCTTGCTGTGGCGGAAACAGCTGTCAAACAGGCGGAGAAACAGGCACGTCTTATCAGAGAGCGGCAGGAGAAACGGGATTCTGCCGGTAAGAAATCCCGTTTCAGTGCAGGGCAAAGCAAATTGCTGCTGGATGCCAGAGAAGATCGCGCACAGGCAACCGGCGGGCGTAATAATCAACTGGCGCAAAAGCAGGCAGAAAGCAGCCAGAAGGCGCTGAGTGAGGCGCAGAGCAAGTTTGAGCGGCTGATCCCGCAGAATTTTGGCCTCGGCAATCTCAGTCTTGCCGCAACGAAAACGGTACTCGTTGCGGAACATCTGACAATGACTTTTAATGATCGTCAGCCGTTATTTCAGGATTTGTCTTTGCAGATTACAGGCCCGGAACGCATTGCATTATGCGGGCCGAACGGATCAGGAAAAACGACTTTGCTGCATATATTGGCGGGAAAGCTGACACCGCAGCAGGGCAGCGTACAATATTATGTCCGTCATGCCATGCTGGATCAGCATGTGAGCCTGTTGAATGATGATCTGAGTATCAGGGATAATTTCAAGCTTCTGCAACCTGAAGCTACGGACAATGATTGCCGCGCCGCGCTGGCGCGCTTTATGTTCCGTGCGGATGCGGCTTTGCAAAAGGTTGGAGAACTCAGCGGTGGTGAGAGGCTGCGGGCAGGTTTGGCCTGTGTGCTGGGTGGTGTTCAGGCACCGGAACTGCTCATCCTTGATGAGCCAACCAATCATCTGGATATTGTCGCACTGCAATCGGTGGAAACGGCGCTCAACTCCTATGAAGGCGCATTGCTGATTACCAGCCATGATGAGGTGTTTTTGAACGCAATCGCACTTACGCGGCGTATCGAATTGCCGCTTTAAAGCATGTCAGGCAAAGCCGGAGATGTTTTAATCGGAAAAACGGGATGACAGCTTGTCGATCTGCTCGACCATCTCATTCAGATTATTGCTGATATGCAGATAGAGCGAAGCGGCAAGCTCCGGATATTCTTCCAGAATGCGGTGGAAGATGGAGCGGCTGAGACGGATGACTTCGGTTTCTGTATCGGCGACGGCGCCGGTCAGACGACTGGTCTGTGCAATCAGTGCCATTTCACCCAGCACTGAGCCGGTGCTGATTGAGCGCAGATTGACGCGTCCCTGCTTGCCTTCATGAAAAAGGGTAATGCTGCCGCTGACAACAATATAGGCGCAGTCAGCACTTTGCCCTTCATGAAACAGTTCCCTGCCGGTACGCAGAACCATGCGTTCTGCGCCAAAGGCAAGCAGCCGCAGGTGCTGAGCCGAGAAGGCCTCGAAAAGGCCAATCGTACTCAGGAACTGAATGTCATCATCGAGCGCCATATGTCTCTTTCTTACACATAATCCTTATTCCGGAACCGGTTCCCGCTCGGGAATAATCGTGTCCTGTTCCGGAAGAATTATGCTGTAACCCAAATTACCGAAAAATATCTAAAGTTTTCGATAAAATCATCTTTTATGCAGAATATTAAGCAGCCCGGACAGAATGAATGCCGGGCTGTCTTCATTCTCAGGGAACCAGCTTATACCCGCCGCTTTCGGTAATCAGCAGGCTGGCATTGGACGGATCCAGCTCAATTTTCTGACGCAGGCGATAGACATGGGTTTCCAGCGTGTGCGTGGTAACGCCGGAATTATAGCCCCAGACTTCTTCCAGCAAGACATCGCGTCCGACCACGCCACCGGCGCGGTACAGGAATTTGATGATTGCCGCTTCTTTTTCAGTCAGGCGGATTTTATCGCCTTTCTGATCGAGCAGCAGCTTCTGGCTTGGTTTGAATGTATAAGGCCCGACGATAAAGGTCGCGTCTTCGCTCTGTTCATGCTGGCGCAGCTGCGCGCGGATGCGGGCAAGCAGCACTGCAAAACGGAACGGCTTGGTCACATAGTCATTGGCACCGGACTCAAAGCCCAGAATGGTGTCGCAATCTGTATCGTGACCGGTCAGCATGATGATCGGTGATGTAAAACCACCGGCACGCAGCTGTTTGACGGCATCACGGCCATCCATATCCGGCAGGCCGACATCCATAATCAGCAGGCTGATATTATTTGCCCGTGCGGTCTGAATTGCTTTGCCGGCAGTATCTTCCTGCAGGATCTGAAATTCAGGATGAAGTGACAGCTGGTCGATCAGGATGGAACGAAGATCCTCATCATCATCAACGATCAGAAGTGTATGGGCGATCATATCTGCCTCATTCGGTTTCAAAAACGGGAGCTGAACATCAGCAAGATGGGTGATTTATGACATTTAACGAAGAAAAACTAAAGAGAGGTCAGATGAAACAAAATTTACCTTATAAAATACGCCTTTAATGCTGCTTTTAAGCGATCTGACATCAGTTTATGGATGTGAATAAAATTAGCTGTGTAAATATATGGCAGGAGAAATGATTCTCTGGTGTTTCCAGAGCGTTACCGGAAAATAGCATACAAAACCGGTCCGGAGGGGGCCTATACATATGATACTCGGCAGAGAAGCAAAGCAAAGCGGCCTGATGCAGGGCGACACAGGCAGAAAAACATCCCGCACGATTAAAGTTATGGATGTTCATGTGCGTCCCGGGCATCGCAGTCAGGGTTATCTGATTGCCGGACCGCTGGTGCTGCGCTGTGCTTTGGGCAAGGGCGGCGTGTCCTCCCGCAAGCGCGAAGGGGATGGTGCAACGCCTTTGACGCAGATGCGTCTGCTTTACGGATACCGCCGTCAGACACCGGTGATCGGGGATCAGCCGGCAACAGCATTGCGCTTTCGGCCTACGCAGCCACAGGATGGCTGGTGTGATGCCGCCAATGACCGCAATTATAACCGGCCGGTCGCAGCCACCTATCAGCGCAGCCACGAGAAGATGTGGCGCAAGGATGAGCTCTACGATATTTGCGTGGTCATGGACTGGAATATTACCGAGCGCAAAAAAGGCTGCGGCAGTGCAATATTTTTCCATCTTTCACGGGAAACCTATACGCCGACAGAAGGCTGTATTGCCCTGAGCCGTCGCGACATGATGCGTTTATTACCGCATCTTTCGGGAGATACGGTTATCCGTGTGCGACGCGGCTGATTTATCTCACATTCATGTCGCAGGCAGATACATGATCTGTCTGAGCGTATCGAAAATCTTCGGATGAACGGACTGGGCAACATTAAAGCGCATGAATTGGCTGCATGTCTGTGACTGGCTGAAAATATTACCGGGCGCCAGAACGATATTGTGATCCAAAGCGCGTCTGGCAATCGTGTCGCTGTCCACACCTTCCGGCAGATCATCCGGCAATTGTGCCCAGAGAAACATGCCGCCAACCGGCTCACACCAGAGCTTGAAGCCTGCATTAAGAAGCTTCTGCCGCGTCCGTGTCTGACATTCTGCCAGCCGGACGCGGATTTTTTCAATATGGCTGCGGTAACTGCCGTCTGTCAGCAATTGATAGATGATCTGTGAGGACAGTGCATTACTGGCGAAGTTGGTTGCCAGTTTCATGTCGGTGAGATTTTCCAGCCAGTCAGGACGCGCGGCAATATAACCGGTGCGCGTGGCTGCTGACAGGGATTTGGAGAAGCTGCCAATATGGATCACCCGCTCCAGACCGTCGAGTTCTGCTAAGAGCGGTGGCGGATTCTGATGAAAATCTGCAAAAATATTATCCTCAACCAGAATCAGATCATGCTGTTCGGCAAGTTTGAGCAGGCGGTGTGCCGTTGCCGGCTGTATGGTGGCGCCGGTCGGATTGTGAATGCCGGAATTGCAGAGATAGAGTTTTGGCCGGTATTGCGTGCAAAGGCGTGCGAAGCTTTCCAGATCAGGTCCTTGGGGGGTGTAAGGTACGCCGACAAGATTGACGCCCTGCGCGAGTAACAGACCACGGAAATTGAAATAGCACGGATCATCAATCAGCACCGTATCGCCGGAGCGGATAAATGTACGGCAGATCAGATCAAGTGCATTGGTGCCGGAATCGGTGAGCAGGATTTGTGACGGGGCTGCTGTAACGCCCTGTTCACGAAGACGGGTGCTGAGCAACTGGCGCAGCAATGGCAGGCCGAGCGGTTCGTCATATTCCGATATATTCGATGCGGGATTGCGGGCAATCTGGCGCAAGGCGCGGCGGATGGCTTCTTCCGGCAGCCAGTCTGACGGCAGCCAGCCGCAACCCGGTCTGAAGGTGGTTTCTGTATTGCTCAGCGATTGCCGCATTACCCAATAGGGATTGATATTGCGGTTATGAGTGTCTGCAAAATCCGAGCTGATGAGCGGCGGATGATTTTTCTCAGCGACATAAAAACCGGCACCGCGCCGTGCCTGAATAATGCCTTCAGCCACCAGCCGGTCATAGGCCTCCACCACTGTGGATTTGGATATGGACATGGTTTCCGAAAGGCGTCGGATGGAAGGCAGACGCGCGCCCGGCATCAGGCTCATGGCGCTGATACGGTCGCGGATGATTGTCATCACCTTCTCAACCAGCGTTGTCGCTTCCAGAATTTCCTGACTGACGGAAAGCTGATCAGCCGTATCGCTTGCTGTTTGCAGCGCGTCCGGCGCTGTATATCCGGAATGATAAGTCATCTGTATCTCCGAATTGAGCAGTACAGTTTGTTTAAATTGTACTGAAATTGTATCTGACAATTTTGCCTGTGTATCAATACTTATCGCGAAATACGCAATAAATTTCGAGAATATGTGAAAATGAATAAGCAAGCGGATAGCCAAAGTGCTGGCTGGATCAGCGGTTTTATAGGTGTTTTAATTTTCAGCGGCTCTCTGCCTGCAACGCGTTTGGCTGTCTTGCAGATTGATCCGGTTTTTCTGACAGTGCTACGGGCGACCATTGCCGGTCTTTTGGGCGGCGCTCTGTTGCTGGCATTTCGCGAGAAATTGCCGACGCCATCTGAGCTGATTTCACTCGCGCTGGTTTCAGGCGGTGTTGTGGTCGGGTTTCCGTTATTTACAGCGCTGGCTTTGCAATATGTGACCTCTGCCCATGCAATTGTCTTTATCGGTCTGCTGCCGCTCAGTACTGCAATTTTTGCGGTGTTGCGGGGAGACAGCAATCCGTCATGGCGGTTCTGGATGTTCTCGCTGGCGGGCAGTGCAGCGGTGGCATTTTTTGCCTTGGCGAAAGATCAGTCGGGCGGAGAATTTTCGCTCTATGGCAATGTAATGATGCTGTTGTCGATCATTGTCTGCGGTTATGGCTATGCGGAAGGTGCGCGGCTGTCCCGCACGATTGGTGGCTGGCAGGTGATCTGCTGGGCGCTGGTATTGGCGCTGCCGGTAATGCTGGTGCTGGCTGTCGCGTTGCGGCCGGATAATTTTGCGGCCATTGAAGCGCCTGCATGGCTGGGTGTGGGATATGTATCGCTGTTCAGTATGCTGATCGGTTTTTTCTTCTGGTATCACGGGCTGGCACTTGGCGGTGCGGCAGGCGTGGGGCAGTTGCAATTATTGCAGCCGTTTTTCGGTCTCGCTCTGGCAGCTTTTGTGCTTGGCGAACCGGTGAGCATCGCGATGATGGCGGTGGCATGTGTTGTGGTGATGTGTGTTGCCGGAGCTAAGCGCTATATTTGAGCACTATTGCACAAATATAGCGCTTAGCGACAAAACTAAAAAATGTGCGATGCGATATATCTGAATAATATCGCTATACTTCGCAAATCATCATATGGATCAAACCAATCAGGCGTGGCTTTTAGCTACGCCTTTTGCGTTTCACCATAGTGCCAGACAGTGGTGCGCTTTACGTCTGCATCTTCCAGAGCGCGGGTGACCGGTACGGAATAGACTTCCAGCTCTGTCAGACGGTGCCGCGGCAGATAAGACCGTCCGGGATCTCCGACGATAATCTGCATGCCTTTAGCAGCCAGCATGTCAAACCAGACGATCAGCCGGTCAGCCAATGGCTTGTCATAAAAGACATCACCGGCCAGCAGAACATCAAAAGAGCCGCTCATATCCTGACCGATCAGATCAGCATTGCTGAAGTTACAGGACACTTTGTTCAAAACACTGTTCAGGCTGATGGCATGGCGGGCAAAAGGATCGATATCATTGGCAGTTACAGAACTTGCGCCGCTCAAAAGGGCTGCAATGCCGACCAGACCGGAGCCGGAGGCAAAATCCAGTGCGCGTTTATTTTGTACAGCCTGCGGATGATCGAGAATATAGCGGGCAACGCCCTGACCGCCTGCCCATGCGAAAGCCCAATAGGGCGGCGGTAATCCGATTTCGGAAAGTTCTTCTTCGGTCTTATGCCAAAGCTCATGAGCCTCATCGGCAAGATGAAGCGCGATTTCCGGCACATGGGGTGGGTGGTGAATGCCGGTATTGTCGAGGATGAATTGCGTTGCGCGCGTCGAGTCCGGGATCAGGAGGGGCATAGACGCTCCGGATCAAGCAGAGGATAAGCGACTGCAAACGCAGAACGCTTCCGGAATAGTGTTTGGGTTGCGTTCTGCATTGTTGTGCTCTTAAATTTTGGTGTGGTCTAATCCGCCCATGCGGCAGACCTCGATCCATTCGTCTTCTTTGACCGGCTGTACGGAAAGACGCATGGATGTGACCAGCGCCATATCGCTCAACAGCGGATTGACCTTCACATCTTTCAATGTCACCGGCTTCGGCATATCGCAGACGGCGCGGATATCCACACATTCCCAGCGGTGATCGTCCGTTGTACTGTCAGGATGCGCCAATGCACAAACTTCCACAATGCCGACGACTTCCAGTCCTTCATTGGAATGATAGAAAAAGCCTTTATCGCCAAGCTGCATAGCGCGCATATTATTGCGTGCCTGATAATTGCGCACGCCGTCCCATTGCTCGCCGACAGCGCCTTTGGCCTTTTGCATTTCCCACGACCATTTGAATGGTTCAGATTTAAACAGCCAATATGCCACAGTTTTCTCCGGATTTATTCAGCAGGCCAAGTTTATTCAGCAGGTTTGTTGATGACCCAGTTCCACGGGCGCACAGTCACATTATCGAACAGGCCGGCCAATGCATAAGGATCTGCAGCGGCAATGGCTTTTGCATCTTCAATGGTTTCAGCTTCAACCATCAGCATGCTGCCAACCGGTTTCTGATCGGCTTCGCTCAGAAAAGGGCCGCCGAATTTTATCTTGTAGCCGAGGCTTTTCAGATAATCGAGATGGGCAGGACGGGTATCAAGGCGCAGTTGCAGATGATCGGCTTTGTCATTGCAGAGAATGGCGAACAGCATGAGGTCAGGTTCCTAATCTTCGTTTTTCAAAGGACGGGACAATAATCCGGTAACAGCGGCATCAATGGTGATACTGCCATTGAGCAAGGCCGCAATTGTGGTGATGATTGGTGCATTGATTTGCTTGCGCGCGCAAAGCTCGGCAATCACCGGCGCTGTGGCCACACCTTCGGCGAGCAACAGGCCTTCCAGCGGTTCACCGCGTCCCAAGGCCAGCCCGTAGGAATAATTGCGCGATTGCGGTGAGGAGCAGGACAGCATCAGATCGCCGAGGCCGGATAATCCCATCAGGGTTTCAGGTCGTCCGCCAAAGGCCACGGCAATACGGCGCAGTTCTGCAAAAGCGCGGGTGACCAAAGCTGCCTGTGCCGATGCGCCAAGACCTTTACCGATCGTGGCACCGGCTGCAACGGCAATGACGTTTTTCAACGCGCCGCCGATTTCAACGCCGGTCAGATCATCGGAGGAATAGCAACGGAAGGTGCAGCCGGAAAACTGTGCGGCCAGATCATCGGCAATGGCAATATTTTCACAGGCAATGGTAACGGCAGTCGGAAAGCCACGGGCAACATCGCTGGCAAAGCTCGGGCCGGAAAGGGCTGCAATCGGATGGTCAGGCAAAATATCGGCAATGATCTGCGACATCAGCCGTCCGGTGGAGCGTTCAATCCCTTTGGCGCAAAGCACAACAGGGCAATCAGCCGGAATGAGCGGTTTCAGTTCCTGTAATGCCGCAGCCATGGATTGCGCAGGGATAACGGCCAGAACCGTATCGGCATTGTTCAGCGCTGCGGCTGCATCGCTGGTCGCACGAAGATTATCATGTAGGGCGATATTGCCAAGATAGCGGCCATTGCGGTGGTTGTGGTTGATATCATCAACCGTTGCCGGATCGCGCGCATAGAGCACGACCTCATGTCCGTTCTGCGCGGCCATGCAGCCGAGCGCTGTTCCCCATGCGCCGCCACCTAAGATCGTAATTTTACTCATGCTTTTGCTCCCCTGCGGCCAAAGCCGACCAGCGGCGCTGATGTGCTGTCCAGCGGCCAGCGCGAGCGCGGTGCAAAATCGAGATTATCCGGCTCCGTGCGTGCTGCATGTTCGGCGCCTGCCCATGCAATCATGGCCGCATTGTCGGTGCACAGAATATGCGGAGGTGCGAGGAAATCGAAACCGTGTTTTTCACAAAGCGTTTCAAGGCCTTTGCGCAGCACTTTATTGGCAGCAACACCACCGGCAACAACCAATGTCGGATTTTCTTTATCCGGATAGGTTTCACGAAAACGGAGCAGAGAACGCTTCACACGGTCATTCAGCGTATCGGCAACGGCAGTCTGAAAAGATGCGCAGATATCCGCCACATCCTGATCGCTCAACGGCACAAGCTGAGTTGCTGTCTGGCGCACGGCGGTTTTAAGGCCGGAGAAAGAAAAGTCCAGCCGCGCTTCACCTTTGAGCGGGCGCGGCAGTTCAAAACGTGAGGCATCACCTTTCAAAGCCGCCTGTTCAACGGCAGGGCCACCCGGATAAGGTAGTCCCAGCAGCTTGGCGGTCTTGTCAAAAGCTTCACCGAGCGCGTCGTCAATCGTGGTGCCGAGGCGTTCATAGTGACCAAGGCCGTGCACGAGAATAACCTGCGTATGACCGCCGGAAACCAGCAATAACAGATATGGAAAAGCCAGTCCGTCGGTCAGGCGTGCTGTCAGGGCATGGCCTTCGAGATGATTGACGGCATAGAAAGGCTTGTCCGCAGCAAAGGCCATGGCTTTCGCCGTCATCAGTCCGACAATCAGCCCGCCGATCAGGCCGGGGCCTGCGGTTGCAGCGACAGCATCCACATCATTGATGGTCATATCCGCATCGGAAAGTGCTTTGGCAATCAATCCGTCGAGCGCTTCCACATGGGCGCGTGCGGCGATTTCCGGCACCACGCCGCCATAGGGTTCATGCTCGGCAATCTGGCTCAGAACAACATTAGACAGGATGCGTGAAGACACCCCGCCTTGTTCATTTTCATGGCGTTCAATGATAGCTGCGGCTGTTTCGTCGCAACTTGTCTCTATTCCAAGCACGCGCATAAGCGATTAGACCCGTATTAACAAAGCATTTCCGGCAAAAAGCGTGAAGCACTTTTGCATAAGGAGAATGCGTTCAATAAACAAACTTCGCTGATCTTTCTGTCTTGCACCGGATAGTGGCATTATATTCATGATATTACAGTCATGAATTTGCCCCTGAGGTGAAAGGCAGTTAGAGAAGCCTTTGACATTCGCGTATCACGGACAGAGCCAGATGCAAACACCACGTTTAAAAATCGGAACACGTTCCAGCGCTTTAGCACTGGCACAGGCAGAAGAAACACGCGCACGCCTGATGGCTGTACATGGTTTAAGCGAAACGGATGTTGAAATCGTGCCGATGTCCACACAGGGCGACCGTATTCAGGATCGTGCATTGTCGGAGATAGGTGGTAAAGGCCTGTTCACCCAAGAGATTGAAGATGCACTGTTACAGGGACGTATTGATATTGCAGTGCATTCTTCCAAGGATATGCCGACGGTTTTGCCGGAAGGTTTGCATCTTTCCACCTATCTGGAGCGTGAAGACCCGCGTGATGCTTTTGTCGGTAAAACCAGCGCAAAACTGACCGATCTGCCGCATGGGGCGACAGTTGGTTCATCCAGTCTGCGTCGTCAGGCACAAATCCGGCATATCCGTCCTGATCTCAATGTTATTATTTTTCGCGGTAATGTGAATTCCCGTCTGCGCAAGCTCGATGAAGGTCAGGTTGATGGTACATTTCTTGCTTTTGCAGGGCTGAAGCGCCTCGGGCTGGAGCATGTAGTCACAGAACTGATGGATACAGAGCGGTTTTTGCCTGCTCCGGGACAGGGCGCGATAACCATTGAAAGCCGTGTGAATGATGCGCGGGTTGATGCGCTGCTTAAGCCGCTCAATCATGAAGAGACATTTATCCGCCTGACTTGTGAACGTGCATTTCTGGCGCAGCTTGACGGTTCCTGCCGCACGCCGATTGCCGGTCTGGCGGAAGTTAAAGATGGGCATTTGCATTTCTCCGGTATGATTTTGACACCGGACGGTTCACGCCTGCATCGCGTTTTCATAGATGGTGCTGCAGCAGATGCGGCGGCGCTGGGCAAGGAAGCCGCGGAGCGGATCCGTGCAGAAGCCGGTGCTGATTTCTTCACCAGCTGGGCTTGAAACATGCGCAGGGTTCTGGTCACACGCCCGCAACCGGATGCAGCTTTAACCGCCGCTAAACTTGAAACGGCAGGTTATCTGCCGTCTTGTCTGCCGGTGAGTGAAACTGTGGCGACGGGCGCATCATTGCCGCTGGGCAGTTTTGATGCCGTTGCTGTGACCAGCGCCAATGCCTTGCGCCATATCAATTCTGATTTACTGGCACCCTACCGGCATTTGCAGCTTTATGCAGTTGGCGAGAAAACGGCATCTGTTGCGCGGGATGCGGGCTTTGAGACAATCTATGCCGGTGACGGCTGGGGGCTGCATCTGGGGCGCCATGTGGCAGCTGGGATGCCAACGGGCAGCCATGTGCTTTATCTGACCGGCAAAATCCGGCGGCCGGATTTTGAGGCGCAATTGTCGGCCGCTGGTATCAATCTGACGGTTGCTGAGACCTATGACACCCACCCTGTTACCTATAGCGATGCCGAGTTGAACCGGATTGCTGATACCGGCAGGGCAGAGGTGATTTTGCTCTATTCCGCTGTCGCTGCACGGCAGTTTGTTGCACTGGACAAGCAGGCAAAGGGTGCTTTTATCCAGAACGCGAAATATATTTTTTGTCTTTCTCAGCGGATTGCTGCAGAATTACCAGATAACTGGAATGCGCAGGTGCGTATCAGTGAAACGCCGGATGAGAATGCTTTATTACGCCTGCTGGCATTGATCTGACGAAAATATGCAACCATTTGTTCAATTTCGTCATTTAGGTTGCATCTGAAGTTTAAAATACAGATTTTGCGAGAGGACTCATGGCTAAATCCACAGTGTCACGTCACAGCAAGACCACCCGTAAACCGGTGGTGATTGATCTTGATCCGTCTGATGTGAAGGCTGTTGAGGCATCCGCTGCAAAATCTGCGGGTAAAACTGTGCCGGATGCAGAGCCGGTGGGCGATCCAAAACCTGTGGCACAACCGGCTGCAAAATCTTCCGCACCACCACCGCCAAAAGCGCAAGTTGAAGCGAAACCTGCAACCTCGGTTCCGCCGCAGAGCACATCCCGACCGGCTTCTTCAGCCGGTGTCTCTGGCCCTAATCCTTTTGCATCAGGAAAAACCATGAATTCTGCCACTAGTTCCGCACCGCAGACGAAAAAAACAACTTCGCCCTGGATTGCCGGACTGGCGGGTGGTGTGATTGTTCTGCTGGGCACGACCGCACTGCAATGGGCGGGGCTGGGTTTGTTTCCGGCACAGACCAGCAATCGTGATGAGGCGGCAATTGCAGAAATCGCAGATCTGAAACAGCAGATTTCCGGTTTGCAGGCTGCAACCAAACCGGATGCGGATTTGTTAGCACGTCTGGAAGCCGCAGAGAAAAATGCTGCAGAAGCTCAGCAACGCCTGAATGCACTGCCGCAGTCCAGTGAAACACCAGCCGGAAATGATGAGGCGATCCGTGCCGATGTGACAGCTCTGCAAGAGCAACTGAAAACACTGGCAGGGCAGGCGCAGCCTGCGGATAGCGCGCTGGTGAATGGTCTGACCGAGCGCCTGAATGCGATGGAAACAAAGCTCAATACGATCGGCTCTCAGGCAGAACAGGCCAATGCCGCATTAAATACTGATACGGACGAGGTCAAAGCGCTGCAACAGCAATTGGGTGCTTTGCAGACGAAGATAGATGCGCAGGCCACGCAGCCGGATATGGCAGCGATTATTGCGGCCAATGCTTTGAAATCAGCGATTGATCGCGGCGGTTCTTATCTGAATGAATTGCAGACCTATAAGTCATTGCTGCCGGAGCAGGCAGGTTCTGTTGCCGCGCTTGAAGCGCAGGCGGAAACCGGTATTTCGACACTAAGCCAGCTGAACACACAATTTGCATCATTGGCGGATGATATGGTGGCCGCGGTTAACAAGCCTGCGGCAGATGCCGGTATCTGGGATCAGCTGGTGGGCAGTGCAAAAAATCTGGTACGGTCACGGCCAATCGGTGATGTCGCTGGTTCCGGCGTCGGGCCGGTGACTGCCCGTATTGAATTTGCTTTGCAAAATGGGGATGTGCAGCGGGCTATGACGGAATGGGCGCAATTGCCGGAAGCCGCCAAACAGGTTGGTCAGAGCTTTTATAATGCATTGAATGCACGGCGCGATGCGGATGCATTGTTGGCACAGCTGATGACCGCTTCAACGCAGGCATCTGAGCAAAAACCGGCTGCGCAATAAGCGAAACAGGAAAGGGAGAACGGTATGATACGGGTAATCCTGTTTCTTGTTGTAGTCGCAGTGCTGGGGCTGGGGTTTGGCTGGCTGGCGGATCGTCCCGGTGATCTGGTGTTCACATTTGCCGGAGAGCGACACAATATTTCTCTGATGACTGCCGCCAGTATGGTTGTGGCTGCCATTGCCTGTGCCATGCTGTTGTGGTGGATCGTCAAAAATCTTATTCGCTCGCCTTATATTTTGCAGCGTCATTTTCGCGCCCGCAAGCGTGACCGTGGCTATCAGTCACTCTCAACCGGCCTGATTGCTGCCGGTGCGGGTGATGCCGAAGCGGCGCGGCGTATGAGCAAACAGGCATCCAAATTGCTGAGTGTTGATCAGGAGCCGCTGATCCGTTTGCTTGATGCGCAAACCGCTTTATTGGAAGGGCGTAAAGATGATGTGCGCCGTTATTTTGAAGAAATGATTGCGGATCCTGAAACCAAATTGCTGGGTTTGCGGGGACTATATCTCGAGGCCAGCCGTGAAGGCGTGCAGGAAGCAGCCTATCAATATGCGCAGGAAGCCAGCACGATGGCACCGCAGCTGGAATGGGCGTCGAATGCAGTGCTTGGACATAAGGTTTTGCAGGGCGATGTTACCGGTGCATTGCGGGTACTTGAGGCACGCAAGGCGGTTATTCCTTATGGCAAAGACGGTAAAGCTGCCCGTGAGACATTGAAACGCAACCGTGCGGTTTTGCTGACAGCACAGGCGATGGACAGTTTTGAAACGGATGCTGTGGCTTCCCGTGAGGCCGCGAATGAGGCGTTCAAGCTAGAACCGGAACTGATACCGGCTGCATTGATTGCTGCGCGTTGCTTGCTGCGTGACGGCAGTATCCGCAAGGGTAATCGTATTCTTGAAGCGGCATGGAAACGCGAGCCGCATCCTGAGATTGCCGAAGCCTATATTCACGGGCGCGCCGGAGATACGGCGCTTGACCGGCTGAAAAAGGCGCGCCAGCTCGCAAGTTTGCGCAGTCACCATGCGGAATCTGTTTTGATTGTTGCACGGGCTGCGCTGGATGCCGGAGAGCTGACGCTGGCACGGGAAAATGCCGAAGCTGCATTGAAGCTTAATCCGCGTGAAAGCGCTTATTTGCTGATGGCTGATATTGAAGAAGCGCAGACAGGCGATCAGGGGCGCGTGCGTGAATGGCTTGCACGGGCTGTCAAAGCGCCGCGCGATCCGGCATGGACGGCTGACGGTATTGTTTCGGACCATTGGGCACCGGCCTCGCCGGTGACAGGTCGCCTGAACGCCTTTGAATGGAAGGTGCCGTTTACGGAAATAGCGGCGGATACGTCTCCGGTTCTCGATGATGACAGTCTGAAAGAGCCGTTTTTACCCGTCACTTATTCGCGTGTGGAAGAGGCTGAGCCGGTAAACATGCCGGCTGTGAAGGAGCCGGTCTTTGCCGATGATCCTGATGATGCGGAAACTATGCCTCTTGTTGCGGATAAAACTAAAGCTGCTCCGAAGAAAATGGAACCGCAGGACAATAATCTGCGCAATGCCAAAGTAACTATTCTCACTGAGACGGGCGATAATCCTGCGGTGCAGGTCGTTAAAGATTTGCAGCCTGATAATTCTGGCACTGCGAAGGATAAGCATAGTCTGATTGTTGATGATCCGGGTGTGGCGGCAGAACATGATGTGCCGATACGCAAGGAAGGGACGTTCCGGCTGTTTTAATACTGCGTCCGGTCGGGTTTGCAGAATGAAGTCCGTTAATTCCGTTGCAAAACAGTATTTTTGTTGCAGCTTGGTGACTCTGAGAAAGATTAGAAGATACTTGTAAGACAAAACATGTCTGTATGCTTGGCATCCTTCCGGATGCTGGTCTATGTGTAAGACCTGTCAAAGGCTGTATAAGCACTGGAGCATGTATGTTTGAGCGTCTGATCAGTTTTTTCAAAGAATTGCCGGGTTTTGATCCCTCGAAGAAAAAACAAACATTCTCTGATGAAGACCCGCGTCTGGCCGCTGCTGCACTGATGTTTCATGTCATTGAAGCGGATGGTGAGCAGCACGAAAAAGAGCGCAAACGTTTGTCGGATTTGCTGTCGCAGGCTTATGATTTGCAAGGCGATGACTTGCAGGCTTTGATTAAAGCGGCAGAAGTTGCGGATCAGGAATCGATTGATCTTTATCGTTTCACCAGTGTTTTGAAACGCCATCTGGATGTGCCGGCTCGTTTGAGCTTTATCGAGGTGCTGTGGGAAATGGTTTATGCCGATGGTGATGTCGGTGAAATCGAAGATAATATTATGTGGCGTATTGCCGAGCTGATCGGTGTGGATCAGGAGCAGCGCATCGGGATTAAATTACGGGTCGCTGAGCGTGCCCGTTCAATGCGCGATGCCTTGGCTTCGATATCCATGGCTGAAGAGCAGACCAATGCAGAGGCCGAAAAGGCTGAATAAAAGCAGCGGATTTGAAAGAGTGAAGGCCGTCATTGACGGCCTTTTTTATTTGTCGCGGTCAATCAGTCTTTCGCGAGAAGACCTTTCCAGATGATTGCGCCGATAGCGGCACCGATCAGCGGAGCAACCCAGAACAACCAGAGCTGGCTGATGGCAGCTGTATCTGCGAACAGGGCTGCAGCTGTGGAGCGGGCCGGATTGACGGATGTATTGGTCACCGGAATTGAAATCAGGTGGATCAGTGTCAGACCGAGACCAATCGCGATTGGTGCAAAACCGGCCGGTGCCCGCGATGAGGTGGAGCCGAGAATAATAATCAGGAAGAAGGCAGTCAGCACGACTTCAATGGCAAGGGCTGCCCCAAGGCTATATTTGCCTGGTGAAAGATCGCCGTAGCCGTTGGAAGCGAAGCCGCCTGCGCTGAAATCAGCTTTACCGCTGGCAATAAAATACAGAATTGCAGCAGCAATAATGCCGCCGACCAGCTGTGCGATCCAGTAGGGAATGAGGTCTTTAGCCTCAAAGCGCCCGCCCAGAGTAAGGCCGAGAGTGACAGCCGGATTGAAATGTCCGCCCGAAATACCACCAACAGCATAGGCCATTGTCAGGACAGTCAGACCGAATGCCAGCGCGACACCGGCAAAGCCGATACCCAGTTCCGGAAAGGCTGCAGCGAGAACGGCGCTGCCGCAACCGCCGAAGACCAGCCAGAATGTGCCAAAACACTCTGCCGACAATTTATTCATCATGGAAGGCGTATCTTGCATGTTAATCCCCGTAGACGATTGAACAAAAATGAAATCTGCACGGAACTTATATTGCCCGCCGAATATGGACAGATTTGTCAGGATTGAACAGTCTTTTTTTGAACACAATTGGTGTAAATATTTGTCTTACAAAGAAATATTCTGTCTTATATTATAATTATTATAAAATAGGCGCAGATGTCAGGCCGAGGATAAGCAACTATCCTGTTATTAACCGGCAGCAACAGGCGGCTGGTTGCAGGATTGTGGCGGTTTTCATTTTTTCGGGCTGTTATGGTGTTTTAAAGTGTTGTACCGTCTTGGGAATTCATGAGCGGTTTCGACGCTTTATAAGGTTTCGGGATAATATTAACGGTTTCCGGAGTACCGGCTTGATGTCTAGGTTCGAGCGCCGACTGGCTTTTAATTTCAAACTGTTCTGTTTGCCTTTGGCTGCTGTGCTGGCAGGTTGCACAGGGACTGCAACGGCATGGACTGAAAAAGTCACGATTGAACAGGTTGAACTGCCAAAAGAATGCGCCGGATGGCAAAAGATTAATATGAAGCAGCGTGCTTATTACATGCTGATGCGTGATGATCCTGCGCTGATTATGGAAATCGATTCCCATAATCTTAAAGGCAAAAATCTTGGTTGCTGGCAATAGCCATATGCCGGTGTGACATAGCAGCTTCATTGAAACATGCAGGGCTGCTCAACTGATTCAGGGTAAATGATGCATCTGGATATTATAGAGCTGCAGTCATTTTATTCGACAGCATTGGGCAAACTGGCTGCTTCGGTTATTACGTCAGCACTGGATCCTTTATGGCTGCCAATGCCGCAGGAGCGGCTTGTCGGGATCGGCTATACGCTGCCTTATCTGGATCATTTTGCATCACAAGCGGAGCGTGCATTTGCTTTTATGCCTGCACGGCAGGGCGCAACCGGCTGGCCGTATGGCGAGGCGCTGAGCACGGCGCTGGTCTATGATGAGGAACTGCCTTTGCCGGATAGTTCTGTAGACCGCATCTTACTGGTACATACGCTTGAATTTTCTGAAAGCAGCGCGGAAACGCTGAAAGAAATCTGGCGTGTCTTATCACCGAACGGACAGTTGATCGTCGTCGTACCGAACCGCCGTGGTGTCTGGGCGCGTATGGAACATACGCCTTTCGGCAGCGGGCGTCCCTTCAGTCGCGGACAATTATTGCAGGCTTTCAGAGAAGCAAATTTCACACCGGGAAAAGTGGTCAATGCGCTGCATGTGCCGCCGACACGCTGGCGCTGGCTGCAACAATCATCCGGCCTGATAGAAACGGTCGGAACCCGTCTCTGGCCGTTGTTTGGCGGTGTGGTGATCGGGGAGGCGCATAAGCGTCTTTATCAGGGATTGCCAGTGCTGAAGCGTGCTTCACGCCGTGTTTTCGTGCCGGTGCTGACACCTCAGGGGACAGCACGGCAGCAGCCGGTGAAGGTGAAAATTCACGACCACCGTGAGCGCTCCGGTCAATAAACCGGATTTAAGAAATTATGCTCTAGCGTTTAAGCAGAAAAACAGCCTGCTGGCCGAGCAGGTTCCACATGCCCCATGGCAGGCTGAACGGCATACGCTCACCATTACGGTTCAGTGCCACAGCATCTTCAACTGTTGCACCAACCTCTTTGGTCATATCGACAAAATCGCGGATCGTGCAGAAGTGAATATTCGGCGTATCATACCAGCTGAACGGCAGTTCTTTGGTTACTGGCATACGGCCGCGAAACAACAGTGAACCACGCACCCGCCAGTAGCCGAAATTCGGAATGGAAACGATCGCGCGCTCGCCGATGCGCAGTAATTCGCTCAGAACCTTTTTCGGATTAAGCGTGGCCTGCAAAGTCTGCGACAGGATCACATAATCGAAGCTGGAATCGGGGTAATAGACCAGATCACGGTCAGCATCGCCTTGTATCACCGACAATCCGCGCATCAGGCACTGGTTCACACCGCTTTGCGACAATTCCACGCCGCGTCCGTCTACATTGCGGCTGTCGCGCAGCAATTGCAGCAATTCACCATCACTGCAGCCCACATCCAGAACCCGTGTTCCGGGGCGTACCAGCGAGGCGATAATATCAAAATCAACGCGGTTATGGATATGCAGGTTTTCGGTATTTTCAGCTGTGAAAAACGTCGCGTCGCCTGAACCGGCTTTGGTATCAGTCATCGGATTACAGACCTTTCGCACGGGCTGCGGAGCGGATGAAACCGTCAATGGTTGAGAAAAGAACCGGTTCATCCAGCAGGAAAGCATCGTGCCCGCGGTCGGTTTCGATTTCAACGAATGAAACAGACGCCCCTGCCGCATTCAGTGCATGGACAACGAGACGGCTCTCGGATGTCGGGAACAGCCAGTCGCTGGAGAAGGATGCAACGAAAAAGCGGGTTTTGGTACCGGAAAAAGCCGAAGCCAATAAGCCGTTATGTTCTGCTGCCATGTCGAAATAATCCATGGCACGGGTCAGATAGAGATAGGAATTGGCGTCAAAACGGTCAACGAAGCTGTTACCCTGATGGCGCAAATAGCTCTCAATCTGGAAATCAGCTTCAAAACCGAAAGTAATATTGGTGCGATCCTGCAGATTGCGCCCGAATTTACGGTGCAGTGCGGCTTCCGACAAATAGGTGATATGCGCTGCCATACGCGCAACCGACAGGCCTTTGCGCGGAACGGAGTCCGATTGCGTGAGATATTGACCGTTGAGCCACAGCGGATCGGCCATGACCGCCTGACGGCCAACCTCGTTAAAAGCGATATTCTGCGCTGACAAACGCGCGCCGCTGGCCAGAACCACAGCCGAGAAAACCTTATCGGGATAGCTTGATGCCCATTGCAGCACCTGCATACCACCAACGGAGCCGCCGACAACAGCCAGCAATTGCTCAATACCGAAATGTTCAACCAGCATTGCCTGAGCGCGCACCATGTCGCCGATCGTTATGATCGGCAGATCAAGCGCATAAGGTTTACCGGTTGCCGGATTAATGGATGCAGGGCCGGTTGAGCCCATGCAGCTGCCGATAACATTGGAACAGAGCACAAAATAACGGTCAGTATCAATCGGCTTGCCGGGGCCGACAAGCGAAGTCCACCAGCCGTCTTTGCCGGTGAGCGGATTGGTGCTGGCAACATGCTGATCGCCGGTCAGGGCATGGCAGATCAGGATGGCATTGCTCTTATCGGCATTGAGTGTGCCATAGGACTGATAAGCGAGCTGAAACGGGCTCAGAACGGAACCGCTGTCGAGCTGAAGCGGTTTGTCTTCACCAAAATACACCACAGGACTGTTCGGCTGAACAGCTTCCTGATTGCGGTTGTCTGATAGGGCGGCAGTTTCAGCTGATATCGTCATAAAACATGTCTGCGTCAGAGCATTTTCAGGTCTGTTTGCAACAAACCCAATGCCCTAATTCCCTGATTTTACGCATAATCCTCTCCGAAAGCCGATTTGTTTTTCGGGATTATGCGTTAGAATTTGTCCGGTGACCGGAACTGGATGCGGATATGCAGGCAATTTCTGCCTGTTTTGCGCATTTTTGACTGGCCGGCCGCGTTGGTGATTTCAGATATTTTTATCTGAAACTACTGCGATCTAGGGGCTAGAGGGGTTTAAAGTCAAGGTTTCTCTCGACTTGTTCTGCGATGCGGTTTATGCCGCTAAAGTCATTCGGTTTCAGCGGGAATATTTCGCTGGTCACAAACCGGCAAATGTTACTGCAATGCTGTTTCCGTACATAATCTCTATCAACAATACAGGCTCTTAATATTGGATAAGAATGATGAACGATTTCGCGAAAGCTCAACGCCCGACACCTAAAGCCGGCGTCATGGATATTGCTGCTTATGTTCCTGGCAAAGCCACCGTTCACGGTGTTGCCAAAGTGCACAAGCTGTCTGCCAATGAAAGCCCGCTGGGTGCAAGCCCGCATGCTGTTGAAGCCTATCGTGCAACCGATCATTATCTGAGCTCTTATCCGGACGGCGAAGTCATTGCGCTGCGTCAGGCTATTGCGGAAACGCAAGGCCTGAATATTGAGAATATTCTCTGCGGCAATGGTTCGGATGAATTGCTTGGCTTGCTGTGCCAGACCTATCTGGCACCGGGCGATGAAGCGATTTTTACCGATCACGGCTTTCTGGTCTATAAAATCCAGACATTGGCGGCTGGTGCAAAACCGGTAATCGTGAAAGAAAAGGACACGGTGATTGATGTGGATGCGGTGCTTGCTGCGGTCACAGACAAGACCAAGGTTGTTTTCATCACCAATCCGGGCAATCCGACCGGCACGTATGTCCCGTTTGAGGAAGTGAAACGCCTGCATGCCGGCCTGCCGCCGCATGTTCTGCTGGTGCTGGATGCGGCCTATGCGGAATATGTGCGCAAGAATGATTATGAGGCCGGTGTGGCGCTGGTTTCTGCGAGCGATAATGTGGTGATGACCCGCACATTTTCGAAGATTCACGGCCTGCCTGCGCTGCGCATCGGCTGGATGTATGCGCCACTGCATGTCACAGACGCGGTGAACCGTGTGCGCGGACCTTTCAACATGAACAGCGCGGCAATTGCTGCCGGTACTGCGGCGATCCGCGACCGCGATCATGTGCAGAAAGCCTGCGCGTTCAATGCGGAATGGGCGCAGTGGCTGACAGACGAGTTCACCAAGCTCGGTCTGAAAGTTACGCCATCGGTCACCAATTTCCTGCTGGTGCATTTCCCTGACACACAGAACAAGTCTGCCGCTAAAGCTGACGAATATCTGCAGTCCAAGGGATATATTCTGCGTCGCGTAACATCCTATGGCTTCCCTGAAGCCCTGCGGATGAGCATCGGCTCGGAAGAAGCCAATCGCGGCGTGATTGCCGCTCTCACAGAATTTTTGAAGTCTTGATATGTCTGATATTCATTTTAATAAAATTGCGCTGATCGGTATTGGTCTGATCGGTTCGTCGCTGGCTCGTGTCATCCGCCGTGAAGGTCTGGCCGGTCATATTGCTATTGCTACCCGCAGTGCGGAAACGCTGAAACGCGCGGAAGAATTGGGGCTGGGCGACAGCTACACGACGGATAATGCTGAAGTTGTCCGCGATGCCGATCTGGTGATTGTCTCCGTGCCTGTGGGCTCGTCTGGTCTGGTTGCCAGCCAGATTGCCGGCAGCCTCAAAGCCGGTGCGATTGTCACCGATGTGGGCTCCACTAAAGGCTCGGTGATTGCGCAGATGCAGCCGGAATTGCCGGATCATGTGCATTTCATTCCGGGACACCCGATTGCCGGTACCGAATATTCAGGGCCGGATGCAGGCTTTGCCGATCTGTTTATCAACCGCTGGTGCATTCTCACACCGCTGCCCGATACGGATGCAGATGCAGATGCGCTGGCAAAGCTCAATGCATTTTGGGAAGCCTGCGGTTCCAAAACAGACCAGATGGATCCGCAGCATCATGATCTGGTGCTGGCGATTGTTTCGCATCTGCCGCATATCATTGCCTATAATATTGTTGGCACGGCCAATGATCTGGAGAAGGTAACGGAGTCGGAAGTGATTAAATATTCCGCTTCCGGTTTCCGTGACTTTACCCGTCTTGCGGCATCTGATCCGACAATGTGGCGCGATGTTTGCCTGCATAATAAGGATGCTATTCTGGAAATGCTGGGGCGTTTTTCGGAAGATCTGGCTTCGTTGCAGCGGGCAATCCGCTGGAGTGACGGCGATGCCTTGTTTGACCTGTTTACGCGTACCCGCGCAATCCGCCGCGGTATTATTGATGCCGGTCAGGAAGTGGATGCGCCGAACTTTGGCCGCGAAGCTGCAAGCAAGCCAACAAAATAATGCGAAGCTGCAAGCAAGCCTAAAGTCTGATCTAAAAGTCGTTATACTTGGCTGCAAATGGCAATTTCTGCGCTTGCCTAGGCTCATGTACATTTAAGTACACTGCGCTCCGGTTCTCGAAATCACCATTTTCGCTGTGGTATAACGCTTTTTGCTTCAGACTTTGCGTTGGAGTTTTTTATTAGAGTAGTGGCAACCGTCCCAGCGGGATAAAGCCGGCGCTGATTTTGCCTTCTTTGATGACTACCGGAACAATCGTTGCTCCTGTTTCATCTTTCGGCATGGAGCCGAGAGCAAAAACCACCGTATTGATATTTTTAGCCTGATCGGGAAAGGCGGCCTGCAATGTCTGGCCGATTGCCGGAGCATTGGTCAGACGGATTTTCAGATCCGCATTGGCCAGCCCTTCGCTGTCGACAGCAAGCGGGCCGCTGATGCTGATGCTGGCGCCGGAAGGCAGCAGAAACAGCATCTGATTAAGCTGCAAGGATTTTCCGCGCAGCAGACTGCCGTTTTCATCCGGCTCTTTGAAGGCCGCGAGGCTTGCCGGAGAGGTGATATCAATCAGACCGTCGAGCTCCGGCAGGGCAGCCAGAGATTTGTCACCGGTGAGGCGCAGATCATCAAAGGTCATTTTGGCCTGAAGCGGCTCTTCAAGACTGTTGAGATCAAATTGCAGGCCGAGGAGGGAAAGTGTTGCCGGTGCAGCCGCATTTTCAGCGGTCACAGTTTGCACGCGCAGATTATCGGCACTGAGGCTGATATTCTGTGGTGAGCGACCATCAATGCGCGCAGATGCTTTGAGATTATCCCAATCTGCTTTCAACGGGTCAGCGCCGGACATGGCAAGTGCCGCAGGGCCGGTGAGCTGTGTCTGCACCGTGCGGAAAGAGAACAGGGAAGCGCCGACATTTACAGCACTGGTTGCTGCATTCAGCGTCTGATCTTTGTCACGGAAGTTAAAGCCGGAACAGCTTATATACATGGAGAAGGGATAGCCGCGTGCCGAGAGGGACTGACATTCCAGCGTTTCGCCCTGACCGGCAGTATTGGCAAGCTCAGTGCGAACGCGGTCTTTGGCCATGGAAGCGAGATAAAACCAGCCCGCCGTGTATAAAATGACGATGACCAGAGCAAAGAGAATGCCCCATGTCATGCGTTTTGAGCTTTGCGGGTTAGGACGCGATTTAGCTACCATAGCTATGCCTCTCAGATTTCAAAGGGCATTCTGCTGACAGGGCAGAAGAACTCTTCTATAATCTTTTTATTCACAATGCCGCGCTGACAACACATCATGCGGTATTGTTTTGCAGATAAAAGTCATTCGGCGGTACATTTTTCTACACAAAACCATGCCGGAAAAATGTTTGCCTGTTGGGAAATGCGGGACACAGAGTGTAAACTATATGCCTGTGCATTCTATGCATTATATGAATTTGGCGAGACAAGCAAAAGCAAACAAATGACCCCAATGGATAGTTCACACACGGATTTCGTGTTCCAGAATAATGTGGCTGATTCCGGTTCTGACTTCTGGGTATTCGGTTACGGGTCACTGATGTGGCGGCCGGGTTTTGACAGTGCCGAGAATATTCCGGCGCTGCTGACAGGCTTCAGCCGGTCTTTATGCATCTATTCTCATGTTTATCGCGGTACGCCTGAATTGCCGGGGCTGGTGCTGGGTCTGAACAGCGGCGGCTTCTGTCACGGGCAGGCATTTCGCGTGACAGCGGACAACAGACTACCGGTGATGAACTATCTGCGTGAACGTGAACAGATCAGCGGAGTCTATGTGGAAAAATGGCTGACGGTTGAGCTGGCAGACGGCCGTGATGTCGAGGCGCTGGTCTATGTGGCCGATCCCTTGCATAAACAATATGCAGGCGGGCTCAGTGCTGAGGATATGGCTTTGCTTGTCCGGCGTGCCAGCGGTCAGGCCGGCCCAAACCGCGATTATGTTGCCAATACTGCCCGTCATTTGCAGGCAATGGATATCAGGGATGAGCGGCTGGAAGCTGTTTTAAAGCTGCTGGACAGCCATGCGGACTGACAGGATTGCAGGTTTGTCCAATCTTTGTCTGGTCTTTACCTGCCTTTGATTGACTTTTTCCGGCCGGTGATCTTGTGAATGGCAAGAGCGCTGTTTAAATGTGTCTCATCCTTTGCCCGTGCTAATCATACACCGGTGCAATGAACAGTCCGTCTGAGTAGGAGACATTTATGCTCGCAATTTTGCGCACCGTTGATCTGGCGCTGGATATTTATACCTGGATCATCATTGCCAGTGCGGTGTTTTCCTGGCTGTATGCTTTTAACGTGGTCAATTCCCGCAACCGCTTTGTCGCCTCGATCGGCGAGTTTCTCTACAAGGTGACAGAACCGGCACTGCGTCCGATCCGCAAGATTTTGCCGGATCTCGGGGGGATTGATATTTCGCCGATTGTTCTGCTGCTGGCGATCTTTTTTATCCGCCAGTTCATGTGGACGACATTGGCTCCGATGCTCTTAAGCTAATCAATAAAAAACCCGCTTGAAAGCGGGTTTTTTATTATCTGTGATTGAAAATCCGGCCACTTGGGAGACTGGCCAGTTTTGCAATTATTTCGCGTTTTTAGCGCGTTCGATCGCTTCAACGATGAATTTACGTGCGTAATCTTCGTCGCCCCAGTCACCGATCTTTACCCATTTGCCTGGCTCCAGATCTTTGTAATGTTCAAAGAAATGAGCAATCTGCTGCAGAGTGATTTCCGGCAGATCGGTGTAGTTATGAACTTTTTCATAACGACGGGTCAGCTTTGGTGACGGTACGGCGATGATTTTTTCATCTTTACCGGCATTGTCTTCCATCACGAGAACGCCGATCGGGCGAACATTGATGACGCAGCCCGGAATCAGCGGACGGGTGTTGCAAACCAGAACGTCAATCGGGTCGCCATCTTCCGACAGAGTGTGCGGAACAAAGCCGTAATTGCCCGGATAGGTCATTGGTGTGTAGAGAAAACGGTCGACGATCAGAGCGCCGGCGCTTTTGTCCATCTCGTATTTGATCGGATGACCACCGACCGGTACTTCGATAATGACGTTAACGTCTTCAGGAGGGTTGGAGCCGATGGAAATGGCATCGATATTCATGGGCGTGTCCTTTCATTTGGCGTTCTGATATCGGTTTTCGTGAAACCGTGCAACAAAAACGCAATTTCAGATAAAGCGGCTTATTGTCATGTTCGTGAAATTCTGAGCGCTGTTATGCCTTTGTTTCAGCCTCATTGCGCTGCGCCTGCAATTCCGCGAGGCGGGCTTTGGCTGTCGGCGGCATAGGCGGCGCATTTTTATCCTGTGAGGCCTGTACCAGAAATTCGTCACAAGCTGTTTCTGTGGCTTCAATCAGGCGCTGCAAAAAGACTTCCTTATCCAGACCCGCTTCAATCGGTGGCAAAATACGGCAACGGATGGTGCCGGGATAGCGCAAGAATTTACGGCGCGGCCAGTACAGACCGGCATTATGGGCAATCGGTACGACCGGCAGGCCGAGATTGGCATAGAGATGGACGACACCATATTTATAGGCCGGCGGCGCACCGGGTGCGCGGCGTGTGCCCTCCGGATAGATCATGATCTGGCGCCCGTCAGCAATGGCTTCCTGCGTGCCGCCGGAAATGGAATGCAAAGCCTTGATCCCCGTACCGCGATCAACAGGGATCATTTTCATTTTCTTCAGATACCAGCCGAATAGCGGAATACGCATCAGGTCGCGTTTGAGAATATAAACCGGATCGGGCGTGTAAGATAAAAACGCATAAACATCCCAGAAAGACTGGTGTTTTGGTGCGCAAATATAGGCGCCTTCCGGCAGGTTTTCTGCCCCTTCGACCACAAAATCGGTGCCGACAATATATTTTTGCAGAAACAGATTGGAGCGTGCCCAGAATTTAGGGACGATCCATGCTTTTTTGCGCGGCAAAATCAAAGTGAGCGGTAAAAACAGGATCATCTGTATGATCAGACTGATATAGAAAGCCAGATTAAACAGCACTGACCGGATGACTATGATCATATCTTGTATCAGCCTTTTAATACGTGCATGACAGGTAAAATCGCTCGGTTTTCAACAGAGCGGTTCTTCAAATAGAAGAAAAATCAGCGCTTATCAATTCCGGACATCATTGCGTATCGATCAGCAACTTGTGTTTTAATCATTTTGGCTGAGACTGATATGCGCAAGAGCGCCAATATATTTGACATATTCGGTAAATAACACGCGCAGCGTATCGCCCTGACGCATCCAGTTGTTGTTTTTCAGATCGCTGTTAATGACCGGATAGGGCAGGAGTTCGACATTACCGACCTGCCGCGACAATTCCAGAATTGAGCGCGGAATGTGATAATTATTGGTTACAATGAATATGCGCTTGTAATTATGCTGTTTAATCCATTTGGCGCTTTCAACCGCATTGCCGATTGTGTTGAGTGCCGTACGATCGAGATCTACGCAGCAGGCAAATAAAGCCGGATCCGTTCTGGTAACACGCTGCAAGGCCTCGCGTTTGGTAGACGGATGAACACCGCTGATCAGCAGCCGTTCGCCGCGTTTCTCTGCCAGCAGTTCCAGTGCGACTTCAATACGGGATTTTCCGCCGGTCAGAACGATAATCGCATCGGCTTTCTGATCGGCAGGTGGTGCCTGTAAATTGCTGACATGCTCGCTGAAAATGACAAATCCGATGCCGAGAGCGACGATCAGCGAGAACAGGACAACGGCGACCGGCGGAATGCGTCTGCGCAGACGCTTCAGCCAATGGCGAATAAAGCCGTCTTTAGAGACATGCACGGATGCTTCGCGGCCGGTTGTTTCTGCCGGTCGTTCGTCATTCTGCCGGTTTTGTTCCGCAGTGTCTGAAGCATTGTTTTGCACATGCATTGCCGTTTGGCCTGTTCATTTTCTTGTATCAGCGCAGATTGCTGTAACCTGCGCAAATCAGTCTTATAGTATAGAGCAGACAGGACAGCGGAGGAAACTGCTTTGTCCGCTGACTGCCCTAATCTTTGCTGCCGCTGATACTGTCCATATCTTTGAGCTGCCGGATCACGGTCAGACGGCTGGTCAGCATTGTGAGAATGCTGACAATGATAATTGTGGCAGCAATGCCGATATAGCCTTCGCGTCCGATGGCAAAACTGCCAAACAAAGCTGCGGCCTGATCGCCTTCCGGCGTTGCCAGATTGCGGCTGGTCCACCAGGAAACAATCAAAAATACCAGCAAGGCTGCCGCGCCGCCGTAGCAGGCACCTTTGAGTGCTGTACGGAAGAAATGCCATTCAAATTCACGGGCAACAAAGCGGGCTTCAGCACCGATAAAATGCAGCACTTCAATAATATGGCTGTTTCCGGCCATCGCGCCACGCGTGGCAAAAATCACGGTCAGCACTGTGGCAGACAGCATCAGAAACAAGACACCCATACCGATCAGTACGGTTGTGTGCGCCATGGAAACCAGACGATCCACCCATGTGCGATGATCGTCAAAACTGGCACCGGGAATATTTTTCTGCAATTCCGAGCGCAGAGTTTCAAAATCCGGTGGATTTTGCTCGTCAATTGTCACCACCACGAGGCGGGGTACCGGTAATTCGTCAATGTCCAGACCTGTACCGAGCCATGGCTCCAGCAGGCGTGCTGTAGCTGCACGGTCAACAATATTGGTGCCTGTGACACCGGCAAAACCGGAAGCAATCTGACTGGCTTGTGCGAGGGCAGCTTCCATATCCTGACCGTCGACCGGCCGGATCTGAATTGTTGCTTCACGTGAAATCTGGCTCTGCCATTGGGCTGCCGATGCGCGCACCAGACTAACCCCGCCGATAGTGATGCAGGCGAGAAAGGTCATAATCGCGATAACGGTAATCAGCGTGGTGCCGGAAACACTGACCGGCGGTACAATCGGCGTTGGTCCGCGTTTTTCCCGTTTGCGCTTGCCCAGCAGTTCCAGAAAAATCCCGTGATAATGATCAATCGTTGCACGCAGGTCAGCCATAAATATCCAGCCTTCCCTGATCGAGAATCATACGGCGCGCATCCACCTGATCCATCAATGTCAGATCATGGGTGGCGATAATCACTGCAGTGCCGGAACGGTTAAGTTCCGCGAACAGGCGCAACAGGCGGCGTGCCAGCGGCGGGTCCACATTACCGGTTGGCTCATCGGCCAGCAGAATTTCCGGCTGGTCAATCAGCGCTCGGGCAATGGCGGCACGTTGTTTTTCACCGCCGGACAGAACCGGAGGCAGCACATGCATACGATCACCGAGACCAACCCACTGCATCAGTTCCTGCACTTCATGGCGGTAGGTTGCTTCTTCTTTGCCGCGAACACGCAATGGCAATGAAACATTCTCATAGGTCGTCATATGGTCGAGCAGGCGAAAATCCTGAAAGACGATGCCGATACGGCGGCGCAGCAACGGAATTTCACTGCGCTGCATTGTGGAGATGTCTTTGCCGAAAATCGTAATCAGGCCGCGTGTCGGTTTCAGCGCCATGAAAAGCAGGCGCATCAGCGATGTTTTACCGGCACCTGACGGGCCGGTCAGAAACTGAAAGGAGCGCGGCGGAATATGAAAGGAAACATCCCGCAGGATTTCCGATCCCATGCCGTACCGTAATCCTACATTTTCAAAGCGAATCACTGATTATTTTCCCGATGTTTTTGCCGGTTTTCTTATGGTTGCCGAACATTGACCCTTGTGGTTAATCTCGCGTTAATCTGCATGCAAGTTTGGCATTTTGAGGTTGAAAAAAGAATAGAAATTTTATGGCTCTTTGTGCACAGACCTGCTGTGTGTAACCGGATAAAACGCAGATTTGATGCGGAACAGGCGTAAATAATGTAAAACTGCCCTTTCAGCAAAAGGCGTAGTACTGTAACAGCTACTTTTTTCTTGCCGGAGATATTTCGGTATAATCGGATTTAGACCGGAGACGTGTTTATGCCTTATGTAGGTGGCAGAAATCTTGAAGTTCTGTTCAGTGCGGAGCAGATTGCAGAACGCAATCGTGAACTGGCGCAAAAAATTGCCGAGCGTAAGCTGGAACGGCCGCTGGCAGTTTCTATCCTCAAAGGCTCATTCATTTTTGCGGCAGACCTGATCCGCGCCATGCATGATGCCGGTGTTGAGCCGGATGTGGAATTCATTACTGTCTCCAGCTATGGCGCAGGCACAAAGGGCGGCGAAATCCGTCTGGTGCGCGATATCGACAGCGATGTTGAAGGCCGCGATATTCTACTGATTGATGATATTCTTGAATCCGGCAAAACACTGAATTTTGTGCGTGAACTGATGATGTCACGCGGCGCACGCAGTGTGAGTATTGCCGTGCTGCTGGACAAGCCGGGTCACCGTAAGCTTGATCTTTATGCGGATTTCACAGCTTTTGAATGTCCGGATTATTTCGTTGTCGGCTATGGCATGGATGTGGCGCATTCTTTCCGCCAGCTGCCTTATGTCGGCCGCGTTATGGATGAGCAGGAATAAGCTTCCGACCATTCGCTGAATTTAAAAAGCCGCTCATGATTATGAGTGGCTTTTTTATGAAATAGAGTAGTTCCAGTTAAGTCTGAATTTTTGGAACCGCTCTATCCTTTTGTTTTGCGCATTATCCAACGCAAAACCGCTTCGCACTTTTTCTGGAAATGCTTTATTGATCGCGTTTCAGCAGACGTTCCAGATAGTCTTTTTCCTGCTGGGGACTGAGTGCATCGCCGAGTTTTTTGCGGATTTCATCAAGAATGCGGCGGGCTTTCTGGATATCAATCTGGTTCGGCAGCTGATTGCCGGTGCCTTCCGAACTGCCCTGACCGGTTTGACGCCCTAACGGATCCTGACCTTCACCGGTTTGCTGCCCCTGACCTTCACCCTGCGCCTGCTGCAATTGCTGCATCATGGAGCGGGCACCGCGGCGCAAGGCATCAAGCGCCTCGGCCTGCTGATCTGTGGCCTGTCCGCTTTCGCCATTGCCCAGCGAGCGGCCTGCACGCCCCATGGAGTTCAGCGCCTGATCCATTTCTTTCGAGGATTCCAGCCCTTGTTGTTTTAGCTGGTCTGTCAGCGCATTCAGCTCATTTTGCAAGTCGCGCTGCTGCTGCTGTAAATCTTTCAGAGCCTGTTCTGTTTCCTGACGGGACTGGCCGTTTTGCGGGCGCTGCTCTCCTTCGCCGTCATAATTGAAATCATCAGACTGTTCCTGCAATTGCTGATCCAGCTTGAAAGTTTCGTTCATCAGCTCCTGCTGACGGCGCATCAGATCACCGAGCTTATTCAGCTGTTGCTGTGCGCCGCTGCCTTGTCCCTGACCTTGGCCTTGACCGCTACCCTGACCTTGCTGAGCACTCTGACCAGGCTGGAGATTGTTGAGCATTTCCTGCAATTGCGACAGCATCTGCTGAGCTTCCGCATGATTGCCGGAACGGGCAAGATCTTCAATCTGCTGCATCATCCGGTCAATATCGCGCTGGCTGAGCACGCGGGTATTGGGATTATTCTGGGCGTTTTTATTCGGATTAGTTTGCTGACGGCGCGCCATTTCGTTTAAGTATCGGTTCATGGCTTCGCGCAATTCTTTCGTCAGACGGGCAATTTCCTCAGGACTGGCATTATTCTGCAATGCCTGACTTAACGCCTCCTGCGCTGCACGCAGGGCTTTTTCCGCATCGGAAAGCTGACCATCTTCAATGCCGCGCGCGACATTCCACATATAGCTGACAATCTCGCGCAGCTCCCCATCATTGCGCGCCAGTTTCAGACGTTCCCGCACAGAGCGCAGACCCAGAAAATGGCTGACATTGGCAATGGTGGTCTGCGGATGCATGGTGAGCGCATCCAGCATTTGCACAACAGGTGTTTTCTGATTGCTGTCGAGCGCCAGCACCTGACGCTGTTCGGCAATGGCGCGTGCCAGCGGATTGATAAACGGGCGTTGCGGCAGCACAAAACGGATTTCTTTGCTTGTGCCTGTCTGGCCTGCATCATCAATCGCCTGCAATTGCAGGGAGACATATTTGCCAGCCCACGGATGCATAGTCAGATCCTGAAGGGCTGTGGTCTCGTCCGTGCTGTTTTTGCCGCGCTTGGGTATAGTCAGCCGTAGTTCCGGCGCGTCTGTCAGCGATTGCGCGCTTTCTTCCGGCTGTTCCAGCAGTTTGATGACAGGCTGTAATTTAGTCACGCCATAGTCATCGCCAGCTTTATAGTGCAGTTCCAATGTGCCGTTCAGCGCATAGGTCGGATTGCGGGTAAAATCGACGACGGGCGGCGTATCCGGCGTGATGTTAAACTGCCACGCCTGACGACGTGAACCGGCCTGCAGACTGGCAGCGACCGTTTTATTCAGAAGCAGTTCAAAATTGGTGCTGTCTTGTGTTTTCGCTGTACCGGAAGCCGGTTTGGCCTCAACAGAATAGGCTTTGCCGTCCTGACCGGTCATAGTCAATTGATTGCGTGTACTGCCGCTGATCTGAACGCTGAGAATACTGCCCTGAGGCACATCCAGCGGTTTTACATCTGTATTGGCATTCAAAAAGACCGGTGCTTTGCCCGTATAGGCGGGTGGCGTAATCCATGCATCAATGCGGCCTTCCGGCCCTGCAAAGCCTTCAGGCGGGTTCCACAGATCACTGATTTTACCGGACGACGGGCTGAAGGAATAAGCTGCGGTTGAAGCAAACAGCAGAATGACAAATGTGCGCAGGGCATAAGGATCGCGCTGCGGAATATCGGGATGGGGCAGAAATCCGTGCAGCCTGTCCGTCAGCGCGGCCATACGCTTGCGGTGTTCTTGCCAGAGCGCCTGTGCCAGCGGATCGTCACTCTGTCCGGCAAGCTGGTCGTCGCTCAGTTGCAACGGGTTGTGCTGCAAGCCGTTTTCACGCTCTATACGGCTGTTGACCGTCTGATCGTCCGGCAATTGAAAATGCCGGAAACGGAAAAGCGCATAGGCATAGGCCAATATAAAAGCGGCAGACAGCGTGAAATGCAGCCAGCGCGGCATGGCCTGAAACAGACCGAGCCAGGCCAGGCTGGCTAATAATGCCGTTAAAAGCAAAACCGGTAATATCAACGGCCATAAACGCTCAAAGCACAAGACCAATGCCGCTTTGATCCGCAGACGATAAAGCCTGCGGTCTGCGTTTTCAAAAGATCTGGTGTCCGGTTCAGGCATTCAATATCCGGTTCTGTATCTTAGCGCAGTTAAATTGACTGAATTTAACCTCAGCGAACATGCGGCTGCTCAAAAAATCTGAAGCGGACGCAGTGGATAGGTTGAAATGCGACCCGCTTTAAATCAGCTTATCCAGAATAAATGGTTTTTCTTCGACAGCTTTTTTATCCGGTTTGCGCCAGTCATCATGCACTGTCGCATTTGGCGGGGCTTCCAGTGCGCCACGACGGCCGCAGCCGGATACAATGCTGCCAACGGCAACAAGCATAATCACAGAGGTCATGAATACGCGGCTATTCATCAAAAAATATCCTGAAACTGGTGGTTGGCCACAAAGCCGTGAGTAATTTTCGCTGACAGTTTTAGCTGAATTACCGGACAACGCAAACTGTTCGGAGACAAACACAAATCTTTGAAGGGATGCAGACCGGAGACGTGAACGGCCACCGGTCTGTTGTATAGCGGGGCGGATCAGGCCTTAATAAGGCGTTTTTTCCAGTATTTGATTTGGCGGCGCACTTCCTGCGGTGCGGTGCCACCGAAAGACTGGCGGCTTTTTACCGATTTATCCACAGTCAGGAAACCGAACACTGCATCATTAATCTGCGGATGGATCGACTGCATGTCTTCCAGCGTCAGTTTGGACAGATCGACTTTCTTCGATTCTGCCAGTGCAACGGCACGGCCTGTCACATGATGCGCTTCACGGAATGGCAGGCCAAGCTCACGCACCAGCCAGTCGGCGAGGTCAGTTGCCGTGGAATAACCGGAACCGGCAGCCTTTTTCATCGAGGCTTCAATCACGGTGAGGTCGGAAACCATACCGCTCATGGCTGCGAGTGCCAGTTCGATGGATTCAGCTGCATCAAAAACCGCTTCTTTGTCTTCCTGCATATCTTTGGAATAGGCCAGCGGCAGGCCTTTCATCACCATCAGCAGGCCGACAAGCGAGCCGGTGATACGACCGGTCTTGGCACGCACCAGTTCTGCGGCATCCGGATTTTTCTTCTGCGGCATGATGGATGAGCCGGTGGAGAAAGCATCGGACAGGCGGATGAAATTGAACTGCGAGGTTGACCAGATCACAATTTCTTCGGCCAGACGCGACAGATGGGTTGCGCAGATCGAAGCAATCGACAGGAATTCCAGCGCATAATCGCGGTCGGAAACGCTGTCGATCGAATTGCGGGTCGGTTCGCGGAAACCAAGCGCTTCGGCAGTCATATGGCGGTCAATCGGGAAGCCGGTACCGGCCAGTGCTGCGGCACCGAGCGGAGATTCATTCATACGCTCAATCGCATCGCGCACGCGGGAGAGATCACGGCCGAACATTTCCACATAGGCCATGCAATGATGGCCGAAAGTCACCGGCTGTGCTGTCTGCAAATGGGTGAAGCCCGGCATAACCGTTGCTGCATGTTCTTCCGCACGGATGAGAAAGGCTTCGATCAGAATTTTCAGCGAAGCAGCAGTTTTTTCCAGCTCATTTTTGACCCAGAGACGGAAATCCAGCGCCACCTGATCGTTGCGCGAACGGGCAGTGTGCAGACGACCTGCAGGTGCGCCGATCAGATCAGCCAGACGGGCTTCCACATTCATATGAATATCTTCAAGCTTGCGCGAGAAGGTAAATTTGCCATTTTCGATCTCGGCTAATATGGTATTGAGACCATCGGAGATCTGTTTGTGATCATCTGCAGAGATAATGCCGGTCTTGGCAAGCATGGCAGCATGCGCCAGCGATCCGGCAATGTCCTGAGCATAGAGTTTGCGGTCATAACCGATCGAAGCATTAATCTCTTCCATGATGGCAGAGGGTCCTGAGGCGAAACGGCCACCCCACATCTGGTTACTGGATTTTTCTGTCGTCATGCGCTTATGCCCTGAGCCGGAACTGTGAAGTAAAAGAACGATATTATGGCCGAAGATAATAAAGAGACAAAACCGAAAAGCGCAATCAGCCCGAAGATGATTTTGTTCGCCGGTATTGCCGGACTTCTGGCCGGTGCCCTTGCGGTATACGTGATGGAACCGCCTTCTGGCAATGTTGTTCCGACAGAGAATACGGCCAGTAATGCCGCAGCAGGCGGCGCAGAGGATGCAAAATGTGCGTTGAATCAGGAGCAGTTAGCTAAACTTTCTGCTGCTGCAACCGGTGAAGTTGCCGGAATGCAGCCATCCGATAAGCCTGCTTTGCTGACACATCTGCAATTTGATGCGCCGGATGGCTCCAAAACCACCATCGGCAATATGAAGGGTAAAACGCTGCTGGTTAATCTCTGGGCGAGCTGGTGCGCGCCGTGCCGTGAGGAAATGCCAGCGCTGGATAAATTGCAGGCCGAGCAGGGCAGTGATGATTTCGAGGTCGTAGCGCTGAATATCGATACCGGCGATATTTCCAAGCCGAAGAATTTTCTCAATGAAATCGACGTTGAAAAGCTCGGATTTTATCGTGATGCCAGTCTGACTGTTTTTAATGATCTGAAACGCAGAGGTTTGGCTTTTGGTTTGCCTGTAACTTTGCTGATTGATGAAACCGGTTGTCAGATTGCGGCAATGAACGGACCAGCACACTGGGCGGGGCAGGACGCTGTTAATCTGGTGAATACAGCCAAGAGCCTGCGTAACTGATTGGTCGCCAAATCCTGTATAATGTGATTTTACAGGATTTGGGTTTTCTGCTCTGCTGAAGATCTTAAGGGAGATTTTCTATGGGGCTGGATGTCTGGCTTGCCTTTACGGCTGCATCAATTGTTTTGCTGGTGATACCGGGACCAACAATTTTATTGGTGGTTTCCTATGCTTTGGGGCAGGGCTGGCGCACTGCCATGCCGATGGCCGCCGGTGTAGCGCTTGGTGACTTTACGGCTATGACATTGTCGATGCTCGGCATCGGTGCATTGCTTGCGGCCTCTGCCACAATATTTACAATCGTGAAATGGCTTGGTGCTGCCTATCTGATCTGGCTTGGTATCAAATTATTCCGCTCCGGTGCCTCGATGCAGGCAGAAGCGCGGGATGCCGATGTATCACCTGTGAAAATGCTGGCGCATGCATGGCTGGTGACATCTCTCAACCCGAAAAGCATCACGTTTTTCGTGGCTTTCCTGCCGCAGTTTCTTGACCGGTATGGCGATTTCTGGACGCAGATGCTGATCTTTGAAGCCACATTTCTGGTGTTGTCTTTCAGCAATGCGCTTCTCTACGCTTTTGCAGCGCATCGTGCGCGCGCAATGTTTAAAAGCCCGCGGATTTTGCGTGCTTTCAACCGTACCGGCGGCACATTGCTGATCGGCGCCGGTGTGGCAACGGCAACAATGCGCTCTTCGTAATTTTTTTGTTATGCTGTGAAACCGTCGCGCTTCAACCGCACAATTGCGAGGTTCAGCGCCGAGAGAAATGCGGAGCGGTCGCGGGCTGAAAACGGCTTTGAACCGCCGAATTGGCCTGATGAAACCGGATTGGCGGAACGTAACTCATCCATCAGATTGCGGGTGGCAAGAATATTGCCGATATTGGCCGCACTGAACAGGCGGCCATCCGGTGCAAGCGCAACAGCTCCGGCGGTGACTGCACGATGTGCCAGCGGAATATCTGCCGTGATAACAACCGCACCGGCACGGGACCGCTCGGCAATCCAGTCATCGGCCACATCCAGACCGGCAGGGACGATCACACGTTCAATCAGCGGTTCATCACGCGGAATAGCGATGAAGCTGTTGGCGACCACAAAGGTTCTGATGCGGTGGCGCTCAGCAACTTTATAGGTCTCGTTTTTAACCGGACAGGCATCGGCATCGACATAAATGCAGATGGTTTTGTTTTCATCGGAGTGTGTCATTCATGCTTCATGGCAAAGCCAAATGTGAATGGCAAGCGTTTAACGCTTGGCGAGGCAGGGCGGCAGGGATAAGCCGGTTGTATAGTTCGTGGAACAGATCATGCCAGTCAAATATTTCCCTGCTTTATTCGTCTTTCTCTGGGCAACCGGTTTTATCGGTGCGGGCCTTGCTATGCCCTATGCCGAGCCGTTCTGGTTTATGACCGCACGGTTTTTCATTGCTGCTATTATTCTGGCGATTTGGGCGCTGGTAACCGGTGCCCGCTGGCCGGACAAACGCGGGCTTGTGAACGCCGCGATTGTCGGTTGTCTCATTCACGGGATTTATCTTTCCGGCGTGTTCTGGGCAGTGCGCCATGGTTTGCCTGCGGGTATGACAGCGCTGGTTTCCGGCTTGCAGCCGCTGATTACCACGTTGATTGCCGCACTCTTCTTGCGAGAGACCGTGTTACCACGACAATGGCTGGGGCTACTGATCGGCTTCTGTGGTGTGGCGCTGGTGGTTGCACCGAAGTTTTCCTTGAGTTCCGGTGGGATTAATCCCGCAACATTAAGTGCGGCGCTCGCTGCTGTGATGGCGATCAGTATCGGCACGGTATGGCAAAAACGCTTTGCAGTGAAAATTGACCTGAGAACCGGTACCACCGTGCAATATATCGCAGCGGGTATTCTGACCGGCTTGTTGTCGCTGACTTTCGAAACGCAGACGGTGATCTGGTCGCCGGAATTGCTGTTTGCAATGCTCTGGCTGGTGCTGGTTCTGTCAATCGGTGCGATCTTGCTGCTGCTGATCCTGATCGGGCAGGGTGAAGTGTCAAAAGTCGCTTCGTTCTTCTATCTGGTGCCGGGAACAGCGGCGATTATGGCCTATCTGCTGTTTGGAGAAACGCTGACGCTGGTGCAGATTGCCGGTATGGTGCTGACCACATTTGGTGTGGCACTGGCAACTTTACAAAAGAAAAAACCGGCAGCTTAAAGCCGCCGGTCTGATTATTATTCTGATGTGATTAGCGGCGCGGCAGCAGCTTTTTCACTTCATCGGCCGCATCGGCAAGGGCTTCTTCCGGCGTGGCCTTCTGCTCAACAACGCGGGACAGATTATCAACAATAGTCTGGGTTACTTTCACGCCGTTCGAACCGGGGAAAGCATACCAAGGGATCATGATATTCATTTGACTCAGGCCGGCTTTGAACAGCGGGTTTTCGTCATAGAATTTGCCGAGATATTCATCCGATTTTGCAGCCAGTTCATTATTTGGCACATAGCCGGTACCAGGCACGACGACTGATGCGCCGTAAGGGCCGGCTGCAAATTTAGCAAATTTCCATGCGGCTTCAATTTTTGCGTCGTCCGATGTCAGGATAACAACCGCATTGCCACCGGTTGGCAGACGGCCTTTTTCCGGATTAAGCAGCGGGATTTTAGCGGTGCGCATGTCGAATTTGTCGCCGACATTTTTGATTGTATTGCGCAGGCCGCCGGTGGTCTGGAAAGCAAAGCCGACATTTCCGGCCGCAAAGGCCTGTTCACCGGCTTCTTTGGTAAAGACCGGCAGGCCGCTTTCTTTGACCATGCGATCGAGCAGTTTGAAAGCCGCTTCACCTTCAGCACCGCTGAATGCGACCTGTTTTTCATCTTCTGAAAGCATCCGGCCACCGGCACCGAATAACAGGGCTGAGAACATCCAGTCATCACCCTGCCAGCGGAAATCAATGCCCTGAACGCCGTTGCCGAGCGCTTTGATCTTGCCGCCGATGCGGATGACATCGTCCCATGTTGCCGGAGGCGTATCCGGGTTCTCGCCAACTTTTTTAAACAGGTCCGCATTGTAATACATGATCGGATTGGAAGTGGCGAAGGCCAGACCAACCTGACGGTCACCGAATTTGGCAAGGTTCAGAATGGTCGGAGTGAAACCCTGCGCTTCAAAATCAGTTTCTTTCTCGACCAGAGGTTTCAGATCAAGGCCGATATTGCGTTCACTTAAAATGCGCAGGCGGTTCAGGCCGGTAAAGGTGATGTCCGGCAGCTCAGCGGTGCCATTCTGACGCATAATCAGCTGAATGCCGTCTTCATAGGTCGCGGAAGGATTGACGAAATGGATTTTGATATCCGGATTTTCTTCCGTGAATTTCTTGGAAATATTGGCCATCACGTCCTGAAAAAAGCCCGGCATAGGATAATGCACATTGAGCGTGGTTTCAGCCAGAGCTGTGCTGCACAGACCGGAAAAAAGGGCCGCAGCGGTCAGAGTACGGGAGAAGAATGTCATTACAGGCTCCGTAAATGTTTGGGAGGAAGAGCGTTACAGACGTGAGGTTGCGATCAGCCTTTGAGGCCGGTCATGGTAATGCCCTCAATGAAGCGGCGTTGCGCTGCAAGAAAAGCAAGAACGAGGGGAAGGGTGATAATCAGTGTGGCAGCCATCAGTGCGCCATAGTCATCACCGGCTTCGGCAGCACGGAAATACAGCAGCCCCAGAGGCGGTGTGGCCATGTCCATATTGGTGACAACAATCAGCGGCCAGAACAAATCATTCCAGTGTGCAACCACGGAAAAGATCGAAAAAGCAGTAATCACAGGCCATGCATTCGGCACAATAACACGGGCGACAATGCCGGTTTCCGACATGCCATCGAGACGGGCGGCATTGATCAGATCATCCGGCATCGACCGAAAAAACTGCAGAAACAGGAAGATGCCGAACACCGAGATGAAGAATGGTGCGCTGATGGCGAAATAGGTGTTCAGCAGGCCTGTGCGCTCAAAACCTAAATAGAAAGGCAGAGCTGTGGCATGGATCGGCACCAGCAGACCGAGCATAACCGCGCTCATCATCACCTGTGCCGCACGGAAGCGCAGCTTGGCCATAGCATAGGCGCAAGGGATAGCGATGATAACCTGAACCAGCAGAATGAGTGCGCAGACCAGAACGCCGTTGAGCAGCAATTGCCCCATCGGCACACGGGAAAAGGCCTTGGTGATATTTTCGATCAGCGCCCAGTTTTGCGGAATGAGGCTGAGCGATGAGGAGAAAATATCCGATTGCGATTTGGCGGCCGTGGAGAGCATCCAGATATAAGGTGCAAGGAACAGCATCGCACCGAGAGACAAAATCCCGAGGCGGGTAAAACGTAAGACTGACATGATTTCCGCCTCTTAATAATGCACGCGGCGGTCAAGCACGCGATATTGCAACAACATCATCACGATCAGCACCATGAGAAAAATCACGGTCATGGCAGAGGCATAGCCGACGCGCAGGAACACGAAACCTTCCTGATAGATCGTATGCAGCAGCACTTCCGAGGCTTTGTTCGGCCCGCCTTGTGTGAGGGTTTTGACCGATTCAAAGACTTTGACGGAATTGATGACGCTGATGGTAAGAACAAAAAGTGTGGTTGGGCCGAGCAGCGGCCATGTCACCAGCCGGAAACGCTCCCATGCGCTTTTAGCGCCGTCCATTTCGGCAGCAGCATATAGTTCGCGCGGAATGGCGGTAAGACCAGCCAGAAACAGCACCATATTGAAGCCGACAGATTGCCAGATGCCGATCATGGCAAGACTTGGAAGCACGGTTGAAGAACTGCCGAGCCAGTTTGGCCCGTCGATGCCCAACAGGCCAAGCATCGCGTTGACCGGCCCCATTGTCGGATGCAGGAGATATTGCCAAACGGTGGCCATGGCCACGAGCAGCGAGGCAACGGGCAGGAAATAGACGGTGCGGAAAAAGGCTTTGCCTCGTGTTTCACTCTCAATCAGCATAGCTGCACCTAATCCGAGAAAAACGGAAAGCGGGGTGACGATCAGTGTGTAGAGTGCGGTGTTTTGCAGAGAGATACGGAAGGTACGGTCTTTGAAAAGTTCAATATAGTTTTCTAAGCCGACGAACTGATAATCCGTATATCCCAGTTCAAAATTGGTGAAACTGAGATAAAACACCGCCAAGGTCGGCAGTAAAATGAACAGAAGTACCAGCGACACAGCCGGTGCCATCAGCTTCCATGCCAGACGCTCTTCACGTTTGCGTGCGGCATTGGCTGCCTCACGCGCTGTCATTACAGGGGAGAAGCTTTGCGCAATATCAGACATGGCTGTCAGCCTTAATGCGGCTTGAAACTGTATGAGAAAGTTTGCGCAGGCGCTGACCTTCCGTATCAAACAGCAGTGCTTTATGCGGATCAAAAGTCAGAAAAACCGGCATATCCGGTTGTAGATCCGCTGCCATGGCCGGACTGCATCGTACAGTCAGTAATTCCTGAGCACCCGGAGCATTGAGATAGACCAGAGCTTCAGAGCCAAGAAATTCAATACGCGCTACTGTGGCTGAGATCGCCCTGTCCGCAGGTTTTTCGTGGGCGCGGCGGATTTGCAGGTCTTCAGGCCGGATCGCTACACTGAGTGCAGAGCCGGCATGAATGTCAATTTCGCTTAAAATTGCTTTGCCGGCAAAGTGAATAATGCCCTGATCGCTGGCGCGGGCGCTCAGCACATTGATTTTCGGGCTGCCGATGAAGCGGGCAACTTCGATATGACGCGGATTATTGTAAATCTCGGACGGTGTATCGATTTGCAGCAGGTTGCCACCGATCATCACAGCAACACGGTCGGCCATGCTCAGCGCTTCGGACTGGTCATGGGTCACATAGAGGCTTGGCACACCGGCACGGCGATGCAGATCGACAATTTCAGCACGGGTATGCACGCGCAAATTGGCATCGAGATTAGAAAGCGGTTCATCCATCAGGAAGACCTGTGGCTGGCGCACCATGGCACGGGCAAGCGCGACACGCTGGCGCTGACCGCCGGACATTTGCGCAGGTTTGCGGTCGAGCAGATGGTCGATCTTGAGGCTCTGCGCAGTTGCCTGCACCTGTTGCTGAATGGCGGCACGTTTTGCCGCCTGACCCGGCATCCAGTTGCCGATCAGCGGCAGACGTTCTGTCATGGTCAGATCACGCATGGCCAGCGGTACGGCGATATTCTCCCGCGTGGTCAGATGCGGATAGAGCGCATAGGACTGGAACACCATTGCAATATTGCGGTCTGAAGGATGAGCGGCGGTAATATTGCGCCCGCCCAGCCAGATATTACCGTCATCGGCATGTTCCAAACCGGCGGCGATACGCAGGATGGTGCTTTTGCCGCAACCGGAAGGCCCGACCAGTGCAATGAATTCACCGTCTTCGGCTTCAATCGTCACATCTTTAAGAATGTGCTGATCGCCGAAAGATTTGGAGATATTTTTCAGTGCGAAATGCGCCATTATGCCTGCTCCGTTGCATCGGCGCTGGTAATGGCGGCAGTGTGGCTCGACGGGTAAACTTCATGCACCACATCATCAAGCAGATAAGGACGCAGCTGTGTCAGTTCGGTGATTTCGCTATGCACATTATCGGTCAGCGTATGGATCACTGCGCCGACAATGCGCTCACCCGGCAGGTCGCGCTCCATCGGGCCGACGATAAAGCCGGAGGAAGGCCCCCAGATCAGCGAAATACCCTGATGATGGCCAGCCCATGCGCGGTGCAGATGACCACTGGCATAAAGGCGGACATTATGTGCGCTGAACAAATCCATCAGGCGTTTACGGTCTTTGGGCGAGGCGCCCCAATAGCCGCTGTCGCCTTCATCGGGACTATCGACGAAAAGCGGTTTATGGGCAAAAATCGCAACAGGTTTGCCACCGGCACCGTTCAGAATATCTTCCAGCCATTGGAATTGTTCTTCTTCCTCCATATGGCCGCTGCCGATCAGCAGGCTGTTGAGGCCGATCAACCGCCAGCCGGACTGGTCATGTACCCAGCGGTCAGGGCCGACCAGATCGCGCCAGCGTGCAAGACGCTCGTCATTGACCGGTTGCAGCGAGGAAGGCAGATGGCCGACATCGTGATTACCCGGAACGCAGAGTACCGGCATGTTCAGTTCGCCCAGAAGATCAGCACAGAAAGTCAGGTCGTCGTCAAAATCCGCACCATCCACGGCCAGATCGCCGGTATGGATCACGAGATCCGGCTTAACTTCTTCCAGCCATTCGGCGAGAGGTTGCCAGTTTTTAGTAAAATGTGTTTTGGATGGGCTGAAATGGGTGTCGGTAATCTGAACAATCCGCATGGATCTGCTCCTTCACTGTGTTGAAGAGAAGATGCGGATGTGTATTTCTAACGGGGGACACAGGCCGCTAATGCGCGTTTCTTACACTGTGTTGGTGACAGGCAGACCTCAGAGCAATGACAAAATTGTAACATCGGTCGCTGCCTATATTTTCTTAAGGCTCAGCAGGAATTGCCCGAGTATCAGGCGCTGACGGGTAGGGCGCAGGCCAGCCTTTTGCAGAATGGGCCGGATAAGAGACGTATCCTGCATTTGTAGCAGGCGTTGCATACGCATTTGCGCACGTAATTTTTCAGGTACTTCCAGCATGACATGACCCATTCTTCAGTTGCGAATGATTTTCACTTGCAAAATTATTGCAGACTCATTACGAAGAGTGCAATTGACAATCATTTGCAAGTAGGATTTTCTATTTGCAATAAACACAATTGGTATGGATCGAGGAGTTGAGGATGTTCAGCAAAATGAGGCGCGTGCTGCTGGCCGGTATTATTGGTACAGCTTTTTCTGCCGCGCTGGTGGTGGTGCCTGCTGCGGCACAAGAAAAATTCAAGGCAGTGACAACCTTTACAGTGATTGCCGATATTGCCCGTAATGTGGCCGGTGATGCCGCGATTGTTGAATCCATTACCAAGCCGAATGCCGAGATTCATGATTATCAGCCGACGCCGGGTGATATTATGAAGGCGCAAGGCGCACAGCTGATTTTCTGGAATGGCCTTAATCTTGAGCGCTGGTTTGAAAAATTCTTCCAGCATCTGAAAGATGTGCCAAGTGTTGTTGTGTCTGAAGGCGTTGAGCCGATGGGCATTACCGAAGGTCCGTATAGCGGCAAGCCTAACCCGCATGCCTGGATGTCTCCGTCTGCAGGTATGATTTATGTCGATAATATCCGCGATGCTTTCGTGAAGCATGATCCGAAAAACGCCGAAACCTATAAGGCCAATGCTGAAGCCTATAAGGCCAAACTCAAGGCACTGATTGATCCGATCAAGGATGAGCTGAAAGATATTCCGGAAGACAAGCGCTGGCTGGTGACCAGTGAAGGTGCTTTCAGCTATCTGGCTCGCGACCTCAACCTGAAAGAGCTTTATCTGTGGCCGATCAATGCCGATCAGCAAGGTACGCCGCAGCAGGTGCGTAAAGTGATTGATGCCGTTCGCAAGAACAATATCACCGTGGTTTTCTCTGAAAGCACGATCTCTCCGGCACCTGCCCAGCAGGTGGCTTCTGAAACCGGCGCGAATTACGGGGGTGTTCTGTATGTGGACTCGCTTTCAGAGCCGGACGGTGCCGTGCCGACCTATCTCGACCTGCTTCGTGTGACAACTGACACGATTGCGAAGGGTCTTAAATCCGGAGACGCAAAATAATGAATGCCCCGCTTAATGCCCTCCCAAAGGCATCTCTGTCTCCCGCATCATCCGATGCGGGAGCAGGGCTTATGGTCAGTGGGGCGACAGTAACCTATCGCAATGGCCATACGGCTCTGCGTGATGCGAGTTTTGAAATTCCGACCGGTACCATCACTGCTCTGGTGGGCGTGAATGGTTCCGGTAAATCGACCTTGTTCAAAGCGCTGATGGGCTTTGTACGGCTGGCAAAAGGCGATATCCGCATTCTCGGGCTTCCGGTGAAGCAGGCGCTCAAGAGCAATCTCGTAGCCTATGTTCCGCAGTCGGAAGATGTGGACTGGAATTTTCCGGTTCTCGTTGAAGATGTGGTGATGATGGGGCGCTACGGCCATATGGGCATGATGCGCCGTGCCAAGCCTGCCGATTATCAGGCGGTGACGGATGCACTGGCACGTGTTGGCATGAGTGACTTCCGCAAGCGCCAGATTGGTGAATTATCCGGCGGTCAGAAAAAACGTGTCTTTCTGGCGCGTGCGTTGGCACAGGATGGCAAAGTCATTCTGCTGGATGAGCCGTTTACCGGTGTGGATGTGAAAACCGAGGAAGCCATTATCAAGCTGTTGCGCGATCTGCGCGATGAGGGGCGGGTGATGTTTGTCTCGACCCATAATCTCGGCAGTGTTCCGGAATTCTGTGATCGCACAGTGCTGCTGAATCGTACGGTTCTTGCCTATGGTGCTACGGAAACCATCTTCACGCAGGCCAATCTTGAGAAAACTTTCGGCGGTGTTCTGCGCCATTTCGTGCTCAATGATACCGATAAAGGTAAAGCGCATCCGGTGAATATTCTGACCGATGATGAGCGGCCGCTGGTGCTCTATCAGGACAACCACGGTAAGGGAGCAGAGTAATGGAACTGCTGCTTGAGCCGTTCTCCTATCAATATATGATCAATGCCATGTGGGTTTCGGCGCTGGTCGGCGGGGTGTGCGCATTCCTGTCCGGTTATCTGATGCTCAAAGGCTGGTCGCTGATCGGCGATGCTCTGTCTCACTCCATCGTACCGGGTGTGGCGGGGGCTTATATGCTCGGTCTGCCTTTTGCGATCGGTGCTTTCTTCTCCGGCGGTCTGGCCGCGGCCGCGATGCTGTTTCTCAATGAACGTACCAAGCTGAAAGAAGATGCGATTATCGGCCTGATTTTCACATCCTTCTTTGGTCTCGGTCTGTTTATGGTTTCGCTGAAACCAACGGCAGTCAGCATTCAGACCATTGTACTGGGCAATATTCTGGCGATTACACCAGCGGATACGCTGCAACTGGCGATTATCGGTTTTGTATCGCTGGTCGTGCTGCTGTTCATCTGGAAAGACCTGATGGTGACTTTCTTTGATGAAAGTCATGCCCGTTCTATCGGTTTGAACCCGACTGTGCTGAAAGTGATTTTCTTCACGCTGTTGTCGGCCTGTACCGTTGCGGCAATGCAGACTGTGGGTGCATTTCTGGTGATCTCTATGGTGGTGACACCGGGGGCTACAGCTTATCTTTTGACTGATCGCTTTCCGCGTTTGCTGATGATTGCTGTGATCATCGGAACGCTCACCAGTTTTACCGGTGCTTATATCAGTTATTTTCTCGATGGCGCGACCGGCGGGATTATTGTTGTGATGCAGACGCTGATCTTTTTGGCGGCATTCTTTTTCGCGCCAAAGCATGGCATGCTGGCTGCAAGACGTCGGGCAGCTGAAACTCTCAAAGCAGAGGTGCAGTCATGAGCCTGATTGAAACTCTGATGATGCCGTTTCGCTTTGAATTCATGGTCAATGCTATGGTCATTGCCATGCTGATCGCGATACCGGCTGCATTATTGTCGTGTTTTCTGGTGCTTAAAGGCTGGTCGCTGATGGGGGATGCGGTTTCCCATGCGGTGCTGCCGGGTGTGGTGCTGGCCTATATCATCAATATTCCGCTGGCGATCGGCGCTTTCGTAGCAGGGATGTTCTGTGCACTGGCAACCGGTTTTCTGAAAGAAAACAGCCGGATCAAACAAGATACCATTATGGGCGTTGTCTTCTCCGGTATGTTTGGTCTTGGACTGGTGATGTATGTGAAGGTGCAGTCTGATGTGCATCTGGATCATATTCTGTTTGGTGACATTCTTGGTATCGGCAAGCAGGATATGATTGAAACAGCAATCATTGCTGTGATTGTAACTGCATTGCTGGTGCTGAAATGGCGGGATCTGTTGCTGCATGCTTTTGATCCGGCGCAGGCGCAGGCCGTGGGGTTGCCAGTCAGATTGCTGCATTATGGTTTGCTGGCTATTCTCTCACTGACCATTGTCGGTGCTTTGAAAGCGGTCGGTATCATTTTGGCCATTGCGATTTTGATTGCACCGGGGGCAATTGCCTTCCTGCTGACACGCAATTTCAGTTCCATGCTGGTTGTTGCGGTTGTTGTGGCAGTCGCTGCGTCAGGACTTGGTGTTTATGCCAGCTTCTTTATCGACAGCGCACCGGCACCGACAATCGTTCTGCTGATGACATTGATGTTTATTGCGGCGTTTATTATTGCGCGTCGTCGTGTTGCCCGTGCGGAGAGACAGGTTTTCTCCTCTTAACTTCATGCAAGAAAACGATTCTCTGCAGGCAAGGCGTCGCATGTGAGTGCGGCGCCATATTTTTTGAGCTGAAAATTATATTGCAGCGGAAATCTGAAAAGCAAAAAGCCGCGCAGTGCGCGGCTTTTGAAGGCTTAACCAAACTGGAGCGGGCGAAGGGATTCGAACCCTCGACCCCAACCTTGGCAAGGTTGTGCTCTACCCCTGAGCTACACCCGCTCGCGCCAGTTTGTTGGTTAGGCCTGCGCTATATGGCAAAAGCCTGAGTGATTTGCAACAGGAAAAATGCAAAAATCTGTAATTTTTTTAAAGGATTTAAGACGAAACGGAGAGGTGGCTTTGTCTTGGCAATAATGCGGGGAAATTGCATCAGAAAAGCAAAAAGCCGCGCAGTGCGCGGCTTTTGAAGTCTAACCAAACTGGAGCGGGCGAAGGGATTCGAACCCTCGACCCCAACCTTGGCAAGGTTGTGCTCTACCCCTGAGCTAC